>CAZECG010000001.1:0-144734 GCA_964510535.1 uncultured Muribaculaceae bacterium
GATGGAAACATAAGTCAAAGCCAAATCCAAGGTCGGCCCCTCAACATCCATAAACCGCAACACACCGAACGCTATCGGTCTCGACAAGACAATCATGGCTGTGCCAGCGCCCAGTGCCACTAAAAGCGACCTGTACGCCACCAAGCCCTGCCCTACGGCATCATTGGCTCCATACGCCTGAGCCGTCATGCCGCTCGATCCCATTCTCAAAAAGGCGAAACACCAATACAGGAGGTTAAACACACTGCCACCGACAGCGATGGCCGCTATAAACACCGCACTCCCCATATGCCCCACAATCGCCGTATCGACAAGCCCTAGCAACGGAGTTGTGATATTGGCGATTATGGAGGGTATGGCGAGTGAAAGTATCTTGCGGTTCATATTATTGATGAAACGCAATCCTACGGTCATTTCTTGGCTCTCAGGCTATCCAAGGTGAGATAGGCTATCAGCAAGGCATAAATCACAAGACCCGCTACCTGCAACGACACCTCAGAGATGCCCGCGTCAAAAGTGAACCCGAAGTAACGTGTGAGCGCGGCGAAAACGCCAAACAGCGCACCACCCGCTATCAGACCCGATGAGATAAGTGTGCCTCTATCACGACGGGCGGCATTGAGAGCTTTATCTTTCGATGAGTTACCGACAAACCATGCGATTGCGCCGCCGACTAAAAGCGGAGTGTTAAGCGACAACGGGATAAACATTCCGAGACAGAACGCCAGAGCCGGGACACCCAGCCAGTTAAGCAGCAGGGCTAAGACCGCTCCGACCATATAAAGAATCCAGGGGGTATCGCCACCCATCATCAACGGTTCTATGACCTTGGCCATAGCATTGGCCTGAGGCGCGACAAGAGCGTCGGGGCCGCTGAAGCCATACACATCATTAAGCACGAGAAGCACACCGCCGACCGTTGCAGCCGACACAAGCGTACCGAGGAACTTCCAGCTTTCCTGTGTCTTGGGGGTAGAACCCAACCAATAGCCAACCTTCAGGTCGGTCACGAAACCGCCGGCCATCGACAGAGCGGTACACACGACCCCACCGATTACCATCGAAGCGACTATCCCGGAAGTCCCGCTGAGACCTATTCCAACAAAGATAGCCGACGCAACAATCAGCGTCATCAACGTCATACCCGACACCGGGTTGGAACCGACTATAGCGATAGCGTTGGCTGCGACAGTGGTGAATAGAAACGCTATGACTGTCACGACAAGCCACGCAACTAATGCCTGCCAAAAAGTGTTGATGACACCGACCCAGAAAAACACCAGCACCGCGGCAAGCGCGATTGCGATGAAAAACACAACGTGTTTCATCGAAATGTCACGCTGCCATCTGATTGTTTTAACCCCCTGGGCCGACCCGCGGAACTCCCTGCCGGCAAGTCCTACCGCCTGAGTTATTATTGGCCAGGATTTTACTATCCCGATTACACCGGCCATGGCGATGCCGCCTATACCTATCAGCTTGGCATAGTCAGTGAAAATTTCATTAGGGGTCATCGCGGCTATCTCAGACGCGCCGTATGTCCCCATCAAAGGAATAATTACCCACCAGACAAAGATTGAGCCGGCAAAGATTACAAACGCATATTTCAACCCTATGATGTAACCAAGCCCAAGCACGGCAGCACCGGTGTTACAGCTCAACACAAGTTTGGTTTTAGCCGCCAACGCCTCGCCCCATTGCCCAACGGTGGTTGTCAGCGTTGAAGCCCACAGACCGAATGTCTCGACAACATAGTCATACACCCCACCGATTAGCGAAGCGATGACAAGTGTCACTGCCTGCTTGCTGTTGCTACCTACGCTTTGCCCGCTGGCAAGCACCTGCGTTGTGGCTGTAGCCTCCGGGAATGGGTACTTTCCGTGCATATCTTTTACAAAATATTTACGGAAAGGTATGAAAAACAAAATCCCGAGCACTCCGCCAAGCAACGAACTGAGAAATATCTCGAGGAAATTCACAGTCAAATCCGGATATTTGGATTGCAGGATAAACAAGGCTGGAAGGGTGAAAATCGCACCTGCTACTATCACACCCGAGCAAGCTCCGATTGACTGGATGATAACGTTTTGCCCGAGCGGATGCTTTATCTTCAATGCGCTTGAGCATCCTACCGCAATGATGGCGATGGGGATAGCGGCTTCAAACACTTGCCCGACTTTCAATCCGAGATAGGCTGCCGCAGCACTGAATATCACGGCTAATAGCAAGCCCATCAGCACCGAATAAGGGGTTGCCTCGCGGTAATCGCGGGCAGGGTGCATCAACGGGCGGTAATGCTCATCATCTCCAAGTTCCCGGAATGCGTTTTCGGGTATGGCGATGGGATCTGAATCAGCGTAGACCTCCGAGGCCGGAGCCTGATTCTCTTTTGTTGTTGTTTTACTGCTCATTATGTGACAAATTTTATTGTTTTCTCATGAATGTTTGAATCTATTCTTTTGGCCGCGGAAGCGACAGTATGTCGAAATTCTCAACATAGATTTCTGTTACAGTGCGTTTTATGGCATTGCGATCCTGCCAGACGCGTGTCCGCAATTTCCCCTCGACAAACAGTTTGCTCCCTTTTCTGATGTATTTCTCTGCTGTCTCGGCCGCTTTATCCCACATTACTATGGTGTGCCACTCCGTGCGCTCCGGAATTTGCGCACCCGACGGAGTGGTATAAGCGCGCTCAGTCGTTGCCATCGACATCGTCGCTACTAAGCGATTTTCGACATAACGCAACTCAGGGTCGCGACCCACATTACCCACAAGAATCACTTTGTTGACCGACATCCGACTCTCCCTCCTACTTGTTTGCGGGATTAAAGCGACGAGGCCTTAAGTCCCTCGATTACAGCCGTGGTGAACCCGTTTCGCTCCATAGCGTTAAGCCCCTTGATAGTCACCCCGCCGGGTGTGGTGACTTTGTCGATTTCAACCTCGGGGTTTGACCCGGTCGACTCAAGCAGCGCGACTGCGCCGCGGATTGTTTGGAATATGTACCCCTTCGCTGCGTCGGGATACAGACCCAGCTCCACCGCACCTTCAGTGGCTGCGCGTACATAGCGCATGGCATACGCGATTCCGCACGAACAAAGAGCCATAGCCCCACACATCATCCGCTCCGGGATGACAGCGGAACGGCCCATCGAGCCGAATATCATGTTCAGCTCGTCAATCTTATTTTTCGCAGCCCGGTCACCGCAGACAAACGTCATGCTCTCACCGACGGCTATCGCAGTGTTGGGCATCGCGCGTGTCACGCTATAAGCCGCCTGTTGTGGGTTGGGGAACATATCACAAAGGTCGCCCACACTTATTCCGGCAGCAAGCGACACAAGTGTGACCTTCTCCACATCAATCGAGGACGACAATTCGTCAATCACCTGCTTCACAAGCCAAGGCTTAACCGCAAGGACTATTATATCCGCCCCTCTTGCGGCATCAACATTTGAAACGGTGGTTACAACCGATGGGAACTCCGCCTTGATTAAATCCAATTTACTAACCGACGGATTAGAAAGGCTGACTTCATACTCACTACTCAACTTCCCGCCGAGGATACCGCGAGCTATCGCGCCACCCATGTTGCCGGCTCCTATAATCGCTATCTTCCTCATTCCGCGATTGCCTCTTTAAACGATTTGATGAATTGGGCGGCCTCGTCAATCGTAAGCGACAACGGCGGGAGCAAGCGTATCACGTTAGTGCCCGACGCACCGGTAAAGATGTGTTTATCCTTGATTAGCCTGTAACGCAAATCCTTGACAGGGTAATCCATCTCTATACCAATCATCAAACCGCGCCCGCGCACCTCCTTAATACCCGGGATAGTCTTCAACTCGGTCATCAGATACTCCCCTACCGTGGCAGCGTTATCCACAAGTTTCTCATCTTCAAATATATCAAGCACGGCAATGGCGGCGGCGCATCCCAAATGATTGCCTCCGAACGTGGTGCCGAGTTGGCCGTAAACAGGTTTGAATTTCGGGGATATAAGCACGCCACCCATCGGATAGCCGTTGGCGATACCCTTGGCTACAGTGATGATGTCGGGGCGTATGCCAGAATACTGGTGAGCGAAAAAGCGGCCGGAGCGACCGTACCCCGACTGGATTTCATCCAAAATCAACACTACTCCGGCTTCTTCTGTAGTCCGGCGCAACTCCCGCATGAAATCGTCAGCGGGTATACGGATTCCTCCGACGCCCTGAATACCTTCGATGATAACCGCCGCCACATCGCCTTTAGCCAATTCGCGGCGTGTGCCGTCAATATCCCCGAGCGGCAGGAACGTGACGTGTTCGTTAGCGTTGAGCGGCGACATAATTTTGGGATTGTCAGTCGCCTCGACAGCCGCCGAGGTCCGCCCGTGGAAAGCCTTTGAATAAGCGATTACACGTTTCTTGCCTGTATGGAACGAGGCCAGTTTCAACGCATTCTCATTGGCTTCGGCTCCGGAATTTATAAGAAACAACTGATAATCGTCATATCCCGACGCTTTGCCGAGTTTGTCAGCCAAGCGTTGTTGCAGGGAATTGACAACCGAATTGGAATAGAAAACTAAATTCGCGGCCTGCTCGGCAAGCGCATTGATATAATGAGGATGAGAGTGTCCTACTGAGATTACGGCGTGACCGCCATAAAGGTCAAGATACTCCTGCCCGGTAGCATCGTAAGTCTTACACCCGCGGCCTTTCACTATTTCAATGTCAAACAGCGGATAAACGTCAAATAATTTCATAAAATATCATTTTGCAGGGTTAATTCCCCGGTTGACTTCATTCAACCGACAAAATTACCAAAACTCTTTCAAAAAGACTAATATCCTGTCGTTTTTCAGCATTACCGACTAAGCGAAATCTGCGACAGATACTGTTCAAGTTCGGTAGAGGTAAGACGAGTTTTGAGCGAACCGCGATGCGCTATGGAGATGCCGCCGGTTTCCTCAGATACCACGATAGCCACAGCATCAGTCGCCTGCGAGATTCCAAGTGCCGACCGGTGACGCAAACCAAGCGAGCGCGGGACACTTGTATCATGACTTACCGGCAGAATGCAGCCCGCAGCCTTGATGCGGTCGTGGGCCACCACAATCGCACCGTCATGAAGTGGTGAATTTTTGAAAAATATGTTTTCTATTAACCGGGGGTTTATCTCGGCATCTATTCGGTCGCCCGACTTCTCATACGTTTCCAATGGGACATTCTGCTCAATCACTATCAAAGCCCCCGTCTTACTCTTCGACATATTCATGCAAGCATAGACAATCGGCAATACCAATCGCCGCTGGTCATCACCGTTTTCACTGTTGCCGTGATGATGGTGAAACAGTGATTTCAGAAATTTCCACCGCCGGTGTGAGCCGAGTTCAACGAGAAACCGTTTTATCTGGTCTTGAAACAAAATCACAAGAATCAACAAGCCGATGCTCATGAACTTGTCAAGAATAGTCCCGATAAGCCTCATTTCCAAAATTTCTGACGTTACGACCCACACTGCGATAAACGCCAATACTCCGAAGAAAATGTTTATCGTGCCCGACTCCTTCATTATGCGATAGAGATAGTAAAGCAACGTGGCTACTATCACTATGTCGAGCGCATCTTTTATACCGAATGATTCCATAACCCTTGTGTCATCATGAATATTTTAACAGCCTCCACAGCCGGAGCCACATCATGCACCCGCAATATCGAAGCCCCTTGCGCAAGCGAGAGAGTGTTGACAACGGTAGTGCCGTTCAACGACTCAGCCGGTGTGACGCCAAGCGGCTTGTAAATCATCGACTTTCGCGACACCCCGACAAGCAGCGGACGTTGCAAGCAATGCAAAGCCGACAAGCCGCGAAGCAACTCATAGTTCTGCTCAACCGTCTTGCCAAAACCAAAGCCGGGGTCTATAATAACATCATTGACACCCATAAGCGACAGCCTGTTGACTTTTTCACTCAACTCAGCGATTACGTCGGCGGTCACATCGTCATAGTCGGTCAAACCGCTCATGGTCTGCGGTGTGCCGCGGGTGTGCATCAATATGTAAGGGACTTTTAAAGCCGCTACCGCGGCAAACATATCCGAGTCAAGATCCCCGCCGGAAATATCGTTGATTATGTCAGCTCCGGCCTCGATGGCCTTCTGCGCCACCGATGCCCTGAACGTGTCGACTGAAATTATCGCATTCGGGCTAATTTCCCTCGTCAAAGCCACTCCCTTGACCACACGGGCGGTTTCCTCCTCGACCGAAACATTATCCGCCCCGGGTCGACTTGAATACCCCCCTATGTCAATTATATCCGCTCCCGACTCAAGCAATTCCGACACTCGACCTTTGATTTGCGCATCAGATACGCATCTCGATTCCGAATAAAACGAATCGGGAGTGACATTAAGAATACCCATAACAGCCGGACAGGTAAACTCGACCAACCGACCGCCGAGATTCAACGAAAACGGATGGAAACCGTGATTTGTCATCGTGACTTCAGTTACAGACATGAGACGTTGCATTTATGCAAATATACGCATAACTCATGTGCGAAAAAACTATTTAATCATTTTTATGTCCAACAAAAGGAGACCAAACAGGTCGCCATCACAACATAAACCCGCATCTATTCCACATTCACAGGCTCATCAAGCGGGCTACGCCGCACATAGGTCTTGCGCTCAGACCTTTTTTTCACCTTGTGTCGCTTACCGTTTCGTTTGTCCAATCGCTTCCCTATTGTGACCGTCACAACACTGTCAGAGACTAAGCTATCTGATGTTGACACCTCGATTGCCCCGGCTTCATCCGACTTCGATTCTGAAAATCGCCCGCTGCTCCATGCCACAGCTAAAACCCCGATAGCCATAACTATCACAGTCGCTATAAGCCCGCGCACTTCGCCCGTTGTCATTTTCTTTCCCATGGTTTTATGGCAACAAATATATTGATTTAACGCGAATGTCATACAATCATTTCCTCTTGATTTCGTATTTTTGTGCGATTATCCATAGCAACCTGATTGTTCTCATGAATATATTTCTGATAAAAATGCCACCCTACCTGTTCACAATAGTGGTCACAATATCAATCATATACCTCACCCTATTCCCACATCCGCTCCCTGACGGAACCCCAACGCTATTCCCGCACGCCGACAAGGTGGTCCACGCATTGATGTTTTGGGCTTTCTACTCATCATTTGCCATTGACCGTTTACGCAAGCAACTTATTGACGGCGCACCCACAAGACTGTCAAGCAAATGGCTATCTATTATCATGGCAGCCACTATCGCGTTCGGGCTCGCTGTCGAAATCGCTCAATCGACGATGGATATAGGCCGTGGAGGCGACTGCCTTGACTTTCTGTCCGACGTTGTCGGCGCTTTAGTGGCAAGCCAGACACTTCGTTATATCAAGCGTGCGATTTTCCGTTTTTAAAGCGACGACACACATAAGCCAGAGCATCCCTCTGAATGGCCGAACCTACTAAATAATTTATCCCGACATAGAGGGCCACCGCGCAACCGACCTGCGCCACGAGCAACCACAATGGTTCAACTATCACGATAGAGATAGCCGACAACACCGCCATCACCGCCACAGTCTCCACGACATAAGGCAGATAATCCGTCAGGTACTGCCGGAATGGCCGCCCCGACATCGGAGCCGCTACCATCAATGTGACAATCCAAGTAATTGCCGAGGCGGCAACCTGACCCCAAAGCAATATTTCTATTCCATAAACCACATCGTCTCCTCGCGACAGACCTATAAACGGCAACGTCACGACCAGGGCGGCAAACGCCACTCCATCGCGAAGCATCTCCATATAAACTATGAGTTTCGCCTTGCCGAGCGCAAGTATATAATTGTTGTATAGCGATGTCAGCACGGTAAATATGCCACGGAAAAGAAGCAACCGGAACAAGATGATTGACGCATCCCATTTCACACCAAAAAGCAAATGAAATATCGGCGTGGCCATCACTATCAGAAAGCCCATCGCCGGCAACGTCACATACCCCGTGAACCGGTTGGTTTTGGCTGCTACTCGCGAAAAACGCTCCACATCGTCTTGCACGGCCGACAGCACGGGAAGAAACGAGGATGTAAGCGTCTGAGTGAGCGACGTCACACCCATTTTGCTCCATTTGTCGGCTTGGGTGTAATAGCCCAATGCTCCGAGACCCACACGATTACCGATAAAAAACGAATATATGTTCTGAAAAAGGGTATTAAGAAACGAAGTGACTGTCACTCCCGCCCCGACTGAAAAGAACGACCGCAACGCTGTCCATGAGAACCGCAGCAGCGGAAACCAGCCGGAAGTAATCCACGCCAACAATGATTTGACAGCGGCCACGGCAAGTGTCTGCCAGACAATCGCCCATGCCCCATACCCCGACAGCGCAAGCCAAATGCCGACAACCGCCCCGGCTAAAAGCCCGGCGGAATTGGCCACGGCCACCTTCTTGACATCCATCTGTTTCACCAGACGGTAAATCTGCACCATAGAAGTCGCGGAGATAATAACAGACAGGAACATCACCCGCGACAACGGCACTAGCCGCTCGTCGCCCTGAAACCAATCAGCTATGAGCGGAGCGGCAAACCATAATAGGATATAAGCGCACAACGCCATGCCCATATTAAACCAAAGAATGGTCGAATAGTCAAGACGCGTAGGCGATTTGCGCTGTATCAACGCCGCCGAAAATCCACCATCGACAAACAAAGAGGCAAATGCCTGAAAAACAAGCACAGCCCCCACAAGACCGAAATCGTCTTGCGACAACAGCCGCGCCAAAACAATGCCCGTGACCCCATACAACAATTGGGTCGACAAACGGTCAATTAAGTTCCATTTGAGCGAACGCGCCGTCAGCAACTTCAAGTCGCCATGTTCCCCCATCGGCTTACTTTGACGTATCCTCCGCCGCTTCGTCAAGCGGAATCACTTTCAGTCCAACGCTTCTGCTCGTGATTTTCTCGGGATTGCCGGTGTAGTATATCTTCCCGGAGCCCATGCCGACAACCATTAGAGTCTCCGACACATTGCAGCCTATGGTTCCCGTTCCCGTCGAACGGCATTTTACCGACACCGCTTTAAGTCCATCTGCCTGTATCGAGCCGGTTCCCGTCAGGCCGTATTTAGCCGACTGGCATTTCCCGTAAAGCACAATCTGGCCGTTCCCTGTTGACAAACTCGCATCAACTTGAGTGGCACTGATATTGCGCACCACCAGTCGGCCATTGCCGATTACTTTTGCTTTAAACTGAGGGCCGGGAGCCACCGAAAGAACCCTCACAGTCGAGTCACCGCTATTCTCAACGCGGGTAAGAAAATTGGAGTAGACGGTGATTGTGGGCAATCCCTTATAATTGATGCCGTCAGTAGAAATCTGCATTTCAAGTTTTCCCTTGTTGTTGGCGAGCATAAGCACCGAAGCAAGGTCGGGAGTTGTGGTGAATACTGCCTTACCCGCCGAGTCAGGCACACATTTATAGTCCACATTCAATCCCTCGACAACCTTCAGCTCCATGAAGTCGTTGACATCAAGTTCATAGCGCTTTTGTTCTGCGCCCGACACCACCCCGGAGCCGGCCAGCGCAATTAACAATGACAGATATATTTGTTTCATAGTCTTGTTTTAGCTTAAATTAATCCCCACATCAGCACGTTTAGATTCAAGCGGTTAGATGCATTATTTTGCCTTGGGGACGAGTTTGAATGGATTTTCAACGTTCCCCTGCACTTCGCGAGGATAACGACGGCCCATCACAGTACCGCTGCCTAAGATGTTGACAACAGCTCGATTTTTGACATCGCAACCTATCGAGCCCTCATTCTGAACCTGAGCCGACAGGTCGAAACACTTCAAACCCATCGCATAGATGTCACCCTTGCCGTTTGCGCTATACATCGCCGTGCGGGCCTTGCCGTTGAGCGTTATCGCACCATCTCCGTTATTAAGCACCGACAACTGCGGCGTTTCGACATCAGCCACACTCACTTTTCCCGAGCCGTTGTCGATGATGTTGATTTCGTCAGACTTCACGGCTCTGATTCCAATCGCTCCGGGACCGTTGTTGACTGCACGGAACACACCCGTCTCGATGCGCCCTATATAAGCCGAACCATTACCGTTGACCACAAGGCTAAACTGGCTGTTGGCAGGAAGACGTTTTGACAGCACCACGCCACCGTTGACCACCACATTCTCAAGCGAACCGTGACACAACACAGTGATGCGGCTCGTGATAGCGTTGGCAGTGGTATCAGCGTCTATAACCAACTGATTATCATAATTGACCACATTGATGCGCGGCACTTCATTGTTATCCGTATAATAAACCACATAACCGCAACGCTCAGGATGGAACTTACACTCAACCACAGCGTTACCGTTGACTACTATCGAGTTGAACTCTCGCGACGGTTTCAAAACCACGCGATTCCCATCGGGGAGCTTGTCGGCGGCGGAAGCCCCTAAAACGATGGCGACCGACATCAGCATTGACAATATCTGCTTCATAATATCTCGTTGTTTTTAATTATCATTTCTTCAATACGTCGCAACACGTCATCGAGCTGGGCATAGGTCGACGCCCTCAACATCTCGATACGCGTCTCCCTGAAATGCGGAATCCCCTTGAACAGGGGCGACGCGGCAAGATGGCGGCGTATGTGGAGAATGCCGCGGTACTCGTCGATGCGATTTATGCTTTCGGTAATCTGACGGCGCAACAATGCGAATTTCTCTCCGGCCGACAGTTCCTCTCCTTTGGAGCCCGTAGACACCATCGACTTCATCTCGCGGAAAATCCACGGCGCGCCTATCGACGCTCGACCCACCATGACACCATCCACTCCATAGCGGTCAAAAGCCTCCACCGCTTTCTCTGGAGTTGTTATGTCACCGTTGCCTATGACCGGGATAGTCAGACGCGGGTTCTCCTTAACCCTCGCTATCATCTTCCAATCAGCCTCGCCGGTATACATCTGGGCTCTCGTGCGCCCATGCACCGTCAAAGCCTTTATGCCGCAATCCTGAAGCTTTTCGGCAAGCTCGACTATCACACGGCTCTCATGGTCCCATCCCAATCGTGTCTTGACAGTCACCGGAAGGCTCACCGCTTTCACCACAGCCGTTGTTATCTCAAGCATCTTGGGTATATCGCGGAGCATTCCGGCACCCGCGCCCTTACCTGCCACTTTCTTCACCGGGCAACCGAAATTTATATCTATAATATCGGGCTTGGCTCCCTCGACAATCTTCGCGGCCTCGACCATCGGTTCTGCCTCACGGCCATAAATCTGTATGGCAGTCGGTCGTTCTCGCACATCTATCATCAATTTTCGAGTGGTGGCCGGAATATCGCGGATAAGAGCATCGGCCGACACAAATTCAGTGTAGACCATATCGGCCCCCTGCTCCTTGCATATAAGGCGAAACGAGGGGTCGGTGACATCCTCCATCGGCGCGAGCATCACCGGCTTCAAACCAAGATCTAATTCTCCGATTTTCATAATTGCGACGATTACGATACACGAAGATAACTATTATTTCCCAAAAAGCCCTCTTTGTATGAAAAAAAAAATCATCAAAAACGCCAACACATTTCCCCCGAAAGCCCAACAAAAATTAACGGCAATTATGAACACGTCCTGCTACGCTCCGATGTAAACTAACGATACTCCTTGATTGGAATTTCCCCTCTCAGTGCGCCGATGCCGTTCAACGCAAGCGCAAGCATCTCATCCTCACCGGGATAGACATAAACAGGTGCGATAAATTCCACACGCCCCTTCACCTGCGATGTCACATACTCCGAGTAAGCGATTCCCCCGGTTAGCAAGATACCGTCAACCTCACCACGCAACGCAACCGCGGCACCACCTATTGATTTGGCTATCTGATAGTTCATAGCATCGAGCACTAATTTAGCCTTCGTGTCGCCCGCCTCTATGGCCCTGACCACAGCCTGCACGTCGGTAGTGCCGAGATGGGCTGCGAGACCCGCCTTGCCGCTAATTCGTTTTTTAAGTTCATCGACAGTGTAACTGCCGGAATAACAGAGGTCTATGAGCGACCCGGCAGGCAACGTCCCCGCCCGCTCGGGTGAGAACGGACCGTCGCCGTCAAGCGCGTTATTGACATCGACACAACGCCCCTTGAGGTGTGCCCCGATTGATATACCGCCGCCAAGATGACATATAATCAAATTCAAATCCTCATACCGGCGGCCGTCATTCAGCGCCGAGGCATGACGACGCCCTATTGCCCTTTGGTTGAGAGCGTGCCATGTGGTTATTCGCGGCATTATTGGCGACCCTGTTATCCGGGCCACGTCGTCAAGCTCGTCCACGACTCCCGGATCAGCTATCAAAGCCCTGCATCCCGGGATACCGGCGGCTATATCACTCGCAATCAGACAGCCCAAGTTACAGGCGTGCTGCCTCAAAGGGTGCTCCATCTCGCCGAGCATCACATCGTTTATCTCATAGACACCTCCGGGAATGGGCTTCAAGAGACCTCCGCGCCCTACAACGGCATCAAAGTCAAGTCCATAACCATTTTCTCGCAAGGTTTTCACCACGAGATTCCGCCGAAATTCAAACTGGTCGTTCACATTGACGAAATGAGCTAAATCTTCTACATCGTGCTTTATGTTGGAAACAAACAGTCGGCTCGATTCATCATAGACGGCGATTTTTGTAGAAGTCGAGCCTGGATTTATGGTTAGCACTCTCATACTTCCTAAATCAACTGATTAAACAGGCCACAGCTAAAGAATAATATTTGGAAATCGCGCTGTCGCTTCGCGACGGCAACACCACCGGGGCGATAGGGCCGCGCAGTACCCCGGCATTGTCGGCCTTGCAAAACAGCGTCATCGTCTTGTAGAAAACATTCGCAGCTTCAAGGTCGGGGAATATCAACGCATCGGCTTGCCCCTCAATCAGTGATGCGATTCCTTTTATTTTGGCCGACTCGGCATCACAAGCGGTCTTGATATCCATAGGGCCGTCGATGATAGCGTCACCAAATTCACCGGCGGCGGCGAGCCTTTTGATTTCGGCGTATTCAGTTGTTACCGGGAACTTTGGATTGATTTTTTCGCTGTAATGAATCAAAGCGACTCGCGGACGTTCGACACCGAACGCGCGGCAACTTTCGACGGCATAGCTGACCATGGCGACCCGCTGGTCGAAAGTCGGCGAGGGTATCACCGCCGCATCAGAAAAAAACAGGAATTTTCCATAGCTACCACCCTGCATGACCGTCAGGTGAGTCAGCACTTTCCCTTTTGGCAAAAGCCCTGTTTCCTTGTTAAGCACGGCGTGCAGCAGGTTATCAGTGTTAACCAGGCCCTTCATCACCACGTCGGCGTCTCCGTCTCTCACCATCTTGACAGCCTCACGGGCGGCCTCGTCGCAATCAGCCACTCCGACCACCGACACATGGTCGGCATAATGCTTCAACGACGAGAATGTATCGAGAATATCCGGCGGGCCGACAAGTATGAAATCAGCCCATCCCTCTTGCAAGACGCGGATAATGGCTTCCTCTGTATTTTTATCGCTTGGCCAGACGGCGACCACACGTTTAGCGGGCTTCAGTTCTTTCAAATGTGCCGTCAAGCTATCAAAATTCTTGATTTGTTTCATGGTCACTTTTCTGGTTATGATTTAGTAATACGTTCCGTTCTTCCTACCACACGGTATCTGGCGTTTACTGACCGTGCGGCAAAAAGAAAAAACGGGAACAAAACCGTAATTGGCGGTCCGCTCCCGTTCCCTTTCTATTCTGTTTCTTTCCTATCGCCCACAATCACGGGATGAGGTCATAGGCGCGGAACACTTTTTGAATCTTTTCGAGAGCCGTGGTCACCTGCTCTTTGGTATGGGTCGCCATCAGCGAGAATCTGATGAGCGTGTCGTGGGGGGCTACAGCCGGCGACACCACGGGATTAACAAAAATACCCTCATTGAGCAAGTCGCGGGTAATTGCGAATGTCTTGTTGTTGTCGCGGATAAACAGAGGGATAATCGGGGTTGAAGTGTTGCCGATTTCACAGCCCATGTTGCGGAATCCGTCGAGGGCATAGTGGGTCACTTCCCAAAGTTTCTCCTGACGTTCGGGCTCCTTCTCCATGATTTCGAGAGCCGCGAGAGCCGCCGCGGTCGATGCCGGAGTGATGCTTGCGGTGAAGATATAGGAACGCGAGTGGTGACGGAGGTAGTTGGTAATCTCCTTGTTGGTTGCGATAAAACCGCCGAGCGAAGCAAACGATTTTGAGAACGTGCCCATTATCAACTCCACATCGTCTCTCACACCAAAGTGGTCGCAGGTGCCGCGACCGCCGCGGCCGAATACCCCGATACCGTGGGCTTCGTCGACCATCACGCTGGCATTGTATTTCTTGGCGAGACGCACGATTTCAGGGAGATTGGCTACATCTCCTTCCATCGAGAACACACCGTCGGTCACAATCAGTTTCACCTTGTCGGGGTCACAGCGTTGCAATTGCTTTTCAAGTGATTCCATATCGTTGTGACGATACTTCAACTGCTGCGAGAACGACAGACGGCGACCTTCGATAATCGAAGCGTGATCCTGTTCGTCCCAAATTATGTAGTCCTCGCGACCGGTGAGACACGACACCACTCCGAGGTTAACCTCAAAGCCGGTGGAATAAATCATCACGTCTTCTTTACCGATATACTCGGCCAGACGCGCCTCAAGTTTTTTGTGCAAATCGAGCGTTCCGTTGAGGAATGGCGAGCCGGCACATCCTGTACCGTATTTTTTAGTTGCCTCGATGGCAGCTTCTTTGATACGCGGGTCATTGACAAGGCCGGTATAGCAATTAGAGCCAAACATCAACACTTTTTTCCCGTTGATGACAACTTCAGGGTCTTGCTCACTTGAGATAGCTCTGAAATAGGGATAGATACCAGCCGCCTTTGCCTCTTGTGGCGCGGTATAATTCGACAGTTTTGCTTGTAAGAGCGTCATAGTTAACGTGATAATAATAGCTTTGTAATTAACTATCTGTTTGCCACTATACGATAGCTTTAAACAGGCTGCAAAGTTAGCGTTTTTTGTGGAATTATTATCTCTTTCGCAACACTTTTTGCGCAAAAAATTTGACTTTGCGCAAAAAAAGAGACCCCGCGTAAATCGAAGTCTCTTCAATTCAGTAACGACTTTGTCAAAAGCCGCTGTCGTATGGATACGGACGGTTAGGCATTTTCCTCAACGCCTGCAAGAGCGGGATCAATCATAATGCGACCGCAATACTCGCAAACGATGATTTTCTTGTGCATCTTGATTTCAAGCTGTTTCTGCGGCGGGATGCGATTAAAGCAACCGCCACAAGCATTACGCTGAATGTAGACTATGCCGAGGCCGTTGCGCGCATTCTTGCGGATGCGCTTGAATGCGGCGAGGGTGCGGCTGTCGACATTAGGCTCCAGATCTTTTGCCTCCTGGCGCAGACGTTCCTCATCCTGACGTGTTTCGGAAACAATTTCATCAAGCTCCTCTTTTTTCTCCGACAAGATATGCTCGCGGTCGCCGAGGTCTTCTTCCGTGGCCTTGATTTCGTTGGTTTTGGCTTCAATCATGCGGGAGAACTCGTTGAGATGCTTCTCGCTAAGCTCAATCTCGAGGGTCTGGAACTCGATTTCTTTGCTCAAAAGGTCAAACTCGCGGTTGTTGCGCACGTTGTCGAGCTGTTCGCGATAACGCTCGATAAGCGACTGAGACTTATTGATTTTCTCCTTTTCTGCCGCCATCTTCCCTTTCAGCTCATCAATCTCGCGCTTGTAGTTATCGATGCGAGTGTGAAGGCCTTCGATGCTGTCTTCCAAGTCTTTGACTTCAAGAGGAAGCTCGCCGCGGATAGTCTTGATGCGGTCTATTTCGGTCAAGATTGTTTGCAGCTTGTAGAGCGATTTCAAGCGTTGCTCCACAGAGAGATTCTGGTCGGTTTTGGTTTTATCGGTAGCCATATGTCTATAAATAGCTAATTGGATTAGTTTCTATAACTGAATAACAGACTGCAAAGTTAGGAAATTTTTCCGTAATAATTTGATAAAAAATTTCTTTTGTACACTCCTCGCTTTCAAAATGGCCTATATCGACTATGAAAATTTTCTCTCCGTAATCGACAAAATCATGATAGCGGGTATCGGATGTGATATAGGCTTGCGCTCCCGCCGCTATCGCGTCAGTGATAAATTCAGAGCCTGAGCCTCCGCACATCGCCACGCGCGTTATCCCACCCTCGGGACAACGGGAGCAACGGGCCACAGGCGAGCCGAACGAACGCTTGACCCGTTCCACAAAATCGCTTGCCGCCAACGGTTCGCTAAAACAGCCGACTACTCCGAGACCAGTATTGCCATCCCCTCCTGCCTGAGGCGACAACACTTCGCACCCATCCGCACCGAGGAGATTCGCCATTACCCACGACACGCCACCGGGGGCGTTGTCGATAGAGGTGTGGCAGCAATAGACGGCAACGCCCCTCTTTACGGCAAGTTCGACCGAGCGTTCCACGCGACCATCGCCGTTAAGCCGTTTAAGCCCCTTGAATATCAAAGGATGGTGCGATACAACCATATCGCAACCTGCCTCCAACGCTTCAAGGATAATGTCGGGTGTCACATCGACGCAGAGCATCACGCCGCGGCAATCGGCTTCGCGGTGCCCTACAAGCAGGCCGGTGTTATCCCATCCCTCTTGCAGCGAGGGGGGAGCCACTGCCTCTATCGCATCGATTATATCTCCAACTTTCATTTATATACCCTCGAATTATTCTTCTGTCACAACAGCAAGCGAAAGCTCGTCGAGCTGTTTCTGGTCGAGCGGCGCGGGTGCGTCGAGCATCACATCACGGCCACTGTTGTTTTTCGGGAATGCGATGCAGTCGCGAATGCTGTCAAGACCGGCAAACAGAGACACCCAGCGGTCAAGTCCGTATGCGAGACCGCCATGAGGGGGCGCGCCAAACTTAAACGCGTTCATCAGGAATCCGAACTGTTCCTGAGCTTTTTCTGGTGTGAAACCGAGAATCTCAAACATTTTGGCCTGCAGCTTGCTGTCGTGGATACGGATTGAACCGCCACCTACTTCTACGCCGTTAATCACCATGTCGTAGGCATCGGCGCGCACTGCGGCGGGGTCGGTGTCGAGCAGGGGGATATCCTCATCTTTGGGATGGGTGAACGGGTGGTGCATTGCCATCAGACGCTGCTCCTCGTCGCTCCATTCAAACATCGGGAAATCAACTACCCACAGGCAAGCGAATTTATCTTTATCTCTTAGACCGAGGCGGTTGCCCATTTCAAGACGCAGCTCACATAGCTGTTTGCGCGTCTTCATGGCATCGTCGCCGCTGAGTATCAGAATCAAATCGCCCGGCTCGGCTGACATAACCTCTTTGAGACGTTGAAGTGTCTCCTGAGTATAAAATTTATCGACCGACGATTTCACTGTGCCGTCGGCCTCGACACGCGCGTAGACCATACCCTTTGCGCCAATCTGCGGACGCTTCACAAAGTCGGTCAGCTGGTCAAGTTGCTTGCGAGTGTAGCTTGCCGCGCCCTTAGCGCAAATACCGCCGATATAAGCGGCATTGTCAAACACCGAGAAACCGTGGCCTTTGAGCGTATCCATCAGCTCCACAAAAGTCATACCGAAACGCAAATCAGGCTTGTCGCTGCCATAGAGACGCATGGCCTCGCTCCAAGGCATTCGCAGGAACGGTTCGCTAAGCTCAACACATCGCAATTCCTTGAACAGATGCTTTGCCATCCCCTCAAAAAGATTGATTATATCATCTTGCTCCACGTAGCTCATTTCGCAGTCAATCTGAGTGAACTCGGGTTGGCGGTCGGCACGAAGGTCTTCGTCGCGGAAACATTTCACAATCTGGAAATAGCGATCCATGCCCGACACCATCAGCAACTGCTTCAACGTCTGAGGCGACTGGGGCAGAGCGTAAAACTGTCCCTGGTTCATGCGCGAAGGCACCACAAAGTCACGCGCGCCCTCGGGAGTCGACCCAACGAGCATCGGGGTCTCGATTTCGAGGAATCCCTTCGAGTCGAGATAGCGACGCACCTCCATCGTCATGCGGTGGCGCAGTTCAAGGTTGCGGCGCACTGCCGTGCGGCGCAAATCAAGATAGCGGTATTTCATGCGCAGCTCGTCGCCGCCATCGGTGTTATCCTCGATAGTGAACGGCGGCACCTCACTGGGGTTAAGCACGTTAAGTTCAGAGGCGATTATCTCGATGTCGCCTGTCGGGAGATTAGGATTCTTGCTGGCGCGCTCGGCCACGCGGCCCTTTATCTGCACCACATACTCGCGCCCGAGTTTGTTGGCGGCGTCACACAGAGCGGCATCGGTCTCGTTGTTAAACACTACCTGCGTAAGCCCGTAACGGTCACGGATGTCAACAAACGTCATGCCACCCATCTTGCGGGTACGTTGAACCCATCCGGCCAAAGTGACATCTTTGCCGGCATCGCTTAGGCGGAGTTCTCCGCATGTATTGCTCCTAAACATAGAGGTATATCTGTTTTTATGGTTTTGCTTATGCCAATTAAACCACAAAGATACGAATAAGTCGAGAGCAAAAAGCAAATTTTATTGTTTTTTGTTAAGAATCACTTTTTAGGCAGGGTCTATCATAATCCGAAAATAGCGCGCAAGCAGTCGAAACTGTGTAGAATCAAAGCGGAAATTACGCCGCTGACCGCCAGGGCTGCCATTGCCACTAAAGCCACCATATCAGCTCGGATACGCCCCACACGGACACGTCGACAGCCAAGCCAGGGGTTAGATGTGAAATCGGCATAATTATTGCTATCGTTTGGATTATCAACGCGATAAAGCGGAAAGCGGTTCATCGCCGCGTACGATTGAGATTAGAGCCGAAGGCATTGATTACCCCAACGGGCTACGCGGCAGTTCATAAAAAATCGGAGATATGATTACACTATATTTTGACTTTAGGCAATGAAAACGTAAACTCAAGTCCTCCATCATCCTTGTTTCGCACTGAAATAATACCGCCAAGAGTTTTGATAGCACTATTGACAATCGAAAGGCCCAAACCCACACCTCCATTTTTACGCGCCCTTCCGATGTCAGCTCGATAAAAACGCTCAAATAGGTGTTCCAATTGTTCCGGTTCCACCCCGATGCCGTTGTCGGCATAAGCAAACACGTAGGAATCAGAAGTTTCTTCGATTAAACGCAAAGTCATCTCCGTCCCATTGCTATGAAGAATAGAATTGCGTATCAGGTTAAGTAATACAGAAATCAGCAGCTCTCTGTCACCTCTCACATGACAGTTCAAAGGAATGTCAAAGCTGAATGCCATATTGTTAGAGATACCGACACTCGCAAATTTAACATCGTCACTGATTTTCGACACGACATCATAGAAGTCCACATCAGAAATGACCGCGTTGTATGACATCTCATCAAGTTGCGCTATTACTGAAATATCACTAACCAATGAGTTCAGTCGGTCAACATTTTCAATAATACGTTTTATAAACTTGTCTTTTGTGGCCTCATCCATATCTGGAGTGCACTGTATTGTCTCTACATATCCGCGGATAACACCCAGCGGCGTTTTAATTTCATGGTTGATATTGTTGGTCATTCGGCGTTGAAACGCCTCTTTCTCCTCTAATGCGCTAACGACTCTTTGATGCTCTAAATTGTTTTCATCAATCGCTTTAATCAAAGATGTATAAATATTAAATATCTCTTTTGCGATTTCACCAAGCTCGTCATTAGGAAAATTTGGCACTTTTTCAATCGGTTGCCTGTGTGACGCCTGATAAGCGAACCGCCGCAGAAGGTAAATATTACGACTTAGCAAATGGGTTGAAAAATACACTACTACAGATGCGATTAACGTGATTACGGCAAGGAGCCACCAATGTATGTCAGTGCTTATCGCACTATTTATTGAAAAAGAATATGGCATACCGGTCTTGACTGTTATTTTACCATCACGACTTTTACCGGAAGAGAAATAAAACAGATTTGTGTTGCCGTCCGTGTTATACTTTACTAATCGCGTTGTCTTGTCCTCAGGTTGGAGGTCCTCGAGGCTGTCGAGTTCTTGAGGTATCGGCTGTCTGACGGAAGCGATTAGAGAATCCCCCTCTCCATATACACTTATCTGCATTGCATCAAATGTGGAGTTTTGGTAACATATCTCTAACATTCTCACAAATTCCTTCAAGTCATGTCCTTCATCATAAACCGACATGATGTGTTGGTCTATCATCTTGAGTTCATTACGCAACATTTGTTTCTTGTAATTTATTTCAGTTTTATACTGAAAGTAAAACAAGCTGCCAAATATTGTCCAAACAAGTATTATGACCCAAAAGAAAAGCTTATTGCGATATGTTAATTTCATGTAATATAAGCGGCTTCGTATAAATATTGCAAATATACCGCTAATCAATCGTCCTCTCACATTAAAAGAGGTTAAATCCATCGGGGAAGGGATAGTCTATTACGCGGGGTTGAGCCCAAGTGCCTAATCACGACTACCGCCGATGTGATTTTGTTTTCACCAAATATAATAAACCATTTTCTGATTTTTGTGTAATTTTGCAATATCTTACGCATCGCAAACGTAAACGAGGATATGGAAGAGGCTCTCAGACTGACCACTCAGCAGAAATTGCAGCAACGGCTCACCCCGCTGCAGGTGCAGTTTGTCAGGATGCTTGAGATGACGGGGCCCGAACTTGAAGATGAAGTGCGCCGAGCCGTCGATGACAATCCTGCTCTCGAGATCGCCGATGACGCCTCTCCGATTCAGCCCGATAACGATTTCAACGAAAGCGCCGAGGAAATGCAGATGGCCGACTACCGTAGTGACGACATACCGTCCTACAGGCTTGAAGCAAACAACCACAGCAGCGATGACCGCTATTATGAGCCGGTAGCCACCGACGACGGCGAAACTCTAATAGAATCGCTTAACGCCCAAATAGCCCAGACCCCGTTAAGCCAAGTCGACCGCGAAGTGGCTGAGTATATCATAGGCAACCTTGACGACAACGGCTACATGACGCGTTCCATCCAGGCCATAGCCGACGACCTCGCATTCCAACGCGGACTTGACGTGACTATCGACCGTGTCAAAGCGGTGTGGAACACCGTGAGATCGCTTGAACCGGCGGGAGTCGGGGCCACCGACCTGCGCGACTTACTGCTGTTGCAGTTGCGCCGACGCCATCAATCATCGGCGCGCGACCATGCCATCGAGATTGTGGCCGACTATTTCGACCTGTTTTCTAAGAAACATTACGACCGCATAATCTCCCTGACAGGGATAACCGAGACGCAACTACGCGAAGCCAGTGCCATCATACGCCAGCTCAATCCCAAGCCCGGAAGCGGGCTACAACCGTCAGCATCAGACGACCGCACACGCCACATAAGCCCCGATTTCAACGTCGAAACAGATGGCGACAACATCACGCTGACGCTCCTCAACGCCGCCCCCGAGCTGCAAATAGAGGAATCGTTCGCCTCTGACGACCCCATCACCATCCCCGATGCGACGCTGCGGCAAAAACGCGACGCCCTGCTCTTCGTCAAGCAGAAACGCGACGAGGCCTCCAACTTCATCAAAGCGGTAAAGATGCGTCAAGAGACGCTCTACCGCGTGATGCTCGCCATCATAAAACTGCAAAGACATTTTTTCCTGACCGACGACCCTACCGACATCCGCCCTATGATACTCAGAGATGTGGCGGCGTCAACAGGCTATGACCTGTCGGTAATATCCCGAGCAACAGCGGGAAAATATGTCATGACGCAACGAGGCGTATATCCGCTCAAAATGTTCTTTAACGAGCGCCCAAAAGATGACGACGACACCTCATCAATGCAAATTCTCGCCGCCCTGCGCAATGTCATCGAAAAAGAAGACAAACGCCACCCTATGAGCGACGAGGCCATAACCGCCGCCTTGCGCGACGAGGGTTATAACATAGCCCGGCGCACGGTCGCCAAGTACCGCGAGAAAGCGGGGGTGCCTGTGGCGCGTCTGCGCAAGGAATTATAAACAACAACATTCAAAAGGAATCCCGACAATGAACCGTTTCGCATCAATCATATCAGCCGTTTTCAGCCCCCTGTTCATACCCACCTACGGCGTGGGGCTGGCGTTGCTGACCACAACGCTCTATTATGTCACCCCTTCGGCAAAGTGGCACGTTCTGCTGACCACCCTCGCCACCACGGGCATGATTCCGCTGATAGCGATATATTTGCTCTCGCGAATAGGTCGAGTGACCGACATAGGACTCAATGAACGGCGGGAACGCACCCTGCCCTACCTCATCTCGCTGGCCTGCTATCTCGGCTGCGCCGGTTATCTCGTGACAGTCCACTCCCCTGCGTGGCTCACAATGTTCATGGTGGGCGGAGCGGTCACGCTGACTGTGACCATGACAATCAACTTCTGGTGGAAAATCAGTGCTCACGCCGCCGGAATGGGCGGATTAGTAGCGCTAATGATTCACATCATAGCCCGCGGTCTCAACGTGTGGGAGACCGAGTGGGTGGCAATGTCGGCCATTATCTTGGCAGGGCTTGTATGCTCCTGCCGCCTGATTCTTCGCCGTCACACTCTGGGTCAGCTTGTCGCAGGATTCGCGCTCGGATTTCTCGCGGTTTCCCTTGCCACCGATTTCAACTATTGACAACCTCATCAAACACCACTACATAACATAATCATGAACATGACACCACTGGTAAGCATAATCATGGGGAGCACGTCAGACCTCCCCATACTGCGCAAAGCAGCGGCCTTTCTCGACGAGATGGAAGTGCCGTTTGAGATGAACGCTTTGTCGGCCCACCGCACTCCGGCCGAAGTGGAGCGGTTTGCCCGCGAAGCAGCCGGCCGCGGGCTTAAAGTGATAATCGCAGCCGCAGGCATGGCCGCAGCACTCCCCGGAGTAATAGCAGCCATGACACCGCTGCCTGTAATCGGCGTGCCAATCAATTCAACTCTCGACGGCTGCGACGCACTCCTGTCTATCGTTCAGATGCCTCCGGGCATATCGGTAGCCACCGTAGGTATCAACGGCGGCTTGAACGCCGCCATCCTTGCCGTGCAGATGCTTGCGCTAAGCGACGAAGACATCGCCCGGCGATTCAACGACTACCGCGAAAGCCTCTCGGCTAAAATCGCCAAAGCCAACGAGGATTTGAAAAAAGAAAAATTCAATTACAAAACCAACTAACCAGCCCGACACACCACTACAAAACCGATATGAGCGTTTTTGACTATCACCGCCGTCCTACAATCGAGGTCGAAATCGGCAACGTGCCACTCGGCGGCGACAACCCAATCAGACTACAGTCGATGACCAACACATCAACCATGGATACTGACGGATCCGTAGCGCAATGCGAGCGCATAGCCCGCGCCGGAGCCGATTATGTAAGACTGACTGCACAGGGTGTCCGCGAGGCTGCGAATATCGGGGTCATACGCTCGCGCCTGAGAGCCGACGGCATCAACACCCCCCTTGTGGCCGACATACATTTCAACCCGCGGGCCGCCACAGCCGCGGCACCGGTGGTCGACAAAGTCAGAATCAACCCCGGCAACTTCGTTGACCCGGGGCGGGTTTTCAAGAAACTCGAATACACTCCGGAGCAATACGCAGCCGAACTCACGCGCATCGACGAGGCATTGACCCCGTTTCTCGCGCTCTGCAAAGCTAATGGGACGGCACTGCGCATAGGGGTTAACCACGGGTCGCTGTCTGACCGCATCATGAGCCGGTATGGCGACACCCCGGCAGGTATGGTCGAAAGCGCGATGGAATTTTTGCGCGTATGCGTAGCGCGCGGGTTCATGGATGTGGTCATTTCAATCAAAGCTTCCAACACGGTCGTGATGGTCGAGACCGTCAGACGGCTTGTCAGGGCAATGGAGGCAGAAGATATGAAATTTCCGCTCCATCTCGGGGTTACTGAAGCCGGCGACGGCGAGGACGGACGCGTGAAATCGGCAGTAGGAATAGGGACTCTGCTTGCCGAGGGGATAGGCGACACTGTGAGGGTTTCACTCAGCGAGCCGCCGGAGAATGAGATACCGGTGGCCGCATCGCTCGTCAACTACATAACAGCCCGCGCCTCCGCTCCATCGATAGCCGGCGAATACGCTGCCGGCTACGACCCCGTCACCCCCACCCGCCGCGCCACCGCGGCAATAGGCATAGTGGGAGACGACAATCCCCCGGTGGTCGTAGGCGCAGACCACGCGATTGATTACCACTCTGACATAAAACCCGACATCTACCTGTCACAGACTCCACACATAGCTCTTGACGCTTCGCAGCCCATCGAAGAGATAGCCGCAGCTATCGCAGCCAACGCCGACAAAATAGCGGTGATGACATCAACCCATTCCAACCCCATCGGGGAGATACAAGCAACACTCCACGCCTTGACAGCAAAAGGAATTGACACCCCGGTGATACCTCGGCTCGTTTACGACGGAATCCCTGCCGGCGAAGTGACAATCAGAGCCGCAGCCGACATGGGCGCGCTGCTGATGAACGGCGCGCGCGACGGCATAATGATCGAAAGCGACTCCCTCACCCCCGATGAAATAACTCGGCTATCGTTCGGTATACTCCAAGCCGCCCGCCAGCGTTTCACCCGCACTGAATATATAGCCTGCCCCGGTTGCGGACGCACACTGTTTGACCTTCAAGGCACACTGAAACAGGTGAAAGAAGCCACTGCCCACCTAAAAGGATTGAAAATAGGAGTGATGGGGTGCATCGTCAACGGACCCGGTGAGATGGCTGACGCCGACTACGGCTATGTTGGAGCAGCCGCCGGGAAGGTAAGCCTTTACAAAGGGAAAGTGTGCATGGAGAAGAATCTTGACGCTTCGGAAGCCTTGCCGCGCCTCATAAAACTAATAAAAGATTCCGGCGACTGGTCTGACACTAATAAGTGATGGAGGATAAGGAGATTTTCACCTACACGACCCTCCCGTCAGGGCTGAAGATGGTCTACCACCGCGAAGATGCGATGGTGGAATATTGCGGACTTGCCGTCAACGCCGGAAGCCGCGATGAGAGCCAATCGGAATTCGGGCTGGCCCACTTCGTCGAACATACCATATTCAAAGGCACTCTCCGCCGACGCGCATGGCACATCATAAACAGGATGGAAGCCGTGGGCGGCGAGCTTAACGCCTACACCACCAAAGAGGAGACTATGGTCTACTCGGTATTCCCGACTGGCAACCTCAGCCGCGCTGCCGAACTGATTTTCGACCTCGCCGCCAACTCTCTGTTTCCCGACATAGAACTTGACAAAGAGCGCGAAGTCGTGGCCGATGAAATAAACAGCTATCTCGACACCCCGTCCGAGGCGGTGTTCGACGACTTCGAGGACTTGATTTTCGCGGAATCACAGCTCGGCCACAACATACTCGGGAGCGCCGACACTGTCGCAAAGCTCACCTCAGCCGACTGCCAACGCTATCTGCGCCGCTACTACATCCCGGGCAACATGGTATTTTTCTATTCCGGGCCCACCCCGCAGGCCGTTGTCGAAAGGCTGGCAGCGCGCCTGTCGTCGATGCTACCATCGGCCAACGGAGTGCGCAACACGCGTGTGATTCCTCCCATAGTCAAGCCGTTTGTCACATCACACGGGGTCGGTTCACATCAAGCCCACACCGTCATAGGCGCTCGACTACCCGGAATGTACGATATTGACCGCCAGGCACTCGCACTGCTCACAAACATACTTGGCGGCCCGGGGATGAACTCACTGCTCAACGTGTCGCTCCGCGAACGCCGCGGCCTTGTCTACTCAGTCGACGCATCTACGGCAATATTTACCGATGCCGGATTGTTCACTGTCTACTTCGGCTGCGACCCTGAGGATAATGACCGCTGTGTAAAACTCACGCTTCGAGAGATGGCACACCTCGCTGAAACACCTATGAGCGAACGCGCGCTCGCAAAGGCAAAAAAACAGTTTCTGGGGCAACTGACCGTGGGGAGCGAAAACCGCGAACAACTCGTTCTCGGCTCGGCTCGCGCCACGCTCTACTATGGGCAGGCACTCACGCCCTCACAGGTGTATGACCGCGTGATGCAGGTCACTCCTGACCGACTGCTGACGTTGGCTCAGACAATCGCCTCCACCCCCTCCATTCTCACGCTGAAATAATCTCACATAACCATTGTTTATTTTAACTACCCGGGGGGGGTAATATATCACAAGGAGAGCCATAAATCATTTCATAAGCCCACCTGTCATCACAAAAGCGTACCCATCAATTTCCGGGGAGCGGCCGACGGGGGAAAGCATCGATGAAACTGCCGGGAGTAGCGTTGTAGATGTTTGTCCCGCAAGCCCGGGCATAGGCGGCTATGTCAAAATAGGCGCGAAACGCAACGTAAAAGCTGTAGATTATCTGATGTAGGCGGTACCCCTTATATTCGCTCACCACACGGGCCTTCTCGCGCTCATCCTCCCGGTAGAAATGGGGCTGCACCGACACCACCTCATTGTTGTCGTTGACCGAAATCGTGCGAAGCCATGAATGGTCGGCACCGGTAATGTATATATTCTTGAAATCGAGCCATATACCAACCATTATCGACGGTATCAGCACATTGCGCGGCCGCGGCATGGCTAGATGCCGGTCAAACAGCCACCGTGTGAGCCATCCATACCCCTCAGCCCCCACGGCGTTGAAACGTTTGACGACGAGCAACGGATTTTTGAACGGAAGCGACTTTTCAGCAACCGTCGCCGGGACAAACAGTGTCATGGGCCAGTCAACAGAGTCTAAAGACGTCAGCAAACGCCCGACATTGGCATCATCGGGCTTGTTGAAGAAATGAGGGTCGGCAAGCAAATAATAGCGTGGCTTCAACTGCCTGAACTGAGGGGCATTGGCCGCAAAGTTGACAGCGAGAAGCGGGTAGTGCGCCAACACTTCGCCATGCTCCGCTATGGTGTCGTTGAGCGAGGGGCCGTTACCCAATATCACGAGGGTATCGCCCGAATTGTCGCCGATAGCGCACGCAACCCGACGCGATTGCAACGCCACTTTGGCAACGCTCTTAACCGAGCTGCCGAGATTCCCTATAAATTCAGAAAGTTTCATCACTGTAATCATGCGTTTTAAGGTAATCAACGGTATCAACGGGACGCCAATCGGGGCAAACGTCGGCAAATGTCCTCCCCTCCTTGATAGCGTCACAGGTCATCGCGTTAAGCCGCACCGAGGAGTAAGGCATGAAACGCAACTTGTCGCCTAACCGAGCCAAAATTTTATGCCATTTTATCGGCATGGTGTAGACGCGCTTTTGTCCGAGCCGACAGGCCAACGCAACCGCCACATCACTACGCAGCGGGTCAAGCCCGTCGGTCAGCAGCCAGTCACCGGCATAGTCGCCCGACTTAACGGCAAGTCTCACCGCCGTGGCCACGCTAACAGCGTGGACTACGCTCATCCTTGACCTATCGCCACCGATGTTGAAATACCACCCGGCGTTGATTCCGCGGGCCATATCCATCAGTTGACCGCTCATTCCGGTCCCCACCACCGCAGGCAGCGACAACCTTAGACGCGCCGAGGCGCAAGGACTCATAGCGACAGAAATCGACAGGCAACCCTCAGGGAAGCAGGTCACCGCACCGGTGGTGTCGACAACCACATCGGCCGCCGCGACCTCCGCATAATCAGCCGGCGACATCAGTTCAGCCGTCTGCCCGGCTCTCACTGGATGAGCCGATAGCTCCCGCTCCACATACTTTCCAATGAAACCGTCATCGACGATTATGATTTTGAATGGGGTTGGCATAATTCATTATTTCGTTTTAACCGTTTTATTAAAGATATAAATATCTGAGCAGCAAACGCAGAGGCATCACACGATAACCGTTTTGGCGCAAAGCCCTCAGCTTTTCCTTATTGTTTGTCCAAAGGCGATTGACCAACCGCGACGAAAGCCCTCCCGGCTCCATATTAACCATTACGGCGGGGAGGTAACGTCCCTTTGACTGACTAACGAGCATCAGCCTGACCAAAAACTCGAAATCAGCTGCTACTTTATAGTCCTCGCTGTACATTCCCACGCTGTCGAAAAGTTCCCGACGCACAAAAAGCGACGGATGCGGCGGGGCAAAACCGTTCAAGAGCATCCGCGGCTGAAAGCGGTCAGACCGATAGTTACGGCGACAGCGGCCTGTCGAATATTCAACATAATTCACGTCGCCATAGAGAAAATCGGTTGCAGGGCACATGAAAGACGTGCTGACATTTCGCAGTATATGGGGGTCAGCGAACCGGTCACCGGCATGGAGCAGCCCGACGACATCGCCGGCAGCCATCCTGATTCCCTTGTTAAGCGCGGCATACACTCCCCCGTCAGGTTCGCTCACCCATTTGACCGGAAAAGCCGACTCGGCGGCGAAACTTTTTATCACATCAACCGAACCATCGGTCGATGCGCCATCGACTATTATCGATTCAAACTCCGCCTCCTTCTGCGCGGCGATGCTCTTGAGCGTCGGCAGCAGAAAATCACCGGCGTTGCGGCACACGGTTATTACAGAGACCCTCATTGCAACAGATTTTTGGAATGTTGTATAAGATATGCCGAGACCAAAACCACCGCAAGCATAATCGAGTAAATCACAGCCCAACGCCGAAACCCCTTTGTGCCGACACCCAGCGCGGCGGCATAGACGGCAGCCGGGACAAGCAGCGGCACGAGATTGTAGGCATAGCGCGCCACCGTGCCTCCGCAAAACCAAGCGAACCCAAGCCAAAATAACATCGCTAAGGCCGTTATTATCGACAGCGCATGAGGTGAACGCCGAACGCACCGCCCCCAGTAGTAGAGCAGCGCGCCACCAACCGCATACCACGGATAGCTGAACTTGACAGCCGCCAAAGTGACCGATGTTGAGATTTCTCTCGTGAAATTCCACGGAAAAGGAGTGAGAAACTGCACGGCGGCAGTCATTGGCAACCACAGTAGCCGCTCCCACCAAGGCCTGCTGAAATAACCTATGCGCTCAAGCAATGAGTAGTAGGCATCTCGCCCTGCAGAGGGAGATGTGAAGGTATCGGACAATCGGTCGATATTGGGGACATGAAAAGTGACGTCATAGCAATGCTGCATCATACTCTCACACCAGAGACAGACGGCGACAGCAGCCACACCCACAGCACCAACCGCCAACCGGCGTCGCCAACCGCAGCCCCAAAACGCCACCGACAACACTGTCAACGGCACGATGGCCCATCCGTGGCGAAGCACTCCCATTGCGGCGCATGAGACCGCAAACAGCAACGCCCACGTCAAAAAGCCCTTGCGGGTGGAGTCGGTGCGAAGCCGCAGAGCCGACAACGCCGCGACTGCGAGCGACAACGCCGTCAGCGACTCCTTCATAAGCAGAGTGCCGCTGAACGTCAAGTAGCATACCGAACCCGACGCAATCATTCCCGCCGTCATCAGCCAATCGTCGGTCCGTCGACATCGCCCGGTGAGCAGATGCCGCGTCAGCGCACCGGTCAGCACTATTGTCAGCAGGTCGGCAAGTACATTAAGCATCAAAGGCGACAACAACGTGCATCCTGTCAGCTTCCACAACCCGGCAATCACCACGGCGTAACCCAAAGCGTTGCGGCCTTCAAGATACCCCTCGCCTGTGTTGGAAATGAAAGTCGCCCCATAGTAATAGCGCGCCATATCAAAATTACCAAACTGCGGCAACAGCGGCGACGGCCCGCTTGCGGCGAGCTGATTGTAATTTAAAGCCACCCCGACGCAGAGCGTTGTGGTCAACGCCAACAGCCAGTAGCGGCCAGTATCGGTTGCGTTCCCCGCCCGGCCATAGGCAGCGACAACCACGCCCCATACCGCTACCGACGCGGCCGCCATGGCGACCGACGGCACATGTGGCAACCGCACGGCGACCGTCACCAACACCGCGAGTGCCAGCAACTGTGCGACCGGGTATGTGAGTTTCCGCATCTCCATATTATCGGCAAAGTTACACAGAATTATTGATTAATGTGTAACTTTGCGACCATGAACGGAAACGACACTGACGACACAATCAGAATCGACATCGACGCGGTGTTGCGCGAACGCGCGCCGCGTTACCACCGATTCATTCCGCGTTTTCTCATCAGGAAACTGGAAGACATCGTGTGCCAGAATCAACTCAACAAGATGCTCAGCATCAACAACGGTAAAACCGGCTCCGCTTTCTGCCGCGGAGTCATCGACCACCTCAACATCAAGGTTGATTTCCACGGCGAGGAAAACCTCCCCGCCGACAGCCGCGCTGTCATCGTCAGCAATCACCCCTTGGGAGGGCTTGACGGCATGATCTACATCGACTACATCGCCCGTCGCTACGGCATGGAGCCTCGGTTTTTGGTCAACGACCTGCTCATGGCTGTCACTCCGCTGCGCGAAGTGTTTCTCCCCGTCAACAAGCACGGCAAGCAATCACGCTCCTCGCTCCGCATTCTCGACGAGGCTCTTGCCGGCAACCGCCCCGTAATCATCTTCCCCGCCGGGCTTGTGTCACGCCGAGGCAAAGGCGGTGTCATAGCCGACCTTCAATGGCAAAAAACGTTCGTTAACAAATGCAAAGAATTTAAAAGGCCCATCATACCCGCCTTTTTTAATGGTCAAAATTCATCTTTTTTTTATAATTTTGCGAAATTCAGAACAAAATTGGGCTTGAAATTCAATATTGAGATGATTTATCTCCCTTCTGAAGTGTTCAAGAGCCGCAATGCCCGTTACTCGGTAACATTCGGTCAAGCTATCAGATGGGAGACGCTCGCTGCGGGATGCCACGCACAAGCGACCGCCGACAGCATCAGACAGGCAACCTACGCCTTGAAAACCGATGACCGTCAGCCTAATCATTAGAGAGAGAAACAAAAGATGGAACAACAGATTATCGATGCCATACCCGTGGAGCTGCTGATGTCAGAGCTCACCCCCGACCGCTTGCTGCGCACCACCAACAAGGGGGGCAACGAGATTTATGTAGTTGACGCGTTCAACGCACCCAACGTCATGCGCGAAATCGGGCGGCTGCGCGAGATTGCGTTCCGCGCCGCCGGCGGAGGCACCGGCAAGGAGTGCGACATCGACTGTTACGACACCATGAATCCCCCCTGTCGCCAACTGGTTGTGTGGGACCCCGAAGTGCGGCTCATACTCGGTGGCTACCGTTTCATATGCGGCCGCGACATCGTCGTAGAGAACGGTCGGCCACGCATCGCCACCTCCCATATGTTTAACTTCTCAGAGCGGTTCATCAACGACTACCTGCCGTCGACCATCGAGCTTGGGCGTTCCTTTGTTAGATTGGAATACCAGTCGTCAAAAGCCGGGGCCAAAGCCATCTACGCCCTCGACAACCTGTGGGACGGGCTCGGAGCACTCACCGTCGAATACGATGAAATCCGATACCTGTTCGGAAAGATGACCATGTACCCCAGCTACCCTGCCGACTGCCGCGATATGCTCCTCTACTTCCTCAACAAATACTTTCCCGACCACGACCGCCTCGTCACACCTATCAGCCCCCTCGACACCCACCCCGACACCGACGCGCTCGCAAGAGCCTTTACAGGCGGCTCATTCAAAGAGGACTACAAGATACTCAACGCCGCCATACGCTCCCACGGCTACAACATTCCGCCCCTCGTCAACGCCTACATGAGCCTGTCGCCCACGATGAAGGTGTTTGGCACCGCTATCAACGACGAGTTTGGCGATGTCGAGGAGACAGGCATCTTCTTCGCCATCGACGAGATATTCGAGGAGAAGAAGAAACGCCACATCGGCACTTACAGCAAAGCCTGAGCCTCCATTCACCGCTATCCTTGTGATTTCTACCCGTCATCACTCGTCGCCGCTGTTGCCGCACCATGTCATGTGTCGGCGATTCCACAAAAAGGAGCGGTAGAATACGAAGAAAAGGCAACGACAGGATAAACAGAGACCTTTCACGGCTCTCTCCGATTTACGGTTTCAATGTAACATGAGCGGCTCGCTTTCGGGCGAGCCGCTCATGTTACATCACTGATTTATGTAAGAATTGGACAATTCCTTAATTCTGCCCCTCCGGGGGTGCAGACGACGCATCAAAAAGTCAGGACTATGTTGTTTTCCTGGGCGATGCGGCGCATATTCAGGATGGCATAACGCATACGACCCAAAGCCGTATTAATCGACACGTTGGTCGCCTCGGCAATCTCCTTGAAACTCATGTCGCGGTAATAGCGCATCATGAGCACCTCGCGCTGGCTCTCGGGGAGAGCGTCGATGATACGGCGGACATCTTCTTGAATCTGCTCCGAGACAAGGCGGTCCTCAATGTTTTCCTCCGCAAGGTCGCGGCGGTTGAGCATATCGGTCACGTCGCTGTCGGTCGAGACGGTGTTCTCAGCCTTTTCCTGGCGATAGAAGTCGATAATCAGATTATGGGCTATGCGCGATATCCACGCAGAGAACTTACCAGAGTCGGTGTAACGGCCCTGTTTGATTGTCATAATAGCCTTTACGAAAGTCTCTTGAAATATATCTTCAGCCTGTTCACGGTCTTTGACGATGTGCAGGATGTAAGAGAATACCCGGTCTTTGTGGCGGTTAAGCAGGGTGTCAAACGCCTCGTTGTTACCATTAGCGTAAGCGGCCACCAACTGGTCGTCGGCGAGCTTGCTGAGTTTTTGCATTTACTATTCTTGTTTTGATTTAGAGTAGTGCTGTGCTATAGGCTGTTGAGGTTTAAAGTTTTTGAGTTATTTGTTTTTTTTCTTAAAGGGCGGTTGATTCCGTTTGCGGTGGCAAAATTACGACAAAATGATGACACGCGCAACACCGAGCCGCATGATTTTAATATTTTTCACCATCCCTGCACAATAAATCTGGCGTTTCACGTTGTCGGGCCGCAGCGTTTATTTTTTCATCAGCCATATAATATTTAAGCCGGATTTAACGTTTTAAAGTTGAATATTAACCTCTCAAAAAGCATTATTTGCCTATGAAGCGAACCTCTACTCAATTACCTACAATGCAAACAACGAAGTCCAAGGGCACCCAACCATCGGTCGGGAAATCTACCATCGCGTTTTTGCGACAGTTCGCCCGGGCCTACCAGTATCGGCCACAAATGCAGCCCGCTCTCAGCGAGTTCATAGCCAACTGACCCAAAGCCGAAAAAAATTATCGTCCACATCGTTGCAAATTAAGAATAAAAGCGGTAACTTTGCAGCCGTTTTAATCACATCTTTATTAAATAAACCGTAAAATGAATCATTACGAAACCGTTTTCATTTTAACTCCCGTTTTGTCTGATGTTCAGATGAAGGAAGCGGTAGAGAAGTTCACCAAGTTGCTGACCGACAACGGAGCAACAATCGTGAACCAAGAAATGTGGGGCCTGCGCAAACTCGCCTACCCCATCCAGAAGAAGTCGACCGGCTTCTACACTCTCGTTGAATTTGACGGCGAGCCTACAATCGTCAAGACCCTTGAAACCGCTTTCCGCCGCGATGAGCGAGTGCTCCGCGACTTAGTCTTCCGTCTCGACAAGTACGCAGCCGAGTATGCAGCAAAGCGCCGCAGCCTCAAAGCCAACAAAGTAGCTAACGAAACCAAAGAAGAAGTAAAGGAGGACTAATCAATGGCACAATCTCAATCTGAAATCCGCTATCTCACTCCCCTGTCGGTCGATGTGAAAAAGAAAAAATACTGTCGTTTCAAAAGAAGCGGTATCAAATACATCGACTACAAAGATCCCGAATTCCTCAAGAAGTTCCTCAACGAGCAGGGAAAAATCCTTCCCCGCCGCATCACCGGTACTTCGCTGAAATTCCAGCGCCGTGTGGCTCAAGCCGTTAAACGCGCACGCCACCTTGCGCTTCTCCCCTTCGTCACCGACTTAATGAAATAATCACTCTAAAAGCTAAGGAAATAAGACTATGAAGATTATTCTCAAAGAAGATGTCGCTAACCTTGGATACAAGGACGATATCGTTGAAGTGAAGAGCGGTTATGGCCGTAACTACCTCATCCCTACCGGCAAAGCCGTCATCGCCTCTCCCTCAGCTCTTAAAGTGCTCGCTGAAAACCAACGTCAACGCGCCCACAAGCTCGCCAAAATCAAAGCCGACGCTGAGGCTTTGGCAGCAGCCCTCAAGGACGTGGCACTGACAATCGGCGCAAAGACAAGCTCTACAGGTACAATTTTCGGTTCGGTCAACAGCATCCAGATCGCCGAAGCCCTCGAAAAGCTCGGACACAACATCGACCGCAAAGTCATCTCTATCAAAGAGAGCATCAAGGAAGTGGGCAACTACACCGCTACACTCCGTCTCCACAAAGAGGTGAGCGTCGAGATTCCTTTTGAAGTAGTTGCCGAATAATCACGCCAACACACCGAGCGTTTTTATTCACTGATATTGATTAACCCGGAAAGCCGTCCCACTGAAAAGTGTGGCGGCTTTCCTGCTACTTATCACGGCAGACCGCTTCATGCGACAAAAAACTTGGAAATAACAGCAAGATAAACTAACTTTGGCAAAATAAACATACAACTCACAACAACCAACACCGACATCAAAAAAATGCTGATTATAGGTATCGCAGGTGGAACCGGCTCCGGCAAAACCACCGTAGTCAAAAAGATAATATCGAGCCTGCCCGCCGGAGAGGTAGCCGTGATTCCGCAAGACTCATATTATAAGGACTCAAGCCACATTCCACCCGAGGAACGCAGCAAAATCAACTTCGATGAGCCTAACGCCTTCGACTGGCCGCTACTGTTCTCCCACCTCCAGCAACTAAAAGAGGGGAAAGCCATCGAAATGCCGACCTACTCCTACCTCACCTGCACCCGGCAACCGGAGACAGTGCATCTCGAACCGCGCGATGTAGTGATTGTCGAGGGTATCCTCGTGCTCACCGACAAGACTCTCCGCGACATGATGGACGTGAAAGTTTTTGTCGACGCCGACGCCGACGACCGGCTCATACGCGTCATCGCCCGCGACTGCATAGAGCGCGGACGCACACCACAGATGGTCATAGACCGATACGAAGACGTTCTCAAACCAATGCACGGCCAGTATATCGAACCGTCTAAACGGTTCGCTGACCTTATTGTGCCGCAGGGCGGCAACAACACCGTGGCTATCGGACTGCTCACCGACTACATCGAGTCGAGGCTACACCGCAACCGCTACTAAATCAACACGCCACCCAAACGAATGGAAGAAGATGAAAAAATGGTGCTACGCACCGACAACTTAGTAAAAAAATACGGTAAGCGCACGGTAGTCAACCATGTGTCGATTAATGTCACCCAGGGCGAGATTGTCGGCCTGCTCGGGCCCAACGGAGCCGGCAAGACAACCACTTTCTACATGACCGTGGGACTTATCACGCCAAACGAAGGCCGCATATTCCTCAACGAACTCGACATCACGAAGTTCCCCGTCTACAAAAGAGCGCAGAACGGCATCGGCTATCTCGCACAGGAACCGTCGGTGTTCCGCAAACTCAGCGTCGAGGACAACATCAAAGCCGTGCTTGAGATGACGGGTGAAAGCAAAGAGCAGCAACGCGAACACCTCGAAAGCCTCATTAAAGAGTTCCGACTTGAAAAAGTGCGCAAAAATCTTGGAGACCAACTTTCGGGAGGCGAACGCCGGCGCACCGAGATAGCCCGCTGTCTCGCCATAAACCCCAAGTTCATCATGCTCGACGAGCCGTTTGCCGGTGTCGACCCTATAGCCGTCGAAGATATCCAATACATAGTCTACAAACTCAAGGAGAAAAACATAGGCATCCTCATCACCGACCACAACGCACCGGAGACGTTGAGCATCACCGACCGCGCCTACCTACTGTTTGAGGGCAAAATCCTATTTCAAGGCACGTCAGAAGAACTGGCCGACAACCCGGTAGTCAAAGAGAAATACCTCGGCAGAAACTTCATCTTCCGCCGCAAACAGTTTGACTGATTGCCGGCACGTCAACTTTGCAACAGAGTTGCGTTAACTTTGCGCTAACTTTGCGTAAAACAAAAAAACAACACTCTGTCATGAATGAGTTGCTCCATCTGATTTGCGAAATGTCGCCATGGCTGCTGCTCGGTTTCGCCGCAGCCGGGCTGATGCACGTCTATATTCCGGCATCACTCTACTCACGTTATCTCGCACCACACCGATTCAGGTCGGTTGTCAACGCCGCCATCCTCGGGGTGCCGCTGCCGCTATGCTCCTGCGGAGTTTTGCCCACAGCGTTGTCGCTCCACCGCGAGGGAGCCTCAAAGGGCGCGACAGTTTCGTTTCTCATAGCCACGCCACAGACCGGAGTCGATTCAATTCTGGCGACATACTCGCTCATGGGATTGCCTTTTGCCATATTGCGCCCGGTGGCGGCTCTTGTCACGGCATTGCTCGGAGGGTATCTCGCCAACAAGTCCGACAAATGTCCGGCTCAAAATGCGAGCCATAAGGCCGCCGGAACTGAAGTGCGCCACACCGGTGGATGCTGCCACAACCACACAGAAAAGCAATGCTGCAGTCATAAAAAAGAAAATGCGGTCAAGCGGCTCAAGCGCGCCATGCGTCACGCCTATGTCGATATGATGGACGAAATGGGCCGTTGGCTTGTCATAGGCATAATTGTGGCCGGCCTAATCACTGTCTTGGTTCCCAACGACCTCCTCGCCGGATTCACCGACAAGCCACTGCTCGGAATGGTGATGGCACTCGCTCTGTCATTACCCATGTATCTGTGCGCCACCGGCTCGATACCCATCGCCGTGGCTCTGATGCTCAAAGGGTTATCGCCCGGTGCCGCGCTCGTCATGCTCATGGCTGGCCCGGCCTGCAACGCCGCCTCGATTATCGTTGTGCGCAACGCTTTGGGGTGGCGTGCGGTAGCCGCCTACCTCGCCGCGATTATAGGCGGAGCCATCATCTGTGGGCTGTGCGTCGATTATATGATGCCGCATGAATGGTTCACGAACACACTGACCGCCTCATGCACCGACCACGGACAATTCACATGGTGGGAAGCCGCATCGGCAATCATATTGACCGCACTCCTTGCGGCATCAATGTTCAGAAAGATGAAGCGCAAACCATCGGCAAGTTGTCATTGTTGCCATTAAAAAAATGAAATGATAGAAAATCTGATTGAATATCTCAATACCGCCGGCGTGAAACCCACAGCTAACCGCATACTCATAGCTCGCGCTCTTGACCGTGCCGGCAATCCCATGTCGCTCGGCGACCTCGAGGAGCGGCTGGAAACCATCGACCGTTCCAACATATTCCGGACATTGTCACTGTTCCGCAAACATCATTTGGTACATACCATCAATGATGGAAGCGACAGCGTCAAGTATGAGTTGTGCCGCCACAACAACGCCACCGATGACAGAGACAGAGACAGCGACCTGCATCCGCATTTCTATTGCGAAATCTGCCGCTCGACCACCTGCCTCGACCATATACCAATACCGCCTGTGGCACTCCCCAGCGGATATATATCCCTATCGGCCAACTACGTGGTCAGAGGGCTATGCCCGGCTTGCGCAGCCAAGCGCGGTCAGTCGTGATGGTAAGGTTCGCCCCGGAGTATAGTCATGGCCCGGTAAATCTGCTCAACCATAAACAGCCTCACCATCTCATGCGAGAAAGTCATCCGCGACAACGACATCAGCTCATTGGCTCGGTCATATACCGCCCGTGAAAAGCCATAAGGGCCACCGACCACAAACAACAGATTTTTAGGCAACGACGACATCTTGCGGTCAATAAACGCCGAAAATTCACGCGAGGTAAGCTCCTTGCCGCGTTCATCGAGAAGCACGACGTAATCGCCCGGCTGCATAGCAGCGAGCATAACTCCCCCCTCCAGCTCCTTCTGCCGCTCAGCAGTCATCCCCCGCGAGACCTTTACGTCGGGCAACAGCTTCAGCTCGAACGGCACATAACGGCCTATACGTTTCACATAATCGTCAATTCCGGTCGAGAGATAGGAGGATGCGGTTTTACCGATAACCATCAACTGAATTTTCATATCTGAGTGTAAATCCTTACTTTTGTACAAAAATAAACAAAACCAAGCGAATATATGAAATCTCGTGACGAACTTATCGACGACTTGCTGACATTGGCCTTTGCCGAAGATGTCGGCGACGGCGATGCCACCACCCTCAGCACAATCCCGGCTGAGGCGCGCGGCAAGCAGCGTTTAATCGTAAAGGAGGAGGGTATATTAGCCGGTGTCGACGTGGCGCGCATGGTATTCAAAAAATTTGACCCTGAGCTTAAAATGACAGTCTTCATCGTAGATGGCGCCCATGTCAAACCCGGCGATGTCGCTTTTGAGGTCGAGGGCTCGGTGCGGTCGCTGCTTCAGACCGAGCGCACCATGCTCAACATCATGCAACGCATGAGCGGAATAGCCACTACGACAGCAAAATATCAGAGCCGGCTTGAAGGGTTGAAAACTAAGGTGCTCGACACCCGCAAAACTACTCCAGGAATGCGTATGCTCGAAAAAGAGGCGGTGAAAATCGGTGGCGGTTGCAACCATCGTATAGGGCTGTTCGACATGATTCTCATCAAAGACAACCACGTCGATTTCGCCGGTGGAATCACACAGGCAGTCAATGCCGCCAAAGACTACTGCAAGAAGAACGGCAAAGACCTCAAAATCGAGGTCGAAGTCAGAAACACACCCGAGATTGAAGAAGCGCTCGCAGCCGGAGTAGACCGTATCATGCTCGACAACTTCACCCCTGAGCGCACACGCGAAGCGGTCAAACTTATCAACGGTCGCACCGAAGTCGAATCATCGGGCGGAATCACAATCGACACCCTGCGGCAGTATGGCGAATGTGGCGTTGACTTCATCTCGGTCGGAGCGTTGACCCACTCGGTCAAAGGACTTGACATGAGTTTCAAAGCCTGCTGACATCAACGGTCCACAGCCAGCAACTTATCAACCGTGAAGCCCTTGAAATTATCTATGATTTCATGGGCTTTACCTTTTAACGAACCGTGCGGGTTACTTGTGGCCAAAGCAATCACGGTAGCTCCTGATGCCATCCCGGCTTCGAGGCCCTGCAACGAATCCTCAAACACATAGCAGTTGCCGGGAGCGCAACCGAGACGTTGCGCGGCAAGCAGATACCCCTGCGGGTCAGGCTTTGAACGAGTGACATCCGAGCCGGTAATTACCGTGTCGAAATATTCTTTCAAATCAGGCACTTGCCGCCATAGACTCTCCATTTTGACGTTGTCGCTACTTGTCACGACAGCCGTTTTGAAACCGCGCGAACGCAAACCGGCGAGAAATTCCCTCACTCCCGGATATACCGGATAGCATATCTCATTCTCAAATTCATGTACTCGGCGAGTTATATCGGCCTGCACTTCCGGGTCGGGGAAATATGTGCCAAGTATCTTGAACAGCGCGTTACCTTTAATAGCAAGAGCGAAATCGGCCACGCCCGTCGGATAAATCTTTTCAATGTCAGTCCAGAACCGGGTGTAAAGCCCCTCGCTGTCAATCAGCACGCCATCGAGGTCAAACAACGCTCCCCTGGGACTGTTCATTGTTTCATTCATAGAATATTCAATATTGTTCTGATTATCAAAAAAACATCTGATAAGGGGGGACTAAACGCGCTCTATCAGAGCCTCGACGCGCGGCAAAAGCGGGGTGAAACCGTCGTTGACAATCTTATGAACCGTGTCGTGGGGCGACTTCACATCCACCGTCTGCGATGCTATGCGCGATTCGACCTCAGCGGCTGAGCAGCCGTTGCGCCTCATCACACGCTCGATTCTCAGAGCAAGCGGGGCAACCACCTCCCACACCTCATCGACCATCTTGTCAAGACCGCTTTGATAAAGGATGGCCGTCTCTACAAAAAGAAGACTGTCGCCACTGTGCCTGTCAGCCCACCGCGACAAATCGGCCTTGACCTCACCGTGCACAATCGAGTTGAGCCTTGCAAGTTTATCGGTATCGGAAAAGACTAATTGGCTCAAACGCTTGCGGTCAATGCGTCCGTCAACGACTACGCTTTCGTGAATCTCATTCACGAGCCGATTCATAATCTCCCGGCTTGAATCCATAAGGAGCTTGGCTCTCGTGTCGCAGTCATAGACGTGATAACCCAATCGGCCAAGGATGGCTGACACCACTGATTTTCCGCATCCAATACCCCCCGAAATCGCTATCAACCGCCTCATATCACACAACCGATTTATTTCTGCTCGATAACATACTCCACACTGTCGGTCGACAACACAGCACTGCGGTAACTATCGGGTAGCAACGGAAGACCAACAGGAACTTTTGTTACAGACCTCAACGGTGAAATCTTGTTATAATCAGCATAAGCTTTAACCGGGAAATCATCGTTGTATTGGCTCATCGGTATGAGATAAGAGACCCCGACTTCCGACGGGAAAGTGACAACCGATTTGTCGGCGGGCACATTTACAACCTCAACGGGAACCATCCTCATCTTTGAGATTAACGGTTCGACCGGGATGGTCACTCTGATGGCTGCAGGGACTGCCCTCATTCCCGACGGGACTTTCACCTTGACCATGACGGTTGTCGTGTCGGTCAGCTCGGAATGGGAATATGGATAAGTGTCGACACGAGTAAATGCGACCGGAACATCATCAGCCGAATAAATTCTGACCGAATCGTTGGAAATCGTTATAGGGCCGTTGATGACATAACGGGGGTCGGCGTGTACATCGATGTTCAGCCTCACAGGGAGCAGGCGGCCGGGGCGCGTGGTGTAGGCGACGGCGATTGAATCAGGTTTTGTGACCGAGATAGTTGCACCGGTGCCGAAATAAGACCTCACCACGCTACTGATTTGCGGTCCTGCCATCACCATACGTCCGTCGGAATACTTAAAATCCTTGAAACGCAACTTTATCGGGGGTGTGCCGCCCCATTGGTAACGCACGAGCGCGCCACCTTTGTCCTTGACGCTGACGTTGATTGACTGCGGCGGCGATGAGATGAGCGTGACGCCGTCAGGCACCTCTGTCAGTTCGACCGGGATGTCAAACTCTCGCTGTATCTCGTCATTGAGAGCCAAAAGCGTCCAAAAGACAGTCGATACACAAAGGAACACGAGGAAAACCAAAGCGTTTTTCCCCGTGGTCGAATGTATCTCATGCTTCAGACGCTGGAACAGCTCCGCCGGAGTCATAATGAAGCGATGATTTTACTGCTTTTTGGCATCGGCCTGAGCATTCTCCTGAGCCGCTCCGACTGAGGGGAACACACATTCCTTGGCTACGCGGACCTTGATATTGTTGCCCAAATCCACTGAGAAACTATCGTCCTTGATGCCTGCGATTCTTCCGAGTAGTCCTCCCGAGGTGACAACTCGGTCACCCTCTTTGAGCGATTCGCGGAACTTCTTGATTTCTTTTTGCCTCTTTTGCTGCGGGCGAATCATCATGAAATAGAAGATGGCAATAAGAGCCACAATCATGAGCATACTCGACCAGCCGCTTCCTTGTGCAGCAGGGACTGCGTCAAGAGTGATTAATTGTTCTATCATTGTCAATTGGTAATAATGTTTATGTCAGCAAATATAATCAGATTTTTTGGAATAACAACCATAGCGTCTCACTCCTTGTTCAAAAGCCCCTCTTCTTTAAGACAGTTTATGACTGAGAACAAAATTCCGTTAATAAACTGGCCGCTCTTGGGAGTGCTGTAACAATTGGCGATTTCTATATACTCGTTGAGTGTGACAGGGATAGGTATAGAGGGGAAATGGAGAAGCTCGGTGATGGCAGCAATCATGATAACTATATCCATGAACGCGAGTCGCTCGCTGTCCCATTGCTCCCGATTGATGAAACGGTCAATATAGGAGCGGTAAAGGTCGCGGTTGTCGACAGCTTTGATGAAAAGCTGCGGCCCGAACACCGCGTCGTCATCATCCTTATACATCGGTAACAGCTTGACATCCTCGCCGCCGCTATTCGCAAACCGGCGTATGGTTTTCAACACAAACGTACCCATTATCTGCAGGTCGTCGTTCCAATAAACCGACTTCGATTCAAGTGTGTCGGCAAGAGCGTCGCTGGGCAATATGATATTTTTCATCACCTGCCGCCAAAATTCGCAATCAGCGGCAAAATCAGTCGACGGAGCCTCCATATATTCACGATACAAGTCCGACTCTACTATTTTGTTAAGCAAATCTTTAACCATGAAATAGTCGCCCTCCCACGATAGCGGGGTTTTCTTGGCAAACTCTGCCATATCGGCATTCGACTCTATCGCCGCCACAAATGCGTTATCGGCAAAACGGGTGTTGGGATTCAGCTCCTCCGGGGTCGGAAGGAACTTGTTTTTGTTTGCATCTTGCCGCAACTCCTCTTCGCGTGTAATCTCGACCGGCAGCATCAGCATCGCGTGATACAGTTCGTAGGCTTTCGCGAGCGAAGCATCGAGCGAATTGCGAGCCCCGGCAAGCATCGAGCGGGTATCGTTGTAATTGTTAAGGGTATCGAGCACCATCTGCAACCCTCGGTCGAAACCTGCGCCTGTATAAGCGGCATCTTGACGCAACACATCTTGAAGCAGAGGATTATTCGCTATAACCGTGCGCAATATCACGCTCCAGAAATGCACGTCATCTTTCAGCTCAGGCTTTTTGATTTTTTTATAATCGATAAATGCGGGAGTCGCCACTATTGTTTGGTGGAGACGCATCACAATCGGGTCAAGCTCCGCGATTCCCGAAGTCCCTCTGAGTATGATTTCACGAATATTGTCGTCGCCGGCAAGAGAGGTGGCCAAGCGGCTACCTGCCAATGGGTTGCTGTGGCCAAGCGAGGCAAGAGGATGCGCAGTGGCTTCGCTTCCGTTTTTGACGCTAAGCCCCGACAGCTCCAATATCAAAAGCAACAAATCAAGATAGACCGCATAAGCATACTTCCTGTCTCGGGAAGTGGTATCGGGAGCCGATTCAATTTTAAACTCACTTCGGGTCAACAGATAGGAGTATAACATCTGAACGACCTTGATTCTTATTAAAGCGCGATTAATCATGACTTGTATGTTCTATTATTTCTTCCGCGAAATTACTAAAAATATCTTTACTCGGACTATGGCCGACGTTGAATTATTCGCCGGCAAGAGGATTCCAGCCTTGCGCGCGCAGCTCCATTTCGCCGCCATCGCGGGTGACAAGGGCGCAGCCGAGGTCTTGACGAGTGATGTGGCCTATCACTTTTACCCCCTTGATTTTCTCAATTTTTTCATGACAATGCAGCGGCACCGTGAACAGTAGTTCATAATCCTCACCGCCGTTAAGAGCCGCGGTCACGAGATTCATGTTCAGCTCCTCGGCCATGATAGCCGTCTGGTAGTCAATGGGAATACGGTCCTCATATACACGGCAACCGGCGTGACTCTGTTTACAGATGTGCAACAGTTCCGACGACAGGCCGTCAGAGACATCCATCATCGCAGTCGGCACAATACCGGCTTTGTCAAGTTCCTCAATTATGTCGCGGCGCGCCTCAGGTTTGAGCTGACGCTCTACAAGATATTCCTTGCCCTGGAACTGGGGTTGGAAATCCGTTTTGCCCACCGAAGCCACTTTCTCGCGTTCAAGCAGTTGCAGTCCCATGTATGCCGCACCGAGATCGCCGCTGACACAAATCAAGTCGGTGTCTTTAGCGCCGTCGCGGTAGACGATTTTATCCTTGGGCGCATCGCCGATACAGGTTATAGAAATCACCAAACCTTGACGCGACGACGTGGTATCGCCCCCGACAATGTCCACTCCGTAAATCTCGCACGCGAGCCTGATGCCGCTGTAAAGAGCCTCGATATGCTCCACCGTGAATCGTTTCGATATGCCAAGCGACACGGTAATCTGACGCGGGCGGCCGTTCATGGCGTAAATATCTGAGAAGTTAACGACAGCCGATTTATAACCTAAATGCTTCAAAGGCACATAAGTCAAGTCGAAATGCACACCCTCAAGCAACAGGTCGGTGGTGACGAGCACTTCTGTTTCTTTATAGTCGAGTACCGCGCCGTCATCCCCCACCCCGCGTAGGGTGGAGGCGTTGACGGGCTGTAACCCCTCGGTGAGACGGTCAATAAGGCCGAACTCGCCGAGTTGGGATATTTCTGTCTGAGTTTCGCTCATTTCCGTTTTTTGATTAGAAAAAAGCCGGTCGCTATCAGCATTTGGCCACTAATTCCTTCATGATTTCCATCATCACAGGCTGGGCTTTCTCAGCCGCGCGCTGCACCTCCTCATGAGAGGGAACGTCGGTGACATCCTTCCCGCCGAGATCGGTGATAACCGACACGCCGAACACTTCCATATCGCCGTGGCGCGCCACAATGACTTCGGGAACTGTCGACATCCCTACAGCGTCACCACCGATGATACGGAAATACTCATATTCAGCCGGGGTCTCGAATGTCGGGCCGGGAGTGCCAACATACACGCCGTGCATCACCCTGATGCCGCGCTCGGCGGCTATGCCGTCGGCAAGAGCTATAAGGCGGTGGCTATAAGGCTCGGTCATCGCCGGGAAACGCGGGCCAAGCTCATTATAGTTTTTCCCGCGCAACGGATTTTCGGGGAAAAGGTTGATATGGTCGGTGATTATCATGATGTCACCCACCTTAAACTCTTTGTTCATGCCACCCGCGGCGTTCGACACAAACAGAGTGTTGACCCCCAACGCTTTCATCACGCGCACCGGGAATGTCACCTGCTTCATGTCATACCCCTCATAATAGTGGAAACGTCCCTGCATGGCCATCACGCGCTTTTCGCCGAGGCGACCGAAAATCAAGTTGCCGCTATGGCCTTCCACAGTCGAAACGGGGAAATTGGGGATTTCAGTGTATGGGATGTATTGCTTATCTTCAATATGGTCAACTAAGGCTCCAAGGCCGGTTCCGAGAATAATTGCGGTTTCTGGGATGTCGGTGACGCGCGTTCTGATGTAGTCGGCGGTCTGGCGGATTTTTTCTAACATAGATTCTTAGTTTTAAAGTTAACGATTGAACGGTATTTATAGCACCGCTATCACCCCCGATGTTGTGAAGCGATAGCCGGATGGTATGATTTTAACTGTTAATTTTACCAAGTCTGAGAGTTTTCACGAGGTCTTCGGTAAAAGTGGCCGACGACTGCGCATCCATCTCGACGGTTATAGGCAGGTAGAATATCGCCGCTTTCAACCGATGCGGGAAGTAGGGATTGGTCGACAGCCTGACTGCGTCCTTTTCCGTGGTTATGATAATCTTGCGGTCACCACTCAGCTCGTCATAACGCTTGGCGATGGCATCGATGTCGCGGCGCGTGAAATTGTGATGGTCGGGAAATATGGTCAGTTTCACAGAGGCGCGGTAGCGCGACAGATACTTGACAAACGGTTTCGGATTAGCGATACCCGAAATTGCCATTATCGTGTCATCCTCAGTCAAGTAATCGAGTGTCGGGGCGTGTTCGGCGGTGTCGGGATAGAGCGCGACGAGTTTCCCATAGCTGTAGCGCGAGAAATACAGGCTCTGACAAGGGAACAGGTCAAGATTTTTCTTGAATATCCTGTACTCAATAGGTTTGAGCTGGTCGGGACATTTTGTGACGACGACCATATCGGCGCGGTCTATAGCCGAGGCCGGCTCGCGCAAACGCCCAAGCGGCATCAGGTTATCCATGAAAAACGGGCGGTTAAACTCTGTCAACACTATGGAAACCGTCGGCTTGACATAACGGTGTTGGAAAGCATCGTCAAGGACAATGAGATTGATTCCCGGGTCAATTTTCAACAACTCGTCGATACCCGCGCAGCGGTCTTCACACACAGCCAAGCGCATCGCATCGCCATACTTTTGAAAAATCTGGTAAGGCTCATCTCCTATGTCGGCAGGAGTCGAACGGCGCGACGCGAGGACAAAGCCCTTGGTCTTGCGCTTATAACCGCGGCTTATTACACCTATGCGGTAGCGATAGCGCAATGCATCGATGACGAACTCGGTGTGTGGAGTTTTACCGGTCCCGCCGACAGCGATGTTGCCCACTACTAAGACAGGGACATCAAACTCCCGTTGCCTCAGCACACCTAAACGAAACATCAAGTTGCGCAGATACACCCCCGCGCCGTAGAGTTTGCTCAACGGCAACAGCACGACTGTCGATATGAATTTGTTGGGGGCCACAGGACTATAACTTGTCTATTCTTAGGTAGTCAGATTTACTTAAGTTCGATATACTCCATGCGGCACTGCACAGGTTCAAGCGTGCCTATGCGGCGCACGGTTTGATAGATTTCGTATGACTCGCCGAGCTGACGTTCTACCGCTACGGCTTCAGCTTCGTCTCTGACAGCCAACAGCATCTGCAAAAATGTCGGGTTTTGCTGAGGATAAACGCTAACGGTGTATTTTTTCAGTTTCAGCTCCTGAGCCATGTCGCTGATAGCGTCGTTGAGCGTACCGAAGCGGTCGACAAGACCTATTTTCTTTGCCATCACACCGTCCCACACGCGACCTTCGGCGATAGCCTTGATTGAGTCCGCGCTCACTCCGCGGCCCTCGGCGCAACGCCCCACGAATGTCTCGTAGCCGCGGTTGATGCGGCGTTGCATCGCAGCACGCTCAACCGGTGTGAGCGGGTCGGTGAGATTCATGAATGTCGGATGGGCGTTAGACCCGACGGTTGATGTGGTGATGCCTATCTTGTCGTTAAGCAACGTTTTCACGCAGGGAATCATGCCGAAAATGCCGATTGACCCGGTGAGAGTCTGAGGAGATGCGTAGATGCGGTCGGCCCCGCACGATATATAGTAGCCACCCGACGCAGCCACATCTCCCATCGAGACATAGAGCGGCTTCCCTTTCGACTTGAACCGCTCAAGCGCTTCCCAGATTTGCTCCGATGCAAACGCGCTGCCGCCGCCGGAATTGACGCGGAGCACTAAGCCGTCGACATCGTCATCATCGGCAAGGTCAAAAATCTCAGGCACCATCGCTTCGGCCGATATACCTTCTTTGCCGCTGTCAACTATGTCGCCCACGGCATATAGCACAGCGATATGATGATCTTTATCATCGTTTTTGTAAATGCTGCGCACCTCGGCATACTGCGACGGGGTAATCATCCGCAAATCATCGCGGTCGTCGCGGTTAGACTTCGATGCGAGAATATCTTCAAACTCATGGCGGTACACCGTACGGTCAACCACCTTGTTGGCGACCAATTCCGATGCTGACCATGTGACGCAGAGCGAGTCGGCCCAGTTATTGACATCAGACGGGCTGACGCCGCGGTTCTTGCTGATTATGGGGGTCAGAGTGTTCCAGATGCCGTCGACATAGCCCATGGTCTGTTCGCGGCTGGCCTCACTCATCTTGTCTAAGATATACGGCTCGACCGCGCTTTTATAGGTGCCCACCTTGATTACCTGGACATCCACACCGACCTTATCGAGAAGGTTTTTAAAGAAAAGCACCGTCGACGAAAGTCCCGAAATCTCCACAAGGCCTTCGGGGTTGACATACACCGAGTCTGCAGCCGATGCAATCAGATAATCGCCCTGAGTGTAATAATCACCATAGGCAAGCACCCACTTACCGCTTTTCTTAAACGTTTCGATAGCCTTGACTATCTCACAGCGCGTAGCTATCCCGGCCGACGAACCGACGCAGTTGATATATATGCCGTCGATAGCCTTGTCATCAGCGGCGTTAAGTATCGAATTGACAATCTGATTCAGCGCAAGTTTCTCTTTCTTTTCTTCAAGCCCGTATAGTTCATCAAACAGGCTACCCATTCTGGGGAGCTCCTCTATCTGGCCCGACAAGTCGATACGCAAAATCGTATGCTCATTCAGACCCACGCGGTCGCTCTTACCCGACAACATCAGTGAAACCGCGATTACGCATACCAGTATAAAAAACAAAAAGGCCGACAACCATATAGCTGCGAGGCTACCGGTGAATGCTATGAAAAAACGTTTCAACATAATTTTCTCAGAATATGCGCATCGCCGCATAGACCATTTGCTATCAGCGATTTATATTGATAAAATGTTATTGACTAAATGTTAGTTCTTCTCGCGGGGCGCAACCGCTCGCGACAGCCACTGCCCTTGGAGGTTACAAAGTTAATTATTAGAGCAATCTATCCAAAATAAAATTAACTAATTTTGCATATAAATTTCAGATGGAAAGAATAAAAATCAGATACCGAACCACAACCCGCCTAAGAATGAGCGTAGGCGTGAACGGCGACATCAACGTTTCGGCGCCCTGCGGCACACCCCGCGAAGTCATCCAATCGTTTATCGACAAAAACAGCGAATGGATTACCCGCGCCCGGGAAAAAGCCGGACAACGCCGCTCCGCCCGCGACGAGTTTTTCAGTAGACTCCCGCTCTCGAGCGACCGTGAAGCCCGCGAGACGACACGCCGCATGAACGAGCTGATACTACCCTTAGTTAGGAAACACGCCGCCGAGATGGGTGTCAACCCCACGGTGATACGCTATCGAGCCACCCGCTCCCGGCTCGGAAGCTGCTGCAAAGCGACCGGTAAAATAATGTTCAGCGTCTACCTGCTGCTGTTTCCTGAATGGATTGCTGAACACGTTGTGGTCCACGAACTCGCCCACTTAATCGAGCCTAACCACGGCCCGGGCTTTTACCGCCTGATGGACCGCCATTTCCCGCGCTGGCGCGAGGCGCGGCAGGCCACTCGCAAGATTTTAGCGCAGACCCAAAACAATTAGCCGCTTATTTGTTACTTTTGCATTTGATAACCACCGGCATCATGAAAAAAGAGAAGAGCAACATCAACCGCCGCCGACCGTTGTCGGCTCTGATTCCGAGGATTGCCGTAATCCTCCGCAAGCAATACCACTACTGCACCGAAGGCGTTTGGAGCGACACTCGCAGAACTCTGACGCTCAACATATTGCGGACTATCAACCTGTCGGTCAAATCGTTTCTAAACGCCGACCTTCAGGCCCGCGCCGCCGCCCTCACCTATCGCACTATGCTCGCCATAGTCCCCGCGCTTGCGCTGCTTTTAGCCATCGGCCGTGGGTTCGGACTGCAAGACTTTTTGATTCAAGAACTTTTTGATGCTTTCCCGGCTCAAAAAGAGGCGCTCGCCACAGCCTTCCAGTTTGTCGACTCATACCTCTCGCAATCCTCCGGCGGACTGTTTGTCGGGGTCGGCATCGTGTTCCTCCTCTACACACTTATCTCGCTGCTCGGGTCAGTTGAAGATTCATTCAACATCATTTGGGGGGTCAAACATGGACGCGGCATAGGCCGCAAACTGACCGACTACACTGCCATATTGCTCATACTCCCGGTATTGATGATATGCTCAAGCGGATTATCGCTATATATGTCTACCGCGCTCCACAAGCTGCTCCCGTTCAGATTTCTGACCCCGGCCATCTCATTGGCCATCGACTTTGCGTCGCTCGTCATCACATGGCTGTTTTTCGCGGGAGTCTATATGCTCATTCCCAACACCAAGGTGAAATTCACTAATGCGTTGCTTGCAGGCGCGCTATCCGGCACCAGCTTCATCATTTTGCAATGGATATTTGTCTCCGGGCAGATGTATGTGGCTCGCTACAACGCTATCTACGGCAGCTTCTCTCTCATCCCGTTACTGCTTATTTGGCTACAACTCACTTGGGTTATCACCCTCGCCGGAGCAGTGCTATGTTACTCTTCCCAAAACATCTTCCACTTCAGTTTCGACAACCATATTTCTCACATATCAGCCAACTATAGGCGCAAAATCATACTTGCCATTCTCTCTATCGTCGCCAAGCGTTTCGAGCAAAACTTGCCGCCGCTAACCAACCGCGACTTTGCCGTCAACTACAACCTGCCGCCGCGAATGGTGACCGACATAACGGCCAGGCTCGTCGACTGCGGACTGCTGTCGGTCGTGCTGACCGGCGACAACGGCGAGGAACGCGGTTTCCAGCCTGCCATCCCTCCCGAAAGCCTCACCCTCGGTTACGCGCTCGACAAGATTGCCCGCAAGGGAATCGACGACTTCATCCCCGGCTTCAGCACACGGTTTTCCCAACTAATCAACGTCGTCGATGGAATTGACAGAGCGACCTACGAACAGGCCGACAAAATCAAGCTCGCCGACCTCGAAATCAAATAAAAAGGAATTGTCAAACAATAATTAACCCACTAATTTTTTTCAGCAATGAAAAAACCAATCTCTACCGCCAAGGCCCCCGGTGCAATCGGGCCTTACAGTCAGGCCATTGATGCCGGCCCCCTGTTGTTTATCTCCGGTCAGATTCCCGTCAATCCCGCCACCGGCGAGATTCCCGAAGGGATAGCCGCACAGACGACGCAATCTATCACCAACATCAAAGCTATCCTCGCCGAAGCCGGATGCTCAATCGACAACGTGGTCAAAACCACAGTCTTCCTCGCCGACATGAGCCTGTTTGCCGAGATGAACCAAATTTACGCCCAACATTTCACCGCACCGTTCCCGGCACGCTCGGCGGTTGCTGTCAAAGAACTACCCAAACAAGTTCTCGTCGAAATTGAGGTTATAGCCGTCAAATAATCGGCGACACAGATATACCAATCTCTAACGCAGGAGTCGCTTTGCATCATCGGCAAAGCGACTTCCGTTTATAGGGGCAATATAAAAACAGCCCGTCACAAATAAATACTTGATTAGTTGCGACATTTCTCGAGAAACTCACCGACGACAAACGTGCTTCCGCCCACGAATATCGTATCGCCTGCCGAAGCGTTCTTTTTCGCAGCTTCCACCGCCGATGCGACATCGCCGTACGCCTCGCCAATCAAGCCATGGCGCACCCCCTCGGCCTTAACCGCCTCCGCCGCCAATGCGCGCGGAATCGACGCTTGAGTAAAATAATATTCGGCGTCAGCCGGCATCATCCCCATGATATGCCCTATATCCTTGTCGTTGACGAAACCTATCACCATCTTGAGACGGGGCGACAGCGACGCAAGCCGTTGCGACAGATATTCCCAGCCGCCGGTGTTGTGCCCGGTGTCACATATCACCCGTGGAGACTCCGACACTGTCATCCACCGTCCGGCAAGCCCCGTAAGTTCCGCGACGCGGGCAAACCCATCGACCACGGCGGCATCGTCAATCTCCCACCCCTGCGCTGAGAGCAAGGTCAACGCCGTCAGTATCGTAGCTGCGTTGCGAGGCTGGCAATCGCCGCCAAGTGAGCCGCGGATTTCACCGAACGGTGTGCCGCGGTAGAGCCAACCGCCACCGTCGGCGGTCACCACCTCTTTGATTGGTTTGACCTCCTCGGCAAACAATATCGGCGCTCCGCAAGCCTCGGCGCGCTCAACGAACAGCCGCTTCACATCTCCCTCAGCTTCACCTATCACCACAGGAACGCCACCCTTGATTATACCGGCCTTCTCCCCGGCGATTGCCACCAAAGTGTCACCGAGCAACGCCGTATGGTCAAACGATATGTTGGTTATCACCGAGAGCCGCGGCATCAGTATGTTGGTGCTGTCGAGCCGCCCTCCGAGTCCCGCTTCGACAACGGCTATATCAACCCCCTCGCGGGCGAAATACTCGAAAGCCATGGTCATAGTCAGCTCAAAAAACGAAGGTTCTATTCCGAGATTCATACTCCTGAAACGCTCCGTGAAGTCCACTACATCCCGCTCTCCAATCATCACACCATTGACCCTGATACGCTCCCTGAAATCCACCAAATGCGGCGATGTGTAAAGTCCCACCTTATAGCCCGAGCTCTGCAACACGGCGGCAATCGTGTGAGCCGTGGAGCCTTTCCCGTTTGTGCCAGCTATATGCACCGACGGAAAACGGTCGTGAGGATTGCCAAAAGCGTCGGCAAGCGCCAACGAGCGTTCAAGACCCGGCTTGTAGGCCGAAGCCCCTTCGCGCTGAAACTGCGGAATCTGCGTATAAAGAAAATCAAGAGTCTGCTTGTAAGTCATAATCAATATATTATTAGCCCCATAACTCCGGCGGCAATAATAACGAATATGGGGTGGATTTTGGTCAAATAAACGGCTAAAAACGAAATCACACAGATAAAGAGACTCCAACCCACCTGATAAGCCTCGGTGCCGAAGTTCTCCCCATTCATCAGCAGCAGAGCCGCCGAAGCTATAAGCCCCACCACCACCGGGCGCAAGCCTGCGAATATCCCCTTGATGACAGCACTGTCTTTGTGTCGGGCTATCAGATGGCTCGTATAGGCCACAAGCACAAACGACGGCAACACCACTACAAGAGTACAGATTACCGACCCCGCCAATCCCCATAGCGGCGACGCGAGAGAAGGGTCATATTGCCCTGGTGCCACATAACCTATGTAGGTAGCCGAGTTGATGCCTATCGGGCCTGGAGTCATCTGCGAGATAGCGACAATGTCAGTAAACATCTGCTTGCTTATCCATCCGGGACCCACTATCTCGCGCTCTATCAAAGCGAGCATCGCATAGCCGCCACCGAACCCGAACAGCCCGATTTTCAAATAGCTCCAAATCAGTTTAAGATAAATCATCATCGCCGGTCACCCTCCTTTCCGCCGCCGGCGGCTTTGGCATAATTACGCCGGGTGTACCACAGATACCCCCCCGCTCCGCCAAGCACTATATAAAGTATCGGATTCGACACCACGGGCCACTTCGACCATATCAACAACGCCGTCACCACCGGAATAGCAATCGTGCGCCACGAAATGTGTGCGGCTCGGGCCGACGAGATTACAGGAGCCACAATCAGTGCCACAACGGCCGGGCGGATACCCATAAATATGCTGCTGACCACCGGGTTGTTCTTTATCAAATCGGGCGTGAGAAACACCGCTATTGCGAGGATTATCATAAACGACGGCAATATCGTGCCCAAAGCTGCCCACACGCTCCCTTTCATGCCGCGCAGACGGTCACCGACCGCAACCGAGATGTTGACAGCCAAAATCCCCGGCAGCGACTGTGCCACTGCGAGCAAATCGAGGAACTCACCGCGGTCAATCCAATGGTGCTTGTCGACGACTTCCTTCTCTATAATGGAAATCATCGCCCATCCACCGCCGAAAGTGAACGCTCCAATCTTGAAAAACGTCAGAAACAACTGCAGCAACAGCCCTCGGCCGCCGGCCTTTTCATCTGTCATAAATTCTATCATTTTACACTACAAAGGTACTGCTTTTTTCACTCTCGGCAATAACGAGAGACATTATAACAAAAGCGCCCGCAGCGTTGAGGCTACGGGCGCTTTTGAGTATGGTTAATATCTTAAACCTCGGGAGGATTATTCCCACTCGATGGTTGCCGGCGGCTTCGACGAAATGTCGTAACATACGCGGTTGACGCCGCGAACCTTGTTGATGATGTCGTTTGACACCTTCGCCATAAATTCATAGGGTAGCGGATACCAGTCGGCCGTCATGCCGTCGGTCGAAGTCACCGCGCGCAAAGCCACAGCCTGCTCATAGGTGCGCTCATCGCCCATCACGCCTACACTGCGCACGGGGAGCAATATGACGCCCGCCTGCCAGATTTTGTCGTAGAGACCTGCGCTACGCAACGACGAGATGAAAATGTCGTCGGCATCTTGAAGCACTCTCACTTTCTCGGGCGTTATGTCGCCGAGGATTCTGACAGCCAAACCGGGGCCCGGGAAGGGGTGGCGGCCAATCAGATGCTCGGGCATACCGAGCTGACGGCCCACTCGACGCACCTCGTCCTTAAACAACAACCGCAACGGCTCGCAAAGTTTGAGGTTCATCTTCTCGGGCAGACCGCCAACATTGTGGTGGCTCTTGATTGTTGTGCCGGTAATCGATAGCGACTCGATGCAATCGGGGTAGATAGTCCCCTGGGCAAGCCACTTGACATCTTTAATCTTGTGGGCCTCGACGTCAAACACGTCGATAAAGCCTTTGCCGATGATTTTGCGCTTGCGCTCAGGCTCCGACACCCCGGCGAGTTCGCCGAAGAACTTGGCCGACGCGTCGACACCGATAACGTTGAGCCCCATGCACTTATAATCGTTCAACACATTCTCAAACTCATTTTTGCGCAACATACCGTGGTCGACAAAGATACAGGTCAAGTTTGACCCGATAGCCTTGTTGAGCAACGCAGCCGCTACCGACGAGTCAACACCGCCGCTCAATCCGAGCACGACCTTGTCGTCGCCGAGCTGCTCGCGGAGCTGCTTGACGGTGGTCTCAATAAACGATTGAGCCGTCCAATCCTGCTTACCGCCGCAGATGCCGACAACGAAGTTTTTCAACAGTTGCGTGCCATCGGTCGAGTGGAACACCTCGGGGTGGAACTGCACGCCCCACAACTTTTCACCCTTAGCCTGATAGGCAGCGATTTTCACAGAGTCGGTCGACGCGATGACCTCGAAATTGTCGGGAATCGACGTGATGGTGTCGCCATGGCTCATCCACACCTGACTGCCAGCCTCGATACCCTCAAACAGAGGGTTGGCGTCGTCGACACGCGACAGATGCGCGCGGCCATACTCGCGGCTCTCGGCAGGTTCGACGCTGCCGCCGTTCACATAAGCCATGAACTGCGCACCGTAGCAGATGCCAAGCACCGGATATTTACCGCGTATCTTGTCAAGCTCAATTTTGAAAGCGCGTTCATCGTACACCGAGAACGGACTTCCCGACAATATCACGCCGATGACCGAAGGGTCATCCTCCGGGAACTTGTTGTAAGGGATAATCTCGCAATACATATTAAGCTCGCGCACACGGCGGCCTATGAGCTGCGTTGTCTGCGAACCGAAGTCGAGAATGATGATTTTTTCCTGCATATTGTGAGGTTGGTTATTGTAACGCGAAGTTAACCCATTTTCGCCGTTTCCCAAAAATTTCACTCCGAATCATAATCCACTCTCCATTCTCCACCCTCACTTTTTTACCCGAACTAATTAGCCGATTATTCAACCTCCCGGCAATGCGCCGCTAAACGCCGCTGACAATAAGCCGTTTAGCGGTATTTATCTCGGTTTTCGAGGTTATTCCACAGATTATTTCTAATTTTGCACACAGACTTGCGCCGTGCGTCTTCCAAGAGAGGAAGCGAGGCGGCAGGTAATTAAAATAAAAGGCGTTTACTACGCTTCATTTCTTGGCACATCTAAAGTGTACCAGCATTAAAAACCAGTCAAGGATGAAGTTGTTATAAGCGTCCACGGGTATGTATATACCTATCCGGGCTCATTTCATGCCTTAACAGGCATGGAGTGGGTTTGAGGTATCTGCATAGGCGTGGGGTCTCTGTAACACTCATTCACTGGTTAAGGAATTGGTACCTCCGAGATGTGCGAATGGGAGCAACGGTACAGATACCCACGCTTTTTTGTTACACACGTCGCAGTGGGGTATTGGCGGCATTTGTTCAAGCGGAGCCAAAACGACCGCCGGAGCCATGAACAAGACAGAACTTGCTCGAAAGATACAAGCCGTTGACGGTCTGAGCAACGACGAAAAGAGTGCGTTGCTCGAACTTATCAGAGGGCACAAGAAATACGGACTTGTATGGGAAGAAAAGCCCGAAGATATCGAGGAACGCCTTCGCGAAGACCTCCCCATACTCGTCGAGCGCGACGACGACAAAGTCCACCCGATAATATCTGATAATTCCGACGCACCTAACCATGTAATTATCGAGGGGGATAACCTTGCAGCTCTCACCGAGCTATCCTACACCCACGCCGGCAAGATTGACGTTATCTACATCGACCCGCCTTATAACACCGGAAGTAAAGAACGCGAGGGCGGGTTCTTCTACAATGATAATTTTGTAGATTCAGACAATGAATACCTCCACTCCAAATGGCTGTCGTTCATGTCAAAGCGCCTCCGCATTGCAAAGAAACTACTTTCTGACCACGGCGTTATCTTTATATCAATTGATGATAATGAGCAAGCTAATCTCAAAATACTCTGCGATGAAGTTTTTGGTAAAAACAACTTCGTCGGCACATATTTTTGGAAGCGCACAAGTACACCTCCGGCATTATCTTATAAAATTCGCCGTAAGTTGGAGTATATTATCTGTTATCAAAAGTCTGACATTCCACAACGTACCTTTGCACAAGGTTACATAGATGGTGGTGATGTGCCTCTACTGAATACTGGGAATCCGGAAGGTATCTTAAAATTTCCTGTAGGAACTGTTCGTTTCAATCTGCCAGATGGGACTTATCCCCATTCGCCTGCCTATAAAATTCGACTTATCGACGATGTTATAGTCGAAAATGGACGAAATGTTAATGAGTTTAGAGCAGCAGGTCATTTCAAATGGGGGCAAGCGAACTTGGAAAGAGAAATAAGCGAGGGAACATATTTCCTCATAAAATCTCGCCAATTCTCTCCTCGTTTTCAAAAAGCTACGAAGGCTACGAAAGTACCTTCTAATATAATTGATGAAGAAGTTGCAGTTGGCACCAATGAAGATGCGCAGAAAGAAATGGACTATCTAAACATGTCATTTTCTTATGCTAAACCATCTTCATTAGTGAAGTTTTTAATAAAAATGCCTTTTTGGGAGAAAAAAGACATTACTGTTCTTGATTTCTTTGCAGGTTCGGGAACTACATTACATGCAGTAATGGATCTCAATTTTGAGGACGACGGAAAAAGAAAATGTATCCTATGCCAACGAGAAGACCAAATACCGGGAACGGATTCATTTTTATGCTCTGGTATAACATACGAACGTAATCGTCGCTTAATAGAAGAATTTGTAAATACAGATAATGCATTCACAAATATCTATCCAAATAACAATCTTCGCTACTATCGCACTGAGTTTTTGCCGCGCGAACGCTCGGTTAAAAATATGCGCAATCTCGTCCAAGCATCCACCGGGCTTCTCTGCATCAAAAACGACCTCTACACTGAGGCAACATTCGGTGGTCGCAAAATGAATCAGAAATACGCCCGCTACTTCGAGCACGGCAACAAGCGTATGCTTGTCATCTATGATGAACGAGCTATACCATTTATCGCTAACATAATCAAGACGATGCCCGACGGCGAGAAAATCAAGGTATATGTTTTCTCGCACGGCAGCTATGCCTTCAACGATGAATTTGCCGACGTTGAAGGCCGCGTTGAGCTGTGCGCCCTGCCACAAGCCATCTACGACGCTTACCAAAAAGTTTTGCCCAAGCGTAAACCTAAATTCCTCGCAGAGGAACTCGCCGAGGAAACCGAGAAAGGAGGCAACCAATGAAACAGATACACTATCAGCAGAAAGCCGTTGATGAACTCGTAAACAAAACGATCGACCTGCTCGGTCTCAGTGGAAACCGACATACCCTCGTTTTCAAGTCGCCCACCGGTTCGGGCAAGACCGTAATGGCATCTGAGATGCTTATGCGCCTCAACCAAGAACTCGCTGAGCGGCCCGACGCTCCCTGCACCGAAGTAGCCTATATTTGGATTGCGCCAAATAAACTGCACGAGCAGAGCTACTTCAAAATGAAAAGCTACTTTACAGAGAATTGCGCCCTGCGCCCCGTCACCTACGATGAACTCGACCACTCAGCCGACGGCTACATCAAGCCGGGCGAAATCCTATTTGTGAACTGGGAGAGCATCAATAAGGATAAAAACATAATAACGCGCGAAACCGAAAACTCAGCTTCGCTCTATGATATTACGCGACGTACACAAGACGATAACGGCATACCCATAGTGCTTGTTATCGACGAGGAACATATGTTTGGCGGCAAAAACGCCAAAAAGTCAGAAAAGGTGCTCGCCACAATTCAGCCAAAGGTGGAAATCCGTGTGTCAGCTACTACGCGGACCAATGGAGAGCAGCAGGTCAACGTGCCACGCGAGAAAGTCATCGAGGAGGAAATGATTAAGAGAAACATTGTACTTAATCCCGCACTCGACTTCAAAAACCCTCACGGCTCACTCAATCAACACCTCATTTGGCTTGCCTTGCAGAAACGTCAGGAACTCGCCGACGCTTACAAAGCACTCGGCGTGGAAATCAATCCGCTTTTGCTGATTCAGTTGCCAAACGATAACAGCGAAAAACTCACCGCCGACGATACCAAAGTCAAAGACGAGGTTATCACCACCCTCGATGCTTACGGCATCAACACTGCCAATGGCAAACTTGCTATTTGGCTATCAGGAGAAAAGACCGACAATCTCGATGTTATCGATAAGCCCAACGACCCAACTGAAGTTTTACTTTTCAAGCAAGCTATAGCTCTTGGTTGGGATTGCCCCCGTGCTGCCGTTCTCCTAATTTTCCGCAAGATTGAGAGTTTCCAATTCGGGGCGCAGACCGTCGGACGAATTCTGCGAATGCCTGAGCAGAAGCATTACACCGACCAACGGCTCAATCAAGGTTACGTTTATACCAACCTCTCAAAAGACATAATAAAGATAGTTGAAGACGATATGGATTATCTCTCTACAAATATCGTAGCCAAACGCCGCGAGGGTATAAACAATGTTGTACTTGATGCAGAATACAGTGAGCGACTTTCTACTGACCGCAATCGACTTGGCACCGATTTTAAGGAGGTTTTGAGAAGCACCTTTATATCGGAGTTCAGGTTATCTGCCGGGCAGTTGCCGTTCTCTACCGATGAATTATTTTTTGATAACTGAGAGCCTCTCCGATAAAACAATGAACGAAATAAGTGAAACATATCTCAACCGCCAGGCCGCTATAAGCAATAAAAACATCGATTTCAATGTCAAGAACATAAGTACCGACATTATAAAAGACCTCGAAATGACCGGTGAAGTCGGGCTTGGGATTGTCAAGAGCAAAGCTAAATATGTCAACAACGCGGCCGACCTCACGGCGATGTATCTCGCCTTCTGCAAGCGGCTACTCGGCAACGACTATGAACAGCGCAGCGTCAAGACACTCGGCGGCACCATCATCGAAGTTATGGAAGAACTGTTTGAGGTGTCGGAGTATGATGCGATGAAGATTATTCTCTCCAATGATAACGTGCATCATAACCGACCGGAGTTTGAGCGTATAATCTCTATGGCCGTCCAAACGTACACTGAGATACTTCGGCGCCGTCAAGCTGCCGCTAAGCGTCGCGCTTTCAAGCACTACGACTGGGTTGTTCCTGCCGAACGCTCATATCCGATTGACACGTTCAACGAACGGCCGAAGACCGACTACCACGCACTGCTGCCGTTTATGGAATACAAAGGAGCATCAAAAGTTGAACACGCCTTTGCTGATTTCCTTGAATCTCAAAGCAACGCAATTGAGTGGTGGTACAAAAACGGCGACCATGGTAAAGCCCATTACGCCATCGGTTATACTAACTCATTCGGTAAAAAAGCCCTGTTTTATGTCGACTTCATTATACGCATGAAAAGCGGTGATATTTTCCTTTTCGACACTAAGACGGAAAACAGCGACCCGGAAGCGCCCTACAAGCATAACGCACTGGTGGAGTATATGCAACTGCCGGAAAACAAGGGCAAGAAGCTACACGGCGGCATCATCATTCGCGATGGTTTCGGCAACTGGGTATATTCGCCCGCTCCGCTCGACGTGAAGCTCGGCACATCTGATACTACCAAATGGAATATATTCGACCCGCAACAATACATCTAACCCACAGCAAGAGGATTAGCGCACAAAAACAGTCTGGCATCATGATAAGCCTGGCGATTATCCCCGCCTTTCGTTTCGGAAGTAAAGGGTAAAAAGCAGCGCGCTCCCGATGGCCACCAACGGGATTCCCACTAATGCCGGAGCCGTGTATCCGTAACCTGCGGCTATGACGCGGCCCCCAATCCACGCCGCGATGGCGTTACCGGCGTTGTAGGCAATCTGTATGCAAGCCGCTCCGAGCATTTCGCCTCCTCTCGAATACCCCACAATCGACGACTGCAAAGGGCTTCCCGACCCGAACAACGCCGCCGTGCCGAGCACCATCAGCGGCACCGCCAAAAAGGCTATATGCGCAAAGAAAAAGAAAGACAGCAACACAACGATACCACAAGTTTGCACCCACGCCGCAACCGCACTCGGCTTGAAACGGTCACTCAACAGCCCGGCTAACAGGTTGCCGAGAAACATCCCAAGCCCCGCGAGCACCATTATCCACGACATATCACCCACCGAAAACCCCGCTATGTGAGTCATCTGGGGGTCTATGTAACTATACCAACAGTACATCCCTATCTGCCCGAACAGCACCCCTCCGAATATCAGCCACGGCGGAAGGGTTGTCAGAAACTTGAACTGACCTTTGAAACCCATGTCGGGCAACCCCTCAACTTGCGGCACCCACACCTTTATGGCGAGCCATGTCAGCAACCCTGCCAAAGCGACAATCATGAAAGCGGCGCGCCATGTCACGAAATCAGTGAGAAACGTGCCGACGGGAACTCCGGCGAGAGTGGCCACAGTCATCCCCGCTATCATAAACGACACCGCACTGACCTCGCGTCCCGGACGGGCCAGACGGCGAGCGACGATGGCCCCGACCCCAAAATACCCTCCATGTGGTAACCCGGAAATAAATCGCGCCACAAACAGGCACCAAAAATCAGGCGACACAGCCGCAAGCAAATTGCCGACCGCTATGATTCCCGCCAAAATGAGCATTACGCGTTTCAGCGGCACCTTCCGAGCAAACAGCAACGCCGGCGCGCCGCAGCACACCCCAAGCGCATAAGCCGATATGAGATGACCCGCGCCGCTGATACTGATGTCTAAATCCGATGCGAGATTACTGAGTATACCCATCATGAGAAACTCAGCGATTCCCAAAGCGAACGTGCCCAACGCAAGCGCAAACAATCCTTTATTCATAGTCTAAACCAATTAACAATTCCGACAACCTCTTATAAATCTCATGAAATTTATTAAAACTCATACAGGGCTTGCCCTCCGGCAAACCCTGCATGAATCAATTATCTTTGCGCCCTGCTATTACAGACCGCGGCCGTGGCAATTCTTATACTTTTTGCCCGAACCGCAAGGACACGGAGCGTTGCGTTCAATCTTCGGAGCGGCCTTGATAGGCATCGGGCGTTGAGCCTCACCTTGATGTGCCGATGCCGCGGCGCGCTGCTCGGCCTCTCCGGGCAGAGCCTCCTTAGTCGCCTTGTATCGCGAGTAGTCGTTAGGACGTTCAGGCATCGCGCGCTTCACCTCCGGCTGCTTCTCAACCTGTTGTTTACCCTCGGAGTCAAGTGTGGCCGAAGCGGCCGACGGACGCTCCTGAACATAAATCTGACCCCTCATCAACGCCGACATCGACTTGACGTTAAGAGTATTGAGCATTGCTTCAAAAAGATGGAACGATTCAACCTTATAAATCACGAGCGGGTCTTTTTGCTCATACGACGCATTCTGGACCGACTGCCTCAACTGGTCAAGCTCGCGCAAGTGTTCTTTCCACAGCTCGTCGATAGTCACAAGCAGTATGGCCTTATGCCACTCCTTCACAATCGAACGGCACTGAGTGTTATAGGCTTCCGTTATATCGACCACAAGGTTGAAGATGCGCTTGCCATCGGTAATGGGGACAGCGATGCGACCGTTGGCGCCGCGGTTTTCGACCCAATCCTTGATGACAGGCATCGCAATCTCGATAATGCGGTCGCTCTTGCGCTGCAAAGCTGAGTTGGCCGCTCCGTGGAGAGCGTCGATAATATCCTCCTTGCTCATGTTGCGGTACTCATCCTCGCTGAAAGGCGGCTCTATGGTGAGCACTCTCAACAACTCAAGCGACATATCTTCATAACCGGTCGGCTGGTCATATGTGTTCACGATATTCTCAACCGTGTCATAGAGCATATTGGCGATGTCAATGCCCACACGCTCTCCGAGCAACGCATGGTGGCGGCGAGAGTAGATGTATGTGCGCTGCTTATTCATAACGTCGTCATACTCAAGCAGACGCTTACGGATACCGAAGTTGTTTTCCTCAACCCTCTTTTGGGCGTTCTCAATGGCTCGGGTCACCATCTTCGACTCAATCATCTCTCCCTCTTTCAATCCAAGAGTGTCAAGCATCTTCATGACCCTGTCGGTGGCGAACAGACGCATCAACTGGTCTTCAAACGACACGAAGAACACCGACGACCCCGGGTCGCCCTGACGACCGGCACGACCGCGCAACTGACGGTCGACGCGGCGCGACTCATGACGCTCCGTGCCTATGATAGCCAAACCGCCGGCATCTTTCACCTCCTGCGGCAATTTGATGTCGGTACCGCGGCCCGCCATATTTGTGGCGATGGTCACGGTGCCGGGGCGGCCTGCGAGAGCCACGATTTCCGCTTCCTTCTGGTGCAGCTTGGCGTTCAACACATTATGTGGTATGTGGCGCATGGTCAACATTCGGCTCAAAAGCTCCGATATTTCCACAGAAGTGGTGCCGACAAGCACCGGGCGGCCCTCCTTGACAAGCCCTACGATTTCCTCGATAACAGCCGCATATTTCTCCTTTTTGGTTTTGTAGACGCGGTCGTTCATATCAATGCGCGCCACGGGGCGGTTGGTGGGAATCGTCACCACATCGAGTTTGTAGATGTCCCACAACTCACCCGCCTCAGTTTCGGCGGTACCGGTCATACCGGCCAGCTTGTGGTACATACGGAAGTAGTTTTGCAATGTGATGGTGGCGAAAGTCTGCGTAGCCGCCTCGACCTTAACCCCCTCCTTGGCCTCTATAGCCTGATGAAGGCCGTCGCTGTAACGGCGTCCCTCCATGATACGGCCGGTCTGCTCGTCAACGATTTTGATTTTATTGTCATCTATGACATACTCGACATCTTTTTCAAACAGCGTATAGGCTTTGAGAAGCTGGGTCACGGTATGCACGCGCTCGGCTTTGACGGCGTAGTTTTGCATAGCCTCATCTTTACGCTGCTGACGCTCGGCGAGGTCAGTTATATGTTCAAGTTCCGAAAGCTCCGCGGCGATGTCGGGCAACACGAAAAACTGCGGGTCGGTGGTTTTGCCGGTCAACTCGTCGATACCCTTGTCGGTAAGCTCAACGCTGCGGTTTTTCTCGTCGATGACAAAATAGAGCGGGTCGGTGACAGTGGGCATCTCGCGGCTGTTGTCCTGCAGATAATAAGCCTCGGTCTGGAGCATGACATTCTTCATACCCTCCTGGCTCAGGAATTTTATAAGCGCGCTGTTTTTGGGCAACCCCTTGAATGCGCGGAAAAGCAGCAAAGCGCCCTCTTTCTTGGTGTCCTTGTCGTCCGACGCGAGCTTGGTCTTAGCCTCGCTAAGAATTTGGGTGACGAGCTTACGCTGCGCCTGCACCACTTTCTCCACATTGGGGCGATACTCGTTGAACAGTTGGTCATCACCTTTGGGTACGGGACCCGAGATGATAAGAGGTGTGCGGGCATCGTCGATAAGCACCGAGTCGACCTCGTCGACAATAGCGTAATAGTGTTTGCGCTGCACCATATCCTGGGGTGCCATCGCCATATTGTCGCGGAGATAGTCGAAGCCAAATTCATTGTTGGTTCCGAATGTGATGTCGCAGTTGTAGGCCGCACGGCGAGCAGGGGTGTTAGGCTCATGCTTGTCGATGCAATCCACAGTCGACCCGTGGAACATATAGAGCGGGCCCATCCACTCAGAGTCGCGCTTGGAGAGGTAATCGTTGACAGTCACGACGTGTACACCGCGCTTCGAAAGCGAGCGGAGGAACACCGGGAGCGTCGCCACGAGCGTCTTACCCTCACCGGTAGCCATTTCGGCGATTTTGCCTTGGTGAAGCACCACGCCACCGATAAGCTGCACGTCGTAGTGCACCATATCCCATGTGATTTCATTGCCGCCTGCAATCCAATGATTTTTCCACAAGGCTTTGTCACCTTCGATGGTGACAAAGTCACGCCCCTGGGCAGCGAGGTCGCGGTCCATCTGGGTTGCGGTCACCTCGACAGTCTCATTGGCGGCAAAGCGGGCCGCGGTCTCGCGCATGGCGGCGAACACGGTCGGCAGATGCTCGTTGAGCTTTTTTTCAAGCGTGTCGAGGATATTCTTCTCATGCTTGTCGATTTGATCCCACAGCGGTTGACGTTCGTCAAACGGCAGGTCATCTATTTTCGTTTTGTTTTCAGCTATCGCTTGCTCGTCGGCAGCAATGCTTTCGGCGAGGTCCGCGCGCACCGCGGTGATAGCGTCGCGGAGCTGGTCGTTGCTGAGTTGTTGCATTTGAGGCCCTAAAGCCTTGATTCGGTCAACAATCGGGCGTATTTCCTTGAGGTCGCGCTGCGATTTGTTGCCAAACAGTTTGTTGAGAACTGAAGTTATTGACATTTTATTTCGATTTTTTCTTTTTTAGGGGGACTATTTTTCAGATTGCTATTTCTGCTGCGCCGGTTGACTTTTTCAACCGTGTTTAAGACGCAGCGGGGGTAATTGTGCCCCGTTGGGCGAACGTATCCTAAGCAATCCGGCGACCGTCGGAGCAACGACGCGCGCGTCCACAATCGTTTCAATCCGCTGTGGAGCGGCCGTCGGAGCCATTATGAATGCCGGTGCGGTAGTGGCCGTTGACCGCTCCACAAGCCGCGACCCGGCAGCCCCTCCATCCCCATCGGTTACCTCCCATCCGGGAGCGATGGTGATAAAGACATCCCCGGCGTTGGCCACTGCGGTATTTCGCCGGAGCGATTCGCCACGCTCGCCGCCTCGGCCCGCGATGACATCGTCAAGCGTCAACGCCGATGTCACACCAGCCATCTGAGCCAGGAATCCGGCGGCTTCGTTTCTCATCTCGCCGAGGTCACTTCCGCGCTGCTTGACGAGGGTGCGGTTGAGGTAGAACTGTCCGTCTTTGTAGCCGCTCACCCAGTCACCGCTGCCATACTTCGCCATCAGGAACATATTGAGCAACGATATCGCCTTGCGGCGAGAGAACTCGCCGTGCGGTATGTTCCATCGGTCATCGTCGCGGCGTGTGCGCGACGGAGCGGGTGTACCGGTTATGAATACCACCGTTTTATCCATGCCCGGACCATCGTCGATGGCCTTGAACAGCCGAGCGAGGTCACTGTCGAGCCTCACATAGCTGTCAAGCCGCTGCACCCTCCAGTCACCATCCTTAGTGTAGGGATAAGGCGACAGGGTGTAAGTGAGGTTCAGCATATCCATTTCCTCATGGGTTCCGAGCGAGATGGAACGTATGTAATCAGTGGCGACATCCGTCACCTCCCGGTTGGCAGATGCCGACAGTTTGAACGCTTTGAAGCGGTTTGTGTCGTTTTTCGGGAAAGTGTGGCGGAACGGATATACTTTGCGATGCGCAGGCAGGTCGGGGTATCGGTCGAGCGACAGAGCCGGAATCCACGCCATAGTGTCGATACGGCTCGCTATCGACTTGAAATGATTGCGCGACTGAATCGCCGCCGGCATTTCCTTGTAATAGGTCGAGGTGGCCCAGTTGCCTGTGTTGTCATTAAACCAGAACGCACTGTTACCGGCATGGCCGCTCATTATCAAAGCCTGCTGCGGGTCAAGCGATATGGAATGCACACTTCCCACTCCCCCACCGTCGATGCGCAGCTCATCGCTGAGTGTCGACACGAGCAACGCTTCAGGCGACAGCGTCTCAGTGGTGAAAAAACCTTTGTTTGACGGAGACAGGAACACCGACACGGGAACCTTCTTCTCCGTGTCAAACTTCGTTGCGCAGTCCACTCCGTTGACCGAGGGAGCCGCGCCGGTGAATATCACAGCCGTTGCCGCCGCAGGGTCGAGCGATGTGCCATAGTCAAGATTGTCGATTGTCACCCCGTCGCGGAGCAATCGGTTGAAACCGTCAGGGCCGAACGTCGAGCGCAACAAATCAATCTGATCCATCGACAGCCCGTCGACCATGACCCCCACCACGAGCTTTGGACGACTGCCCGGCAACGATGCCGACAGCGACAACGTGACCATCGTGGCCACGAGCGCACAAGCTATACGAGGGACTATGCTGGTTTCTTTACGGTGCATCGGTTTATATAAACATATGATGCCGAGCGCATTGCGTCGGCGGCTATCAATGGGATGAAAGCCACGTTACCCACTTGACCGAGCCACTGCCAGGCCAATGCGAGCGACATTAACACCGCAAAGTTAACAAAATGATAGCATAAAACCATTTTTCGGCAACATTTTAACCAAACGCCCCATGCGCCGATGAAACAGAACGGGTTAAGCCATGCGAGCAACCAGTTGGGCGAAGTGGCCTCGTGAACCGAGACGAACACCAAAAACGCTATTACACAACCCGCAAGGCCGTAGAGCGTGAACAGGCAGCAGTCAAACCACCGCGACACCCGCCGACGGCGGATGTCGCCGACCGTAATCCAGACGCTTCCGAGCAGCAACACCACGCTGAGTGCCATGGGGGTTAAGTACCACGGTGTAGGTTCAGCGACAGCCCGGTTAAGCTCGGGGTACAACACTATCGGCTCACCGGCAATTACCTCACCGCCGCTGGCCGTTTCGGCACCTACGAGCATATCAGGCAGAAGCACCGGCGCAAACGCAAATTCACGCGCCAAGAGGGGGTAGTCGATGCCGCAACCGAGAGCGAGGTCGATGCCAAACTGATACCACGGATAGTTACGGTGGCACCAACGCATCACGTCGCGGAAAGAAGCTTGTTTCCCGGCAAATTCAGCCGGGACTGACAGCAAAATCGAGTCACCGATGGCACGTTCAACAATCCTCAGAGGACGTGTTGAGCAGTTATCCTTGACATAATTGTAGCGATATACCCGATTTTCAGGCTTAAGATTCTCAAATACAAGGTTTTTCACCGCTTCAGCCTGTTCGGGCGAGAGGTTTAGCGGAATCTCAATCACACCCCTGTTGCGAACGGCATAGCCGGCAATGAACGAGGATGTTTCCCTCACCCCTGTGCTATAGTCGGTCTCCCCTCTAACGAAGCGGACCAAAAATCCGGGCGAATTGAAATCAAACAGACCCCAGTCAACGACGAAATCGCCGCCGTCAACGTCGACTATCCGCAATCCGGCATGGCCTTCAAGCTGATAGACCTCAACCCCGGGAGACGCCACCAAAATGCTAACCCGCGGGACTGTCTCGCCTGCGACCATCAGAACGGTCGACGCCATCAAAGCCAACGACGCTATCAATTGTCTCATCATATCTCAAACTGATTTAAATCAGAGTGCAAAAATAGCGCGTTGACCGCCGCCGACCAAATAATTCACCAGGCAACGACCTTTCAACCCGCACAGATATAAACGCTGCCGGGGATTGCCAGTCCCTCATGGCTCTATTAAAATCAAAAGTCAAACCAGGATTATGGCAAGCCGAATAAATCTGTGTTTAACAATATTTTGGATGAAAATATATCGTGAGTTTTGCGGTTAGAGGATTTATGGCTAATTTTGAAGTTGTAATCTTGCATATCTATGTTCAAACGACTGACAATACCGCTGTTGTTGACTGCGTTGGCAGCCATAAGCGCAACGGCGCAAACCACCATAGAAAAAGCGCGGACGCTTTTTGACGAGGGGAACTACGAAGATGCGATGCCACTTCTGAAAGCCCTTAACGAAGCCGACCCCAAAAACGGACGCGTCGGATATATGCTTGGCGTGTCCATGATGGAAACCGACGATAATGGCGATGCGTCGCCGTTTATAGAGCTGGGCGTCAAGGCCGGCATACCTGAAGCGTCGCTTGCGCTTGCCGAATGGGCAGTGCGCCGCTACGAGGTTGACGCAGCCGACGAAAGCATCGAAAAGTATCGACTGTACTTCACCGGGAGAAAAGGGAAAAAGAGTAAAAAGGGAAAGAACGCTCCCAAGATTGACACGGAGTCCCTTAACGAATTGGAGAGCCGCATCGAGCGCACACGCAATATGCTCTCGCGCGTGGAGAAAATAGCCGTTATCGACAGTATGGTCGTCGATGCGGCGACATTCTTCAACGCCTACCAACTGTCGCCCGAAAGCGGTTCGCTCCACAGCACGGAAGCGCTCCCCTCCGGGACAGAAGCCGCCGACCCGACTGTCGTGTATACCCCTCAAAGCGGCGGTATGATGATGTGGTCGGCACCGGGAGCCGATGGCACATTCACGCTCATGTCGACCACAAAGCTCGCTGACGGGACATGGGAACAGCCTCACTCACTCGGCACAGAGATAAACGAAGGCGGCGATGCCAACTATCCGTTCATGATGGCCGACGGCATGACACTCTATTTTGCCAATGACGGCGAGAACTCCTTAGGCGGCTATGACATCTTCATCACCCGCAACGACGGCGACAAATACCTGCAACCGCAGAACATCGGTATGCCCTACAATTCCCCCTACGATGACTATATGCTCGCCATCGACGAGACTTCAGGTCTGGGATGGTGGGCCACAGACCGCAACCGCATCCCGGGGAAAGTGACAATCTACATTTTTGTCCCCTCTGACACCCGCGTGAATTACCCCGACGGCACCCCTGGCTTAGCCTCACTCGCCCGGCTGTCGGCGATACGCGACACACAAGAAGAAGGAGCGGCCTACCCTATGGTAATGCGCCGTGCCGACAACCGCACAAACAGCCGCGCCGACCTCGGCCCGACGTTCTCATTTGCCATGCCCGGGGGCAGAACCTACAACTCGTTATCTGATTTCAAATCGCAAGGTGCCCGTGAGGCAATGGGGCAGTATCTTCATGCCAAAGCCGAAGCCAAAGCCACCGCCGACGAGCTGTCGGAACTGCGCCACCGCTACGCCGAGGGCGAACAATCGGTAGGTGAAACCATTTTGTCGCTTGAACGCCGTCTGCTAAGCCAAAACGAGGAGAGCCTACGGCTCGCCAACGAGGTAATCAGGATAGAGACCGGCCAATAATAAATGACGTTTGACAGACCAAATTAATAGAATAAGTCAATCAAAATTAAGAACAAACCATAGAAAATGACAACATTTCTGATAGCCTTGGCAGTACTCGTGGGTGGATATTTCACCTATGGGATGTTGGTAGAAAAAATATTCGGCATCGACAAAAACAAACCGATGCCCGCTTACACCCGACAAGACGGCGTGGACTATATTCCACTGCCGACATGGCGTGTGTTTCTGATACAGTTTCTCAACATAGCAGGTCTCGGCCCGATATTCGGGGCGATAATGGGCATTATGTATGGACCGGCGGCATTCTTGTGGATAGTGCTCGGCACTATCTTCGCCGGGGCGGTGCACGATTTCATCTCAGGTATGATTTCAATCAGGGCGGGCGGTGCGTCGCTCCCCGAGATTGTGGGGCATGAACTCGGCGGAGCCATCAAACAGGTGATGCGCGTGTTCTCACTCGCGCTTCTCATACTTGTCGGGGCCGTGTTTGTGCTGCAACCCGCCAACCTCGTGGCGGCACTGACCCCCGACATCCTCGACACAACGTTTTGGGTGGCGGTGATATTCGTCTACTACATTCTTGCGACAATACTCCCGATTGACAAGCTCATCGGCCGGCTATACCCCATCTTCGGGTTCGCCCTGCTGTTTATGGCGGTCGGCATCATGGGAGTGCTGATTGTCGGCGACATTGTGATTCCCGACGAGTTGCTCGACGGCCTGCACAACCGCTACCCGGCCGAAACCGCCGACACCCATCCTATATTCCCGATGATGTTTGTGTCGATAGCCTGCGGAGCCATCTCCGGGTTCCATGCCACCCAGTCGCCAATGATGGCCCGCTGTCTCAAAAACGAGCGTCTGGCGCGCCCCGTCTTCTACGGAGCCATGGTCGCTGAAGGAATCGTGGCACTGATATGGGCAGCCGCTGCCATAGCGTTCACAGGGGGATATGAAGGGCTCGCGCAATATGTTGCCGAGCATGGTAACGACTCATCTAGTCTGCTTGTCAACCAGATTTCAATCACATGGCTCGGCTCAATCGGCGGCGTACTCGCCATCCTCGGTGTCGTGGCCGCTCCTATCACAACCGGCGACACGGCACTTAGAAGCGCGCGCCTCATAGCCGCCGATTTCCTTAGATTTGACCAGTCGCGATTGTGGAAACGCTTAGCCATATCACTACCGATATTCATCATGTGTTACTTAGTGATGCAGATTGACTTCATGGTACTTTGGCGCTATTTCGCATGGTGTAATCAGACCCTTGCCGTATTCACCCTATGGGCAGTCACCGTCTACCTCGCGCGACACGGCAAAGCATACGTTATCACGCTGTTTCCAGCCTTGTTCATGACCGTGGTCAGCGTGTCATACATCCTCTATGCGCCCCGGCCCGAAGGTCTCGGTCTTAGCCTGTCGATAGCCGTTGGCGCCGGATGCCTCACCGCAGCCATTTTCGGCTGGTTGTTTTTCACCTACCTGCGCAAGCTGCGAGCCAATAAGATAACCACGCAATACTCCTATTGAACGAAATGGATTTCAGCGAGTTTCAACATATAAAGACCTATAACTTTCACTCACATACACAATTTTGCGACGGGAAAGCCCCGATGGAGGAATTTGTGCGCGAGGCTGTGCGCCAGCGATTCTCCCATTACGGCTTCTCCCCTCACTCACCACTGCCATTACGGTCGCCATGCAATATGTCGCAGAGCGATGTGCCGGCTTACCTCGCCGAAGTAAACCGTCTCAGAGCCGCATACGGTGACAAGATTAAGCTATACGCCGGGATGGAGATAGATTATCTCGGCCCCCAATGGGGACCCGCCCACCCCTACTTCGCCTCTATCCCACTCGACTACCGCATCGGCTCGGTACACTTCATCCCCAACCCTGAGGAGCGGTATATCGACATCGATGGACACTACGAGAACTTCCGCGGGAAAATGGAGCAGTACTTCTACCGCGACATCCGTTACGTGGTAGACACATTCTACCGGCAGTCAATCGACATGGTGGAGGCCGGAGGATTTGACATACTTGGGCATCTCGACAAAGTGGGGCACAACGCAGCGCACTATTCACCCGGCATAGAGAATGAATCGTGGTATATAAAGCTGGTCGATATGCTCATCGACGCTGTTGTCGCCAGTGGGGTTATCGTGGAGATCAACACCAAAGCATGGCAAGACCACAGGCGTATGTTCCCGTCGGCAAAGTATCTCAGCCGCTTGCTTAAAGCCGGAGTGCCCATTTTGGTGAGCAGCGATGCCCACTTTCCGTCGCTAATCAACTCTTCGCGCCAAGTCGCCTACTCGATGCTCGACGAAGCGCGCGGCTGACCGCGCCGCTATCCTAAATTTCGGTTAAAAAGGAGTTAATCGGGGTATTGCCACATAAGTGATAAATGCGTATTTTTGCGGCGTATAACAATATCAATTATATGCTAAGAAGAATCAGAATCGCATTAGCTTTAGTTTTTTTCATATCCATCACCATGCTGTTTCTCGACATCACGGGATGCGTGCGCACATGGGTCGGATGGATGGCCAAAGTACAGTTTTTACCCGCCGTGATGGCACTTAACGTCCTCGTGATAGCGGCACTGATTGTGGTCACATTAATTTTCGGGCGAATCTACTGCTCGGTTGTATGTCCGCTCGGCGTGATGCAAGACATCATAGCGCGACTCGGGCTTAGAGGGAAGAAAAATCGCAACCGGTATTCTTATTCCACCGGGTTGGCATGGCTCAGATACACCATGCTCGGAGCACTCGTCGCCGCTATCGCAGTCGGTGTGGGATTAATACCCGCCCTACTTGACCCCTACGGAGCCTACGGACGCATCGCGCAGAATCTGTTCGCGCCAATCTACGGATGGCTCAACAACCTGCTCGCCAAAGTGGCAGAGAGCCAGGACAGTTATCTGTTTTACCGAACCGACGTGTGGATTCGCGACTCTGTGACATTCACCATAGCCGCCATAACGTTGATAGCCATAGCCATCCTCGCATGGCGCAACGGTCGCACCTACTGCAACACAATCTGCCCGGTGGGGACAGTGCTTGGCGCGCTTGCCCGATTCTCATGGCTTAAACCTGTAATCGACACAAGCAAGTGCAACAGTTGCGGACTCTGCGCCCGCCGCTGCAAGGCCGCTTGCATCAACAGTAAGGAACACCGCATAGACTACTCGCGGTGCGTGACCTGCTTTGACTGCATAGACAATTGTCGCCAAGGGGCAATCAGCTACCGCCGACGTCGCAGCGATAAAACGCAGAGCGACAGCACCGAATCGACTGCCGATGAGTCGCGGCGCAGTTTCTTGACGGGATTAGGTGTCCTGGCGACCACAGCGGCAATAGAAGCCAAAAGTGTGAAAGTCGACGGCGGTCTTGCCGTAATCCTTGACAAGAAAGCGCCTCGGCGCGTCACCCCGATAGTGCCGCCCGGCGCACAAGGTGTCAGACATCTCGCCGAACATTGCACAGGTTGCCAACTATGCGTCGCGGCGTGTCCCAACGGCGCGTTGAGACCGTCAACTAAAATCGACCATCTGTTGCGCCCCGTGTCATCGTATGAGCGCGGCTACTGCCGACCGGAATGTACGGCTTGTTCGGAAGTCTGCCCCGCCGGAGCGATATTACCAATCACCAAAGCCGAAAAATCATCCACACAAATCGGTCACGCCGTGTGGGTAATGGAAAACTGCGTGCCGCTCGCCGACGGCGTGGAGTGTGGCAACTGCGCTCGCCACTGCCCCGCCGGAGCAATCACGATGGTACCATCGGAGCAGGGCAACGACAGCTCGCCAAAAATTCCGGCAATCAACGAAGAACGTTGCATAGGGTGCGGAGCGTGCGAAAACCTATGTCCCGCCCGTCCGTTCAGCGCGATTTATGTTGAAGGGCATGAACGCCACAGAACAATCTAACCGCTATTGGAGCTATGAAACTGGAAAAAAAGAGCAACACAATAGACCGCCGCGCGTTTATCAAGCGCGTCGGCGCAGGCGCGGCGGTGGCCTCGGCAGCCCTCGCCGGGTGCAAAACCGACAACGCCTCGGGTGACGATGAAATCACAGCCGACGGCGAGATAGCTAAAGACCAGATGACCTATCGCACCAACCCCAAAACGGGTGAAAAGGTGTCGATTTTGGGATACGGGTGCATGAGATGGCCGACAAAAAAAGCAGGCGAAGATGACGTGATAGACCAAGAGGAGGTGAACCGCCTGGTCGACACCGCCATAGAACACGGTGTCAACTACTTTGACACATCGCCCGCCTACTGCAAAGGAGAATCGGAACACGCCACAGGGATAGCACTGAGCCGACACCCCCGCGACAAATATTTCATAGCCACGAAATTGTCGAATTTCGCCCCCGAGACCTGGAGCCGAGAGGAGTCGATAGCGATGTATCGCAACTCGTTCAAAGAGCTTCAGACCGATTATATCGACTACATGTTGCTCCACGCAATAGGTATGGGCGACGACGGCATGGATGCTTTCAACAAGCGTTATATCGACAACGGCATTCTCGACTTCCTCGTCGCCGAGCGTGAGGCCGGACGCATTCGCAACCTCGGATTCTCATATCACGGCGACATCAAGGTGTTTGACCTGATGTTGTCGCAGCACGACAAATACCGATGGGATTTCGTGCAGATACAGCTCAACTACCTTGACTGGAAACACGCCAAAGAGATTAACGCACGAAATACCAACGCCGAGTATCTTTACGGCGAGCTGGCGAAGCGCAACATTCCCGCCGTCATCATGGAGCCGCTTCTCGGCGGCAGATTGTCGAAAGTGCACGACCACATAGTGGCACGACTGAAGCAACGCGAACCGAGCCGAAGCGTAGCGTCGTGGGCTTTCAGATATGCGGCGACCCACGGCGGAGTGTTGACGGTGTTGAGCGGTATGACCTATATGGAGCACCTTCTCGACAACCTGCGCACCTTCTGTCCGCTTAAGCCGCTTAGCCGGGAGGAGGTGGAGTTCCTGTATGACACGGCCGACTTGATGGTGCAGTATCCGACCGTGCCGTGCAACGACTGCAAATATTGTATGCCATGCCCCTACGGCATAGACATACCGTCGATATTGACCCACTACAACAAGTGTGTCAACCAGGGGAACGTTCCCGAGAGCTCGCAAGCCGAGAACTACCGAGAGGCCCGACGCGCATTTCTTGTGGGATATGACCGCAGCGTCCCGCGCCTGCGCCAAGCCGACCACTGCATAGGGTGCAACCAGTGCGCGCCCCATTGCCCCCAATCGATAGACATACCGCGAGAGTTGCAACGCATCAACGGGTTTGTGGAACAGCTGAAACAGGGCACTCTATGAATCCGCGCGAACTGCATGAACGGCTCGCCGAGGAGGGTCACACGCTCGCTGTGGATAACGACGGCAAAACCACTTTTTTCGACGGGCGCGGCATAGCCGACCTTTACCGCTTATATCGCGAACAGCCCGAGCTTCTGAAAGGGAGCACCATCGCCGACAAGATTGTGGGGAAAGGCGCAGCGGCGTTGATGATAGCCGGCGGCGTGACGCGGCTCTATGCTGGCACGGTGAGCCGCGGAGCGTTGGAGCTTTTGCGGACTTCGGCGGTGGATACCGAATTTGAGCAGGCCACCGACCATATCATCAACCGCAGCGGCGACGGATGGTGTCCGGTGGAGCGGCTGTGCCGCGACTGCCGCGACGTGGCGGGGTGCATCGAGAAGATAGATGAATTTATGAACCGAAAAGGATAATCGACAGAAAAAATGAAAAATAAAGGAGCTACGACAGATTTATACACACCAGGTTACAGCGACGCAAAGACATACTTGTTGGCGGCACTATTCGTGATAGGCAACGTGGCGGTGCCGCAGCTATGCCACCTCGCCGCGCTCGGCGGCCCCCGCTGGCTGCCCATCTACTTTTTCACGCTTATAGCAGGATATAAGTACGGCTGGAAAACGGGGTTGCTGACGGCGTTGGCGTCGGCTGCAATCAACCACGGCTTGTTCGGGATGCCATCGACGGCAGCACTGCCCGCCATATTGGTGAAATCGAGCGCATTGGCGTTGATAGCGGGCATCGTTTCACGGAAATTTGGCCGAGTGAGCGTGACGGGAATCGCATTGACCGTGGCAGGCTATCAGACCGTCGGCACGCTTGCCGAATGGGCGATGAGCGGCTCGGCAAGCACGGCGTTGCAAGATGTCGCAATAGGCTATCCGGGGCTGATGGTGCAAACGCTCGGCGGCTACCTGTTGCTCCGCGCCCTAAGCCGATAAGATTACATGGGGATGTATTGTTTCAGCGATTCGACGTACTCGACAAAAGCATTGCGCCCGTTGTCGGTTATCCGGGCTGTTGTCCGCGTCTTCTTCCCTACAAATCCTTTTTCAACGACGATATACCCGGCAGCGGAGAGTTTGTCGAGCTGCACACTTAGATTTCCGGCTGTCGATTCTGTTTTCTCTTTAAGATAGACGAAATCGGCTTCTTCCACATTCATGAGAATCGACATTACGCCCAATCTCAACTGAGAATGCAATAATGGGTTCAACTCTCTCATAATTCCCGTTTTGCCTTTGAGTTGAGTATGTGTCCGGGAACTATCATCATTGCTGCGAACGCGATGATGAAAAGCGGCATGAACCATGTGGCCACAAGGGCGATATGAGCCGAGATACAACACAGGGTGAAAAGTCCGATTAAAAGTCCGACACCGCCTCCCGCAATGAGAGATTTTTCGTTGATTATCAATCCCTGCATGATTTCAGCCATAGGGACGATAATGAAAGCTAAAGCTAACATCATGCTCCACGAATCTTTTCCTCCGATTAAAAGAAATCCAAGAGATAAAAAGACAGAAGCGATAGCCGCCCACCCCACAACTGACCACATACCGGAAGATAGTCGGTCGGTATAGCTCATAATTCCTTTTTCCATGCGCTTTCTCTTAGCCATAATAGGAGTGACGATGCCGCCTATCAGCCAAACGAGAAACCACAGCCAGTTTACGGCCGGATTTTGGGTTGCCACGAGAAGCACCCATATAAGTGCCGCTACCGCAATGGTTAAGTATCCCCACATGAGGAGGATGTCGCCACAGCCTTTCACGAGACGGTCTTTTGTGCGTGAGATCATTGACGTAATGATTTCGATGCTCTCGACTTCTGTAATCTTTTTTTCTTCCATAATCGAAGTTGTTTTAAGTTTGATAAAATGGTTTATATTATAAACTACTCATTGAAAAAGAAAGGGCAAACTCTTGCGTAGTCGCTCCATCTCTTTTCGGCTGCAAATATAAAGCGGTTTATGTTATAAACCAAATTTTGGGATAATTATTTCCCTGTTTTTTTCATTTGTAGAAAAATATACGGATGACTGTTGCCAATTCTTTTCATTGGTCAAGACATTAATGTTTGGTTTGGTTCGTGATTTTATATGTTTGAAACAACCTAGTGCATCCCCTCTTTCGCAAAAAAGACGCTCTGATATAACGGCAATAGCATCTTATGATTGTGACACCGTAGCATTCCGCCGTTGATAGAGGCTCTAATCGCCTTGTCATTGGTTTCTAATCAGAGTATTGCCGTGTCTGAATTTATTGTTAACTTTGCATCCAACTTCCACGCCTTGAGCCGTTAGGAGTAGCGGCAGGCGGGAGGTCTTTTACATAAGAAAGCGTGTATTGACGCTTGTTCTTGGTTATTCGGAACTTAGGACACTCTGAAAACTCACCAAAGGACAATGCAACGATGGGCGCCACGGGTATGTTTATACCTATCCGGCTCATTTCAAGTATTATGGTTGAAATGGGCTTGGGTGTATTCACATATAGGCGTGGAGTCTTTGTTGCTCAATCCGGTGAGTTGGGCAGTCCTAAGGCCTCGAATAGCGGAGTGAGCAAATACAAGGCTCCCGCTTTTCTTTTTTATTTATCAATTGCCATTCGGATACGAAAAAAGGGTCACCGAATGTTGCCGACTCAGAGACCCTTTTGTGATCCGGATGCGACTCGAACGCATGACCGTCTGCTTAGAAGGCAGATGCTCTATCCAGCTGAGCTACCGGACCATCTTTCCATGCGACGCGATAACAGCGGCACAATCGTTTTGAGAGCGCAAAGGTAAGCATTTCCTCTGAAAAGCGCAAAACGAAATTTCCAATTCAGGAGGAGTTTGTGGAAAATGACGGCTGAAAAAGAATTGCGAAGATTGGAGGTTGTCAGTTAAAAACCTATAAAAATGGATATATTTGTCTTAATTCAGCATTAGCGGTTTGCGGCTAACGAGCTAAGTTTTAATTTTGTAGAGTTTTAATTGGCCACATTTTTACGATTTGGATAGCCGCAAACATCCATAGTTCACAAAATGTTGCTAACTTTGCACGTTGAAAAATAATGTTTTATGTCGAAAAAACTGCTTTATTTCATCATATCGCTTGTTTCCGTGTCAATCATCAGCTCGTGCAACAAGGACTCTGATAGCGGGGTTATCACCTCGTCATCGTCGACTGTAGTTGTGTCGTCTTTCTCGCTCTCAAAGGATGAGAAAGTGCTTATCGGTCTTGACTCGGTGTTTTTTTCCATAGACCTGGCATCGGCGCAGGTATTCAACGCGGACTCCCTCCCTCTTGGGACTGACGTGAGCCGTCTTGTGCCTAAAATCGGTGTTGAGGGGTGCTCTGTGGCCGAGCTGCACTTCAGCCGCGCCAACAAGCCCGACACGGTGGTCAACTACCTCACAAACCCCACCGACACGATTGACTTCAGTATGGGGCAGGTGAAATTGCATTTGGCTTCGGCCAACCTCGAAGCCGAGCGCGACTACTATATCAGCGTCAACGTACACAAGATGAAGCCCGACTCGCTATACTGGAACCGCACGGCTCGCCGCAATCTGCCCACAAGCATAGGAGTCCCCGGAGAACAAAAAACCGTTGTCTACAAAGGTCTCACCGTGTGTCTGACCGCATCAGGGACTAACTATTGCTTTGCCACAGCAGCCAATCCCGGCGACGACAACTGGACAACACAGGTCGCGACATTCCCGTTCACACCCGCCGTTGAAACCTTGTCGGCCACTACCGACGCGCTCTACATCACCGACACGGCAGGTAGACTGTACCGCTCGACCGATGGAGCCGCGTGGACCGACTGCGGCTTGACTCTCCACTACATCTACGGAGGCTACGAAGACCGACTGCTCGCTGTCGAGAAGCGCGGGACGGCATACTACCACGTCACCTACCCCGCCACCACGACGACCGCCGTTCCCGAAGGGTGCCCCGTGGAAGGCACCAGCCAGATTGCCACATTCGCCAACAAGTGGAGCGACAGCCAACAGGCTTATATGCTCGGCGGCGTGACCGCAGATGGTTCGCTGACCGGCTCGATGTGGGGCTATGACGGACGCAGATGGGCTAAAATCAGCCAGCAGGAAGTCCCGGCCGGCAAAGGGAGGACGATGTTCTCATACGTCACATTCCAGACCGACTCGACAAGCTGGAGGACCAAGTCATACACCACACTGGTGGTTCTTGGCGGCCAAAACGCTGCCGGGGCAAACGACAAGACCGTCTACATATCTCTCAACATGGGGCTGAACTGGAAAAAGGCCGACGCTCTGCTGCAACTCCCCGACTATATCCCCGCAATGTATAACTCACAGGCCATCTTGGCCAACTCGACTCTGACAGTCAACAAAGCGTCAAGCCATTGGGAGGAGCTGTCATCGTCACCGCTGCCGCGCTGGTACCGGCTCGCCGCAAGCCCAGCTACCGCCGGCGAACCGATCACCGCGTGGGAATGCCCCTACATCTACCTTTTCGGCGGCAAATCAGTCGACGGCACACTTTACAACACCGTGTGGCGCGGAGTCATCAACCGACTGAGCTTTAAACCGCTACAATAACTAAAAAAGATTCTCTCTCGCAAATAATGAGAATAAGCATCAAACGCATCATACAGGCTCTATCGCTGCTCGCCGTCTCACTGCAAGCGGCGGCGGTCTATGCCCAAGAGACTTCGGCGCAGCAAGACACCTACAAGTTTGACCTTGGGGGCGGTCTGGGCATGAGCGGCTATCTCGGTGACGCCAACGAGAGCAACGTGTACAAGCACCCCGGCATCGCCGGAAACATCTCGTTCCGCTACCTCGCCAACACCCGCTGGACAATCCGCGGGATACTGTCGATGATGACGCTGAGCGGCAACACCGCCGACTGGGACAACGTGTTGCCCGGCAATCAAAACTATTCATTCAAATCCACTGTGTTTGACCTCGGCGGACGATTTGAATTCAATTTCTTCCCCTACGGCATCGGCGAGACCTACAAAAAATTGCGCCGTTGCACCCCCTACCTGTCGCTCGGTGTCGGAGTCACGATGGCATCATGCGACGGCAACTCCTTTTTCGCCCCTAACATACCGATGGCGTTCGGTGTGAAATACAAGCTTAGCAAACGTCTCAATCTCGGAGCCGAGTTCTGCATGACCAAGGTGTTCGGCGACAAGGTCGACGGCGACAAGCTCACCGACCTCTACACAATCAAAAGCTCGTTCATGAAGAACACCGACTGGTACAGCACGCTCATGGTGTCGCTGACCTACGAGTTCGGCAAACGATGCGAGACGTGCCACTATGTAGAATAGAAACCGACAAACAGCAACAGACAGTAAGACGATATGCTGAGTACTTTGAAAGGACAAATCAACCCCGACTCGCTGCCCGCCCATGTAGCTATAATCATGGACGGTAACGGCCGATGGGCCAAATCGCGCGGGCTTGACCGTTCGGCGGGCCATGTCGAGGGTGTCAACACCGTCAGGCAAATCACGGAAATAGCTTCAGAGCTTGGCATAAAATACCTTACCCTCTATACATTCTCGACCGAAAACTGGAACCGCCCGAAAGAGGAGGTCGACGCGCTCATGCATCTTATAGTCGTAGCTATCGAACGCGAAACGCCCGACCTAATCAAAAACAACGTCAGGCTCACGATGATAGGCGATTTTGACCGTATGCCGGGCGAGGCTCGCGACCGGCTCGCGCATTGCATGGACGACACGAGCCACTGCACGGGACTGACGCTCGTGCTCGCCCTGAGCTACTCGGCGCGGTGGGAAATTACTCGCGCGGTCAAGCAGATTGCGCAAGAGGTCGCTGCCGGGCATCTCACACCCGACGAAATCAACGACGACACCGTGGCCACGCATCTGACCACCGCCGTCATTCCCGACCCCGACCTGCTGATACGCACCGGCGGCGATTTCAGAGTGAGCAACTTCCTGTTATGGCAGATAGCCTACTCCGAGATTTTCGTCACCGAGACCTTTTGGCCCGACTTCGGCAAGGAGCAATTCTGCCAGGCTATCATCGACTACCAACGGCGCGAACGGCGGTTCGGGCTGACGAGCGAACAACTGAAATAAACCAATCAAAAAGAAATAGACCATCCACCACATCAACGTTATGCGATATAAGCTACTTTCACTTTTACTGATTACCTGTGCCTCAGCCATCGGCGGTTATGCGCAGGTGCGCGTTGACACCATCTATAACCCTCCCGTGATATTCAACGGGATGCCCCGAACCTACGAAATAGCCGACATCAAAGTGACTGGCGCACCAAACTATGACGACTACATCGTAATCGGTTACTCCGGGCTGAAAAAAGGTGACAGAGTGGAAGTGCCGGGGGCTGAAATCACGGCAGCCGCAAAACGATTGATGAAGCAAGGGCTCTTCTCTCAGGCTCAGTTTAAAATCGAGAAAATCGCAGGCGACAAGGCTTGGCTCGAAATAGCGCTGCGCACCCAGCCGCGCATCTCCGAGGTCAACTACATCGGGGTCAAGAAAGGTGAGCGAGAGGACCTCCAGGAACGCCTGCAACTGATGAAGGGCAACCAGATAACCCAGAACATCGTCAACCGCGCCACCTCGATTGTCAAAAAATATTATGCCGACAAAGGTTTCGGTAACGCCGATGTCAAAATAGACCTGCGAGAAGACCTGTCGCATCAGAACGAGATGATTGTCGACATAAGCGTCAACAAGCACTCAAAAGTCAAAGTCCACAAAATTTACATCGACGGCAACGAGGTGTTAAGCGACAATGCGGTAAAAGGCGCGATGAAAAAAACCAATGAAAAGGGAAAACTGCGCAACCTGTTCAAACAAAAGAAATTTGTTGAGACCGACTATGAGGACGACCTCAACCGCATCATTCAGAAATACAACGAAAAAGGCTACCGCGACGCAAAGATACTCCATGACAGCGTAGCGCCCTACGATGAAAAGACCGTCGATGTGTTCATAACCGTCGAAGAGGGTAAAAAATACTATATCAGCAACATCGACTGGGTGGGCAACACAGTCTACACAACCGACCAGCTTGACGCCATCCTCGGCATACAGCCGGGCGAGGTCTACAACCAGAAGTTGCTTGAAAAGCGTATGCGCGAGGACGACGAATCAGTGTCAAACCTCTACATGAACCGCGGCTATCTATTCTATCAGCTTGTCCCGATTGAAAAGAACATCCACGGTGACTCAATTGACCTGGAAATGCGCATGATGGAAGGCCCGCAAGCCCGCATCAACCAAGTGGTCATCAACGGTAACGACCGACTGTATGAGAAAGTGATACGCCGCGAACTGCGCGTCAGACCCGGCGAGCTGTTCAACAAAAACGACCTGATGCGTTCAGCGAGAGAGATTGCCCAGACAGGCCACTTCAACCCTGAAAACATGGACATACGCCCCGAGCCTAACGAGGAGAACGGGACAGTCGACATAGTCTTTAATCTCGAATCGAAAGCCAACGACAAAATCGAATTCTCGATGGGTTGGGGACAGACGGGTATCATCGGCAAATTGTCGCTGACGTTTACCAACTTCTCAATAAAAAATATGTTCCATCCCGGCTCATACAAAGGTCTTATCCCGCAAGGCGAAGGACAGACGTTCAACATCAGCGCGCAGACCAACGCCCGCTACTATCAAGCTTATAGTGTGTCGTTCCTCGACCCGTGGTTTGGCGGCAAACGCCCCAACTCACTGCAGGTGTCGGCCTACTACAGCCGCCAGACCGGTGTCAACTCAAGCTACTATAACAAATCATGGGCCAACCCCTACGGTTACAGCTACGGCTATGGCTACGGCTACAATTCCGACTACTATCAGACGAGCTACCAGAACGCCTACGACCCCAACAAAGTGCTACAGATGGCAGGCGTAACAGTCGGGTTGGGTAAACGTCTGAAATGGCCCGACGACTGGTTCACGTTCACCGCAGAGTTGTCATACAACTGGTACTACCTCAAGAACTGGGAATACCTATACTACATGAACAATGGCACGTCAAACTCCATCGTTCTCGGTTTGACCCTCGCCCGCAATTCAATCGACAACCCGCTCTACACCCGTAGCGGTAGTACATTCTCGTTGAACCTCCAGATGACGCCTCCGGCATCATTGCTCAATCCCGGCAAGGACTGGGATAAACTCAAGGAAGAAAACACAACCGAGTCAAAGAAAGAGCTTTACCGCTGGATTGAATACTGGAAGTTGCGCTTCAAATCGCGCACCTACACCCCGCTCACCGACCCCAACGGGCAATGGACCCTCGTGTTCATGACCCGCGCCGATATCGGATTGCTGGGCAGCTACAACAAGGCACTCAAATCACCGTTCGAGACATTCTATGTGGGCGGCGACGGCATGAGCGGCAGTTACACCTACGCCACCGAGACCATCGGCTTGCGCGGCTACGAGAACGGTCAGTTCACCCCCTGGGGCAAAGAGGGCTACGCCTACACCCGCTTCGGCATGGAACTCCACTTCCCGTTCATGCTCCAGCCGACAACCACCATCTACGGCCTTGCGTTTGCCGAGGGCGGTAACGCTTGGACCGAGGTTAAAAACTTCTCTCCGTTTGATATCAAACGCAGTGCCGGCGCAGGTGTGCGCATCTACCTCCCGATGGTCGGCATGATGGGTATCGACTGGGCTTATGGTTTCGACAATGTGTACGGAATGAAGGGCGGAAGCCACTTCCACTTCATACTCGGTCAGGAGTTCTAACCGCACAACGACGCGAATACTAAACTTTTAGCCGTTGAGATTGTCTAAATAGTTAAACAGATAAATACACGTTTAGCATGAAGAAATTATCTATCATCCTTATGCTCATGATAGCTACAGCTTTCGGAGCGGCAGCGCAGAAGTTCGCGCTGGTCGATATGGAATATATCCTTAAAAACGTGCCATCCTATGAGATGGCCAACGAACAGTTGAACCAAATCTCGCAACGCTGGCAGAAAGAGGTTGAGGCCAAATCAAAGGAAGCCGAGACGCTCTACAAGAACTATCAGGCCGACATGGTATTCCTCACCGATGAGCAGAAAAAGAAAAAGGAGGAGGAAATTGTAGCCAAGGAGAAAGAGGCAACAGAACTGCGATACAAATATTTCGGGCCGGAGGGCGAACTCTACAAAAAGCGCCAATCGCTTATGAAACCGATACAAGACGACATCTACAATGCCGTCAAGAAAGTGTCGGAAGAACGAGGTTATCAGGCGATTTTTGACCGCGCGTCATCGGCCAACATCATCTTCGCCTCGCCGCGTATAGATGTCAGCAACGAGGTACTGGCCAAGTTAGGATATTCCAAATAAAAGGATTATCTTTGCAGAGAATAACCAAGTAGCAAATAACTTAACTTAACTAATAACAATGATTAAGAAAACCCTTGCCGCAATCATGATTGCGATTCCCATGCTTGCAGCCGCACAGGCTCCCAAGTTTGGCACTGTGACCGTCGAACCGATTCTTGAAGCTATGCCCGAGCGCGCAAACGTGCAAACCCAGCTCGAAACCGCATCAAAAACCTACGAGGACGAATACAAAAAACTCACCGAAGAGTTAGACAAGAAATATGGCGAATTTCAGAAACTGAGCGAGGACAAAACGACTCCCGACGCTATCAAAGAACGCCGTATGCAAGAAATCCAGGAACTCCAAAAGAAAGCGCAGCAGTTCCTTCAGACAGCGCAGCAGGATCTCCAGCGTCAACAGGCTCAGCTGATGCAACCCATCGAGGAGAAAATCATGACCGCCATCAAGGCTGTCGGACAGGAAAACGGTTTCACATTCATCCTTCCTGAAGGAGTGGCTGCGTTCCAAAGCACCGATGTACAAGACGTGACACCTCTTGTAAAAGCCAAACTCGGCATCAAGTAAGATTGAATTAAACTATATGAGAAAAAGCCGCGCCAAGTCGTAATGATTTGGCGCAGTTTTTTTATAGCCGGCAAGCGCGATAGCAAGTGATTAGCAGGCATGATACCACACGAGGTGGACAATCACACAAGCACCAATACCTATATCGTTGAATATCAGACATTTACCCCCCCCCGCAAAAGTTGCAAATTTAATCAAAAATGTTATTAAAAATCAAGAAAAAACGCCTATATTTGCGCCCTTGAAAAGGGGGATTTTCGAACCAGCGCAAAAGTTAGGCTCGGTATTTTCTGAAAGAACATGTACCCAATATTCATATAAAATGAAAAAGTTACTTTTGGCGGCGATTCTGGCTTCTCAAGTCGGAATTGCTCAAGACTTGAAAGTTGGCGAACTTTCAAACATTTCTCGTCTTACACACGACGGCATCAAGTATGAGAACCCGCAATGGTCGCCCGATGGGAGCAAGATTGCGTTCACGGAGTGGGGTTACAACAACCTATACTTGATTAACAGCAACGGAAGCGACAAAAAGCAGTTGTCAAATGGTGTTGGCGTAGGTTTCAGGTATTCATGGTGTGCGGATTCACATCGCATATTGGTGCGCGAACTGAAACATGAGCGCATCGGCATGAAGAACAAACGTCATCAAGCCGCATGGTCAATCGATGTTAACGGAAAGAAAACCCGCATGACCGAGGATGTGGAGCGCATGGACCACGCAGCATGGCAGTACGACGCACTTGGCGTAGCTTCAGTACGTTCGCTTGACGCTAAAGCGATAGCCGGAGTGAAGTATAAAATGGGGCATAGTAATAAAATCGCTAAGACAGCAAGCGTTGCAAAGCAAATCGCAAAAGAGAATGTCAGCGTAATCGTTAACACCAAGGGCTTGTCGGTAATCGACGGCAACGGCACGAAGAAACTGATAAACGCTAAACCGTCGTTCTGCCCCGCATTGTCGCCCAACGGCAAAACGATAGCGTTTGTTGAGGGTAACGATATTTACACTATCAACATCGATGGCAGCAACAAGAAGAAAATCACTCGCGGTTTCAACCCGTCGTGGGTAAACAATTCACAGCTTGTGTTTGAGAAGAGCGTAGACGACGGCCACACGTTCACGGCGAGCGACCTTTATATCATCAACGTGAACGGAACCGGCATGAAGGCGTTGACCGCATCGAGCGACCGCATCGAGATGTGTCCGAGCGTCTCGGCAGATGGCAAACGATTGGCATTCATCTCGTTTGACGACGGCCAAGTCTACACAGCAGATTTGAAATAAACATCAGGCAACTGAAATAACAAAACTTCTCAACATTAGATTCCAATGAAAAAAGTATTATACTCGCTGATATTGATAATCAGCATAGTTGCTCCGCAGACAATGCAGGCAAGCTGGAGCAATTACACAATCGTGCTTGACCCGGGACACGGAGGCGATGACCCCGGAGCGGTGTATAGCGGCTCGTCGGTCGATAACTACACCGAGGCATGGCTCGTGCTGCAGTGCGCAAGCAACGTATATAACCACTTGTCAAGAGCCGGTGCCGACGTCTATATGACGCGCTGGGAAAACGATTTTTACGGCGAGGTCGGCTTGTCGACCCGTCGCGCATATTGCTACACATACGATTCAGACGTGTTCATCTCGTTCCACTTGAACGCCGCAAACGCATCGGCCCACGGAACCGAGACATGGTACTACTACGACGGCAGCTACAACTTGGCGAGCTGCGTACAGTCGGGATTGATGTACACATTTGACACTGTAGACGGCCTGGGCGGCTATGAAAAGATAGACCGCGGTATCAAAAATAACGGTTGGACGGTAATCACCGCCGGTGAATATTATCCGGCAGTGTTGACCGAGGGCTTGTTTGTAGACTGCTACACCGACTGGCAGTTGATTCAGGATGTGACCAGCACGGGCTTTAACGCATGGGCCGACGGTCACATCAAAGGTGTCTATGACTACCTTAACTACTATGGTTACTATAGCGTGAGCGAGCCTACCTACAACGGAGCAGGCAGCAGCTCGGCAAGCACCGACCCTTACATTTCGGTTAGTTCAAACAAGGTTTACCTGACCTGCGTAGCCGGCCAAAGCGCCAAAGCCGAGGTTGTGGTTAGCGGCGAGAAGCTCAACCGCTGGACCACAATCACAATGTCGAGCAAATGCGCAGGCGTATTCAGCGCAGCTGCTGAAGATGGCAGAAACGGCCTTAACGTAAGCGGTTCAACCAACACGTTTGACCCGGAAGACCCGAAAATCATCATCACATTCACACCGTCGGAAGCCGGCAACTACAGCGGCGACAATGACGGCGACAGCTATGAGGACTACGTAATCACGCTCGAGAGCGTCGGCACCGATGGCGAACCTGTCTATCAATGGATTACCTTGAACGGTGTTGCGTCAGAGCCTCCGTTGTCGCTCAACGAAGGATGGGTTTTGAGCGAGAACGCCAACAACTTGGCCGCAAACGGCTGGGACGCATCGAAAGTGCGTAACATGGAGGTTAGAGATGGCAAAATCTATGCAGTCTATGAGCAGTCGAAAATTAAAGTAATCGACGCTTACACCGGCCAAGCACTCTATGACTTGAGCAGCGAGGGTATCGCGGGTGGTATCATCAAACTCTGCGACGTGCGCTACTTCGACGGCAAAGTAATCGCATCGAACCTCGGCGGTATCGACGCAGCAGGCAACACACACGACTTGCGCATCTACATCTGGGATAACCCCGCCAGCTCAACCACAGCTCCCCGCGTGGTGACAATCAGCTATGCTACACTTCAGGGATACAACATCACCCGTCTTGGCGACTACATCGGCGTAGGCGGTGACTGGGACACTACCGACGGTAGCCGCATCATCTTCGCATACAACAACTTGAACAAAGTGTCGGGCGTTACCGGCGGAACATATATCATCGAGTTCCCGGTAGCTAACAACACAATCGGCACTACACCGAGCAAGCATATCCAGGTGACAGCCGACGGCGAGAACCTCTATGCCGGCGAGTCGCTCCGCGCTTACCCGACAGGCTACGGCTATATGTTTGACGGTTCGCAATGCGCCCCGACCAAACTCGACTCCAACGGCGCACGTCTTGACTATATGGACGGCTACAAGACATGGGGTAACGTGTACCGCCAGTTTGAGCACAACGGCGTGACCTACGGCGCAACGCTCGACTTCAACGACAAGACATTCTCAACAAAAGACGACAGCGGTAATCCCGCCCAAAACGATGACGACAAGGCTAAAAACTACACCGGTGGTTTCATGCGCTTGCTCCAAATCACAGACAAAAACAACTCGGGAACATTCCGCGCCCCGATTAACGTTGCAGAATATCCGAAAGCCCACTTGGCTGACAGCACACGCAACACCAACTGCACAGGCAACATCGTCATCAACCAAAAGGCCGACGGCACAGTTGAAGCATGGGTGTTGAGTACCGGCCAAGGTATCGGCTACTTCACTTCAAGCGACGCCCCTGTCGTGGCAACCCCATCAATCAGTGTTGACAACACTTCGGCAACTTTCACGGCGACCGTGGGCGGCAGCAACAAAGCAACCATCAACGTCAACGGCCACAACTTGACCGGCGACATCACTGCAACACTCAGCGGCAGCGACGCTGACCTGTTCTCATTGTCGACCAACAAATTGAGCGCAAGCGGCACAATCACCGTGACATACTCACCGACAGCCGAGGGCACCCACACGGCGGCCTTGACCCTGTCAAGCACCGGAGCTAACGACGTAACTGTCAGCCTCACCGGTACGGCATCGTCGTCATCGAGCGTTGAGATTACAGGTTATAAATTGACTCAAAACTGGGTTAAAACCACCGGCCATGTCGCACCGTCAAGCGCAGGCCGCGGCTGGAGCACCGGTTTCGATGGCAAAATCTATTTCAACGATGATGCTAACACGACGCTCAAATATTGGGACAAAGACGGCTTGCACTCAGCTGTTGCTTCGGTTGCCAGTACCGCAATCACCTCGGACGAGGCAGGCAACATCATCCTGAGCGCAAGCTTGTGGAGCACCTCGGCAAACACGTTTAAAGTGCTTCCGAAGGGTAGCACCACATGGCAAGATTTGTCAATCACTCTGCCTGATGGCGTAAGCGCAGCCGCCACAAAATATATCGGTAAAGCTATCGGTAACATTTTGAGCGCAGACGGCGGCGTGATCTGCATCATCCCGAACGGAGCTACCAAAGTGGCGAAAGTAACCGTGGCTAACGGAGCTTTCAAATCGTCGAAAGCTATCGACGTGTCATCGGCTATCAACAGCACTGCTGACGCAGAAACGTTTGCAATGCCGCTGACCTCAGACATCAACAGCGACGTAATCGCAGTGAGAGACCACCGCAAAAATCATTTCTACCACAACACCAACGGAACATTTGAGGCGTATGCCGACAACGGCATCACCACTACCCGAGGCGGAACAATCTTCAAATTGGGCGACAAGCAGTTTGCGGTAGAGCCTATCGGGGCTTCAGACTGCGACGGTTTCCAAATCGTGGACTTGACAGACAACACCATCGTGGCAACTCACGCGACTGCATATTCAAGCAGTGGAACGCCCAACTGTATAACCGCAGAGGTTGTCGACAAATACACGGTTAAGTTGTATCAATATGTTCCCGGCATCGTTGCAGCTCAGTACACCTTTGAGGCTGTACGCTCAACCGGTGTTGACGAAGTGGCAAGCGCAGAAATCGACGCAGAAGCACCTGTAGAATATTACAACCTGCAAGGTGTGAGAGTAAACTCTGAAAACTTGACACCGGGTATCTACATCCGCCGTCAAGGCAACACCGTAGGAAAAGTGCTTGTAAAATAAACAGGCAGCAATCTAATAATCTACCCGAGAGGGGGTTGCGCGTTCACCGCGCAACCCCCTCCGTTTATAAATAGATATATTGGTATGCGTTCTATGTGTGATAATGATTCCCTGTCGGGAATCGATGGCAGCGACACACTAAAAGGGATTCGATGGCGGAAGTCGGGAGAGAGGGGGGGGGGGGGAATCAGAGAGTGCCTTTGGTTGACGGGAGTGTGTAGTGGAATGGGTCGCGGCGGATTGCCATCTTGATTGAGCGGGCAAGGGCTTTGAAGATGCCTTCGAGCTTATGGTGCTCGTTGACCCCCTCGGCTCGGATAAACAGGTTCATCTTGGCAGAGTCGCTCAGACTTTTGAAAAAGTGAAAAATCATCTCGCAAGGGAAATCGCCGATTTTCTCACGGTGGAACTCAGCATCCATCACAAGCCACGGACGTCCGCCGAAATCAATCGCCACAGTGCAGAGACAGTCATCCATCGGCAGGACGTAACCGTAACGCTCTATGCCACGCTTGTCGGCGAGGGCTTTAAGCAATGCCCCACCGAGCGCGATGGCGGTATCCTCGATGGTGTGGTGCTCGTCGACATGAAGATCACCTTTGGCTCTGATATACAGGTCGATTCCTGAATGTTTGGCTATCTGTTCAAGCATATGGTCAAAGAAGCCAAGCCCGGTGGCGATGTCTCCCCTACCTGAGCCGTCAAGGTCGACCTTGATGTCGATATCGGTCTCGCTGGTGATGCGGCGCACAGCGGCTTTACGCTCCCCACCTTGGAGGAAGTCGGCAATGCGCATCCAAGAGTCGGAAATCAGCGCGACGACATCAGACAAACCGTCGGCGGCTAAACAAGAGCGAACGTCGGGAGTGTCGGGCGCAAAGAGGATGGCTCGACACCCGAGATTGCGTGCGAGTTTCACATCGGTCAGACGGTCGCCGATAACCCATGAACGCGTCATGTCATAGTCGCCCCCCATGTACTTGCCCAGCAGCGCGGTTCCGGGTTTACGCGTCGGCTTCCCCTCATGCTCAAATGTGCGGTCGATTATGATGTCGTCAAACTCAATCCCCTCACCTTTCAGCGCGGCCAGCATTTTGTTGTGGGCGGGCCAAAACGTATGTTCGGGGAAAGAATCGGTGCCGAGTCCGTCTTGATTGGTGACCATGACTAATTCAAAAGGAAGTCGGGAAGCTATAAATCGCAACCCAGACATAACGCCCGGCATCATCTCTAATTTTTCGAGCGAATCTACTTGAAAGTCAATCGGCGGCTCCACTATAAGCGTTCCATCCCGGTCGATAAAAAGTGCGGTTTTCTTATCGTTCATAGTCTTTGAGTGCAGAAATTAACAGATTGTTTTCCTCGGGAGTGCCGACAGTGATGCGCAGGCATCCCCCGCAGAGATTGACGTTAGTGCGGTTTCTCACCACAATTCCCCGACTGCTCAGATAATCATATAATGAGGTTGCGTCATCGACCTTAACCAACAGGAAGTTAGCCTGTGACGGATAGACGCGCTTTACGGTCGGGAGAGCCGACAGCCGGGCGGCAAGGTCGCCGCGCACCTTGACAATCTCGGCGGCAAGCGCAGCCACCTCATCGGCTTTGCCAAGCATCGCTATCGCCCGCGAACGCGTCAAGGCATTTATGTTATATGGATACTTAACCTTGTTGAATAGGTCGATAACCGCCTCCGAGGCAAACGCCATTCCAAGACGTATGGCAGCGTTGCCCCACGCCTTTGAGAAGGTACGCAGCACGATAAGCCCGGGGATATCGTCAATGCGGGAAATCATTGACTCGCCATCGTTGAAATCGCCATAAGCCTCATCAACGACAACCAGCCCGTCGAAACGCTCCAACAGAGGGCGCAACTCCTCATAGGCGAACGCATTGCCCGTGGGGTTGTTGGGGCTGCACACCCAAATCGCTTTGGTGTTGGAGTCGGTGGCGGCAAGCACCCTGTCGGCATCAAGCGAGAAATCGACGTTGAGCGGCACGGGGCGATATTCGACATCGTTAATCGCAGCACACACTGAATACATCCCATAAGTCGGGTCGATGGCGACCACATTATCCACACCCGGACGGCAGAACACGCGGTAAACCATGTCGATACATTCGTCACTGCCGACGCCGAGAAATATCTGCGAACCGCGGCAACCGTTTATCCCCGCTATCAGCTCCTTCACATCCATATTGAGCGGGTCGGGATAACGATTGTAGGGGCGCATAAACGCATTCTCATTGGCGTCGAGAAACGCCTGCGCCGTCCCCTTGAACTCATCGCGGGCGCAAGAATATGGGTTTAAAGCCAAGATGTTTGGCCGCGCTAATCGAGTAATATCCATAGTCTAATCGTTGTTAAAATTGACGCGCAAAGCCATAGCGTTGCGATGAGCCATCAGCCCCTCAGCCTCGGCCATTGCCTCGACTGCCGGACCAAGCGTCCTCGCACCTTCGGGGGTTATGTGCTGGAAAGTTATTTTTTTACAGAAGCTGTCGAGGTTGACCCCGCTGTAGCTGTGTGCGTAGCTTGAAGTGGGCAACGTGTGGTTGGTGCCGGAAGCATAATCACCCGCGCTCTCCGGCGTGAAATTACCGAGGAACACCGACCCGGCGTTACGCACCTTACGCGACAAAGCGTCCCAATCTTCACAAGCGATAATCAAATGTTCGGGAGCATACTCGTTGGCAAAATCCATCATCTCCGAGCGGTCGCCGAACATGATGACACGGCTATGCTCAAGTGAGCGGGCGATAAGTTCTTGTTTCGGGAGCGACGACATCTGACGCTCAATCTCAGCCGGTAGGGCGGCGGCCACAGTGGCTGAGTCGGTGAGCAATATCGACTGACTGTCGGGTCCGTGTTCGGCCTGCGACAAGAAATCGGCGGCGATGAACTCAATCGGAGCCTTATCGTCGGCGATGACCATCACCTCCGACGGCCCCGCAGGCATATCTATCGCCACACCATACCGGGAGACCTGCTGCTTGGCCTCCATCACATAGCGGTTGCCGGGACCGAAAATCTTATAGACCGCCGGGATTGTTTCGGTGCCGAACGTCATGGCCGCTATGGCCTGCGCGCCCCCGGTCTTGTAGATTTCTGTCACTCCTACGGCAGAAGCGGCGTACAGGATGGCGGGATTAACCCTACCGTCAGCTCCGGCGGGAGTGCAAAGCACTATCCGCTCACACCCGGCGATTTTGGCCGGGATGGCGAGCATAAGCACCGTCGAAAATAGTGGCGAGTTACCTCCGGGGATATACAGTCCCACTCGGTCGATAGGCATCTGACACTGGCGGCATCTGACACCCGGGGTAGTAACCACCTCGATTGGCTCCATGACCTGTGCGGAGTGGAACTTGGAGATATTGTCAATCGCAATCTTAATCGCTGATTTCAGCTCATCTGACACCCCCGCTATCCCCTCAGCAATTTCAGCCTCGGTCACAGCGAGCGACGACAGCTCGGCACCAGTGAACTTCAGTTCATACTCCAGCAACGCCTCATCGCCGCGATTGCGCACGTTGTCAATAATTCCTGCCACCGTCTCAATCACCCGCGGCTGCTGCCCAGTCATGGCACGCCGGCATAGCCCGCGCCAACTATCGCGCGGTGGATTCTGATAGCACTCCATCACAAAATCATTTTTTCTATATCAAGGGCGAGAATCCCCTCGGCGCCCTCGGCTTTCAGTTTACCGATAATCTCCCAAAACCTTTTTTCTTCAAGCACCGTATGCACCGAACACCAGTCAGCATTGGCCAGCGGCAGCACCGTAGGGCTTTTGATGCCGGGCAATACGGCCAGCACGCTGTCGAGTTTTTCCTTTGGAACGTTCATCAGTATGTATTTCTTCCCTTCGGCAGCTTTGACCGCATCGAAGCGGAACAGCAATTCATCGAGCGACGCGCGCTTCTCGGCCGAGAGCGGATTGGCGGTAGAGCCTATCAACACCGCCTCCGAGTCCATCACCTTCTCAACCTCCATCAGATTGTTGCTCACCAAAGTGGACCCCGACGACACAATATCAAATATCGCATCGGCGAGACCGATACCGGGTGCAATCTCCACCGACCCCGATATGACGTGTATGTCGGCCTTGATACCGTTTCGGGTCAGGAACTCAGCGAGAATCACCGGATAGGATGTAGCGATTTTGCGATTGTTGAACCACGAAAGCCCCTGATAGTCGAGATGCTGCGGAATAGCCAGTGACAGGCGGCAACGGCTGAACCCAAGCGGTTTCAGCACCTCGACCGCCTTTGCTTTCTCCATCACCTCGTTCAACCCCACAATCCCTATGTCGGCGGTGCCTGTCGCCACAGCGTCGGGGATGTCGTCGTCACGCAAAAACAACAACTCCACCGGGAAATTTCTCGACGGCACAAGCAGTGTGCGCTTAACCGCCGTCAGCTTGATGCCGGCCTCGGTCAGGAGCTGCATTGTTTCTTCATACAAGCGGCCCTTTGACTGCACCGCAATCCTTAGTTTTGGTTCCATCATATCTTGAATTTTTTATTGTCATAAAAAGAAAAATACCGATTTCCCGCAGTGGTTATAGGGAAACCGGCAAACTAAATCATAACTATCTTCTTTCAGCCGCGACACACATCGGTCAATGCCTCCCTAATCTTTGCAACCGGGGTGGTAATGGTAATGGTGTCGGCTAAAAGTGTATTTTGCAATCATTTTGCTATCAAATCAACGTTTGAGATTGCAAAGCTAACACATTTCCTCTAATAAAACAAGAAAAATATCAGTCTAACGTGAAGCGGGTCATGTTTACGCTTCACGGAGGACACATTTGGCGATATAGCGATTATTGCTTAAATTTGTTGAATCATGAATGATAACGCCCACACATTGAGAGAGGTGGCAGCCGAGATGACACAGCGGCTCATTCCACTTTACGGCGAGCGCGAGGCACGCGCCATGACCAACATTTCCATCGAGCGCACCATGGGCTACACCCCCGTGGACCGCGTGTTGAAAAGCGGAGAGACCGTGAGCGAGTTCCGTATCGGCCAACTCAATGCCATAATCGACCGACTGCTCAAAGAGGAACCCCTCCAATACATACTCGGCGAAGCGACATTCTACGGGATGCGGCTGGCAGTCAATCCGGCGGTGCTGATACCCCGGCCGGAGACCGAAGAACTCGTCGACATGATAGTGAAACAGAATGTGCGGAGCGACCTGAAGGTACTCGACATCGGGACCGGGTCGGGATGCATAGCAATCGCCTTAGCCCGCAACCTGCGGTTTGCCGATGTCACCGGCATCGACATCTCTGATACCGCACTTGAGACAGCGACAGCCAATGCCGCCGCGCTCAAAGCCAACGTAAAATTCCGAAAGGCCGACGCCCTACACCTTACTGACAGGCCGCTCACGCTGAAATGGGACATTATCGTGTCAAATCCACCCTACATAGCAGAGCATGAGCAATCGGTGATGGAGCGCAACGTATTGGAACACGAGCCTCACACGGCCTTATTTGTCCCTGACGACGACCCTCTAAAATTTTACCGTTCGATTTTGGAATACGGGGCTAACGCATTGCTCCCGGGGGGGGAATTTTATTTTGAAATCAACCCACTCTATGCCAACGAACTTGCCGCAGAAGCCCGCCGCCTAATGAAAGAGTCGACAGTTGAAATAGTGAACGACATTCACGGCCGACAACGATTTGCAATCATAAGCACCCCCACCTTATGCTAAAGAAACCGCTGACGATAGACGCCGCTACAGAACGCGCCGAAGCTATGTGTGCCCGCGCCGAATACTCGCGAGCCGAGGTAGTAAAAAAGCTCATGAGCTGGGGCATAAACAGCGGCAAGGCCAAGGAAATTGTCGACACCCTTGTCGATTGCGGGTTTATCGACGATAGGCGGTTTGCCCTCGCTTTCGTCAACGACAAAGTTGAATTGGCTCGCTGGGGACGGCGTAAAATCTCAGTAGGACTCTACCAAAAAGGCATAAGCCGCGACATCATCAACGAAGCCATTGGCTCAATCGACGAGCCAGTCTATCGGCGCAACATCGCGGAGCTAATAAGAATTAAGGGAAGAAGCATCGAATCGCCCGGGAGCTTCGAGGGGAAGAATAAGATATTGCGATTTATGATGTCGCGCGGATTTGAAAGCGACTTGGTTATCAAATGTCTTAACAATCCGAAGATATGGGACGAGGAGGATTAGCCCGCTGGGGGCGCAACCTGATTGACACGGTTTTCCCGCGAGTGTGCGAAGTGTGTGGAACGACACTCGTAGAGGGGGAGGACATCCTGTGCCTGCAATGCCTCCTCGACCTGCCGCGCACATCGCTTCATAGCGACGACTTCAACGCCATACATGAGCGGCTTGCCGGACGCGTGCCCATCGAGCGAGCCGGCGCGTTTTTTTACTACTACCGCGGCAACCCCTATACGCGGCTGATACATAAGGCCAAGTACAACAACTTGCCTGCCATCGGGCGCAAACTCGGAGCACTATATGCCAAGGAAATCGCCGGCGATAGTTTTTTTGACGGTATCGACATGATTATCCCCGTGCCGCTTCACTGGATGAAACGGCTCCGCCGCGGTTACAACCAAAGCCGGGAGATAGCCCGAGGAATAGCCGAAGTCACCGCCATCCCCGTCAGCGATAATCTGACAGCAAGAAAAGGGCACTCGACACAGACACGAAAAAACAGTTTCGACCGATGGCTCAACGCTCAGGACATTTATCAGGTTGTGCGCGGCTCGGAATTAGAAGATAAGCACCTGCTCATCGTCGACGACGTTATCACTACAGGTGCCACACTGCTCGCCTGCTGCCAGGCCATCAGAAAAGCCGCTCCCACAGCTATAATCAGTGTAGCCGCCTTATCCTTGACCCACCTCAGATAAGCTGACGGCAGAAGAAAACAGGAAATCGCATCTTACCTCAATAAACCGAAAACGCCCGCAATCAAGAAAAGAGGCACCACATGGATAAGAATCAGCAGCAATCCCAATAGCCCAGCCCACGCGACAAGTGTCCAAAACGCGACGGCATAGCTTCTGATTGGGAACGCCCGCACAACCGATAGCACACCGATTACAGCATACCAGACCAACAGCAATAAGGTCGAAAGCCAGGAGCCAATCAGCGACAATGGCAACAACAGAATCTGTATGGCGATTGAAGCGTCACAAAGATACACTCCGGCTATGAAATACTCGGCAAAATTATATCGTCTCGAATTATATCTGAGATAGACCACATAGACCGCAAGAGCAGCAGCGACAGTGACCACAAGCATCTGCAGAATCAGCGAACTGGAATAGAATCCGATGGCCCACTCCACGGCCCGCGACCAAAAGCTGTCGACATTGCCGCCCAGATTGACACCCTCGCCCGAGGGGGCTGACGCATTATTGATGAGCGAATCTCCAAGCAGAGAAAACAGGCAAAGCACAATCATCAATTTAGCAGGAGCGGCATAAATGATACGGCGTCCACCGATGTAATCCCTTATGACAATCCATGGGCGCGTCACAAGCATCGAAACCGTATAAAAGAATCCGCGGTCAATTCGGGCCAAAGCCGACACATAGTCTTTCATTGCCGATTTAAAATCAAGGCGACCTATTGCTGTCGACTGGCCGCAATGCTGACAATAATTGCCGCTGACCTCATTCCCGCAATTCAGGCAATGTTTACGCTCTGTTTCCATTTCCGTTACAACGTTATCTGCGATGCGTTAACCGCTCGCCCGAGAAATATAGTGGCCATTTCCGAAAACTTCGCCGCATTCTCCGTGGTGAGATATTCCACTGTACCGCCGCGGGAGCAACGCGCATCCATCTCCGGATGACGGCGCAGGTAATCGACAAGGCTGTCAGCTATAATCGCGCCCTGCGACACCACCCTTACCCCAGCGGGGACATACCGCTCAATTTTGTCGATTAGCAGCGGATAATGAGTGCAAGCCAAGACTATCGTGTCAATCTCGGGGTCTTCAGTCATCAGTCGGTCTATCTCTTGCTTCACAAAATAATCGGCACCCGCCGACGCTGCTTCCTTGTTTTCCACAAGCGGCACCCACATGGGACAACCGTGGCCGGTAACGGTGTATTCCGGGTGGTACTTCTCGACTTCCATGTTGTAAGAACGGCTGTTGACAGTCCCCGGTGTCCCGAGAATCCCGATATGACCGTTAGCGGTGAGTTCATGCAGCATCTCGACCGTTGGGCGTATGATGCCGAGCACGCGGCGCGACCGGTCAATTCCTGGAAGGTCATTTTGTTGAATAGTTCTCAATGCCTTGGCCGATGCCGTGTTGCAAGCGAGCACCACGAGATTGCAACCGCGGGAGAACAGGTATCTGACCGCTTCAAGAGTGAAACGGTAGACGATGTCGAACGAGCGAGTCCCATAAGGCGCGCGGGCGTTGTCGCCAAGATACAGAAAGTCATAGCCGGGCATTGCTTTGACAATGTCGCACAAGATTGTCAGGCCACCGTAGCCCGAATCAAATACACCTATTGGTCCGCTGTTCATCATTTATGATTATGGTTTTCGCAAAATTACTCAAATAATCGCAAATGATGAAACCCTCACTCAACGCAAAAATTTCGGTGCGAGGAAAAACAGGCCGAACGACAAGCCACAATTCCAGTTTCGTGCCGGATAGCTCTGATAATTCCCATAAAAGCTCAGCGATGCGAATGGGAAATTATAGACTAAAGCCATTTCTCCGAAAAACTGGGGATTGGAAAACGCATGGCCGTATCGCGCGCTGTAGCCGTCAGCGGCAACCATGATTTTCTTGTAAGGCAGAAAGCAGTGAAACTCGCCCCTCAGTTGCAGGCTCTCTCGGGGTGACCACACCGGGATAACGCCCGCGGCCACAAACGAATTGGCCCGGAACGCCGGATTAAACGCGTTATAGCTCGATGGAGTCGGGTGAAACGCAGGAGCGTTGACTATCGCCGCATTGTAGTTTTCAACAAGATTTCGGGTCGATGCCATGACATCGACCGATGTACCGACCGAGAAACGCCGACTGACGGTAAAAAAGTTTTTGGCCACGACCTCCATCTGGCCCCACACCGGTTTGGCGTACTCTCCCGGTATGCCGGCATGATAAGGCGTGTAGTGATACTTTCCCGCAACGCCTGTGACCGTTATGTCATAATAGCGTCCACCTGTCGGGAAACTGTTGTTGTTTAGGGTATTGCTCTGATAGTTCAGCCTGATTTCGGCGAGATTGTAGACCGTGCGGTCGCGGCCCGAATCGTGATAATCGCCACGGTTGTTTTGATAGAAACTGTCGTAGAGGTGACCGCCGCCAACCCCAAGCGAGACCTTTCCCGACCGTCCCGCAGCCATGCTGTAGGACACGCGTCCAAACACCTCGGTTTTCAATATGAAAGTCGGCATCTTGTCCTCATAAAACAGCGATGCACTCTCATAAAACTTCTGCCGCCAAACCACAAACTGCCCCTCTATCGCCGACGGGTTATGGGTCGGGATAAACATACGGGCATTGAGAGTCCCCGCTAAATAGCTCTGACCAATCCAGCCGTTGATGTTGGCCTCAACACCGCGAAACGACAAAGTGTTGTAGCCCCCGGATAAGAAAATCATGCTGTTGGTCGACGATGAGATATAGCCCCCGAATCCCACTTTGAAATTATCCTTGACAGTGGCTTTCAGGTCAAGCGCAAACAATCCGGTGGTGTCATTATAGACAGCGTGCGGGACTAAATTGCGCAGGGTGCCGGGAGTGATAGCCTGGTAATACGACGCGCGCGCTTTCTCGATTCCGAAAGTATCGGTGCGGTTTTTGGTAAACAGGTAGCGAAGGTAGGCGTTTTGATTCGAGTTACCCCCTTCCACACTAACCGAGTCAAAGCGGACATAAGGTGTCTTGGATTTGAACACGCGCCTGCTCAATGCCCGGGCTTCTGCCGGGACACGGCTGGTCACGCGGCCTTTAATCGAGTCCATCATCGACATCGCCCTGTCATAACCGACCTTATAGATAGCCCTGGCCTTAGGAAAATCCAACAGGCTGAACTCCTCAAGATTTATTTTGATTTTGACACCCTCATCGGCCGGCAGCTCATAATCATTGTTCTGGATAATCATATCCTCAAGCTGGTCAATGAGATTGCCGGCCTTAGGTTTGCCACTGGGTGTCGAAACATCTACCCCTATCATTATGTCGGGCGCGAAATCCTCGCGCATCACATCAACCGGGAAGTTATCATAAATACCACCGTCATAGACAAGCACCCCATCCATCTCTATCGGCTCGAAAACCGCCGGGAAACTCATTGATGCTCTGATTGCGTCGCCCAAACTTCCCCCAGAGCAGACAATCTTATGCTTGGCGTAGACATCTGATGTCACGCAGCGGAACGGCACAAACAGTTTATTGAAATCGCCACCACACTGGGCCGTATAGGCCGAAAACAGATTCATGAACGCGAAATTCATTGGCAGCGGCGAAATCATGCTGGTCGGGATTATAGAGTTGACCCGAGTGGAATCACTCTTTGAAATCGGCACCGAGAGCAACGCCGGTGTAGGCGATGGCTTTGAGAAATAATAAACAAGGCTCTCATCAATTTTGCCCGTCGACCAATTTGCAAACTCTTTTGAGAGAATCAAGTCCATCATCTCTTCAGGAGTGTAGCCTGCCGAATACAATCCTCCGACAATAGCACCCATCGACGTGCCGCTAATGTAATCTATCGGGATATTGTTGTCTTCCAAAGCCTGAATCACGCCAATATGCGCGATACCCTTCGCTCCTCCACCGCTCAGCACGAGCCCAACCGACTGATGCCTGTCGGCGGCAACCGACAGACAAACGACATTCAACGCCAATGCCAGTAATAATATTTTCAATCTCACTCTCATAAATATATAGCTTACAGAAACAACAAACGACATGGGGTTTTGGTTGTGCGCCGAAATCGCGTTCCCCCTCCCCCATGTCGTTATGGATTTTGCGTGTAGCCGCTCTCTACGGTCAGTTACTGTCGGTGATAAACGAATCCTTAAACCCTATGAAATAAAGCACACCGTCAAGGCCGATAGTCGAAATTGATTGCTCGGCAGTCTGTTTCACCTTGGGCTTGGCATGGAAAGCTATGCCGAGACCGGCCGTGGCGAGCATCGGCAAGTCGTTCGCGCCGTCGCCGACGGCTATAGTCTGGGCTATGTTGACATTCTCTACCTGCGCTATGAGCTTCAGCAACTCAGCTTTGCGCTTGCCGTCGACAATCTCGCCGAGATAACGGCCGGTGAGTTTGCCGTCGACGATTTCAAGCTCGTTGGCGTACACATAATCTATGCCATATTTCTGCTTCAAGTGGTTGCCGAAATATGTAAAACCGCCCGAAAGGATAGCCGTCTTGTATCCAGCGCGTTTAAGCACTTGCATCATACGCTCCACACCCTCGGTGACGGGGAGATTCTCTGCGATTTCTTTCATCACACTCTCGTCGAGGCCCTTGAGCAGAGCGACACGCTGGGTGAAACTCTCACAGAAGTCGATTTCGCCGCGCATAGCACTCTCGGTGATTGCCTTGACTTGCGCTCCCACCCCGGCACGCTCGGCGAGCTCGTCGATAACCTCGGTCTCAATAAGAGTCGAATCCATATCGAAGCATACCAAACGACGGCAACGACGGTAAAGAGTATCTTCTTGAAGCGAGATGTCAAATTCCTCTTCCGACGCAATCTGCATGAAGCGTTTCTGCATCGCTTGACGGTCAAGCGGATTGCCGCGAACCGAAAGCTCGACACACGACTTCGACAGCGGGTCGTCGTCATCATCAAGCGGCGGGCGACCGGTGAGACGCTGGATGCCGTCGATATTGAGGTTTTGGTTAGAAATCTCGTCGGTGACGAGTGCGATGTGGCGCGCCGTGAGACGTCGGCCGAGGATGGTGATAATCCAACGGTTTTTACCCTGCCGCGACACCCAATTGTTGTAAGCCTCGATAGTGACGGGGGTGAAACGGATTTTTACGTTCAGCTCATAAGCCTTGAACAGTAAATCCTTCATAATTTCACCCGACACGTTGCTATAAGTCTTGAAAAGGATGCCGAGCGACAGCGTGTGATGGATATCGGCCTGACCGATGTCAAGAATCGCAGCGTCATACTTGGCGAGAATCGCCGTCAACGCCGATGTCACACCGGGGCGGTCGTAGCCCGAGATGTTTATCAGAATAAGTTCTAAGTTGCTTGTACCCTTCATTATTTACTGATTGACATAAGGCAAAAGCAACTCGCGCCAGAGCAGATAACCGTTGCCCATCACATGGAGCCCGTCGTTGGTGTAACGGCGGTCAAGGTTGCCCTCGCCGTCGACGAACAAGGTGTGGGCGTCAATCCAAGTGAAGCCTTTAGCGTTGGCCATAGCCGCTAATTGGCGGTTGATTTCACGGATTACGGGGTTCTTGCCCTCAATAGCTTTATAACGGCCAAAAGTGTCGTTGATAGGCAACAATGACTGCACATAGAGCTTGGTTTGGGGAGTAGTCGCTTTTATATAATCAATGAGATTTCCAAGAGCTGTCGCGATAGAGTCGGCGGTGAGGTCGTGGGAAACGTCGTTAACGCCGCAAAGCAAGAAAATCTTTTTAGGGTGGCCATTGACTACGCAGTCGATGCGGTCGCGGATGCCTTGCACCACGTCGCCGATGATACCGCGGTTTTTGATTTTGGGATTACCAAAAAGCTCATGCCACTCGCATATCTGGGTCAAACTGTTGCCTACAAACACTATGTCATCCTCATAAACCGGCAGACGGTCGAATAAGCTCGAACGCTGATAGTAGAGTTCGTTGTATTTATAAGGCTCAGCCGCAAATGCCATAGTTGCCATGACAAGCGTGATTGCTGATAAAATGAACTTTTTCATTGCGAAAATCAGGCATTATTATTGTTGTTCGCGATAAGTGTCAACCGCTTTCTTAACTGACCCGTGCATGAGCAGCAACCGTTTAGATTCGTCATATGGCAGTCCCAACTCTTCCGAGACCATACGAGTGCCGCGGTCAACGAGCTTGGCGTTAGACAATTGCATATTAACCATCTTGTTACCTTTGACGCGGCCCATCTGAATCATCACCGAGGTGGTAATCATGTTGCATATCATCTTTTGCCCTGTTCCCGATTTCATGCGCGAACTACCAGTGACATACTCCGGGCCGACAATCATCTCTATGGCGATGTCAGCCGCATGAGAAACCGGAGCGTCGGGATTGCTGGTTATAGCGGCGGTCAGGATTCCATGCTCGCGACAAGCGTTAAGCGCGCCGATGACATAGGGAGTGGTTCCCGATGCGGCGATACCTATAACGGTGTCACGCTCATTGATTCCAAACTCTTGCAAATCTTTCCATCCTTGCTCGGTGTCATCCTCGGCATTTTCCACAGGATTGCGCAAAGCCGTGTCCCCACCGGCGATAAGACCCACAACCCACGAGGGGTCCATGCCAAACGTCGGGGGAATTTCCGATGCGTCAAGCACACCGAGACGGCCAGAGGTTCCTGCACCCATATAGAAAATGCGGCCGCCGCGTTTCATGCGCTGCACTATTTGTGTCACAAGTTTCTCTATCTGAGGTATTGCTTTCTCTACGGCCAATGCCACTTTTTTGTCCTCGGTGTTTATGTCATGGAGCAATTCGCTCACCGATTTTTTCTCAAGATCGTTATATAGCGACGCACGCTCACTTATTTTTTCAAATGCCATGATATGATTTCTTTTTTATGATGATAAATCAGTTATTTTCAGAGTGGTACTTAATCAAGCCCTCCATAGGCGACTGGAGAACGGTGCCGATAGTGCAATCAACGGCAGAAGCCGCTTCGGTGAGCACATCGCGGTAGTAGTAAGCCACAGAACCGATGAAGTTGACCTTCAACTCTTTGTAGTTAGCGTAGTTGGCGATATTACGCACGAAGAACGATTTGAACGAGTTAAGGACGAGACGATGGATTGAAGGCTCCTCGATGTTTTCAATCAAGAAGCGGCTCAACGACGCAAGGAAGCGGTTGGGTTGAGGTTCCTTGTAGACGCGGCGGATGATAGCCATGCGGTCGAGTTCAAACTGTGCGAGGAATTTGTCGCACAACTCCCGCGGCAACTGGTTTTTGAGGACATCGCCGACAAGGAGCTTGCCAAGAACCGCACCACTACCCTCATCGCCGAGGATGTAACCCAGAGGCGACACGTTGTCGACTATTTCTTTTCCGTCATAGTAGCAAGAGTTAGAGCCTGTGCCGAGGATGCAGGCGATGCCGGGTTGATGTCCGCAAAGAGCGCGGGCTGCCGCAAGCAAGTCGGTGTGAACCTCGATGATGCCGGCTTTTACACTTTTGGCAATGGCGCGTCGCACGTTGCCACACACTTCTTCACTGACGCAACCTGCGCCGTAGTAGTAGACTTCATCAATCGCATAGTCGGCGATTTGCGGAGCAAGCTCAGTCGCAATGCGAGTTTCCATCTCCTCCTCGGTCAAGAGCAGGGCGTTCATACCACAAGTAAAAACTTGTTTGACGATTTTACCACCGTCAATCAAGCACCAATCAATTTTGGTGCTACCACAGTCAGCTATTAGTTTCATATCTTAATGTATATTTTTTTCTTATAAAGAATATATCCAAAACACCATATAACGACGACGAAGACGAGAGCATAGAGCAGCGACGCAAGCGTGGCATCGCCGCCGCAGAGCGGGACGAGTTGCTCGCCATAGAGCCAACCCTTAATCGACAAGCCGTCGGCTACTTTTATCGTTCCTAACAAGATACCCAACACTCCGCCGAGCACATACATAAAGAGAGGATTGATGCCAAACGCCTCAAAGAAGCGACACCAACGTTTACGCCCCTTAATGTCGATAATCCATATCAACAGCCCGAGGAAGCTCGAAGCCAACCCGCAAGTGGTCAACACAAATGTCGGTGACCACACTTTTTTATTGATGGGTATCCCGAAATCAAGCAAAAACCCGGCAAACGTTAATATCGTCCCCACGATAAAGAGTTTGTTGATGCGCAAGTTGTTGTCGCGGGTTTCAAAGAAGAAACGGCCGCAACAGAAGCCTATAAGCACATGCGCTATTGACGGGATGGTGCTAAGAAGCCCCTCCGGGTCAAAATGGAGAGTCAAGCCGTCGATAGTGTCCTTATACATATGGTCAGGACCAAGTACTTTACGGTCGATAACCGAAATGACGTTATGGTCAGCGAACTCAAACCCGTTGCCGGTCAGCAGTATCACTGCATAGACCACAAGTAGAAGTGCGATAAAGCCGGGCAGATAACGGTGATTGAGCATCAACGCTACAAGCGACGCGGCGCAATAGCAAATGGCCAACCGAGGCATGACTCCGAGGATGCGGATATGGTCAAAATTAAGTGCTGCCTCCAAGAAAGTGGCTTCATTGACTATGCCGCGCATGAACAGGCTGAACCAGGCGATGGCAAGACCTATGGCGAAGATGACCACCGTGCGACGCACTATTTTCCATATTGTCGGACCGCTCCACTCAAAGTTGTATTTACGAAGCGAGAAATATGTGGAAATTCCCATTATGAACATAAAAAACGGGAATACGAGGTCGGTCGGCGTAAGACCGTTCCACGATGCGTGTTCAAGTGGCGCATAGATATTTCCCCACGAGCCGGGATTGTTCACGAGAATCATACCGGCAATGGTGATGCCGCGCAATATGTCAAGGGCGAGCAGACGTCCACCCTGTTTCTTTGCTACCGTCTGATTAGTGTTGCTCATGAGGTTAACCGATAAAATCTGTTTATTTATAATTATTCTTAGCTTTCGTACACTCGTCAACGAGATATGCAATCGACTTATAGGGCACTCCGCTATTGGTCGTCAAGCCTATCTCGCAAGTGCGGCTGTTTGAGAATCCGCGTTTCACACCGGCCGCTTCAATCTGCGGACGCAACTTGCGAAGAGCGTAACGGTTAAGTTCGGGGAGGGTGAAACCTTTGTCGCCGGCGAAACCGCAACACCCCACCTCGGCAGGGACCACTACTCGCGACGCACACTTCGACGCAAGCGAAATCATCTTATCGGCAAGACCCATACGGCGGCTTGAACAAGTGACATGAATCGCTACCGCCTCATCAACCGGGGCAAATTCAAGATATTGTGCCAAGAAGTCGTGTATAAACTCAACCGGCTCATAAAGTTCCATCGATTTAATGTGGTCGCACATACGGTGCAAACAGGGACTTTGGTCGCACATCACGGGGTATTTGCCATTTTCCGACGCTTCGAGAAGCGCTTTTTCAAGTTCGCGGGTCTTGGCGTCGGCTATGTCAGGCATCCCTTTACTTTCCCAAATCATACCGCAACACAAGTTTTGCATACCTTTCGGGAATATGACTTCATATCCGGCTTTAGCACACAGATTTTTGATGACGTGCATCAAATTCTCTTGCTTCTTGCCGTTCTTCTCGCGCGACGCGCCCATTGTCTGGTTGATACAACTGGGGAAGTAGACCACTTTCCTCGGAAGTTTGGCATCGTCTGCCGCCGTTCCGGTTTTCGGTGCGTGAGCCGCTCCCGGGAGCGAGGGAGTCCACAACGGCACGCCTACTTTGTTCAAGCCCTTACCAATAGCCGTGACAGCATCGTCGCCAATGACTCCGCCGGCGACAGATGCCACCGACAACACCGGGCGGAGCACTCCTTTAATGGCCCGCAGGTTGTTAGCTGCCATGCGGCCAATTGCGTAACCGGCCTTAGGCATATGTGCCTCGCGCAGTTCGTGAATCAAATCGGCGGTATTGATGCCCATGGGGCACGATGTGCTGCAAAGCCCGTCACCTGCGCAACTGTCTTCGCCAAGATAGCGGAATTGTCGCTCCAAGCGTTTTAGGCGCTGTGGGTCTTCGCCAGTCGACTTCAATCGCGAAATTTCGCGGCTGATGACTGTGCGTTGACGCGCTGACAGCGTGAAGCCGCAGCTGACGCAATTAACCTCGCAGAATCCGCACTCGATGCAACGGTCAACAACGGGGCTGGTCATAGGCAGGGGTTTCATCCCCTTGATATAGCATTCGGGGTCATCATTAAAGATAACACCGGGGTTAAGAATCATTTTAGGGTCGAAAATCGCTTTGAGTCGACGCATGAAATTCCACGCAGTCTCGCCCCACTCGTTTTTGACAAAGGGAGCCATATTGCGCCCTGTTCCATGCTCGGCTTTTAACGAGCCGTCATACTTGTCAACTACAAGGGTCTCGACAGCTTTCATCAGTCGCTTGTAGCGGTTCACTTCCTCATCGGTATCAAAACGCTGTGAGATGATGAAGTGGTAGTTGCCTTCGAGCGCATGTCCATAGATGCACGCATCGTCATAGCCGCAATCTATCAACAACTGCTGCAAATCGGCAGTCGCGTCGGGAAGGTCCTCGATGTGGAAAGCCACATCCTCGATAAGAACGGTAGTGCCGAGAGGGCGCGTGCCGCCGACCGAGGGGAAAATGCCCGAACGTATTTTCCAATATGGGCCATACTCTTTGGGGTCTGATGTAAATCGGGCGGGAATGTGGAGTTTAAACGGCTTCAAGATTTCGAGTATCTCATCGATATTGCGCTGTAACTCCTCGGGCGAATCGGCCTTAGTTTCAGTCAAGACGGCGGTTAAGCCTACGCCCGTTGTGTCGTCGACAGCCGAAAGTGATTTTTTGTCGAGCAACTCTGCGCCGTGAACAGGGCCTTTTTTCATTGCCACGACAGCTTCGCAAGCCGTGCGGATGTCATCGAAATAGAGCATCGCACTTGCCGAATGTGGGTAGAGATGAGAGGTGTTAACGGTCAGTCGGCTCATAAATCCGAGCGTACCTTCCGAGCCCACCATACAGTGAGCCATGATTTCAAACGGGTCGTCGAATGTGACAAACGGCAACAAGTTGAGACCCGTCACGTTTTTAATGCTGTATTTGTACTTGATGCGCTTCACCAACTCCTCATCGGCTCTGATTTCGTCGCGCATCTTCTCGATTGAAGCGACAAAATCGGGATGAGATTGACGGAAAGCGGCGCGCGACAGCTCATCGCCGGTATCAATCACCGTGCCGTCGACAAGCACTATTCTCATCGACTCAAGCACCTTATCGCTGTTGGCGTGCGTACCGCAATTCATACCCGAAGCATTGTTGATTACGATACCGCCCACCATCGCCGAGTTTTTAGAGGCCGGGTCGGGAGCGAAAATGCGGTTATAGGGAGCGAGATATTGATTCACCCTACCGCCGATGATACCCGGCTGCATCGTGATTTGAAGGCCGTCGGGTGATATCGAGTAATCTTCCCAGTTTTTCCCGGCCACGATTAAGATTGAATCGCTGATAGCCTGTCCCGAGAGGCTCGTACCGGCAGCTCGGAATGTAATGGGCAAGCCGAGACGAGAGGCGATGCCAAGCAGTTGCGACACCTCGGCCTCGTTGACCGAGCGCACTACAATCTTAGGAATCATACGGTAGAAACCCGCATCCGTTCCCCAAGCGAGACAACGCAAATCGTCAGTGTAGATTCTCTTTGAATCGACAAATGTGCCGATTTCCTCTAAAAACAGTTTATAATTATTATCCATCAGTGGTTCAATAAATCGTGGCCGTAAAAATTACGGGGAGAAGTCTATGAGTTTACATTTATTTGTAAAGGTGATAACGCGCTTTCTTCATTTTGAACTTGGCGTCATCCTTAGTCCAATAGTCGAACATATCCTCGACCTTGTTGTTCTTGCAGAAACGCTTACGTATCTCAGATGAGCCGGTCACCTTGTCGAATGTCGTGTAACGTTTTTTATCGCATATCTCAAACGGGTTCTTATCGGGATACATATCGATAAGTTCCTGCATGATGTAGAATTGCGTTAAAGCCAACGGAGCCGCATCTTTGTCGGTGATGCAAATCTCCACGCCGGCTACGTTCTCGCCCTTAAAGGTTGAATAGAACGGCTTATAAGTAATAGCGCGGAAGTGGATGCCCGGAAGTTTCAGAGCGTTCAAGCGGTCAGCCAACTTTTGGCCGTCAATCCAAGGTGCTGCGACCGTTTTGAAAGGCAAGGTGTAGCCAACTCCGATTGACACGCAATAAAGTTCGCCAAGAATACCGGTTACAGGATAATAGATTCCGATTTCAGGATTCGGAATGTGGGGTGAGGGCAAAACCCAAGGCATACCGGTTTCAGCGTATGGCATATCTCGAGTCCAGCCTTCCATAGGGATAACCGTGAGGTTAACCTTCTTACCGCTGTCGAGCAATCCCTCTTCGTTGAGATACATCGCCAACTCACCGGGTGTGAGGCCATAAAGGTAAGGGATAGGGAAACGGCTCACAAACGACACCGAGGCTTTTTCAACGAAGTTACCTTCGACCTTGTTTCCGCCCACGGGATTGGGACGGTCAAGCACCATAAACTCTTTGCCAAGTTCGGCGCAAGCGTCCATAGCCTCGCCCATCGACGAGATAAACGTGTAAGAACGGCAACCGATATCCTGAATGTCATAGACCAATACGTCGACATCTTTCAACATTTCTGGAGTCGGCTTGTAAGTCTTACCGAAAATAGAGTAGACGGTGACTCCGGTTGCGGGATCCACCATATTGTCAACGTGGTCACCGGCGTGTACGTCGCCGCGCACACCGTGCTCAGGGGCAAACAGTGCGGTCAATTTCACACCGGGAGCCTCATGCAAAATGTCAACAGTTGATTTATAGTTATTGTCGATGCCGGTGGGATTGGTAATCAGGCCCACACGCTTTCCCTGGAGCTGAGCGAAACCGTTGTCGCGCAACACCTCGACACCGGGCTTCACCTGTGCCGTTGACATCAACGACACAAGCGAAAGAGCGGCTATAAATGATGATATTTTCTTCATAAGAGATTGTTAGTTTTTCAGTTTCGTTTAAACACTAAAGCTGGATTACTTCGCACCATATTTGGGGTCAATGTGACGGCGCACAAGACCCGTTACAATCCAAGTGGCGAAGTTACAAGCGAGCACCCACCAGAAGAAGTTGATGTAAGAGTTACCGAGAAGGCTCTCTTTGATATATCCGGCAGCCATACCGGGGAGCATCATACCAAGTGCCATAAACGCCGTGCAGATTGCATAGTGGGATGTTTTGTAGGGGCCGTCGGCAAAGTACATCATATAGAGCATAAACGCCGTGAAACCAAATCCGTAGGCAAACTGTTCAAGCACGATTGCGCAGAAGATGATAATTTTGCCTGTAACGTCTGCATAGCTTGGCTGAACGTTAGAAAGCACGATGTAAGCCACGCAGTTAAGCGATGTGGCAAGTGCCATAGGCCAAATCCATTTCTTCAATCCGCCGTTCGACGCGCAAATACCGCCGATGATACCACCGATTGTAAGACCGATGATAGCCAACGTACCGTAAGCGAAACCGACCTCAGTCTGTGTCATACCAAGACCGCCGGCATCGCGCGAAGCGAGGAGGAACGGCTGGCACAACTTAACGACTTGAGCCTCGGGAAGACGGTAGAGAAGCATAAACAACATAGCGAGAAGCACATGTTTCTTCTGGAAGAAAGTCACAAACGAACCGACAAACTCCTTGAGAATCGAGCCGATGCTCTTAGTCTCTTGTTTGTCACCACCTACCGCGCTGTCGGCAGCCGGTTTGGGGAGAATGAACGCATGCCACAACGACACGACTGCAAAGAACGCGGCGCAGATAGAGACCGTAAACATCCACGCTTTAGAAACGCTACCTGTCTGCTGCGTCAAGAAGCCCGCAAGCATAACGAGACCACCCTGACCAAAGACGTTGGCGCAACGGTAGAACGTCGAGCGAATGCCGACAAACATACTCTGCTCTGCCGTGTTAAGGGCAATCATATAGAAACCGTCGGATGCAATGTCGTGGGTTGCCGAGCAGAAAGCAGTGATGAAATAGAAGAACAAGCAGACTGCAAACGCCGAAACAGGAAGTCCCTCGGCAATTTGCTCAGCATCGGGCAAAGGAAGGGTAAACGCGATTGCGCCCAAACCTACCGCCACGCAAATCTGCATCATGACAGTCCACCAGCGTTTAGTGCGGATAATGTCGACAATAGGGCCCCAGAATGGTTTGATAACCCAGGGGAGGTAGAGCCAACCGGTGTAAAGGGTCGCATCGGTTTCCGACATACCGAGCTGAGTGAAAAGCACCATCGTCACCATATTGATGAAGATGAATGGGATACCTTGCGCAAAATAGAGCGTGGGAATCCATGCCCACGGCGAACGTTTATTAGTTGTTTTCATTTAAATGTTAACAATGATTGGTTTAGATTTTTAAGATTAATAGAGACGCGTGCACTCCGAGTCGATGAAGTAGTGCGACAAGATTTCGTGATAGCCGAAACCGTTAGCACCCATGACAGCCGCACCGATTTGGCACAAGCCTACGCCATGACCCCACCCTGCTCCGTGCAAAGTGAACGAACCCGGGATGCCGTCAGCATCAATGTCGGTGCGTTCAACGACAAACGCCGAACTGTAGAGGTGCGACTTAGACAATGCACGGCGGATGATAAGCTCCTTGCCGATGACAAGCGTGCGTTTCGTGCCCACCACCTCAAGTTTCCACAGGCGGCCCGAAGTGCCGCGGCTGACGGGAACGAGGTTAATGATTTGTCCAAAGTCGATACCGAGGCGGCTGTGAATCAACTCTGAAATTTCTTTCTGAGTGTAAGTCACTTTCCAGCGATAGAAATCCTTGGTTTCCTGGTCATAGTTGTTGAGCACTTGACCAAGTATCTCAGCAGAATCAGTATTACAGTAAGCCGCCGGCTGACTGAGAATCCACTCCTCGGCGTTGCGCTCGATTGACAAGTCGGGGAAGTCATTGACATCCTGACCGTCGCGTCGAGGCTGAAGATAATGGTGGTCTACCGACTCCCAACAAGTGTCAAATCGTTCAAACACACCGCCGCAGCATTTCGAGAAGCGGGCATCGCAAAGCTCGCCTTGATACATCAAGACTTCGCCGCGAGTCGCCGCTACTGCTTCAGCCACGGTGGGCGTGGTTTGGCGGGTGACACCCTGATAACGCTGACAATGGTCATCGGCACAAACGTCAAAGTTTGTGTGATCTTCGCGGTCAAACCATTTAATCAACTCATTGTCATCAGCGTGGCAACCACACTCGTCGCCACAACAAGTGTCATGAGCATCGCCGTGTTGTCCGGCGAGACGCTCGCGTTTCTCGATTTGGGCAAGAAGCCAACTGCGGGAAATCACGGCATGTGCCTTGAGCAACTCCAACGACGCTGTCGCACTCATTTCCGACGAGATTACGCTACACAGGTAATCTTCGAGCGGGAGAATGTTTACAGCAGTCAATTTGTCGCCCTCGACGATGAGGCTCAACGAGCCTTTGAACACTTGCGTTTCACGACGTTCCCAATGGAAGTCGACCCCGATGATTACATCATGCAATTCAAACAAAGATGACTCGGTGAGCGGCGTGAACAAATAATTATCTGATTTGACTCCGTCGATAACGACCTTGCCGTCATCTATGCGGGCGACATGGTCACCCGTGACTACTTTGCCGTTGAGTTCAAAATCGCCGCGTAACGAGAATTTAATCTCCGTTCCACTGACAATCCCGACTTTCAATTTGGGCTCTTCCATCATGAATCTTTTAATCTTTAAACCATTTGACAAACAAAATAGCTAAGGCCAAGTCGACCGGTCACTTTTTCAATTTAGAAACTATCGATTTGACATCCTCGTTGCTCAAGCACAACTCATCATAGATTTTCTTGATGACATCAGCGTCAACTCGATTGAAATCTTTCTCGAGAGGCGTGATAAACACGCCGCCCATATCAACCGATGCCGGGCTGAGCAACATAGTGTCGTCACCTTCAGTGCCATAGAACGACGGACGGTGACGTTTACGAGGAATAACGACAAGGTTTACCTTGTCGCCCTGCTTGTAGCAGAGGATATTCATCATAGGCTCAGTCTCGCCTTCATTCTGAGGCAGAGCTGCATACAGACGGTCGAAGAGTTCCTGGCCATATTCGTAATCGGCGGTGCTGATTACGAACATATTGAGTGGCAAGCCGTTGACGACAGAGAGACTGCCTTTATCGCTTTCCTCGATAGTTTCGAGCTGAGCGCCGTCGATAGCCTCGGCAATCGTCAAAAAGTCAGAGTTGCCGGCCTGGAAGTGCATATGGTCGGGGGCTGATGCGCCACACTTAGGCCCGTTATAGAACACCGTGTAACCTTCCAATTCATCCGTCAGACGCATCATATCTGCGACACGGCCCTTGATAAGCTGATCAACGTGGCTGCGGTCGGGAATAGTCAGGTGACGGGGGAAGATGGGGAACGGGTTAATCAAAACCACATATTTGTCCCAATCAATGCCGCGCTGCACCGCCGGGCGGTTAGCCTCGCAAAGGAAACACTTGCGCTCTTTGAGCGATTTTGTATCAACTTTTGCCGACGACGACACGATGCGGGCAGGGTTGAATTGAACCCTGACCGCCATGCCATCGACATCGATAGTTTTCACCTTGACACCGGCGAGTGCGCTGAAGTTATCAGCCGCCTGCTGCCACTCGACCAACTGCGATGCAAACAGGTCGCTTACCTGCTGAACAAGTGTGTTATTAGCCATTGCAACGATTTTTTGCGATACGCGCCTGAAGCTCCCAAGTGCGGATGCGGTCCTTGTAAAGGTTGTTGGCGTTCATCTTGTTGCGGTCGAGAGCGGCATCAGAGTTGTCCTCCCAACGGCGGCAAAGATAGATTGAATGCCAGATGCGACCGATTTGATAGTTACGCGAGATTGCGAGACCCTCGGCATAGTCCTCTCCATAGCTTGTGTTGGGGATGGGGATGTTGCGCAACAGCGGAGTATAGAACGAGCGGGGTGCGCCGAGACCGTTGATGCGGAGAGCATTGTTGCGACCGTTTTCGGGAGTCCACTCCTTGTGGTCGATTACGCCCGGGGGAATCATCTGTTTGTTGATGTCGGTGAGCGTATAGGTACCGACTACCATACCGCAGTTCTGCTCATAGAAAGCCTTAACCACTGTTGCGATAGTGTTCTCGTCGGCATAAACGTCGTCGCTGTCAAGCTGGATGGCAAACTTACCGCACTTCTCGTGGTGTACGCCGTAGTTCCAGCAACCACCGATACCGAGGTCTTTGCGCTCGGGAACGAGATGAATCACGCGGGAATCGTTCTTATACTCATCGATTGCCTCAGTGGTACCGTCGGTGCTGTGGTTGTCGACGATAATGAGATTGAAGGGGAAGTCGGTCTTCTGTGAGAGCACACTTTCGATAGCGTCACGGATAGTGCGCACACGGTTACGAACGGGGATGATAACCGAAGCCTCAACTTCAAAGTCGCCCTGGTTAAAGTCGATTTTGTCAAACTCAGGTGCGAGGTAGCCGCCAATGGCTTTGAGGTGTGCGGTGCAAGCCTCCTCCATCTCTATCTGCACGCCGCGGTTCTTCGGGTCTACATAATCAAATATTTTCTCACCGCTGCGACGGTTGTCAACCTCTACGTCGTCATAGAGATACTCGTTGATGTGAACGAGGCTCGACTCGCGAGAGACGCGCAAACGCAAATCATAGAGACCTGCTGCGGTGTACTCTTTGTCGATGCCTGCTGCGGCGTTCTTCAAGCACTTGGTGCAGAAGAAGAGCAGCGAACCGAAGTCGAAGTCATCACGCAACGAACCGAATTGGTAGTCGATTACGGGATAGTTCACGCGCTTACCATCGGCCACTGCATAGTGGTCAGCGTAAAGCATAGCTGCTTTTGAATCTTCAGCGAGAGTTACGAAACGTTCCAACGACAGATAACCAAGTACCAACTGGTTATATTTCGTATAAAGGAGAGTGTACTTGCCGGTAGCGGCTTGTGCTATTTTTTTCATCGTAGCCGAGCTGTTGAGAGCGTCAATCACTATCAACTCGCAACCGTCGAGCGGTTTAGCGTCTTTGTCGGTTGACAACAAGATTACTTTGTCTACCAAAGCCGATGCTTTGAGCTGGTCAACTGTGCCTTGAGCTTGCGCTGCGTCGGCGTAGGGGATGAAACTGGTGATAATAGCGTCCATCATGATGATTTTTAGGGTTTATATTATTTTTTACTTTTCTTCTTTTTATTACTCTTTTTGCTTTTACTGATTTTTGACGGTTTTTTCGCTCCGGCGTCTTCTTTCACCAATTTTTCACGGTGAGCCGACGAGAAAAACGCCAACACTTGACTCATCAAATTGTCGCGCTCCTCACGCGATTTGATGGTCTCAAACGGAAAACCAACCGCCACAACCTTCCTGACACCGTCGTCTAAAGCTGTCCCCGCTATGAGGTTGTTTTCAGTGTACCTCATGAAAGTGCAGCTTACGGTATTGTCGGCGGGATAGAACGAGTCAGGCGACTCCACGGCATAACTGTCGGCGTTAAGCGTGTTGCTGAACTCATACGCCCCGGCTCCGAGCGAATTGAAACGGGTAGGCACTTGATATGCCTCACCTGTAACAGAAGCCTGACCGACTCTCCATTTATATCCGAGGATATCAGCTGCGAATGCCTGGTCGGCCTGCTTGACTTCGGGCGATGACAACTCATTGTCCCACAAATCACTGGCTATGTATGAACCCGTGACAAATATGTCGCCGCCCGATTTTGAAAATTCGGTCAGCTTGTTTTGGAGTGCAGGTGGGAACGTCTTATAACGAGAGCCGTAGACACCGCGACCGACGGTGACCTCCTTCTGCTTGCCCAAGATAAGGTCAAGCACCGCAACCGACGGCTGCGAACGGCTGTTCATATAGGCATCGACGCTCATGGAAATAAACGGATAACCTGCGGCGCGGATAGCTTCGCCGTGGGTGAGCACATAGTCCAGCGTATTCCCTGCGACTACTTCTGTCTCATAGTTGGCGCGGCTCGCTCCAAACCCGGCTGCGTCATCATCCATCCACGGAATATCGCGGCGGAACTCAAACTGTGAACCGATGAAACTTATGTCGCGGATATATGGCACCCCGTGGTCACGAGAGTCATAGAAACCTGCAATTTCCCCGGAGTCAAACGTGTCGGGTCCTGAGACGCGGGTGAAGCCGTTGACTATCATCACCGGAGCTTTGTCCGACGGCAACCCGCACATGGCGAGTGTCTCCCCGGCGAAACTGCGCCCGCCTTCATTGACAGCGACAACGCGGAATGAATGGATTTCATCATCATCTACGCCGAACGCCCATGCCTCGGTATCGACTTCGGCGACACGGCGGAACGCTCCGCTGCCCACGCGTTCCTCCACGATATAGCGTGTCGGCACGGCCGACGGCTCAAGACTGTCGACGGTCGCCTTCCACGATAGCTTGTAAGTCCTATCACCGACTACGGATATCGCCATCTCCCTGACGGGCAACGGCTGCACCACATAAGGGCGTCCGTCACGCTCGGCGAGGAATCGCAACATCCCTTTATAGATAGCTCGGCTCACCGTGAATCGGAACCCGGGGTCAAGCCCGTATTTCATATCAGCGAAATTCTGATGCGACAACAGTTCGAGCAACATGGCCGGCACCTCCGGCACCCGCGCCTCATAATAGCTCTTGTCCCACATCTGGCGGCGCGTCCATTTAGGCTCATAAGCGGCTCTGACATCGTTGACTATCGTCGTCATTACCATGTCGGTAAGCACCCCCGAGACCTTGCGGTCAGCCCCGTTGGCATACTTTCCACCCCCATCGGTGTAATAAATACCCAACGTGCCTATGATGGAATCGTTGCGGGTCGTACCGGCATCCGTGTGAAAAGCGAACGACAAATCTATCGGGATGTTGAGACCCTTGCGGTCGGGAAGCACCGAGGAGCCGCCGGCGAGATAATTGACCCATTCGCCGCGGCATTTATAGTCGTCGGTATAGTCGTTGACGTTCCCCGACGGGGTATAGACGCTGTCAGGGACGCCGGCCCATTGCAACCAATAGCGCGCACCCTCGGTGAAACGCGGGTAACCGCTCACAACATACTGATAGTCAATATCATCAAGAGGTTCTTTGACTATGCGGGCCACATTTCCCATGCCGCCGCCTATTTTGACAGCGTCAGCCGTTACCACTCCGTCGGTCGACGAAACATTCGTCAGCTCCACCACCGGGAGGTCTGCCCCGGCGGAAAGTGGGAAATGACCCAAATAGACCCATGTTCCGCCGCCCATACGCTGATTAACCCTAAACTCCTTTGGACCGGCGGCGGTGTTGACAGTGTAATGCGCATCGCCGACGCTGTTTGGCAACGTCGCATACGACACATAGACCGCATAATCCCCGGCGGCGGGAATATCGGCCGACCAGACTGCGGTCGACGCGCCACTGCGGTCACCGACCGTGGCTACGCAGCGCGAGCTGCCGTCAGCAAAAGGATTGTCACCATTTTTCAAGGGTGATTTTTTAAATGCGAACCCCTTGATTCCCGTGTCGCCCCAACGTTTCACTGCGTTGTTCTCTCTGTAACGGCCGATCGCCAAACCGCCGTCATTGTCGACTACGGCTTCAAACACCGCCGTGTCGCGCTCGCGAGGGCTCATCACATACGCCCCGGCGTTCTCAAGCATCGGCATCAGGTAAGGGATAACGTAGCTCTGTGTATAGAGGTCTTCTACCGTCTCGAAAATTCGCGCCCGCTGCCACTCCCATCGGTTCAGCTTTGGCTCGAAATACCATCCATGACTTTGCCACACAGCGATATTCCTCCCGTCAAGCCCTTTGGGGGCAGCCGGTTCTCCAACACGCGTGACAAACGGCACGCTCTCGGTCGGCCGGTTTATCGTAAGCCCGGTCAGCCCACCGCCCTGTGCGGTTAGGCTTAGCGAGATTCCGAGTGTCAGAATTGATTGTTTTAAGGTCATCAAACTGTGTTTATGCAAAAAATGACAAATTGGTATCCGACAAAGTTAATATAAACCTTTTGATAAAACTACTGTTTTTGCGCCACAACAAGCCAAATTCAACAATATTTAATAATTAAATATATTTTTTCAGACACGAACATTCATCCCTTCACTCCGCCTCGGCAGTGGAATGATATTCGACAAGTCCGGGCATCGAACAGCGCACTATCTTGGAGATTTCCGCTCCGAAATCAGATGCCACGCGACGAAGCACGTCGGAATAATTACACGCCGTTGACCCGACAAAGCAGATAGGCACACCCTTGTAATCATATGACGCGATGTTTCGGGTGAAAAACTGCATAAACGCGGTATAGACCAATTGATAGACATACTCGTTATCAAGATGTTCCGACAGGAAAAACGAATAGGTCGACAGCGAGCGGTTGGGCAAAGGGGCGGTGTAGACGGCATCCATCACATCATCGCTCGTGATGCGGTACTTTTCATAAAACTCTTCGACAAGACGCTTGGGCGCTATCCCTTTCAGACAATCCGCCACAAAAATTTTCCCCAAATTAGCCCCCGAACCTTCATCGCCAAGCACAAAGCCCGCCGGCTTGACATTGGCGATTATCGTTTTGCCGTCATACATACACGAGTTTGAACCCGTTCCGAGTATGCAAGCCAACCCGGGCTGCCGCACCAACAGGCCACGAGCGGCGCCCAGCAAGTCACTCTCAACGGTCACCGGGGTTTTAAACTGCGCCACAAGCGACGACTCCATGATTTTGTTTTTCTCTACGTTGGCACATCCCGCGCCATAGAAATACACATGCTCCCAACGTTTTCTGAAAAAAGCTTCGGGCAATTCCAACCTGATGCTATGGCTGATTTCGCGACGGCTCTGAAAATACGGATTCAGACCCTCCGTAAATGCGTGTTCAACAATCGTCGCCCCGTCAACGAGCGTCCATTCAGTGCGGGTGGAACTACTTTCAGCTATTATTTTCATCTGGTTAAACAGGTATAGATTAAAACCATATGCGTTTTACATTTCAGTCACTGATTCCACAAAACCACGAACAAAGCCTTGTGAAACATAAATAAACGCTTACGATACACAAAATTAGTGAAACTTTCTCACCCCACAAAAATATGGTTCCGAAAATCGCTAATTCTCTCTTAGCCGCGAATGCGCCAAACGCCAATCATAGCGTCCCGCCATCGGGATTGAAGAAAGTGCCACCGGAGATGTTGGATAAGCGGTCGAACAACTCTTTGAGGCAATAGCTTTGAGCAGTTTCGGTTTTTGTTGAGCGCTTGTTACCATATTCAGATTTTAAGTTTGCCATTCTCATAAATGGGAGACAATTTCATGGCAATCACAAAGGTAATGGTAAAAAACAGCCCGGCCCGAGCGTTTGGTTCGCTCGGGCCGGGGATAACATCCGGTTAAACTATCAACGGGAAACCACTACACGGTTCACTATCGTTTTACCGTCACAAGTAGTGACGCGAAGCAGATAGACCCCGCTTTCAATCGACGAGACATTGAACACAGTGCCGCCCGAAACCTCGGCGACTACGGCACCAGCCACGTTGACAAGCTGCATTTTGGCGATTCCCGCCTCGACGCCTTCAACGTTAATCACGTCGCTTGCCGGTATCGGATAGATGTTGACATTATCGGTGCCGTTGGCAGCGATGTCGCTCACGCCGCCGGCTGCACCGTTGCGATAGAGCATATCGTCAAGCACTATCGCCCCCATCTTGGTGATGGGGCTTTCAACCTGTACAATCTTCACGCGGTCAACATTGTAGACATATCCTGCCTCAAGGTCATCGAGTACAACTTCATGATATTCCCATCCGCGGAACGTCAGAGCGCACAAGCGATGCCATTTCGTGTCAGTTCCGGCGGTCACTCCAATCCAAAGTTCATGGTTAGAAAAATCACCGTTGACATACAGCCCGACACGGTCACCCGTCTCAAGCGATTGAGGCTCGGCTACCGAGTAATTCCACATCGCTTCACCGTCGTGGGTGTCGGCAAACGAATATGACAACTTGACGGCTCCCGCACCAAAGAGTTTGGGATTGGTCGATTTGATTGCGGTCGGTTTCAAGGTCAAGCCCTTGCTGGCTTCAAGATTACCGACAAGCACGGCGGGACTGTCGAACGTCTCGATTACCGGAGCCTCAGGCTGGTCAGTGACATCTTTCGCATAGAACTCAAACGAGAGGTCTTCATCCATCGGGAGCGACTCGGTGTCGCGAAGCTCGCTGGAAAGTTTGAATTTGTACTTCTCTCCTACGGTCAGGTTGCCCTGCACTGCGAACACAGCGTTACCGAAGCTATTGCCGAGCTTGTTATACTGGCAGGCGCGGGTGTTGAAACTCACTTTTTTGTTCTTCGAATCAGTGATGGTGACAAGATCCAGGATGCCGGAGGGCTTGATGGTACAGTCAAAACGCACCTCAACGGTTGGAGCGGCGTAATGCACCGTACCCTCGTTGGCGGGATAATACCCAAGCACATCCAGGCGCCAACGGTTGCGGGTTGTGAAGCTGAAAGTCACAGGCTCCATAAGCTGAGGATGAGAGTAGTATTTATCAGGAGTTTTCGCTGTTGCGGCGATATTGACCGTATAAGTCACCTCAGGGTCATACGACAACTCGGGGATGAAGCTTGCTCTATGGTTATTATCGGCATATTTCCAATAACCCGCCACCGCGGGGGTGATTGTGAACGCTTCCTCAAACGACTCCTGGTCAACGTCGGTGTTAAACTGAAGTTCAATAGGCGATGAACAGCTCACAAGACCGTCAGCAGCGGCGATGGGACCTTTGACCGTGATTTCAAGCGGGTACTCGCGCTTCATGTTGAGTGCCGTGTTGCAATAAGTCACCTCGTTGGCTGTAACGGTTATGGCACGCTCCTCGGTGTAGTATTTGTCTTTGCTTACGCGGAGCGTGTAATCGCCCGGGGTCACATTGCGCAGCACGAACACACCGTTGAACATGTTGTCGGTAGTGCGTTTTTGCACCACTTTTCCATCTTTGTCAAGAAGCTCGACAAGCGCACCGCACACCGGAGCATACTTGTCATGGCCGTGGGTGGTGAAAGACGCTTTAGGTATATCCATTTCGCGCAAATTGTGGTCGTCATAAACCACACCGGCAACGTTACCTGTCACGAAACGATCCTCGGTCTCGAAGAAGTCCATGACCGACTTGACAAAGTGCCATGCCTCAAGCCACAAGTAGTCATCGTTCATCAGACGGTAGGCTTGCGGACGGTGTTCATGCATACCCCCCTCTGATAAAAGGCCGAAAGTATACAGCTCGCGAAGCACACCAAGGCCCGCAGTGCCCCATCCGGGATAGTAGAACGACACGTCGCCTTCAATTCGGGGTTGGCGGGTCCAGTTGGCCATCTCGTTAGTCTGCAGGTTCTGAGCCACGATGTTGCTCAACGTCACATTCTCGGGATAACGTGGAGTGCCCATCGGGTCCTCGCGGTAGAGCATCAGCAGATAGTTGACACTCTCGCCGGCGTTGGAGTGAATCGAAAAGAACACGTCAGCGCCCCAGCTGGTCGCTTCTCGTCCGATACCTCCCAGCGAGCGGTCGTCCGCTGTCGTGTTCTTGACACGCGACAACATCACATTGGGTTTCACTGAATCTGCAGTAGTACCGCAAATCGAGTCGATGATGTGATACATATGCAACCCTTTGTAGAGGTTACTCTTCGACTCCCAATATCCGGCCGTATCGCCTTGCTCGAACGGATAAATCTTGATATTACGGTCGTCAGAGTCGTAACCGCCATGACCAGGGTTAATATAAATCTTCAAGTCACTCATTTTAACTGCCCACACCGACGACAAACCGCCGACAAGAGCCAATAGCAATATTGTTAGACTGCGTTTCATCTTCATTCAGGATTTGCGGGGTTAATCTGGAACAATTCACCTTCGACGGTGGTGAAAATAATTGAACGGGTCGCGGGCGACGCTGTCAACTCGCCGACGATATAATCGGGAGTGGTGGCATTGGCGGTCTCCCCGCTCGTGAGATTAGCAAGCACAATGGCAGCGTCAGTGACGATGTATCCGTCATCATGCGACACTACGGCGGCGACAGTGTTGTCGTCAATCCAGCATGGGTAATCACCTCTCGACATGACCGACTTCAACCCGGTGCCGTCGAGATTGCAGATAAACACACCCTGGAAAGGCTCCGTGAACAGAATCCGGGTGCCGTCGGGAGAAAGAGAGGCCCACAGATAGCTGTGAGCGTCAGCCACGGGGTCAAGCGTGGTCGACTTCCCATCTACCACCACATCGATATGGTCAAAATCGGTAACCACATAGGTCTGACGGTCGATAGCTTTCAGCACTCGCATATTGCGGTTAGGCTTCTCAACCTCAGCCACCTTAGCGGCGTTGACATCGTAGCAACGCACATCATGGTTCAGCAACTTGTTGATTTTGACCGCAGTGCGATAATAGATTTTTGAACCGTCATGCGAGAACGTCGGTTCAAAACCGGCCGCTGCCGACTTGTCAATTACCGAAATCTTTCCTGTCGACAAGTCAAGACTGTTAAGTCCGGTGTAGTTGACTGAGGAAAAGAGTAGTGTCGAGCCGTCAGGGCTAAGCACGGGATGATACACCTCGCCGGATATATCAATCCGATGCGGAGCCGTGTAATTCGGGACTGACGCCGACGCGCTAAATCCACAAATCGCCAGGACTGACACAAGAAAAACTGTCTTGATTTTCATGCTGTTAATCTATAAAATGAACTTATTAAAACTATTTTCACACTATTAGCTCAGGTCAAGACTGTCATTTAACAACAATTCTGACCGGAGTAATGCCGTTGGCTGTTTCCACAACCGCTATGTAAAGACCTGCTGACAAGCCACTTACGTTCACAGAAGCTCTATTGCCGGATACGGAGTGACGGCTGACAAGAACGCCTGAAGTCGTGTAAATCGCCACAGAGTGCAATTCGCTACTGCTCAACACGTTAGCAACACCATCAATCACAGGATTGGGGGTTACGCTCACAGCCGCATTGACATCTTGGATGGCTACATCCTCAACTCCCGACGGGTTAAGATACTCGGCTTCAATAGCTTTGATAATCACATAGTGGTCACCATTGAGCGACGCGTCTTTGGGGAACGTAAACTTGAGTCCGTTAAGCTTCATCGGGAAGCTAATCAAGTCTGAAAGGTCACCATAAGCCGACAGCGGGAACTTCACACGATAAGTGCTCAACGCGGCATACCCCTGACCGTCATTGGTTTGCTCAACGTAGTTAGTGCGGGTTGCAACCGGGGTGCGCACATCGAGATGCACCTTATCGACCTTCAAATCACTTTCAAACTCTACCCAGACAGCTTCGGGCAAACTGAATAAGGTTGACGATTTTATCAATTCGACCGATGGGGATAGACGCGATACGGCTACCTTGAAATCAACTCGACCGGTTTCACTCATTTTTGTGTCGGAAGTTCCCGATTGTTTGAAAGTCCAACCGGTGAAATCGGTAACAGGCAGATATTTAGCGGTAGGTATCTCAACCGACAGAGATGTCTGGTCGACAAAATCACCGATATTTACAGAGATGGTGGTCTTGCCGTTTTTCAGTCCCTTTAACACACCCTGTTCATTTATGACAGCCACAGTTTCATCCTCGACATTCCAATTGAGACGAGCGGGGTCATAATTGTAAGTGTTCGCGCCGACAGTGGCAGTAACCTCCATGGTGTATTCGCGGATATGGTCGATTACCAACGGTTTAATACGCATCGCCGCACTGGATGCCGCTACCGTTATATCCTTCGACACCGACACACCGTTGTATGTCGCGGTGAGCGGGCCTGTTATCGCAGTGCCACCGGCAATAAACACGTTGCCATCACATGAACCGAGGGCTTCAGAGCATGAGAGGGTGTAATCCTTAAAATCATAATCAACTACATCACCATACTGGTTGTAAGCTATAATCTGCGGGGAGAATGACGAATAAGTCGGGGCGAGCAGATTGACATCGTAAAATTCCAGACGGGCCACATTATCGTCCTTCGGAGCGATTGAGTAAAGGAACATACCGTTTGACACCGCGCGCGGAGTACCCTCGGTAGTGGTATTGATTATGGCACCGTTAAAGTACATTTCAGCCGAGCCACCGGCGTCGCAGTTAACCAGGTCGGAGCAGCCGTAATGTTTTGCCAGTTCACACATCACACGTGACGGGCAACCGCCTGACCTGCCGTAGGTCTTGTCGGTTGAGCGGTCAATCACAATCACAAACAGCGTCTTGCCGTCGGCCGACATTCCGTAACCGGTGCGGGAGTATACCTGAGAATTATACGTTTCACTGGTGTTATATGCGGTCAGTTCACCGTCAATCATCACGACGGCGTTGCCTGCAACGAAGTTGTCGAGCTTCACGAGCTGATTGTTGCGGTCGTAGTAGTTGGTTTCGATCGTCACCTCATCGCCTACAGCCAGTTTGGCGAGTAAATCGCGCTTGTCGCCGCGACCGACAAGGGCTGCAGCGTGAGTCCCGAGGGTGCCGGTGCCGGCGTTGGGCTTCACTTCAACGACTTTCATTCTGACCGGCTCGCCGATTTTCCATTTTTCGCCCTCAACAAAATCGAGCAACACCTCAGTGCTCTCCCCCTCGACTACAGTCCATAGGGGTTTGCCGGTAGAGCCAGTTCCCTGGTTTACGGGACGGAAGGTTTTCGACGCTCCGTAGAATGAATTGTACAGACCGATTTCGCCGTCTCTCACCACTTTATTTATCTGGTGGATTTCAGGTCCGCCGATTTTATCATGTTTCACATATCCGCGATAATACTGGTGGCCGATATGGAGTATTTTGTCAACGTCGATGCCGACTATTCCCATATGTGTCCAACCGCCGTTCCACTGGTCGGCATACATATTTGTCTCGGTAATCATCTGACCGTTGCGCCCGCTACCGCCATACCCTACGCCATTAAGCACGGGGCTGTAAGGCTCTTGGGTGTTAACCACCCAAAAATTAGCGTTGGCGCCTGCAAGCACACGCTTTTCGTCGGTTGTCTGTCGCTTCGCCGCATTGACAAGCGGCTCGGTACCCTGACAAGTCTCATTGGCTGTGGTGGTTTCCATACGATTGTAGGGATTAGTCACATCCATTATCAACATATTGATGTTCAATGGATAGGTTTCAGATCTGAGCCTCTTGTAGGTTACGCCTGGACCGATGCTCATACTAATCAGTTCATTCACCTCATGCGGATTCCCATTTAACACTATCTGCTCGGCATCCACGGGCAATGCCGCAGCGGCCGCCAATAACAGGAGTAGACTCTTTTTCATAATCGCATTGTTTTAAGGGTAATTAGATATGGTTGTTAGCATTCTTACATATACACACGAGGGGGTTGTCCGATTTATCATAAGACAGCCCACAGTCACTCACCACAAAGATATGACTAATAATCCGCATTCTTTGTGTAATAAATGTTAATAATCGCATTTTAAACCTTGACTAAGTAGTCACATTTGGCAAATGTCATGCCGACGCCGGCTTTTAACAGCGACTTGTCGGCTTCATTCCCTTTCAACAGTTCAATGAGCACTTTGGGATAATTAGCCCCCGCCTCATATGTAAACGGGAATCCGCCGCCAAACCGAGGATTCAATTCAAGCACATAGAACCGCCCGTCTTTCTCTAAGATGTCACAATCCAAATTACCTATGTGACGGAGTGATTCCCCTAACCTCTTTCCGATTCTCTCTATTTCAGGAGACTCTACAATGACAGCCTTATCGGTCTCCCCCGCCCTCATTGCCATTTTTTTCTTGACAACGACACCGATCATATTACCGTCCAAGTCATTCATCACATCCATCCCAAACTCCTGTCCGTCAACATACTCCTGTATCAGTATGTAATCCTCCCCCTCAGAAGCGGCGGCCAAAATCGACCTTTTGATTTTTCGCCGCAATGACGCATATACTTCTTCAAACTCTTCAATGTCGACCACTTTCTCAATTCCTATCGACCCCGACCCCCAACGCGGTTTAAGCATCAATGGGAATTTCAGCACGCCTTCATTTATTTTTTTTACGGCATTTTGATAACCGACAACTGTTATCGGCGACAATAAACCCAGCGACTCAACGAAAACCGATGTCTGATACTTGTCAAAGCAAGTTTCTATGACCTCAGGGGATGAAAGTATCAATTTTGTGCCTACCGCCGCGAAACGAGCCGCGTTATTCGCCAAAATCGGCAATTCAAGGTCATTCAGGCTAATCAAAGCGGTTATCGAATGATTTTTACACAAATCCAACACCGCGTCAATATAGCCCTCATCATACACAGACGGAACCCGGCACTTTACATCAGCCACACTTAACGCCGGTGCCGACAGTTGCATATCGGCGGCGACAATAAGCCCCTCACCGTTCAATTGTTCCTTAAAGTATTTCAATAAGTAAGTGCGCCTACCCGCACAAGTGAATAGCAAATTTACCATACCGATTTCTGTATATATTCCTCAACTCCGTAGCGCATCGTTATTCGGCCTAATAATCTGCGTAAATTCTGCCCATCAAAAATGAGACATGGAGTTTTAAGCGTTTTGTATTTATCAATATCTGTCATTTTCATTAATTTGCGCCATCAAAGTCAGGAGCTGTGGCATAACCGTCGCGGTTTATGTCATCGCGTTTTAACACCTTGCTTATTGTGGATATCACTATGCTACAATCAGTGCGGAAACTGATGTTGTCGACATACCAGACATCAAGCTCAAATTTACGCGTCCAGGAGATATTATTACGACCATGAACCTGAGCCCAGCCTGTGATTCCCGGCTTTACATCGTGGCGGCGCATCTGCTCTTGAGTATAAAGGGGGAGATATCGCGGCAAGAGGGGACGGGGGCCGATGAGCGACATGTCGCCTTTCAGCACGTTCCACAACTGAGGAAGTTCATCGATAGAGGTTGAGCGCACGAATTTACCCGCTTTGGTCAGACGTTGTTCTTCAGGCAGCAATTCACCGGCACTGTCTCTCTCATCAGTCATGGTTTTAAATTTAACGATTTTAAAGATGGCTCCTTTATAGCCGGGACGACTCTGACAGAAAAACGCGCCCGCCCCTTTATTGGCATAATGCAACCAGATAGTGACCACTAACAACACCGGACTCAACACAATCAAGCCGACGGCTGCGGTCGCCATATCTATAAACCGTTTAAAAAATTTCTTATACATCACTATGATTAAGAGACTTAGCAAAGATATATAACTTCTCAAACATAAACAAGTTTATGGAGAAAATTACTATCGGCATCAAAACCCGCCATGGGATTTTAACACCGATAGTAATTATTTGATTAGCAATTAAATCAGAGTGAGGCCAAGATGGATGATTGCCGCGACATTTCAAGCAGAGTATTGTAGAAGCAGCTCACGATACCAAGCAGAATGATTCCGGCCACACACACCCACATTCCAAGACGCTCAGTCCATGCCGAAGCAAACGCCGGAATTTTACACTCATCGGGGTTGATGAACATGGCCTTGACCACGAGCAGGTAATAGTATAGCGACACGATTGTGTTAATCAACGCGATAAGCACAAGCACATAAATCGCTACACCGCCTTGCTGAATGGCTCCGGTGAAGATGAAGAATTTGCTGAAGAATCCGGCAAACGGCGGAATACCTGCCAACGAGAACATGGCAAGCATCATGGTCACTGCCAGGCGCGGATTAGTTTTGTAAAGCCCGTTGTAATCGTCCATCTTCACGTATCCGGTCTTGTTCTCGATAGCCTGGATTACGCCAAAGGCTGCAAGGTTAGAGAAGATATAGACCAAAATGTAGTACATGAGCGAGGCCACTCCGGTCTGGTTCATGGCTATAACGCCAAGCATTATGTAACCGGCCTGTGAGATTGACGAGAACGCAAGGAACCGCTTCATGTTGAGCTGGCGGATGGCAAACAGGTTCCCGACAGTTATCGTGAGGATAATGACCGCGTAAAGCATCCACTCCCAAACCTGGCTGTAGAACGCTCCGAACACTTGAGCCATAATAACAAGGAACGCAAAAGCGGCTGAACCCTTTGAAATCACCGACAGATAAGAAGTGACCGAGGTCGGAGCACCTTGATACACATCGGCTGTCCATAGATGGAACGGAACGAGTGACAATTTAAAGCCCATACCGGCTATCACGAAAGCGATAGCCACTACAAGCATCACTGACGGTTGCGAACCGAGAGCGACATAAATGTCAGCGAAGTAAAGTGAGCCTGAAAGCGCGTAAACGAACGACAGTCCCATCATGAAAACCGCTGATGAAAACACTGCGGTCAAAATGTATTTTACTGCCGCCTCATGGCTCTCATAATGTTTCTTGTCAAACGCCACCATTGCGGCAAGCGGGAGCGATGCCGCCTCAAGGCCGATGATAAACAACAGGAAATGGCGAGCTGAAATCATCAAATACATACCGAAAAGTGTGACGAGCAACAATTCGTAGAACTCGCCGCGGCGAACAGAGATAAAATCGCTGTTAGCCCACCGGCATGACTGCACGAGCACTATCAGCACCCCGACGTTGAGAATGTTCTTAATCATCGAGATAATCGCAGAAGTCTCATACATTCCGGCAAAAGCTGTCACATCGGCGTTAGACCAATGGGGGCAGAAGCCGAACAAAGTGAATAGAGCAAACAACCCGCAGGTAAATCCGGCAGTTGCGTTCAACGCCTTTTTAGGCATGAACGTGTCATAGAGGAAGACTAACAGAAAGACGACCAACAGGCCGATTTCTTGCTTCATTGCTAAAAATTGAGAATAATCCATTGCTTATCAATCTTTACAAGCCCAGCGCACGGAAGAACGAGGGGTCAAAGGTAAATCTAATCAAATTTGCGAAGAAATTGGGGAAACAGCCGATAGCGGCGACACTCACGATGAGAGTGACGGTCGACACACGCTCCCACCACGAAGCATCTGTCAGCTGCAAGTGATGTTCATCCTGCACAGGGCCAAGCAACAGCTTGCCGACCACGCGAAGTATGTAGACAGCGGTAATCACAATCGAGCAGCAAGCCACAATCGTAAGCACACGGTGGAACATATCGGCATTTTGGAATGAGCCGACAAAGATGGTCATCTCAGCCACAAATCCGCTCAAACCGGGGAGTCCGAGCGAAGCGAAACCCGCAATCATGTAGCAGACCGCAAGGAAAGGCATTATCTTCATGAGACCGCCCATCTGACGTATGTCGCGAGTGTGGGTACGGCCATAAATCATACCAATCAATGCGAAGAACAACGCTGTCATCAAGCCGTGCGAGAGCATCTGCATAATCGCGCCGGTCATCGCCGTGGTGTTGAGCATGAGGATGGCAAAAAGCACCAAACCGCAGTGGCTCACTGACGAGTAGGCGTTGATATACTTGAGGTCGGTCTGAACGCATGCGCTGAACGCACCATAAACGACTGAGATACCGGTCAGAATCAGGAAAATCCATGCGAGGTCATTAGCAGCCTGCGGCATCAGATACATAGCGACACGGAAACACCCATAGCCGCCAAGTTTCATCAGCACGCCTGCGTGAAGCATCGACACCGCGGTCGGGGCTGACGCGTGACCGTCGGGGCTCCATGTATGGAAGGGGAACATGGCACCAAGCACGCCGAAGCCCACAAACGTCATCGGGAACAGGAAATACTGCCACTCTGTCGAGATAGCGTCGTTTTTAGCTATTTCAAGCAAATTCCACGTGAGCTGGCCTCCTTCGGGAGCCGAATGATAGTATATGCCTATCAGTCCAAGCATGAGGAACGCCGAACCGCCCATCAGCATCAGAGTCAGTTTCATCGCCGAGTATTCCTTGCGACCGCTACCCCAAACTCCAATGAGGAGATACATCGGAATCAACGCCACCTCATAGAACATGAACATCGTGAACATATCGATGGTGATGAAGAAGCCGAACACGCCTGTCGACAACAGAATCAGCCAAAGGAAAAACTCTTTGGGTTGGTCAATGTTCCACGATGCGAACGACCCTGCGAAAACGATTATCGACGAGAGGATAAGCATAGCTATCGACACACCGTCGACACCGACAGCAAGATTGATGTGAAGCGGCACAAACCATTCCCAAGAACCCATGAAAAGCATCTCGGAGGTATCGCCGGCCGCACGGAGAGCGAGGTATTCAAGCAAGACGTAAGTCGACAACGCCATCAGGGCAATCGAGCCTGTGACGGCGACGGCGCGAATCTGCTTGATGTTTTGGCAAATGGCCAACAGACCCAGCATCACTACCGGGATGACCACAAAATAAATCAATATATTGGAAAACATACAGTTACTATATTTGCGTTAGTCACCAAGTTAAATCAAGCATATGACAGTCACAGCACCCAGCAGCACCGCACCAATCAGATACCACCACACATACATCTGCAGGTTGCCCGATTGCAGACCGCGAATAGCGTAAGAGGCTTTGTTGGTGAGGTATGCGAAGCTATCCATAGTACCATCAATGATGTGACGGTCAAACCATGCGATAGGTTTACAGATGCCGTTGAAAATTATCTTGTGAGTGATGAACATATAAAGCTCGTCCCAGTAGAAACGGTGATAGCACCAACGCCACAAATTGGGTAGCGCTTGAGCCATCTTCTCGGGAACCTTATTCTCATTTTTATAGAGCTTGGTAGCAATCGCGATTGCCACGATAGCCACGACAAGACTCACTGACGCTACCGACCAGTCGAGATGAGACAGGTTGGTCAAGAACGACGACTCTCCGGGGAACATAGGCTCGCCATTCCAAGTAACCAAGTTACCAAACGGCACGAAACCTGCCACACACGAAACAACGGCCAAAATCACCAAGGGCAAAGTCATTGTCCAAGGCTGGTCATGGGGCGCATGGTGACCCGCGGGAATTTTATGCTCTTTCCACCAGAATATGAGGTAGTAGAGACGGAACATATAGAACGCTGTCAGTCCGGCAACGCCCGACATCCAGACATACCACACAATCGAGTTGCCGAAGCAGGCTGTCAGAATCTCATCCTTAGAGAAGAAGCCCGCAAACGGAATGATACCCGCAATAGCGAGGCAGCCGACGAGGAACGAGATGTGAGTGATAGGCATATACTTGCGCAACCCGTGCATCTCAGTGTAGTTATTGGAGCCTATGGCATGGATGATGGCACCTGCGCAAAGGAAGAGCAACGCTTTGAACATGGCGTGGGTAAACAGGTGGAACATTCCGGCCATATAACCGACTCCGTGGTGGAACTCCGGACGGGCAACGCCGAGCGACACCATCATAAACGCAATCTGCGAAATGGTAGAGAACGCGAGGACGCGTTTGATATCGACTTGCACACAGGCGACCATAGCAGCGTAGAACGCCGTCAACGCTCCCACGACAACGATTATGTCGAGAGCCGCGGTTTCCATCAGATACAGCGGGAACAATCGTGCCACGAGATAGACACCGGCCACAACCATCGTGGCGGCATGAATGAGAGCCGACACCGGAGTCGGGCCTTCCATAGCATCGGGCAGCCAGATGTGAAGCGGCATCATTGCCGACTTACCCATACCACCCATGAAGATGAGGACTAATGCCCAAGTCAACACAGACCCTCCCATGAAGACCGGAGCCGCACTGTTTTCAAAGATACCTTTGACACTGTTGGCCGCGTCGAGAGATATTTGATAGATATTTTCCCCGACAGGAGCCGATGTGAGATCAGTAAAATTGAACGTTCCCGTATAGAACGACAGGATAAGGATACCTATGAGGAAGCCGAGGTCGGCAAAGCGAGTGACGATAAACGCTTTTTTAGACGCTGAAACCGCCGACGGCTTAGTGTAATAGAACCCGATGAGCAGATAGGACGACGCACCCACAAGCTCCCAGAAAATGTACATTTGGAAGATATTGGTGGCAACGACCAATCCGAGCATCGAGAAGCTAAACAGCGACAAGAATGCGTAGAAACGCTGGAAACCTATCTCATAGACCCCGTGATGGTCACGCATATAGCCATTGCTATAGAGATGCACCATAAATGATATGGTGGTGATGACGACAAGCATCATTGCCGAAATCGGGTCGAGCAGGAATCCGATGCGAATCACAAGATTCTCATAGAATTGCAGCCAGTCGACATTGAAGATTACGGCCTGCAGACGATCGCCTGTCGTCGGGTCGATAAATTCGGGGCTACCACTGAAAAAGTAGGTAAACGCCGTTATGTAGGCAAGCACCATGGTGGTGCCCATCCCGAGCGTACCGAGTATTCCGGCCAACTTATGGCTCATCTTCCCCCCGACAAGGCCGAGAAACAGGAACATGAACAACGGGATGGATAGTATTAAAACGGGTAATGTCACTTCCATGGCGTTTAAAATTTCATTTTTGACAGATCCTTGACATCAATATCTTTGGCGACACGGAACAGATTGATGATAATCGCGATTGCCAAAGCGGTCTCGGCAGCAGCTATCGCGATTGCGAACAGGGTAAAGAACATACCCTCAAGCTGGCCGGGGAACAAGAATCGGTTAAACACTACAAAATTGAGATCGACGGCATTGAGCATCAACTCTATCGAAATGAGAATCGCAATCATATTTCGACGAGTGATAAAGCCGTAGACACCGCAGCAAAACATGACAAGGCTCGGTATCAAGTAATAAAGCATTGTGATTTCCATAACCTTGACTTAACGTTTACGGGCGACCACTACGCCACCGATTATACATGCGAGTAACAACACACTGACCGCCTCGAAAGGCAAAAGATATTCGCCGTGTCCAGTGCCCATGAGGGTCTGGCCGATTTGCTGCATATCGAGCGGTGCCATTGCCGGGAGGTCAACGAGATGCAGACAACGCGAGAGCAAAGCCCATCCCGCCACGCCGAGCATCGCTATCGAAGCGACGAGACCGATGACACGCTTGCGCGAGGCAAGTTTTTCACTGTTATCACCCGGATGGCTCGTAAGCAGAATCGAAAAGACAAACAGCACCACTATACCACCGGCGTAAACGGCAATCTGCACCGCGCCGAGAAACTCATAATCGAGCTGGAAATAGACGGCGGCAGTGCCAAACAACGCGAACAACAGATAGGTTGCGGCACGCAATATCTTACGGGTGGTTACAGCGAGTACCGAAAACAAGATAATCGCCATGGCGATGACGAAATACATGATGATACTTCCTACTGATTCCATATAATGTTATTTTTCTTTATTTTCTGACTGGGTCTCCCCGCTCTCTGCCGCAGCAGCGGCGGCGGCTTTTTTCGCAGCCGCAGCGGCTTTAGCGGCGGCGATTTTGGCTTCGCGCTCGGCAGCGGCTTTGGCAAGTTGTTCAGGGGTTGGAGCCGGTTCCTCCTTCTCGGGAAGATAATTGAGTTTCTTGACCAGTTTAGAACGAGTGAACACCGCCTGCTCGAAATCGTTTGAGAATTTTAGAGCGTCCTGAGGGCATGATGTCACACATAGCTGACAGAATGTACAACTGCCAAGGTCATAGATGTAATTGTCGAGTTTACGTTTCTTTTTCCCGTCGGGGGTATCAACCATCTTGGTCTGAATGGTGATGGTACCGTTGGGACAGTTGCGCTCGCAAATGCCACAAGCTATGCACTTGTGACGGCCTTCGTCGTCATATTTCAACTCCAGCACGGCGCGAAATCGCTCAGGGATTTTCATCTCCTCGCGGTCTTCGGGGTATCTTTCGGTGATTTTGGGAGTCAAAAACTCCTTTCCTGTCACCTCCATTCCCTTGACAAGGCTCACGATGCCTTTGCCTAAAGATGAAAAATAGTCTTTTACACTACCCATAGAAATGTGAAGATGTTGCGTTATTTAGTTTATTATTAATTTGCTTTGTTTAACTCGTTAATTTGCCTTTAGCATCAGCTATTATCTCACCTGGCCGCCAACTATATCGAGCAGCTCGTTAGTGATTCCCTGCTGACGCAGTTTATTATATTCCAGTTGCAACTGCTCAAGCAGTTTTTTAGCGTTGTCATTGGCACTTTGCATCGCCATCACGCGAGCGGCTTGCTCCGACGCGCGATTCTCGGTGAAAACGTCCTGCATGACAGCGAGAAGAAACATCGGCAGCACCGACCGGAATATCGTGTTGACATCAGGCTCGAATATACAGGGGCGGTTGCTCTGTGCCACTCCATCGACGGCAAACGCCGATTGCTCCACTGGCAGCAACGGTTCCACGCGCAAGTCCTGACGGCTCACGCTGCGATAGTGCATATAGAGGATGTCGACCTTGTCAAATTCTCCGCCGGTAAATTTACCGCAAAGACTCTCAAGGAATCGTTTCACGTCGTTTCCGATGCTTTTCGAGTCGACTCCTTCCGGCGCCGAGACCTTCAGCCGCGGCACTGACAATTTAGACACCGCTTTGCATATTTTAGCGCCGACAGGCATCACAGTGATTTCAACGTCATCACCGTACTTGCCGCGATATTCGGCAATCAAAGGGAGCAGACGCTTAAATATATTGGCATTATATGCGCCACACAATCCATCGTCGGAGCCCCACACGGCGACGCCGACGCGACGCACCTCGCGCGGTTCAAGCAACGGCGAACCGAACTCCGCATCGGCCGACAACAGATTGGCTATGATGGTCTCAATCTGCCGACGGAATGGGAACAATTGCTTCAGAGCCAGCTCGGCTTTGTGCATCTTGGCCGATGAAATCATTTTCATCGCCCCGGTAATCTTCTCGGAAGAAGCCACCGACCCGATTCGTCCTTTCAGTTCGCGTAGGGTTGCCATTGACTATGATATAGTTATTCGTTTTACAATTTAGTTATACCGACTTGCGATTTCTTGCGCGGCATCGGTGATCTTGGCGGTAACATCGTCGGTCATGCGGCCGGCAAGAATCTCGTCGAGTACCTCTTTCTGATATTTGGCACGCAGCAACTGTATGAACGACTTCTCGAACTCGGCGATTTTCTCACCGGGCACGGAAGCGAGCAATCCATTAACACCGCAGTAAATAACAGCCACTTCTTCCTCTACGGCCACAGGATTATACTGGGGCTGGATGAGAAGGCGCTCGTTTTTGCGGCCGCGGTCGATGACGCGTGCGGTCACGGGGTCGATGTCGCCACCGAATTTTGTGAACGATTCAAGCTCGCGGAACTGGGCTTGGTCAATTTTCAGCGTCCCTGCCACTTTCTTCATCGGCTTAATCTGAGCGTTACCGCCGACACGCGACACAGAAATACCCACGTTAATCGCGGGACGGATGCCACGGTTGAACAATGCTGACTCAAGATAAATCTGACCGTCGGTGATTGAGATGACGTTGGTGGGGATGTAGGCCGACACGTCACCGGCCTGCGTCTCGATAATCGGGAGGGCGGTTAACGAGCCGCCACCCTTTACTAAAGGTTTCAACACCGCAGGGAGGTCGTTCATCATCGAAGCTACCGATTGGTTGTCGATGATTTTAGCGGCACGCTCAAGCAGGCGGGAGTGGAGATAGAATATATCACCGGGGTATGCCTCACGGCCAGAGGGGCGTTTCAAAATCAGCGAGATTTCGCGATAAGCCACAGCCTGTTTCGACAAGTCGTCATACACAATAAGCGCGTCGCGGCCGGTGTCGCGGATATACTCGCCGATTGCCACGCCGGCGAACGGCGAATAGTAGCGCATAGCAGCCGAGTCGGCAGCGGTAGCCGCCACAACCACGGTGTAGTCGAGCGCGCCGTGCTGGCGCAACGTCTCAACTATAGCCGCCACGGATGAAGCCTTCTGCCCTATCGCCACATAAATGCAATAGACAGGCTTGCCGTTTTCAAAGTTCTTGCGTTGATTAATAATCGTGTCGATGGCGATGGCGGTTTTACCGATTTGACGGTCACCGATAATCAGCTCACGCTGCCCGCGGCCAATGGGCACCATCGAGTCTACGGCTTTGATACCTGTCTGCAACGGCTGTTTTACCGGCTGACGGAATATCACGCCCGGTGCTTTGCGCTCAAGCGGCATCAGCAGACGTTCCCCTTCGATGGGGCCGCGACCGTCGATAGGTTCGCCAAGAACGTTAATGACACGTCCGAACACTCCTTCACCCACCGGGATGGAAGCGATTTCGCCAGTGCGGCGAACGGTCATGTTTTCAGTCACCTTGTTGACGTTGTTGAGCAGAATAACGCCGACGTTGCTCTCCTCAAGGTTGAGAGCGACACCCTTCACGCCATTTTCAAACTCGACGAGTTCGTTGGCACAGACGTTATCGAGTCCGTAGACGTGAGCGACACCGTCACCCACCTCCAGAACCGTTCCAACCTCCTCGAACGACACCTTTGAGTTGACGTTTTCGAGTTGTTGTTTCAATACTTCCGATATCTCGCTTGGGTTAATCATTTGCTTGTTTATTTGCTAAGAAGTTTCAGACGCAATTGTTTGAGTTCATTCTTTATCGAAGCGTCAAGACGCTCAGAGTCGATGTTCACGACAAAACCTCCGATGAGGTCGGGGTCAATCGTGTGGGTATATTCCATAGACGCTCCACCGAGATGTTTCTCTATGAGCGTTTTCAGCCTTGTCTCCTCGTCGGCGGCCATCGGAGCGGCCATGACTACGTTGACCCGATAGATGTTGTTTTCGTGACGGTAGAGGTTCTCATAGGCAAGGGCTATGCCTCTCACCAACGAGACGCGTTTGTTTTCAATGAGCAGTTTCAGAAAATCATGGAAACATGAATCCTGGGCAGTCGCTCCGGCAGCAGTGCCTAAAAGAGCCACTTTGTCAGCGTCGGAAACAAACGGGTTTGACATCACCGGCTGCAATCCCTCCTGGGAGACGAACGCCGCCGTCAACGACTTCATCAATCCAAAGACACGCTCAGCCGCTCCTTTTTCAAGAGCGAACTTGTAGAGAGCCTTGGCGTATCGGCTTGGAATAAGACCTTCGTTCATCGCATACTAATTATTGTGCTCCATTTCATCGAGCAGTGAGTTGACGAGTTTTGCCTGGGCTTTATCGTCGGCGAGCTGGTTTTTTACCACCTTTTGAGCAATCTCAAGAGCAAAATCGCTGACCTGGTCACGGAAACTCTGCTCGGCCTCCTTTCGTGATTGTTCGATAGAGACTTTAGCGGCATCCATGACTTTTTGCGCCTCTTTCTGTGCGGCGGCTCTGGCCTCCTCGATAATCTGTGTTTTCATCTTGTCGGCCTCGCGGAGCACTTCAGCCTGTTGGCGACGGGCTTCAACCAACTGTTTGTCGGCCTCCTCCCTCGCATGGTCAAGCTGCTCTTTCGCAGTCTGAGCATACTCAACGCCCTTGTTTATAAAGTCGGCACGGCTGTCTATCCCTTTTATTATCACAGGCCACGCCCATTTCCATAGAATGAAAAACAGCACGGCAAAAGCGACGAACATCCAGAATATCAAGCCGAATTCAGGCGTGAATAGTTCCATCAGCTACAGGTGATTAGGCTACGAACAAAGCGAGGATACAAACGATAACCGCAAACAGGGCGACACCTTCGACGAGCGCACCAATCACAATCATATTGGAACGTATGTCGCCGGCCGATTCGGGCTGACGTGCGATAGCTTCCATAGCGGCAGCACCGATTTTACCAATACCAATACCAGCGCCGATTGCGGCGATACCAGCACCAATACTTGCGCCAAGACCAACTATGGCGTCTGCTAAAATCATCGATAACATAATTCTTTAATTTTAAAGTGTTATATTTAGTTTAATATTTCATTCCATTTTTATTTGGCCACCTGAGCGGCTTTATCTTCGCTCTCATGCTCGGCTTTTTCCTGAGCGAGAGAGATGAATATGGTCGACAGCATCGTGAAGACATAAGCCTGGATGAAGCTGACAAGGACATCAAGCAGCAACATGAAAATCGAGAAGAGCATCGACAGCACCGTGGTCGCGCCAAGCGCAAGAGCTCCCATTTCGGCAAAAATGAATATCAACAGCGTCAACACAATGACTATCATGTGGCCGCCCATCATGTTGGCAAACAGACGCACGGTCAACGCAGCCGGTTTGGTGAACATACCGAAAACCTCTATAATCGGCATTATCGGGATGGGAAACTTCAGCCACATAGGCACATCGGGCCAAAAAATCTCTTTCCAATAGTGTTTTGTCCCGAATATATTGGTCACGAAAAACGTCAGCAACGCCAACACAAGTGTGACAGCTATATTACCGGTTAAGTTAGCACCGCCCGGGAACACCACAATAAGACCGAGAAGATTCATGAACAGGATGAAAAAGAACACCGTCAATAAATATGGGGCGAACCGGGGAGCGTTCTCCTTCAATGTCGATTTGACCACACCGTTGTAAACAAACTCGACAGTGGTTTCTAACAGCCCAAGCCCTTTGCGAGGTGCTTCAAACCCTTTGCGTTTGTACCATCGGGCGAGCATGATGCAGCAAAAAGCCACCAAAACCACCGTAATGAACAGAGCAAACACATTTTTAGTGATTGACAAGTCACAAGGTCTCGACTCTTTGCCGTCGACAATCTCAACGAGTTTCCCTTTATAGTCACCTTCCGTGGCGATTCTGAACGATGCGTCACCGTCAACGAACGTCTCTCCACCGGCTACACGCGACGACAAGAAACAGTGCAACCCGTCACTCCCCCAGACGATAATAGGCAAGGGGATGCGTTTATGGTGATTGAACGGGACTTCCCATCCATAGCTATCACCGAGGTGTTCGAAGATGATTTCCTTAGGGTCAATCTTCGCACCGTCATGGTCATCAGCCGCCATCCGCAACGGTGAGACCACCGCCGCGATTAGAAAGCTCAATATGAGAAACAACTTTTTCATCGTCAATCAATAGATACACACCGACACCACATTGTTATCGACATCAACCACCCCGCCGCCGATTTCCTGCTCAACGGGCTGCCCGTCGAATCCGTAGCTCATTTTGCCGGGGACAAGAGTGGAAATAAGCGACGCATGATTGTGAAGCACGGTGAACGCCCCCATCTGACCGGGTAACGATACCCATTCCACTTCGCCTTCAAAGAGGACCGACTCAGCCGATATCACTTTAAGTGTCATTGTGTGATTGTTTATTTCTCGGTTAATAATTCATATTTCTGTTCACACCACGCCATGAGGCGGTCATCCAACCTCGGCGAGCATCTTCTTACCCTTGGCGATGGCCTCGTCAATCGTGCCAACGTTAAGGAACGCCTGCTCGGGATACTCGTCCATTTCGCCGGAAAGTATCATCTTGAAACCGCGGATAGTCTCACTCAGAGGAACCATCACACCGGGTAGGCCGGTGAACTGCTCTGCCACGTGGAACGGCTGGGAGAGGAATCGCTGGGCGCGACGAGCGCGGGCAACCACGAGTTTATCCTCATCAGACAATTCATCGACACCAAGAATGGCGATAATATCTTGAAGCTCATTATATTTCTGAAGCAACTGTTTGACAGCCTGAGCAGTCTCATAGTGGTCTTGACCGACGATATTCGGGTCGAGGATTCGCGATGTTGACTCCAAGGGGTCTACGGCGGGATAGATGCCAAGCTCTGATATCTTACGGCTCAACACGGTTGTCGCGTCGAGGAAGCTGAAAGTTGTGGCAGGCGCAGGGTCGGTCAAGTCGTCGGCAGGCACATAGATTGCTTGAACCGAGGTAATCGAACCGTTTTTAGTCGAAGTGATTCGCTCCTGCAACATACCCATCTCAGAGGCAAGCGTAGGCTGATAACCCACAGCCGAAGGCATACGGCCAAGAAGTGCCGACACCTCCGAACCGGCTTGGGTGAAACGGAAGATGTTGTCGATAAACAACAGAATCTCCTTACCACCGCCATCGGCGTCGCGGAATTGCTCGGCGACGGTCAGACCGGTCAACGCCACGCGCAGACGCGCACCCGGCGGCTCGTTCATCTGACCGAACACGAGCGCGGCCTGTGACTCTTTGACTTGCTCCATGTCGACATCGGCGAGATTCCACTCTCCTTTCTCCATCCCCTCACTGAATTTCTCGCCATACTTCATGACACCGCTCTCAATCATCTCACGGAGGAGGTCATTACCCTCGCGGGTACGCTCTCCGACACCGGTAAACACCGAGAAACCGTTGTGACCCTTGGCGATGTTATTTATAAGCTCCATGATGAGCACGGTCTTACCGACACCCGCACCACCGAACAGACCGATTTTACCACCTTTACTGTAAGGTTCAAGGAGGTCAATCACTTTGATACCGGTGTAAAGTATCTCAGTGCCTATGGTAAGGTCTTCAAATGTCGGTGCCGGCTGGTGAATGGGACGCAAGTTGTCGCGCTTGAGCTCGGGGAGATGGTCGATAGCCTCGCCAATGACATTAAGCAGACGGCCTTTGACCTGGGAACCGGTCGGGACGGCAATCGGACGATTCAAATTGTCTACGCGGACACCGCGACACAAACCATCGGTGCTCTCCATCGCCACACAACGCACAGTATCCTCACCGATGTGTTGCTCCACTTCGAGCACAAGCTCCGAACCGTCGGGGCGATCCACCTTCAATGCGGTGTAAATGGGAGGGAGCGTGTTGTCGTCACCCTCAAAAATCACGTCGACCACCGGGCCGATGACTTGGACTACTTTTCCAAATTTATCGCTCATAATTGACGAAAGGCTATATTTATGGATCAGTTAATTATTCTATCTGTTATTTATCAGTTTGGCAGTGGATAGTGCAAACCATAGATTATAACCAACACCATCAACACAAGGTTGAAAAGGTTAATCGGAAGCAGATATTTCCACTCAAGCGAAAGAAGCTGGTCGATGCGCAAGCGGGGGAAAGTCCACTTGAACCATATAATCACAAACGACAACACTATCGCTTTGCCAATGAACCAGATGGTACCGGGTATGTAGTCCATCACCATGTTGAAACCGTCCCATCCGGGGATGTGGAGAGGCATCCAGCCACCTAAGAACAGCAGTGACGCCACACCGGCGACGATGAACAAATTAAGGTATTCGGCCAAGTAGAAAAATCCGAAATGTATGCCGGAATATTCTGTGTGGTAACCTGCGGTCAACTCACTCTCGGCCTCGGGCAAGTCAAACGGGCCGCGATTGGTTTCAGCCGTGCCGGCTATCAGATATATCACAAAAGCGATGATAGCGGGAATATGGCCCGAGAACAAGAACCAAAGATCGCTCTGCTGCTCGACTATACCGCCCACCGACATTGTGCCGGCGAAAGCCACCATCGTCAAGACCGATAGTCCGATTGAAAGTTCATAGCTGACCATCTGCGCACCCGAACGCAACGCACCGATAAGCGTGAACTTGTTGTTGCTCGACCATCCGGCAAGCAAAATACCGAGCACTCCTATTGACGAGACAGCGACAAGGAAGAAGATACCTATATTGAAGTCAATAATCTGCAATCCTTTACCCCACGGCAGAACCGCAAACGCCATCATTGAAGCGATAATCACCAAATATGGGGCGAGGGCAAAAAGGAACTTGTCAATGTGGTTAAGCGTGATAAGCTCTTTAATAAGAATCTTGAACATATCGGCAAAACTTTGCAACAGGCCGAAGGGACCCACGCGGTTAGGGCCGATACGACACTGGAAAGCGGCGCAAACCTTACGCTCAAAATAGATGTAGAACAACGCAAGCAATGCGTAGACCAACAAGAGGACAACGCCTATCAGCACACACTCCGTGGTGATGACAAGCCACTCAGGCATAAACGAGCCGAGCAAATTGTGGATCCAGTCGGTTATTGATGAACAGTCGTACATAACAATTGATTACTATTTCTTCGTTCGATTTATTCATTAACGGTCCATATCGGGCACGATATAGTCAAGCGAGCCGCCGATAGTGATAAGGTCGGCGATTTTGTGGCCCCGGGTAATGTGGTCGACCACCGCGGCGTGAGGCAGGCAAGGCGGCACAATCTTCAGGCGCAGGGGTGAAGTTCCCCCATTGCTCTCGATGTATATGCCAAAGACTCCGCGGCAGCCCTCTACGCGCTGGAACCAGTGACCTGCGGGCAACTTCAAAACCTTAGGCACCTTCACGCAATACTCGCCGTCGGGTATATTGTCGACAAGCTGCTCGAGGATACGCGCCGACTGGGTCATCTCGTCCATGCGCACCTTGAAACGCGCCATCGAGTCTCCCTCAGCGCGCACCACCTCGTCAAACTCAAGTTCCGAGTAGATGCTATACGGGTCGGTCTTACGCACGTCGCAAGCCCAACCAGACGCGCGACCCGACGGGCCGGTCACACCATAAGAGATGGCATCCTCGCGCGACAACACGCCCACCTTTTCCAAGCGGTTTTGCGCAATCACGTTACCGGTAAATATCTTGTTATATTCCTTGATATTCTTCGGAAGTATTTCTAACAGGTGTTTTACATCCTTGACAAAATCGGGATGCAGATCGGCCATCACGCCACCGATGCAGTCGTAGTTAAACGTCATACGAGCACCACAAGTGCGCTCCATAATGTCCAAAATCGTTTCACGCACGCGGAGTGTATAGAAAAGCATCGTGGTCGCTCCGAGGTCCATGCAATATGTGCCGATAAACAGACAGTGCGACGCAATGCGCGAGAGCTCGTCCATCATCACGCGAATCACCTGGGCGCGGCGCGAAATCTCGATGCCGGCGGCTTTTTCGATGCACATACACAGGCAGTGGTGGTAATTGTGAGCCGAGAAATAATCAAGACGATCCATGAAATGGAGAGTCTGGGGATATGTCAGCTTCTCGCAGAGCTTCTCCACACCGCGGTGAATGTAACCCATGTAGACATCTATCTTCTTGATAGTCTCGCCGTCGACAGCGGTGCGGAATCGCAACACACCGTGGGTGGCAGGGTGTTGCGGGCCGATGTTGACCACAAAATCGTCTTCCATGAACATGGGCACAGTCTTCTTCTCAATACTACCGTCGGACTTTTCGACCCACGAGAAAGTGTTATCCTCCTGCCGCTCGCTTTCGATAGAGACGGGATTGAGAGCGGGGTCCTCGTCATAATCTTTACGCAACGGGTAACCCACCCAATCTACGCTAAGAAACAAACGGCGCATATCGGGATTGTTGATGAACACGATGCCAAAGAAGTCATAGACTTCGCGTTCATATATGCCTGCGATCATCCAAAGGTCGGCGACCGAGTGCAACATCGGGTTGTCGCGGTCAGCGGTAGTCACTTTGACCGATATATGTTCCCCGTGCTTCGTCGATGTGAGATAATAGACACAGCCGAGGCTATCGGTCCAGTCCATACCCACAATCGTCACTAAATAGTCAAAACTCAAGTCGGCATCGTCACGCAGCGTCTTGGCGAGCTGATGCCACTGGGCGTCGGGAATGTTGATCTGGAGAATCTCCCCCTCCTCAAAAGTGGCGGCGGGGAATAATTTTGAGATCTTTTCCTGAATGTTTGCCATATCTCTTATATAATGTGATAGATGGTTCGTGGTTTATTTTATGTGGTCTGTAACCTTTGCAATCATTCGTCAACCCCCTCTACCGGGTGTGATGCAAGAAAGTCTTTCTGTTTTTCCTGCCGGTTGACTCCTCCGAAGAAACGCTCCACCTTGATTTTGCGCGACAACTGCATGATTGCATAAATCATTGCCTCGGGACGCGGCGGACATCCTGGCAGATACACATCTACCGGGATTATCTCCTCGATACCCTTGGCCACATGGTATGACTTGCGGAACGGGCCGCCCGAGATAGCGCAACTTCCGCAAGCTATCACATACTTTGGCTCGGCGAGCTGGTCATAAAGACGGCGCAGAACCGGGGCCATACGGTTAACGATTGTCCCGGCGACCATGATGAAATCGGCCTGACGGGGCGACGAGCGAGCCACTTCCCAACCGAAACGCGCCATATCAAAACGCGCCGCTCCGAGCGACACGAACTCGATGCCGCAGCAACTGGTGGCGAACGTCAAAGGCCACAGCGAATTTGAGCGCCCCCAATTAATCAGCTTGTCAAGAGTTCCGACCACGATGTTGGTACCGTTGTCCTGAAGCTCCTTGACGAGCTTCTCGATATATTCGTTATCTTTGAACGCCTCGTAGGGCATTGATTTTGTTGTCACTTCCATTCAAGAGCTCCTTTCCGCCAGGCATATACAAGACCCAGCACTAAAACCCCAAAAAATACCGCGATGCTAATCAAACCGTCGGGACCAAGCTCACGGGCGCGGACTGCCCAGGGATAAAGAAACACGGTCTCAACGTCGAACATCAGAAACAGAATAGCAAACAGATAGTAGCCCACATGGAAACGCGTCATGCTGCTTCCTCGTGTTGGGATACCGCACTCATAAGCCTCACCCTTCTGGGGATTGTAGGACTTTGGGGAAATCAGCCCGGCAAGCCACATGGCCAATGCCACAAGGCCGACGCCCGTCAAGGCGGCAACCACAGCGAGCAGAGCGTTGTTTTCGATTCCGAAAATTTGTAACGATGTCATATTATGTGATAATGTTTTTTTCTTGACAAAAAGCCACAGCATGAACCGCAGTCAATCACATCACCACACCACACTGACAATCAAGAAGATAAGAGTGAGATGCAGGGTGCTTTCCACGGAAGTGCCGATTTCGCAGTGCAAATATACAGAAAATTTCTCAAAGCCCCCTCCCTCTCAGCTTTCATTTTTCACCTTTTTTCTCGCCATTTTAACGCACAGCGTTTTCATGGACGATTCACGCGTCAACCCGCGATTCGCTCATTCCGCATCCAAAGTCACCAACACCTTGTCAACGCGCGTACTGTACACATCGACGATTCCAAAGCGCAAACCGTGCCAACAGACCAATTCCCCGACCGAAGATAACAAGTTCTAATTTTATACCCGATAAGGTGTAAAATGAAAAACTTTCATTGTATTTGCACCCGAAAGGGTATAAAAGCAGGAGGATGCGGAAGCCATCCCCCCTGATTAATCTATTATCTCTTGAAGTATCTAAAAGCAGCCTTGAAGGCATACTCTACTATAAGAACAATTAGTCCTCCAATCACGGAGTAAGCTACACCTGTTAGCATTGTCAAAACATTTTTCGTTAATATAACGTGAGTTCGATATAAGAATTAGAATATTCAAGAATAAAACAATCAGCCATTTAGCATAATACTAAGTGGCTGATTTTCTTGGTATTCTCGCAGAAATTTTGTAAATTTACAGTGTCTAAATTCAGGGTCAATGTAAAAAGGCGGTTGTTAAAATTATGGTAACGGCTCACGGCTATTCCCTGTCGGGAATCGATAGCGTTACCACATATGTCAGACAATTCCGACTCAGCAAACGTTATCCACATTGACCCCTAAAATTAATTTTGCACTTGGACAGTTTTTTTACAATTCAACCGACTTTTGCAGCTGACCCGGTATGGGTCAATGTAAAAAGGCGGTTGTTAAAAAACGCATGATAAATGTTATCATTTG
>CAZECG010000002.1:0-21325 GCA_964510535.1 uncultured Muribaculaceae bacterium
CAGGATTATTAGGAAAGAAAATCGGAATGACATCCGTTTTCAGTGCCGACGGCAAAAATGTGCCGTGCACTGTTATCGAAGTAGGTCCTTGTGTGGTTACTCAGGTAAAAACCGTTGACAACGATGGCTACGACGCTCTGCAGCTCGGTTTCCAGGAGCAGAAAGAAAAGCACCTGACCAAGCCCGAGATCGGCCATTTCAAGAAAGCGGGCGTAACCCCCAAGCGTCACTTGGCCGAGTTCAAAGGGTTTGAAGGCGAGTACAAGCTCGGCGACACTATCAGCGTAGAGCTGTTCAGCGAGAACGATTTCGTTGATGTTGTCGGCACCTCGAAAGGTAAAGGCTTCCAGGGCGTCGTTAAGCGTCACGGCTTCGGCGGTGTGGGCCAGACAACCCACGGCCAGCACAACCGTCTCCGCGCCCCCGGTTCTGTCGGTGCCTGCTCTTATCCCGCCAAGGTGTTCAAAGGTATGCGCATGGCAGGCCAAATGGGCAACGAGCGCGTGACCATCCAGAACCTCCAGGTGCTGAAGGTCATCGCTGACCACAATCTTTTGTTGATTAAGGGTTCAATCCCCGGATGTAAAGGTTCAATCGTATTAATTGAGAAATAATGGAACTCGCAATATACAACATAAAAGGAGAAGACACCGGCCGTAAAGCACAGCTTAACGACGAGGTGTTTGCAATTGACGCAAACGAGCACGCCGTATATCTCGATGTGAAGCAATACTTGGCCAACCAGCGTCAGGGTACCCACAAGTCCAAAGAACGCAGCGAGGTCAGCGGCTCTACCCGCAAGCTCCACAAACAGAAAGGCGGCGGCGGCTCGCGTATCGGTGACATCAATTCGCCCGTGCTCGTCGGTGGTGGACGTGTCTTCGGACCGCGCCCCCGCGACTACCGCTTCAAACTAAACAAAAAACTCAAACAACTCGCACGCAAGAGCGCTCTGACTATCAAGGCTCAAGATAATCAGATTATAATCGTCGAGGACTTCACTCTCGACGCTCCCAAAACAAAAGATTTCGTAAATATTACTAAAAATCTTAAAGTTGAGGGCAAGCGCATCCTGCTCGTTTTAGCGGATCAAAATAAAAACGTATATTTGTCAGCTCGAAATGTGCCTGAGACGAAAATCATGACCGCCTCAGACATTAACACTTATGCTGTGCTTAACAACAAAGCTATTATCCTCACGGAAAGTAGCCTTGACGTTATTAACCAACTTTAACCCCATAGGAGGATAAAACAATGGATATAATGATAGAACCAATCGTAACCGAAAAGGCTACGCGGTTGACAGACAAGCTCAACCGCTACACATTCCGCGTTTCCCCCGATGCTAACAAATTCCAGATTCGTAGTTTGGTAGAGTCGCTCTACGGGGTGAAAGTGGTTGCCGTCAACACTGCGGTTGTTAGAGGTAAAAACAAGTCCCGTTACACCAAGAGCGGTCTGCTCAAAGGTAAGACATCTTCTTACAAAAAGGCAATCATCACGGTGGCTGACGGTGAAACTATTGACTTTTATAGCAACATTTAAATAAAAAATGGCAGTAAGAAAATTCAAGCCCACAACACCGGGGCAAAGACACAAGGTTATTGGTGTATTTAAAGGTACAATCACTGCTACTACACCAGAAAAATCTCTTACAGTCGGCAAAAAATCGTCCGGCGGCCGTAACTCACAGGGCCGTCTGACCGTTCGCTATATCGGCGGCGGTCACAAACGCAAATACCGCATCATCGACTTTAAGAGAAACAAAGACGGTGTTCCCGCCGTAGTGAAATCAATCGAGTATGACCCCAACCGTTCTGCTCGAATCGCACTCCTATACTACGTCGATGGAGCCAAGGCTTACATTATCGCACCCAACGGCTTAGAGGTTGGCATGACCGTAGTAAGCGGTCCCGATGTCGCTCCCGAGGTTGGTAACGCTCTCCCCTTGAGCAAAATTCCCCTCGGTACCGTCATCCACAACATCGAGTTGCGTCCCGGCCAGGGAGCCGTCATGGCTCGCTCAGCCGGCACTTTCGCGCAGTTGACTTCGCGAGAAGGTGATTACGCCATTATCAAATTACCTTCGGGAGAAACACGTAAAATCCTCGCTGCCTGCAAGGCAACCGTCGGAGTAGTCGGCAACAGCGAGCACTCCCTTGAACGCTCAGGCAAGGCCGGCCGCTCTCGCTGGCTCGGTCGCCGTCCCCGCAACCGCGGCGTAGTTATGAACCCTGTCGACCACCCGATGGGTGGTGGTGAAGGTCGCGCATCAGGTGGCCATCCCCGTTCGCGCAAGGGCTTGTACTCTAAGGGCCTCAAGACACGTGCGCCGAAGAAACACTCTTCAAAGTACATTATTGAAAGAAGGAAAAAGTAATCTGATTAATTAAGCAACTATGAGTCGTTCATTAAAAAAAGGCCCATTTATCAGCGTGAAGCTCGAAAAGAAAGTCTCGGCGATGGATGAGAGCGGCAAGAAATCGGTTATCAAGACATGGAGCCGAGCTTCGATGATTGCTCCCGAGTTCGTCGGACACACTTTCGCAGTCCACAACGGTAATAAGTTCATCCCTGTCTATGTAACCGAGAACATGGTAGGTCACAAACTTGGTGAGTTCGCTCCCACCCGCACCTTCCGTGGTCACGCCGGTAACAAGAAGAAATAATTTGGGCCCAGGTTATAAATAATTTTTGAAAAAAAGAAAAGATTAAAATACAATGGGTGTAAGAAAAAGACAATCAGCCGAATTGATTAAGGAAGCCCGCAAAAGCCAGGCGTTCGCCAAGCTGAAAAACGTGCCCTCGTCGCCCCGCAAGATGCGACTCGTCGCAGACTTGGTCCGCGGCCAGGAGGCGTTCCGCGCGCTGGGTATCCTGAAATTCTCCAATAAAGAGGCAGCAGCCAAAGTAGAGAAACTTCTCCGCTCGGCTATCGCCAACTGGGAAGCCAAAAACGAAAAGAAAGCCGAGAGCGGCGAATTGTACATCAGCACAATCCACGTTGATTGCGCTCCGATGCTCAAACGCCTCCGTCCGGCTCCTCAGGGTCGCGGCTACCGGATTCGTAAACGTGCCAACCACGTTACATTGTTTGTAGATACGATTGACAATAAAGTAAAAAAAGAGGCATAAGAAATGGGACAGAAAGTAAATCCAATCAGCAATCGCTTGGGTGTCATCAGAGGTTGGGACTCTAACTGGTATGGTGGCAGCAATTACGGAGATACCCTGCTCGAAGACTCGAAACTTCGCAAGTATCTTAATGTCCGCTTAGCCAAATCAAGCGTTTCTCGCATCGTGATTGAGCGCACACTCAAGCTCATCACAATCACTGTGTGCACCTCGCGCCCGGGCCTTATAATCGGCAAAGGCGGCTCTGAGGTCGACAAACTCAAAGAAGAGCTCAAGAAAATCACCGACAAAGATGTTCAAATCAACATCTTCGAGGTGAAACGCCCCGAGCTCGACGCGCAAATCGTAGCAAGCACCGTCGCACGCCAAATCGAAGGCAAAATCGCCTACCGTCGTGCCGTCAAGATGGCTATCGCATCGACCATGCGCAGTGGAGCCGAGGGTATCAAAGTGCAGGTTTCAGGCCGTCTCAACGGTGCGGAAATGGCACGTTCAGAGATGTTCAAGGAAGGCCGTACGCCCCTCCACACTCTCCGCGCCGACATCGACTACGCCTTGGTTGAAGCACACACTAAAGTGGGTGTTATCGGCGTGAAGGTTTGGATCTGCCGCGGTGAAGTTTACGGCAAGCGCGACCTTGCGCCCTCTTTCACCTCAAACGCTAAAGAGGGTCGCGGAGCATCAAACAACGGCGCACCCCGCCGTGGCGGTTTCCGCAAACCAAAAAACAACCGTTAAACCATTTCAATTGAATCTCAACAACAATGTTACAACCAAAGAAAACTAAATTTCGCAGAGCACAGAAAGGCCGCATGAAGGGCATCGCCCAGCGCGGTAATCAGCTTGCTTTCGGATCGTTTGGTATAAAGACTTTGGAGTCAAAATGGATCACGGGTCGCCAAATCGAGGCTGCCCGTGTAGCCGTGACTCGCTATATGCAGCGTCAGGGTCAAATCTGGATCCGCATATTCCCCGACAAACCCATCACCAAGAAACCTGCCGAAGTCCGCATGGGTAAAGGTAAAGGTTCTCCCGAAGGGTTCGTTGCGCCCGTAACTCCGGGCCGTATGCTCATCGAGGTTGAAGGCGTCAGCTACGAAATCGCAAAGGAAGCTTTGCGTCTCGCAGCCCAGAAACTCCCAGTGATTACCAAGTTTGTCGTGCGTCGCGACTATGACCCAACCCAAAACGTGTAATAAGCCATGACAAAAGAAGAAATCAAGCAGCTTAGCACCAAGGATCTCCAGGACAAGTTGGCCGAAATGGTCAAAGACTATGCGCAGCTCAAGGCCACTCACTCCGTGTCTCCCCTGGACAACCCCTCGCAAATCACAAAGGATCGCAAAATGATCGCACGCGTCAAAACCGAGTTGCGCTGGCGCGAGATTAACAACAAATAATCCCAAGCAATGGAAGAAAAGAGAAATTTAAGAAAAGAACGTATTGGGGTTGTATCGAGCAACAAGGGTGACAAAACCATCACCGTCACTATCAAGTGGAAGGAGAAACACCCTATCTACGGTAAGTTCGTCAACAAGACCAAGAAATACCACGCTCACGACGAGAAAAACGAGTGCGGCGTCGGCGATACCGTCAAGCTGATGGAAACCCGTCCCTTGAGCAAAACCAAGAGATGGAGATTAGTAGAAATCATCGAAAAAGCGAAGTAAACTATGATACAGACTGAATCACGATTAAATGTAGCCGATAACAGCGGGGCCAAGGAAGTCCTGTGTATCCATGTTCTGGGCGGTACAGGTCGTCGTTATGCATCGGTTGGCGACATCATCGTTGTAACGGTGAAAGATGCCATCCCTTCATCTGACGTCAAAAAAGGTACTGTATCTAAAGCTGTCGTAGTCCGCACCAAAAAGGAAATCAGACGCGCCGACGGCTCTTACATCCGCTTCGACGACAACGCCTGCGTGCTTCTAAACAACGCCGGCGAGCTTCGCGGCACACGTATCTTCGGCCCGGTAGCGCGTGAACTCCGTGCGACTAACATGAAGATTGTTTCTCTCGCACCCGAAGTCCTTTAACACCCCCTAACAGCAAACAATTTCAGAAATGAGCAAATTGCATATCAAAAAAGGCGATACGGTCTACGTCAACTCCGGCGACGACCGCGGCAAAGAGGGTAGAGTGCTGTCGGTGATTCCCGCAAAGCAGCGCGCTATCGTCGAGGGCGTGAACATGGTCTCTAAGAGCACCAAGCCCACCGCAAAGCATCCCCAGGGTGGCATAATCAAAATGGAAGCCCCCATCCATGTGTCTAACCTCAACCTCATTGACCCCAAGTCTGGCAAGCCCACCCGTGTAGGCCATCGCATAGACGATAACGGCAAAAAGGTACGCTATTCCAAAAAATCAGGAGAGGAGATTAAGTAATGAGCACCCAAACACTGAAAAAAGACTACAAGGAGCGCATTGTCCCCGCTCTCATGAAGGAATTCAACTACACCACTGTGATGCAGGTACCCCGGTTGAAGAAAATCGTCATCAACCAGGGTCTCGGCGAGGCAACCCAAGATAAGAAAATTATCGAGACCGCCCTCAACGAACTCACTGCCATCACCGGCCAAAAAGCCGTGGCAACCCTCTCAAAGAAGGACATCTCTAACTTCAAAGTGCGTAAAAAGATGCCCATCGGTGTGATGGTCACACTGCGCAAAGAAAAGATGTATGAGTTCATGGAGCGTCTGGTGCGCGTGGCTCTGCCCCGTATCCGCGACTTCAAAGGTATCGAAGGAAAACTCGACGGCCGCGGTAACTACACCCTCGGCATCACCGAGCAGATAATCTTCCCCGAAATCAACATCGACAACATCTCCAAGCTGATGGGTATGAACATCACTTTCGTCACATCGGCCAACACCGATGAAGAAGGTTTCGCTCTGCTCAAACAGTTCGGTCTTCCCTTTAAAAACGCTAAAAACTAAACGACTCACATGGCAAAAGAATCAATGAAAGCCCGCGAGGTTAAGCGCGCCCGTCTTGCGGCGAAGTACGCTCAAAAGCGTGCCGAGCTCAAGAAGATTGTAAATTCAGGCGTCGATGAGGAGAAGCGTGCCGAAGCCTACGAGGCAGCTCAGCAGCTCCAGTTGCTCCCCAAAAACAGCAATCCAATCCGCGTGCACAATCGTTGCAAAATCACCGGTCGTCCCAAAGGCTATATGCGCCAATTCGGAATCTCACGTATCCAATTCCGCGAAATGGCTTCGGCAGGACTTATCCCCGGTGTTAAGAAAGCGAGCTGGTAACTATCATATTCTCTCCGCCAGCAGCTTCGCGCCCGCCCGGGCGAGACGAGACAACGAGAGAATATTAAATATTGTTGGGATAGGCCCAATCAATTTAAAACAACAACAAAATGACTGATCCAATAGCAGATTATTTGACGAGATTGAGGAACGCAATCAAGGCTCAGCACCGCGTAGTCGAGATTCCGGCCTCAAACTTGAAAAAAGAAATCACTAAGATTCTTTTTGAACAAGGCTATATACTTAATTACAAGTTTATAGAGGGTGAAACCCCCGCCGGCACTATCAAGATCGCCTTAAAGTACGACCCGGTTGACAAAGTCAACGCCATTAAGGCCCTCAAGCGCGTATCGCGCCCGGGTCTGCGTCAGTACACAGGCTACAAAGATATGCCCCGAGTGTTAAATGGTTTAGGTATCGCAATCCTGTCAACCTCCAAAGGCGTAATGACCAACAAAAAGGCAGCCGAGGAGAAAGTGGGCGGCGAAGTCCTTTGTTATGTTTACTAATCTTATAGGAGGTAAATCATCATGTCAAGAATAGGTAAAGCTCCCATTGAGATCCCTGCCGGCGTAACTGTGAAAGCCGACAATAACATCGTGACTGTAAAAGGCCCCAAAGGCGAACTCAAACAAGCCATCAACCCCGATATCGAAGTCAAAGTTGAAGACGGCCATGTAATCGTGACCCGTCCGAGCGATGACAAGGAACACCGTTCACTCCACGGTCTCTATCGCGCCCTCATCCACAATATGGTTGTCGGCGTTTCCACGGGCTATCGCAAAGAATTGGAATTAGTGGGTGTGGGTTACCGTGCAGCCGCTACCGGCCAAGTGCTTGAGCTGTCTCTCGGTTACTCTCACGCTATATATATCAAACTTCCCGCCGAAATCAAGGTTGAGGCTAAATCAGAACGTAACAAAAACCCGTTGATTATTCTCGAAAGCGGCGACAAGCAACTCCTCGGACAGGTGTGCGCTAAAATCCGCTCGCTCCGCAAGCCCGAGCCTTACAAGGGCAAAGGTATCAAGTTTGTCGGCGAAATCATTCGTCGTAAATCAGGTAAATCGGCTGGTGCTAAATAAGTAAAATAGACTCAATCATGTTTTCAAAGCAACAAAGAAGAAATAAAATCAAGGCTCGCATCCGCGGTAAAATCTCTGGCACTGCTCAGCGCCCGCGTATGACGGTCTTCCGCTCTAACAAGCAGATTTATGTGCAGCTCGTTGACGACCTCAAAGGCGCGACTCTGGCTGCCGCATCGTCAAAAGGTATCGCCGAGGGAACCAAATCGGAAATCGCCGCTAAAGTAGGTGAGGCTATCGCAGCCAAAGCTATCGCAGCCGGTGTTACCGAAGTGGTCTTCGACCGCAACGGTTACCTCTTCCACGGCAGAGTTAAATCATTGGCTGACGCCGCTCGCAAAGGCGGACTTAAATTTTAAACGATTATGGCAAAAAGAAATAACAAAGTAAAATCAACAACCGACTTAGAGTTGAAAGACCGTCTCGTGGCCATCAACCGCGTGACAAAAGTTACCAAGGGCGGTCGCACATTCACTTTCGCCGCTATCGTTGTCGTTGGTAATGAAAACGGCATCGTCGGTTGGGGCCTCGGTAAAGCCAATGAGGTTACCGCCGCTATTGCCAAAGGCGTTGAAGCCGCAAAGAAAAACCTTATCAAAGTCCCCGTCCACAAGGGAACGATTCCTCACGAACAGCTCGCTAAGTTCGGCGGTTCGCGTGTACTCCTCAAGCCCGCAAGCCACGGTACCGGTGTGAAAGCCGGTGGTGCTATGCGCGCCGTTCTTGAGAGTGTCGGAATCACCGACGTCCTCGCAAAGTCAAAGGGTTCGTCAAACCCCCACAACCTTGTGAAGGCTACTATCGCCGCCCTCGACGAGATGAGAAGCCCGGCAACCATCGCTCAAAACCGCGGTGTGGCCGTCGAAAAAGTGTTTAAAGGTTAATCCCGCTTATTCAAAATGGCAAAAATTAAAATCACTCAGATAAAGAGCCGCATCAACTGCCCGGCGGTTCAGAAACGCACTCTCGATGCCCTCGGCTTGAGAAAAATGCATCACACTGTGGTTATGGATGACACCCCCTCTGTGATGGGTATGGTTAACAAAGTTCGTCATTTGGTAGAAGTGACCAACGCTTAAAATAATTTACGACTATGGATTTAAGTAATTTGCAACCCGCCGTTGGATCGGTTAAAAAGAAAACCAGAATCGGTCGCGGTCCGGGCTCCGGAAAGGGTGGAACTTCTACCCGTGGCCACAAAGGTGCCAAATCACGTTCTGGTTACAGCCGCAAAATCGGTTTTGAAGGTGGTCAAATGCCTCTCCAGCGCCGTCTTCCCAAATTCGGCTTCAAGAACCCCAACCGTACTGAGTTCAAGGCTATCAATCTTCGTGACCTCGAGGCTCTCGCCGAAGCTAAACAGCTTCAACGCATCGGTATCGAGGAGCTCCGCGAGGCCGGTTACATCAACAACAAGGATTTGGTGAAGATTCTCGCTAAAGGCACCCTTACCAAGAAACTTGAAGTTTCGGCCAACGCCTTCTCTGCCGCCGCTCAACAGGCCATCGAAGCTGTAGGTGGTTCAATCAATAAAATCGAGAAATAATGAGATTTGTTGAAACCATAAAAAACATTTGGACGATTGAAGAACTGCGCAAACGTCTTCTCGTGACGCTCTTGCTGGTGCTGGTCTACCGTCTTGGCTGCTATGTGGTGCTTCCGGGCATCTCACCCGCTGAACTTGACGCGTTGTCCAACTTCACCAACAAAAGCGGCTTGATGCAGCTGCTCGATATGTTCTCGGGCGGTGCGTTCTCGCAGGCTTCGATTTTCGCTCTCGGTATCATGCCCTACATCACTGCATCCATCGTGATACAGCTTTTGGGCATGGTGCTCCCTTCTTTCCAGAAAATGCAGAGAGAGGGTGAGAGCGGACGCCAAAAACTCAATCAGTACACGCGCTACCTCACTGTGCTGATTCTCTTGCTCCAGGGCCCTGCCTTCCTTGTCAACATCCAGGTACAGGTTAACGCCGCCGGCGGTAACACTCACATGGGCTTCTTGACCGTGTGTTACCTGACCATAATCCTCGCAGCAGGCTCCATGTTCATCATGTGGCTTGGTGAGCGCATAACCGACCGCGGTATCGGAAACGGTATCTCGTTCATAATCCTCGTGGGCATCATCGCCCGTCTCCCGGGGGCGCTATTCTATGAGTTTACCAGCCGTCTTCCGGGGTCTACCGGGTCAGAAGGCGGTCTGATAATGTTCATTGTAGAAGTGTTACTGCTTTTCGCCGTGACTGTGGGTGCCGTTTTGCTCGTCCAGGGAACACGCAAAGTCCCCGTGCAATATGCCAAACGCATTGTCGGCAACAAGCAATATGGTGGAGCGCGCCAGTACATTCCACTCAAGGTTAATGCAGCCGGTGTGATGCCTATCATCTTCGCCCAAGCGATTATGTTCATCCCCATCACGCTTGCCGGATTCGGCGCGGGTGAAGACTCTTCGAGCTTCTTCGCAGCGTTCTCCGACATCAATGGATTCTGGTATAACTTCGTATATTTCGTGATGATTGTGGCGTTTACATACTTCTACACCGCAATCACTGTACGCCCCACTCAGATGGCTGAAGACATGAAGCGCAACAACGGCTTCATCCCCGGCGTTAAACCCGGCAAGAAAACCGCTGAGTATCTTGACTTGATTATGTCACGCATCACGCTCCCCGGATCACTGTTCCTCGGAGTGGTGGCAATTCTCCCCGCGTTCGCGCGTTTCTTCGGCATAAGCCAGAACTTCGCGCAATTCTTCGGCGGCACATCGCTGCTGATTATGGTTGGTGTCGTGCTCGACACTCTCCAGCAAATCGAGAGCCACTTGATGATGCACCACTACGATGGTTTGATGAAGGATGGTAAGATTAAAGGCCGCACAACCGGCAGCGCTTATTAATCCGGCGTTAAATGACAGCTACATTAGAAACTAAAGAATGATTTATCTAAAGACACCACAGGAAATCGAAAAGATGCAATCCGCTTGCACGCTTGTCAGCCAAGCTATGGGCGAGGTTGCCAAGCATATCGCTCCCGGTGTCACAACCCACAAGCTTGACACCGTTGCCCGGGAGTTTATCCTGGACAACGGCGGAAAGCCTGCCTGCCTCGGATATGGGGGCTTCCCCGCGACGTTATGTATCGAAGTCAATGAAACGGTCGTCCACGGGTTCCCTTCAAACTACGCCCTTCGCGAAGGCGACATTCTCGGCATCGACACAGTTGTCGAGCTTGACGGCTACAACGGAGATATGTGCTACACATTCCCCGTGGGCCAGGTCGACGAGAAAGTCATGAAACTGCTCGTCACCACTAAAGAATCGCTCTACAAAGGGATAGCGGCCTGCAAGGTCGACAAACGCATAGGCGACATCGCCAATGCCATACAGACCTACTGCGAAGCCCGAGGTTACACCGTGGTCCGTGAAATGTGCGGGCACGGTATCGGTAGGAAAATGCACGAAGACCCCGAAGTCCCCAACTACGGTCGTCGAGGCACCGGCGCGGTCATCCGCAACGGAATGTGCATTGCCATCGAACCGATGATTAACCTTGGAAGCCGCAACATAGTAATCGAACGCGACGGATGGACTTGCCGCACCAAAGACCGCAAGCCATCAGCCCACTACGAGCACACAGTGGCTGTAGTAGATGGTGAAGCGCGAATCCTCACGACGTTCGACTACATCCAACAGGCAATGGGAGATAGATTTATTTAAGTTGATATATGGCAAAACAAGCAGCAATCGAGTTAGACGGAGTAATCGTCGAAGCATTGTCCAACGCAATGTTCCGTGTCGAGTTGGCCAACGGCCACGAAATCACGGCGCACATCTCGGGAAAGATGAGAATGCACTACATCAAAATTCTTCCCGGCGACAAAGTGCGTGTCGAGATGTCTCCCTACGACCTCTCAAAAGGTCGCATAGCCTTTAGATACAAATAATAAAATACTAAAGAAATATGAAAGTAAGAGCCTCAATCAAGAAGCGTACCCCCGACAGCAAAATTGTACGTCGCAAAGGACGTCTCTACGTCATCAATAAGAAAAATCCCAAGTACAAACAGCGTCAAGGATAATTTTGTTATTTTTGCAAAATAAATAGTCAACAAATATGGCAGTAAGAATCGTGGGAGTTGACCTCCCCCAAAACAAAAGAGGTGAAATCGCCTTGACTTATATCTTCGGCATCGGTCGCAGCGCAGCCAACACCATACTGGAAAAGGCTGGCGTTGACAAAAATATCAAAGTAAAAGACTGGACCGACGAGCAAGCCGCTAAAGTGCGCGAAGTCATCAGCGCAAACTACAAAGTGGAAGGTGACCTCCGCAGCGAAATTCAGCTCAACATCAAACGTCTGATGGATATCGGTTGCTACCGTGGAATCCGTCACCGCATCGGGCTTCCCGTCCGCGGTCAGAGCACTAAAAACAACGCCCGCACCCGTAAGGGCCGCAAGAAAACAGTCGCTAACAAAAAGAAAGCTACTAAATAATAATAGAATATGGCAAAAAAAACAGTCGCAGCTAAGAAGAGAAACGTTAAGGTTGACGCAGCTGGTCAGCTTCATGTACACTCCTCTTTCAACAACATTATCGTGTGCTTAGCAAACAGCGAAGGCCAAGTCATCTCATGGTCAAGTGCCGGCAAGATGGGCTTCCGCGGTTCTAAGAAAAACACTCCCTACGCAGCGCAGATGGCCGCCCAGGATTGCGCTAAAGTAGCCTACGACCTGGGCCTGCGAAAAGTAAAAGCTTATGTCAAGGGACCCGGAAACGGACGTGAGTCTGCTATCCGCACAATCCACGGCGCAGGAATCGAAGTGACCGAGATTATCGATGTCACTCCGCTGCCCCACAACGGATGTCGTCCTCCGAAACGTCGCCGCGTCTGATTCCGGCGTCGATTTTTCGGTCGGCTATCACATAAGTTCAATCAACATCTTTTCTTTAGTATTAGAGTAACTATTATTTAACTCGAACGCACAGTCGGAACCTATTAACGTGAATAGACCATATTTTAGTCACCTCTCTATGGTCGCGGCTGCACTTTAACGGGATTCGCGCGTTCAAAAAATAGAAAACAAAAATGGCAAGATATACAGGTCCAAAGACCAAAATCGCACGCAAGTTCGGCGAGCCTATCTTCGGCGAAGACAAAGTTTTGTCTAAGAAGAACTATCCCCCGGGTCAGCACGGCCAGAACCGCCGTCGCAAAACATCCGAGTACGGCGTCCAGTTGCGTGAGAAACAAAAAGCCAAATACACTTATGGCGTTTTGGAAAAGCAATTCCGCAACCTCTTCGAGAAAGCATCGCGCATAAAGGGTATCACCGGTGAGATTCTTCTCCAACTCCTCGAGAGCCGTCTCGACAACGTAGTTTATCGTCTCGGTATCGCTCCGACACGCGCTGCCGCACGTCAGAATGTGATTCACAAACACATCACTGTCAACGGCGCAGTTGTCAACATTCCCTCTTATCAGGTTAAACCAGGCGACATCGTTGGCGTGCGTGAAAAAGCAAAATCGCTTGAAGTCATCGCCGACGCTCTTGCTGGTTTCAACCACAGCAAATATCCCTGGATTGAATGGGACGAGTCGCAGAAAGCAGGCAAATTCCTCCATCTGCCCGCACGCGAGGATATCCCTGAAAACATCAAGGAGCAGTTGATCGTCGAGTTGTATTCTAAATAATAAATAAGGAAGATCCATGGCTATTTTAACTTTCCAAAAACCCGACAAGGTTTTGATGCTGGAAGCCGACAACTTCTTCGGCAAGTTTGAATTCAAACCTTTGGAACCGGGATATGGCATTACCGTGGGCAACGCTCTGCGTCGCGTGCTCCTCTCATCGCTTGAGGGATATGCGATCTCGTCTATCAAAATTGACGGCGTGAAACATGAGTTTGATACCATCCCCGGAGTTAAAGAAGATGTTACAAACATTATCCTTAACCTCAAAAAGGTAGACCTCAAGCAGATTGTCGAAGACACCGAATTTGAGAAGGCAACCATCACCGTGGCGGGACAGGAGGTATTCAAGGCCGGTGACATCAGCAAAGCCCTCTCAGGCTTCGAGGTGTTGAACCCCGACTTGGTGATTTGTCATTTGGATCCCGACGCTCGTTTCCAGATTGAACTCACAATCAACAAGGGCCGCGGCTGGGTTCCCGCCGAGGAAAATCAAAGCGTTACCGACGACATCAACGTCCTCGCTATCGACTCGATTTACACTCCCATCAAAAATGTGAAGTACTCAGTCGAAAACTTCCGCGTCGATCAGAAGACCGACTACGAGAAACTCGTTCTTGAAATCACGACCAACGGCTCGATTCTTCCGAAAGACGCTCTAAAAGAGGCCGCAAAAATCCTGATTTACCACTTCATGCTTTTTTCTGACGAGAAAATCACGCTTGAGACCCCCGACACCGACAACAACGAAGAATTTGACGAGGAAGTGCTCCATATGCGCCAACTCCTCAAATCAAAACTTGTCGACATGGATCTCTCGGTCCGTGCGCTCAACTGCTTGAAGAGCGCAGAGGTCGAGACACTCGGCGAGCTGGTGGTATTCAACAAGACCGACCTCCTCAAATTCCGCAACTTCGGCAAGAAATCACTCACAGAGCTTGATGAGCTGCTGGCCAACCTGAACCTCTCGTTCGGGATGGATATTTCCAAGTATAAATTAGATAAAGAGTAAAAACGATGAGACATAATAAAAAATTCAACCACCTTGGCCGCAAAAAAGCCCATCGTGACGCCCTCCTCGCAAACATGACCATATCACTGATCATGAAAAAGCGCATCTTCACGACGCTTGCCAAGGCAAAAGCCCTGCGTATGTACGCCGAGCCGCTGATTAACCGCGCCAAAGAAGACTCTATGGGCAACCGCCGACTCGTCTTCAGCTATCTCCAAAACAAGTACGCCGTGACCGAGCTTTTCCGCGAAGTCGCACAGAAAATCGCTGACCGTCCCGGTGGTTACACCCGCATCTTAAAAACCGGCAACCGCCTTGGCGATAACGCCCAGATGTGCATGATTGAGCTTGTTGACTACAACGAGAATATGCTCAAGGACAAAGTCGCTAAGAAATCCGCCGGCCGCACCCGCCGCTCCAGCAAGAAAGCCGCTGACAAAGCCGCTCCCGCAGCTGAAGCTCCCGCAGCTGAAGCTCCCGCAGCCGAAGCACCTGTTGCCGAGGCACCTGCTGCCGAATAATAAACCGACAACATCCAAATTGTTAATAAAGCCAACCCGCGATAATTTCAGTATCGCGGGCTGGCTTGTTTTTGATGGAAATTTATTACCTTTGTATCGAAATTATTAGAGCGAAATTTAACTCAATATTTTTACTGAATTTTTAAAGTAAAACAACTATGAAGATTGAAAAAATCATCGGTCGTGAAGTCCTCGACTCACGCGGCAATCCCACTGTCGAAGTTGACGTAATGCTTGAATCAGGTGCGCGCGGTCGCGCTTCAGTCCCCTCTGGAGCTTCAACCGGCGTTAACGAAGCCCTCGAGCTTCGCGACGGTGACAAATCGCGCTATATGGGCAAAGGCGTCACTAAAGCTGTCGCTAACGTTAACGGCCCCATCGCCCAAGCTCTCGTTGGAATGAGCGCGCTTGACCAAATAGCCATCGACGAGAAAATGCTCGCGCTCGACGGCACCGACACCAAGTCAAACCTCGGCGCTAACGCAATCCTCGGTGTTTCTCTCGCCGTAGCTAAAGCCGCTGCCGACTACCTCGACCTCCCCCTCTACAAATACATCGGAGGTTGCAACTCTTACACTCTCCCCGTTCCCATGATGAACATCATCAACGGCGGTGCTCACTCCGACGCTCCCATCTGCTTCCAGGAATTCATGATTCGCCCCATTGGTGCTGCTTCGTTCAAAGAAGGCATCCGCATGGGTACCGAAGTGTTCCACAACCTCAAGAAAGTGCTCAAAGAGCGCAACCTCTCTACCGCAGTCGGCGACGAAGGCGGTTTCGCTCCCAGCCTCGACGGCACTGAGGATGCTCTTAACTGCATCATCAAAGCTATCGAACTCGCTGGTTACAAACCCGGCAAAGACGTGACTATCGGCCTTGACTGCGCTTCTTCTGAGTTCTATGAAGATGGCAAATACCACTACAGCCACCTCAACAACGGCGCTCCCAAAGAAGAAAACGGCAAAACTTACACCAGCCAAGAGCAAGCTGAGTTCCTCAAAGGTCTCGTTGAAAACTATCCTATCGACTCAATCGAGGACGGTATGGCCGAGAACGACTGGGAAGGCTGGAAGATTCTTACCGACCTCATCGGCGACCGTTGCCAGCTCGTGGGCGACGACTTGTTCGTTACCAACGTTAAATACCTCCAGAAAGGTATCGAGCTTGGTTGCGCTAACTCTATCCTCGTCAAAGTTAACCAAATCGGTTCGCTCACCGAGACTCTCCGTGCGGTAGAACTTGCTCAGCGCAACGGCTACACCGCTGTCATCTCTCACCGTTCAGGCGAGACCGAAGACGCTACTATCGCCGACATCGCTGTGGCTACCAACGCCGGACAAATCAAGACCGGCTCGGCAAGCCGCTCTGACCGTATGGCTAAATACAACCAGCTCCTCCGCATCGAGGAAGAACTTGGTGAAGTAGCCGTTTACGGTTACGGTAAAAAGACCAAACGTCCCCAGGCATAATCGCCCCGGGAATACAATAAAAAGCCGGTCGTTGTGCATCAGCATGGCGACCGGTTTTTTTATATAACGTTAGTTTTGTAATTTTGCGTCGTATAATGACAAACCTCCGGGTTCCTAAGACATAATGATGATGAAAACCGACATCTTGACCATACAGCGTCGCAACTGGCTCATTTTGCTGCTCATCCTTTTAGTGACCTTCATCCCGTTCCTCGGCGAAACACTTTTCAACACCAAGGGTGAGCCGCGTGAAGCTATCGTCGCGCTTTCAATGCTGCAATCAGGCGACTGGATTCTGCCTGTGTCCTATGGCGCTGACATCCCTTACAAACCGCCGTTCCTCGCTTGGTGCATAGCCGCATTTTCTGCCCTTTTTGGTGGTCACGTCACCGAGTTTACCTCGCGACTGCCGTCGGCGATTGCTTGTATTGCTATGGTCATGGCCGGATTCTCGCTCTATACTCGTGAATCGCGCGGACATGGTTCCGGTGCTGTTGCTGTCGCCGCCGCGTTCATCACCTTCACCTCGTTTGAGGTCCACAGAGCCGCGTATGCTTGCCGAGTCGATATGCTGCTGACCGCTTTCATCGTCTGCTCCATCTACTCACTCTACCGCTATCACCGCTTTGGCCATCGTGTCGGGTGGCTACTGCTTTCAGTGCTGCTCATGAGCTGCGGTGTGCTAACCAAAGGCCCGGTCGGCATGATTCTCCCATGTCTTGTCATCGGTGTGTTCCGGCTCACCGAGGGCGAGCGTTTCTTCCCCGCCCTCATCTCCATGGCCGCTATCGGAGCGGCGTCACTTTTCTTGCCTGCGCTATGGTATCTCGCAGCCTACAATCAAGGCGGACGCGAGTTCCTCGACCTTGCGCTTGAAGAAAATTTCGGGCGTTTTCTCGGGAAAATGAGCTATTCATCCCATGCCAATCCCGTGTGGTACAACTTCCTCACACTCATCGCCGGGTATCTCCCCTACACACTGCTGCTGTTGCTCACGCTATTCAGCCTGCGTCGCGTCAAATCGGGAAAAGCTGGCGCGCCGATTGTGGAGTGGTTCAAACGTCAGTGGCGTGATTTCCTCTCGAAGCGTCCCATTACGCGTATGTCGTTGTTGGCGGCAGTGCTGATATTCCTGTTCTACTGTTTCCCCGAGAGTAAACGCAGCGTCTACCTCCTGCCGGTCTACCCATTCATTGCTTACTTTATAGCTATATATATGCGCCGCATGGTCGTTGTCGGGCCGCGTATGGTTAGGCTCTATTGCGCCATCATCGCCTTTCTTGCCATGGCTGCACCCATGTTGTTCGCTGCGATTCGTTTCGGCGTGCTCGAAGGGGTAGGGGGTGGCTCGCTCCGGCGGTCGGTTAGCGGGCTGATGTCGGTTGATGTCGGCGTGGTGGGTGTGCTGACGCTTGCCCTGTCGTTTGGCGCAGGGTTATCGTTGGTGGTATCGTTGTTCCGTGAATCGGCCCGCAACTGCTTCGCCTGGGGTGTCGGTACGGTTGTGCTTATCTACTGGAGTTTCTCATCAGTCTACCAGCCCGGAGTGCTGAATCCCAAAAGCGACTTGCCGGTAGCGCGCGACATAGCCGGTATGGTTTCCCCCACTGACGGGATTTACACCCTTGTTGACGACCCGATGTTGCGCTATTATACCATAAACTTCTATCTTGCTGACCGCTTGCGCCGTTTCGATGCGGAGCTTCCCTCCGCGGGATACCTCGTCGTCGGCCGCAATGACGCCGATAAGCTTATGTCGCCCTACCTCGGCGACTATCAGTTTGAGCTGTTGCGCAATTTCAGCCATAAGGGATGTGATGTCCGCCAACCCATTAATTTCTATCGCTTTGCTCTAAAAAAATAAGGTTGTTGCGGTGGTCAGCTCCGCCGCCTCCACGTTTCCTATTGCCCTGAGCCGACTTGTTTCGGCCGATTTGTCGTCTCTAAATTTTTTTGGAAAAACTTGGGAAAAAATTTGCGCAAATAAAAAAAGTGCGTACATTTGCAGTGTTGTAGTTAGCTACAACACCATTAAGGTAAAACCGATTAGATTTTCATTATTTTAAGATTTGAGAAGATGAAAGAATTAATACTGTCGTTCACGATGATTTTCGCAACGTTCGGTGCGAAAGCGCAAGTGCTTTACAAAGTGTCGGGCAACGGAGCCAATGGCGATTCCTATGTTATGGGCACGCACCACTTCGCACCCTCGTCGATGCTTAGCGATATAAAAGGATTCGATGCCGCTTTAAACGGCGTAGAGGCGATTTATGGCGAGGTGGAGGAGGGCGAACTCAATGAAGAAAAAGTTCAGCAACTTGCCAAGAAATACGGCGAAGCTCCTTCCGACAGCACTCTGTCAAAAGTCCTCACCCCCGACCAGTTCAAGCTGCTCGACGAGATTGTGAAAAAATACACCAACAATATGCTCACGGCCGACAAATTCGACACCATGACACCCGCTATTGTCGGTATGCAGATTTCAGCCTTACAGACATTGGCGGCGTTCCCGGAGTTTAACCCCGCCGACCAAATCGACACGAAAATCCAGAAAATGGGCAAAAAACAGAAAAAGTCGACTGGCGGACTTGAGACAGCCGAAGACCAATTGAAACTTCTTTTTGGCGCTCCTGTCTCGGTGCAGGCCGCTTCGCTTGTCCGCTCGCTCTCCCAGGATATGTATGCCACGTTAGCCGCCAAACGTCTTGCCGAGCTTTATGCCGTACAAGACATCGACGGGATGCTGACGCTGATGAACGACCCCCTGCTCGGCATGACCTCAGACGAGGCCGCCCGTATGATTTTCAACCGCAATGACAACTGGATGCGGCAAATCCCCTCGCTCATTGCCGAAAAGCCGATTATGTTTGTTGTCGGCGCAGGTCATCTTCCCGGCGAGCGAGGACTGCTCGCCCTGCTCAAGAAGGCCGGCTATGAAGTAACCCCCGTAAACTAGAAACAGATTCTAATATGATTCTTTGCGAAAACCTGAATTATACCTACAACAACGGCCGCCACGCATTGGTCGATGTCAACGCCGCCATTCTCCCCGGGCTACATCTGTTGATGGGGGAGAACGGCGCAGGTAAAACAACCCTCTTGCACGTCATCGCCGGCCTGCTTTTCCCGCAGTCGGGCCGTTGCACACTCGATGGTGCCAATGTGTCCCGCCGCGAGCCGTCGACCATGAGCCGCATTTTTTTCCTTGCCGATAATATGCTATGGCCGGCTGCCACAATCAATGAACTTGTCGCCACTCACGCCTGCTTCTTTCCCTCGTTCGACGAGGCGTTGCTGCGCTCCAATCTCAAGGCTATGGACCTCACCGGGACGGAAATGCTCAGAGCCTTATCGCTCGGAAACCGCAAGAAAGCTGCGATTGCCTACGCCTTGTCACTGCGCACCGACGTCCTGCTCCTTGACGAACCGGCCAATGGGCTTGACATCACAGGCAAGAAAGCATTGCAAAAGATTCTGATGCAATCTATGACCGACACTCAGACGGTGATTGTCTCCACCCATACCGTATGGGATCTTAAAAACCTTTTTGAAAACGTCATGATGGTGCGTCGCGGGCGGTTGGTGCTGAACGCCCCAATCTACTCCATCCTCGATAAACTCGCTTTCGTATTCACCCCCGCCCCCGTCCCCGGCGCGCTCTACGCCGAGGAAGAGATTGGAGGTTACCGCTCGATTGTGCCAAACGACGGCACCATCGAGAGCGACATTAATTTCACCGCCCTTTATAGCGCGCTGTCATCTGATGCCGCTATATCGGGTGTTTTACGCCAACTTAACTCTTGATTGCAAACATGGACACATTATCAACCGCTGCTTTGCGGCATGACGGCTCTTTCTCGTGGCGACACGTCGCCACCGTGTGGACTTACTATTCTCCTGTGCTAAAAATGCAGTTGTGGCTTTGGCCGCTTGTAGCCGCAGGCATATATCTGATGGGGCTGTTCATGGCTCTGTCGCCGTTTCCCGCGGAAAGCTCGTTTGCCGTTTCCGGTCTGTCGATGCTGATTAGTTTCGGCCCCTTGATGCTGGCGAGAAGCAATGCCCTTGTCTGCGAAACTATGCTGCCGGTGCGTGCCGATGAGAAATTCGTATTCTATCTGCTTTACTTCCTGATTGTCGTTCCTGTGTTGACGATGCTGACCGCCGGTGCGTTTCATCTCGCGGCAACGATGATTTTAGGGGTTGAGCGTCTCCAAGACTATACGGCTTTCTTGACCCAGCGCAGTCAGATGATTGGGTACACCTACGGCATCGGTGTCTTCAGTGACGTGATTGGCATTGTGGCTTGTCTTTTTGGCGTGACAGCTTTCACCCGTAATCGCACTTTGGCGGGAGTCGGATTTGTCATCGGTTCAGGAATCGTCGTCGGCATTATTAGCTCCATATTCGGTATAATAATGGCCTTTACATCAGGAATCTTCGACGGATTTCTCCAGTTCGGCGAAATCGTCGAGGGTAATTCCGGAAACGCGCAGGCGATGGTGGAAGAAATGTATGAATTGCCGGTCATGAGACTCATGATGATTGTTATATCGAGCATTACGGCCATTGTGAGCATTCTGCTTGGTTATCTGCTACTTCGCCGCATACGCAACCGTCAAATCTAAAAAAAGTTAGAGTGCCAATGGATTTTAAAACAGATAGACCCATATATCAGCAAATTGTCGACTATTGCTACACGCGCATACTTTCGGGAGCGTGGCCTCCTGACGGGAAAATCCCGTCGGTCAGGGAGCTTGCGATGGCTTTGTCCGTCAACACTCACACCGTACTGAAAGCCCTGGAGACTCTCCAGTCAGCCGAAATAATCATGCCGCGGCGCGGATTGGGATTCTTTCTCGCTCCTGATGCGCCCGGACGCGTGATGCAGGCGCGACGCCAAGAATTTTTCAACACAACCCTCGCCGAACTATTCCGTGAAATGGAGATGCTGGGCATCTCCATCGACGACATCGTCGATTACTATAAGCAACGATTGAAACCATAACTCCGTAACCATCTTTTTGCAGATTAATAGATGCATGAAGGGGAGCGATTTGTAGAGTCGCTCCCCTTCATGAGTCTATTACACTGGTTTTATTTCTTGCATTCAGCTTTTTTGCAGTCGGCCTTTTTGCAGTCAGCTTTCTTGCAT
>CAZECG010000002.1:21425-66011 GCA_964510535.1 uncultured Muribaculaceae bacterium
AGCTTTCTTGCAGTCGGCTTTCTTGCAGTCGGCTTTTTTGCAGTCGGCTTTTTGACACTCAACTTTGGCCTTGCAGCCCGATTCAACTTTATTGCAGGTCGTCACATCTGCGGCATTGAGCGAAAGGCAAAGAGCTATTGCGCTCAACATAAGCATGATTTTTTTCATAATCTGAATGTTGTCTAATTAGTACTATGATATACAATATAACGGAATAACCTCCGAACTATTGCGTCAGCGGGTTGCCGTTTAATGCAGACATTCGGCATCGATGAAATGTATTATGGATATAGTGTGAACCAATCACTTCTTACTTGTATATATAATCGGTATCGTAATATTGGCATTAATTGCTTGGGTGTTAGCGGAATAGGTGCTTTATGCGATTAGTTTTAACGGAATTTTAGCCTAAAAAGGTTGTCTATTAACCATTTTCGTCAATTTTTTCTAAAAATGTTTTTTTATTTCATACTAATGTTATATCTTTGTTCCAAATTTAACAACGTTATCTACCTTACAAAATGAAAAAATCAATTCTTTTAGTTGCTGCTGCATTCGGTGTATTCGCGGCGCAAGCTCAGGAGGCAGAGCAAGCAATTGCCACTCCTAAATTGACTGACAACATCCAAGTAGGTATTGATGGTGGTGCTCTTGCTCCCCTCAAAGGCGGTGATTTCTTCAAAGACATCCGCGGTGGTTTCGGTATCCACGTTGACAAAATGATTACCCCTACTTTCGGTATGGGTGTTGAAGGCTACGCTACTATCAACACTTCTTCTTGGGAGTACGGTCCCGGTTACAGCCAGACAGCTATCGACAACTCTTATGTTGGTCTCTATGGCCGTGTTAACCTCTTCAACCTCATCGGTGGTTACAAATGCGAGGCTCGCAAGTTTGATATCGACCTTATCGCCGGTGCAGGCTGGGGTTGCTACTACAACTGTGTTCACGCTGCCGGCTATCGTAACTATTCTTACTTCGCAACCAAGGCTGGTCTTAGCTTCAACTACAACGTTAACAAAAACCTCACCGTTTCTCTCAAACCCTCTGTGGTTTACAATATGAGCAACGCTGTTAGCGCTTACCACTCTGCTGCTTACGACGCTCGCCTTGCTTCTTTCAACCTCTTCGCCAGCGTTGCTTACAACATCAACCCCGGTTTCACTTGCGTTCGTCCTTACGACCAGGCTGAGGTTGACGCTCTCAACGCTCAAATCAACGACCTCCGCGGTCAGCTCGACGGTTGCGTAGCCGCTTCTAACGCATGGCAGGCTAAGGCTAACGGTCTCGCTGCTGAACTCGCTGCTTGCGAAGCTCGCAAAGCTGTCGTGAAAGAAGTAGTTTCTAACACCATCAACTCTGTTCGCTACGTATTCTATCGTCAAGGTTCTTCTAAGATCCAAGCTGACCAACAGCCCAACATCGAGATGATTGCTAAATATCTCAAGAACCACCCCGATGCTAAAGTTATCGTTAAGGGTTACGCTTCTCCCGAAGGTAGCGCCGAGGTTAACGCTAAGATTGCCGCAGCTCGTGCTGAAGCAGTTAAGACCGCTTTGGTTAAGAAATACAAAGTCGCTGCTGACCGCATCACTGCTCAAGGCGAAGGCGTTGGCAATATGTTCGAAGAAGACAGCTGGAACCGTGTAGCCATCTGCACTATCGACAAATAATTTAACCGACGATTATTTCTTTAAATAACGTTTGCGACCCGGGCATCTCGCCCGGGTCGCTTCTTTTTCCCCTCTCCGCTCGCCAGCCCTCTCCGCTCGCCGCCATTGATTCTACCCCCCCCAAAAAAAAAGAACACATCATCGGTTAGCCGGATATTGCCGTCAGGCAATGCCCGGCTGTTGCGCTCGCCCCTCCCGCCGCAATCTGCAAAGATTGCTTTGCCATCATCTTGCCCCTCATCTCTCTACGCTCGCAAATATGCGACACAAGAAATATAGGTTGAAGCTGCTGTTTGCGATACTCCGGCGATTGTAAAATAATCAAGAATTTGGGTGGCAGTACTATCTGAGCCAACATCTTCAAACAATCATTTCCCATATTCCGTATAGTTCGCTATTTTTTTATTGTTGAATAACTCTCTCCCCACTAAATATCTACTGATCCTTAAAGTGCACGTTCGCAACTGATGAGTTCGAAATGCTATATGATGATTCAGAGGCAGATGAAACAAAATGACCTGCTTAGAAGCTATTGTTGCTTAACTGTAGAACATTTTGCTAGACTACTTCGGATTTAGAGTAAGTCAATGATGGGATCTGCAAACGCCCTTAGGATAATAGGTGATGTTTGCTGTTTTTTTTGTAAATTCGCAAACTAATATATTCATCTGAATAGGAATGGCGCAGCTAGAGCCTGGGTTATTTGCCCAAAATCACAACAATTCTAGCAGGGATTACACTCAAGAATACTACTGGGGTAAAAACCAGTTTAACAGTTCTTTCCCTGCTTCCCTTGTAGCCTATATGAGTCATATAGGCGTTGAACCGGTGTACATTTGCACAGACAAAAATAACAATGTTATCCACAAGTATATCAGTGGCGCAGACTTATTTAGGATAGATCCTTTGGCTGAAAATGCCTTTTACAATTATGAAGCTAGTTTTCCAGCCTACGATAAGTTTTATACCGGCGAAAGAGAAAAGATAGATTTAGTAATGTTAGATACGGCAACAGAGAATGACACACCTTTAATCGGGTTGGAAATCAAACTAACTGCGTTGCCTGATAGCACTACAAAGAATCTTGAAGAAAATAAATATAGTTGTGAAATTGTAGTGAGACCCCCTACAATTAATTTCATTGCTTGTAGCATCTGCAATAGCTTTAAGACGACTGGAGAAAAAGAAAAACTAAGGGCTATGCTTAACTCTGTGCCTAGAATCAATCACTGGGAAGAACCGGAAGAGGTGCTTCCTCATTATGATAAGATTCTTCAGGCTGTGCTCACCATTAGCTCTTACTTAAATAAAAAGCAGACACCGCTTATAGTTCAGCCGATATGGAAAACTAAAGGCGGAAAATCTATTCTGGCTGATGATTGTTTAGATGTTTTTGTGTGGTCAAATCTTGCGGTTATACAGATGTGCAATAGAAGCGACAGTTCAAGTAATAAGAAAATCACTCGACCAATGAGAACTATTATTTGGATTTATTTAATGCTTTTAGAATACACAGGCGTTTACGGACAGTTTGACTATAGAAGAATAGTTAGGCTTCATTCCTATAATATAGCCAATGATAAGGCTTATGCTTTGAGTGGAACACAAACGTTTGAATTTCTTCAGTGTGCCGAGCTTGAACACCCCAGGATTTCTAAATACGACATAAAGAATATTATTTTAGGTGGTGGCCAGAATCTTCTTAGTCCCGAAAGAAGATTTGACGCTGTATTGGTTAACAGTCCCGACCTTTTTGAAAGATGAATATCGTAGATTTATTTTGTGGTTGTGGTGGACTAAGTTTGGGCTTTGAGTCCGCAGGCTTTAATGTGGTAGCAGGCTATGACAACTGGTCCGCTGCAATTGATGTTTATAATCTAAACTTCAATCACCCAATAAATCAGGTGGATCTTTCAAATGTCGAAGATGCAAGTAAGCATATTTCGGCATATAAACCTGATATGATTATAGGTGGCCCACCGTGTCAGGACTTCAGCAGTGCGGGGCTAAGAAATGAAGATAACGGCCGGGGCAACTTAACACTTTGCTATGCAAGAATCATTTCAAATATTCGCCCCGAATGGTTTGTAATGGAAAATGTAGCGACCATCACTAAAACAAATAAATTAGTTGAAGCTAAATCTATATTCAGAGATGCAGGTTATGGACTTACTCAGATAGTACTTAACGCTGCATTATGTGGTGTTCCGCAGAAAAGAAAACGATTCTTTCTTATAGGCAAATTAGGGGCTAAAGACGATTCACTTCAGCCATATATTCTTCAAAATCTATCTAAAAAGGAAATGACCGTTAAGGATTATTTGGGGGATAGGATAGATGTCGAGTATTACTATAGACACCCTAGGAGCTATGCTAGAAGAGGGGTTTTTAGCGTGAACGAACCCAGTCCCACTATAAGGGGAGTAAATAGACCCATCCCTGCTGGCTACCCGATCCACGCAAACGACCCGGTAGAAAGTCTCGAAGGAATCAGACCTCTTACCACCAAAGAACGGAGTATGATTCAAACATTTCCTGAAACTTATAATTTCGTAGGCACTAAGAGTGATATAGAGCAGATGATTGGTAACGCTGTGCCAGTGAATTTAGGAAAGTTTGTGGCTACGGCAATCAAGGATTTCATCGAAAATAGACCGATAGCAGAAACTCTCAAACGCAATCACCCACAGCTAAAACTATTTGAAGAAGAATAACACAAAAGAGCGGCTAAGACAATAACAATTTATCGCTTGAAGGTTCGTAATATATAAAAATAGTTGGAAACGATTTGGGTCAGTTGCAGAACACGGTTGAAATGTTAAAACGCTACCCCGAATGTGAATAAATTTTAGGAGTCTGTAGAAATAATGTTTGCATTTGCGGTATCGGAATTGTCTGACAGGCCTGACTTAAATGGTAATGTTAACGATTCCCGACAGGGAATCCTTTCTGAGTAGCCGGGTATTACCGCTATGCAATGCCCGGCTAAAACCCCAAAAAACAATAAATTCTGAAAAATTCTTCAATACAATTGCGAGAACCGCCGTATGCCCCGCACGTAATATGCCGTCAGAAGATTCACGCGGCAATCACGGCGTTCGAGTAGCAGGTCGCGAGCCACCGTGGTCTTGTACATCTTCCTCATGCGTCGAAAATCACAGTGAGCCTTAACCACCGCCTTGGCGTTTCCCCAATCCATCGTCAAGGCAAACTTCATGAACGCTATTGTGTCGAGCAGACGGCGGCGTAGCAAAGTTATCCTGCGGCTTCTCGGCGGCAGGTTTTTGTGGAGCAGCAACAGGTTGTTGCGGAAATTAAGATAAGTCTTCCGCGGGTTTGATGCCGGCAGACTTCCTCCGCCGAGATGGTACACCACGCTTTGTGGCACGGCGACTATATCATATCCCGACAGCAAAATGCGCCAGCATAGGTCTATCTCCTCCATGTGGGCAAAAAATTCTTTGTCCAGACCGCCTGCTTTCAGATACAGGTCAGACCTCACCATCAGTGCGGCCCCGGTTGCCCAGAAAATCGGTATGACATCGTCATATTGACCCTCATCCCTCTCTACGCTCGCAAACATACGTCCGCGGCAATATGGGTAACCGTTGCGGTCTATAAATCCTCCCGACGCTCCGGCGTATTCAAACAGTCCCGGCTCGCGGTACGACCTTATTTTAGGCTGGCAGGCACCCGTGGCGGGGTGCGACTCCATGTAATCATAAAGCGGGCGCAGCCATCCGTCGGCGGTAGCAACGTCTGAGTTGAGCAACACCGTGTAGCGGTACTGCGTCAGTTCTATCGCTTTGTTATACCCCTCGGCAAACCCGTAGTTCTTATCAAACTCAATGATTTTTACCGTCGGGAACTTCTCCTTCAGTAGTGCTGTCGAGCCGTCGGTGCTGCCGTTGTCTGCCACAATCACGTCGGCGATGTCGGCAGGGGTGGTGGCCGTCACTTGGGGTAGGAACTCGTCAAGAAGTTTTTCGCCGTTCCAGTTTAGGATTATGACCGCTATCGGTTTATTGCTGTTTGGTGCCATTCGGTAGGTCGTTTACGGGTAACGTCACTGGCCATTTCCAACGTTTGTGGGTCCACAGCCAGTTGGCGGGGTCTCTTCTTATTGTCTCTTCGAGCAGGGCAGCGTATTGGTCGGTTAGCTCCATCGGCTGCAGTTTCGACGCGTCCTCTGTGAGCAGCTTCATTTTGATGGTATAGTGTCCCCGAGAGGTCTTCACCATGTCCCAGTAGACCACAGCCATCCCGAGTTTTGAAGCAAGAGTCTCAGTCCCGGTGATAAACGCCGTCGGGTGGTTGAGGAACATAAGCACCCGCGTCGGGTCGCCGTGGCTCGGTTTCTGGTCGCTCATAAAGCCGGTGATTGATGGCATATTGGCTTTGCGCAATTTCAGCAAGTCGCGAAGAACGCTGCTCTTTGGAAATGACCGCGGCTTGAAGCGGCTGCGTATCTTGAGCATATATGCGTCAAACCATTTGTTGCGCAGCGGGCGGTAAACTTGGCAGAACTCGGCGTCAACACCCGCTTTCAATCCGCTCCACAAGGTTATTGACGGTGCCCACTCCCAGTTGAACGTGTGGGCGAAGTAAGCCACGATTGATTTCCCCTCGCTCATCAGCCTGTCGACCTCTTCGATTCCCTCGAAGGTCATCCGGCGTTTGATTTCGCTGTCTGAAATATGCCCCAGTTTGATTGTCTCTACGATGTAGTCGGCGAAGTTGCGGAAAAACCGGCGGCAGATTTGGCGGTGTTCTCGCTCGCTTTTTTCGGGAAACGAGTCGGATATATGCTTCAGTGCCACATTGCGGCGGTATCTCACTATATAATAGAGCACTGCGAAAATCATGTCAGACAATCCATAGAGCATCCACATCGGCATTCGTGAACCCGCGGCGAGCATCAGCTGCAGCGGCTTGTACTTCCAATCTTTCATAGGCATACCTCCCCGGCGATTTCCTCGCCGCCGTTTATTATCTCGTTTAGTTTCACGTTGACCACGCTGTTGTCCAATGACTTGTCGGCCGTCACCCTCACTTTCAGGTAGTTGTCGGTGAAGCCCGACATATCTCCGTCATGACCGTGTTCCAGCAACACCCGCCGCGTCTGTCCCTTGAAACGTTCGGCAAACTCCGACAGCTTTTTCTCCGAGAGGTTCAGCATCACGCGGGTGCGGCGGTGTTTCTCTTCTTGAGACACGACATGGTCGATTGACAGGGCTTTCGTCCCGGGACGCTCAGAGTAGGGGAAAACGTGCAACTGTGAGATAGCGAGCGATTCGATGAAATCGTGCGACGCTTTGAACTCGTCGGGTGTCTCACCGCGAGCCCCGACTATCAAGTCGACCCCGATAAACGCGTCAGGTAGCGAACGGTTAATCAGCTCTATTCTGTCGCGGAAAAGAGCCGTGTCATAGTGTCGGCGCATCAGTTTCAACACTGCGTCCGACCCGCATTGCAGCGGTATGTGGAAGTGGGGCATAAAGCTCCGCGAACCTGCGACAAAGTCGATAATCTCAGGCGTGAGCAAGTTAGGTTCTATCGACGATATGCGGTAACGCTCTATACCGTCGACCCGGTCAAGCTCTTTGATTAGGTCTAAAAACGTGTCATCGCGTCCCTTGCCGAAATCTCCGATGTTGACCCCCGTGATGACTATCTCTTTACCTCCGTTGGCAGCCGCTTCACGGGCTTGCGCCACTATGTCGCCGATGCTGCCCGAACGGCTGCGCCCGCGTGCCATCGGAATGGTGCAGTAGGTGCAGTAATAATCGCAACCGTCTTGGACTTTCAGAAAATAGCGGGTGCGGTCACCGTGTGAACATGATGGGATAAACCGCCGTATATCCCGCGTCGGGGTGATCTCAAGGGTAGGGCGGTGCGTCGCTGTCCACTCATCCAAAAATTTGACAAGCTGGTCTTTTTGGTCGTTTCCGCCGACAACCGCCACACCCGGTAGCGTGGCAGCCTCCTCCCCCTTGAGCTGCGCGTAGCAGCCCGTCACTAAGATAGCCGCCCCGGGATAGCGTTTCGACAATGACCTGATGGCCTGACGGCTTTTCTTGTCGGCAAGCTCGGTGACGCTGCAAGTGTTGACGACGATGATGTCGGGCGTCTCGCCGATTTGAACCCGGCGTATGCCCCTGTCGGCAAGCATCTTCGCGACAGTCGACGTCTCCGAAAAGTTCAATTTGCATCCGAGAGTGTGGAAAAGCGCGGTGCGATTGTCGAATGTCGATTTATCTATCATGTTGCTCTCTTAAACTCATTTGATTTACAAAGATAACGCTTTTTACCAATCGAAAAAGCGTCAATTCCCACCTTTTTCTTTACCTTTGTTTCCCGATAACTTTGAAAATAGTTGAATATGACATATTATACTGAAGATTTCAACAAAATTTTTGCCGACAGTTTCCGCGAAAATTGGAGTTTACCCGCCCTCACTGAATATGGCACCGGCAACACCGAAACCTACGGAGAGTTCGCCCGCCACATCGCCCGTGTGCATCTCATGTTTGAAAGCATCGGGATAAAACCGGGCGACAAAGTAGCCCTGGTCGGGAAAAACAATGCGACATGGGTCTTGACATTTATGGCCACCGTCACCTACGGAGCCGTGATAGTGCCGATTTTACAGGATTTCAACCCCACCGATACCCAGCATATCATAAACAACTCTGACGCGGAACTGCTCTTCGTTTCCCCGGCAATATGGGAAAACCTCGACTTCGAGTGCCTCCCGCGGATTAGAGCCGTGGTCTCGCTCGAAAACCGCCGCCTGCTCGCCGTGCGCGACACCGATACCCCGCTAATCGAGAAAGCGTTGAGAAACCTCACCCGCAAGTTCCGCCGCCGCTATCCCGCAGGCTACACCCGCGACTGCATCAGGTATCCTGAGGCCAATGCCGACGACTTAGCCGTGATTAACTACACGTCGGGGACCACAGGATTCTCCAAAGGAGTGATGCTAAGCTACGGCAACCTCGTAGGCAACATCATCTTCGGCGTCAAATCGCGCCTCCACTTCTCAGGCTCGCGCTGCCTGTCGTTCCTGCCTCTGGCCCACGCCTACGGATGCGCTTTCGATATGCTCGTGCCGCTCGCTGTTGGTACCCATATAACACTTTTCGGACGGCTCCCGTCGCCGAAACTGTTGCAAATGGCATTGGCCGACGTTAAACCCAATCTGGTAATCTGTGTCCCACTGATTCTTGAAAAGATATACCGCAAAAGCATTGTGCCGCTAATCAATAAGCGCGCCATGCGCTGGGCACTGGTAGTCCCATTGCTCGACACTGCCATCTACGCAAAGATACGCCGCAAACTCGTTGACGCTTTCGGCGGAAACTTCGAAGAAGTGATTGTCGGGGGCGCACCGCTCAACCGCGAAGTCGAGGAATTTCTTAACCATATCAAGTTCCCGTTCACCGTAGGCTACGGCATGACCGAGTGCGGCCCGCTCGTCAGCTACACCCCGTGGCGGCAGTTCGAACCCTCATCGGCAGGGCGCGTGTTGAGCCCCATAATGGAAACAAAGGTGTTGAGCAGCGACCCCGAGAATATCCCCGGCGAAATCTGCGTCAGAGGGCAAAACGTCATGAAAGGCTACTACAAAAACCCTGGTGCCACTGAAGCCGTGCTCGACCAAGACGGCTGGCTCCACACGGGCGACATGGGTACCGTCTCGGCCGACGGCACCATCTTCATCCGGGGCCGCTATAAAACCATGATACTCTCGGCAAGCGGGCAAAACATCTACCCCGAGGAAATCGAAGCAAAACTCAACAATATGCTCTACGTCGCCGAAAGCCTCGTCGTCGAGCGCGGTAACGGCCTCACCGCACTGGTCTACCCCGATTACGAAGCTATGGATGCCGACGGCATCGCCATACAAGCCTTGCCCGAAGTCATGGAACGTGTCCGCCAGGATCTTAACAAACTCGTGGCCCCCTACGAACAGATTCAGCGCATACAGCTCATCGCCAACGAATTTGAAAAAACCCCGAAACGCTCCATCAAACGCTATCTCTACAACGCCTAATCGCCCTCGCCGCCGACCTGACACCCCAGCTCCGCCCCCTTGCCGATAAAATTCTTATCACTCGGCAATAGCGATGGCCATGCTGCGAACACGATTTCACTTATGAGTGGGAGAGGAGGTAAAACGATAATCGGAGTTGTGCGTTTTGTCGTTTTGTCAAAATGTAGTAACTTGCGGTGAAATTAATTTTATGACTTCACGATGAAAAATTATCTGGTGACCGGCGGTGCCGGATTTATCGGTGCCAATTTTGTTAAATATATCTTGTCAAAGCACGACGATATTGGCCGGGTGGTCATTCTTGACGCTTTGACTTATGCCGGAAATCTCCTGACGATAAAAAAGGAACTTGAAGACCCCCGTGTCACATTTGTCAAAGGCGATGTTGCCGACACTTCAGTCGTCGCTGATATCTTTCAGCGTTTTGACCTCGATTTCGTCGTCAATTTCGCAGCTGAAAGCCATGTTGACCGTAGCATAAATAACCCCCGCTTATTCTTGGAAACCAATATCTTAGGGACGCAGTGCCTGCTTGATTGCGCTCGTCGCTCATGGGTCTTGGCCTGGGGTGGATACAAACCGGGCAAAAAATATCTGCAGATAAGCACCGATGAGGTCTATGGCTCTCTGTCAAAGGACTTTGACCCCTCGCAACCATTGTCGCTCCCCGAGGGGCTTTCTGATGTGGTCAAAGGGCGCGACAACCTCAAATGCTACGGCAAAAACTTCTTTGTCGAGACTACCCCCCTCTCGCCCCGGTCACCCTACTCAGCCTCAAAAGCGAGTGCCGATATGATAACGCTCGCTTATCATGAGACTTACGGCCTGCCGGTAAACATCACGCGGTGCAGCAACAACTATGGCCCTTATCACTTTCCCGAAAAGCTCATACCGCTGATTATCAAAAATATACTCGATGGCAAACCCCTTCCCATCTATGGCGAAGGCGTTAACGTCCGCGACTGGCTTTACGTCCGTGACCATGCAAAAGCCATCGACATGGTGCTGCGTAATGGCACGGTAGGCGAAATATATAACATCGGAGGCTTTAACGAGGAGCGAAACATCGACCTCGTGAAAACCGTTATTGATACGGTAGCCAAACTTGTAAAAGAAAATCCCGCCTACCTCGATTTGTTCGCCGATCCGAGTCGTCCAATCGACTACTCGATGATAACATTTGTCGCTGACCGTCCGGGACATGATATGCGCTATGCGATTGACCCCGCGAAGATTGCCACCGAACTCGGCTGGTATCCCGAAACCCCGCTTAGCCGCGGGCTCGCGCTCACCGTCAAATGGTATCTCGACAACCCGGCATGGATTGAAAGTGTCACCTCGGGCGACTATCAGAAGTATTATGACGAGATGTATTCCAACCGCTAAAACAGTCTAATCGATTATGAAAGGCATCGTACTCGCCGGTGGCGCGGGAACCCGTCTTTACCCCGTCACAAAGGGCATTTCCAAGCAGCTCATCCCTGTCTACGACAAACCGATGATATATTACCCCATCTCGGTGCTTATGCTCGCCGGGATACGCGATATTCTCATTATATCCACCCCCGACGACCTCCCCTCGTTCCGACGCTTGCTTGGCGACGGGACTGAGCTTGGAGTGAGGTTCAGCTATGCCATGCAACCGCGCCCCGAAGGGCTGGCTCAGGCATTCCTGATTGGCGAAGAATTTATAGGCGATGATGACGTGTGCCTTGTGCTTGGCGATAACATATTCTATGGGCAGGGATTCACCGGTATGTTGCTCGATGCCTGCGAGATAGCATCAAAACGGCGCGAAGCCACAGTGTTCGCCTATCCCGTCAACGACCCCCGGCGATATGGGGTGGTATCGCTCGACGAAACTGGCCACGCCATCTCTATCGAAGAGAAACCCGCCGCCCCGAAATCAAACCTGGCGGTCGTCGGACTTTATTTCTACCCCAACGACGTGGTGCAAGTCGCCAAGAATATCAAACCATCCCACCGCGGTGAACTCGAAATCACGTCAGTCAATGAATGCTTTATGCGGCAAGGTCGTCTCACCGTCAAAAAATTTGGCAGAGGTTTCGCATGGCTCGACACCGGCACCGTCGATTCGCTGATGGAAGCCTCGAATTTCATCGAAGCAATACAGAAACGACAGGGACTTTATGTGGCTTCACTCGAAGAAATAGCATTTAGGCGCGGTTTTATTGATGCTGTTTCCCTTAAAAACTTAGCAAAATCAATGCTTTCTAACGCATACGGACAGTACCTTAATGCACTTGCTGAAAATGGAATTGAAAAAACCTCAGATAATTAAACTGCCAAAAATCACCGACCCCAGAGGTAATCTGTCGGTGATTCAATCTCTGGATAACCTGCCGTTTGATATTGCCAGGTGCTACTGGGTTTACGATGTGCCGTCCGGCATGGGCCGCGATGGTCACGCATTCTATGCCTCTTCAGAGCTAATTGTAGCCCTGTCCGGCAGCTTCAGCGTGGAAGTCGACGACGGTCAAAACATTGCGACATACCATCTTAATCGCCCCGACATGGGACTCTACCTGCCCCCCATGGTGTGGCGCAGCCTTAAGGAGTTTTCTACCAACTCAGTAGCTATGTTGCTCTCTTCAGAGTTGTATGACCCTGCCGACTATATCAATGACTACAACCAATTCCGACAAATCAATGAAACCAGATAGACACTCCGTTTCGTCGTTGAGCGAGTGCAAAGTCATCGACTTCCCTCGTCACCGCCATCAGCGCGGCTCATTGACGGCTGTGCAAAATGACGATACGCTGCCGTTTGCAATCAAGCGCGTGTTTTATATCTACGACGTGCCTGTCGGCTCCGAACGTGGCGGACACTCCCATTTCGAGATGGAGGAGCTGATTGTAGCGGCGGCAGGCGGATTCACGGTCACGCTCTTTGATGGCCGCGATACCCGCCGCATCTCACTCAACCGCCCATGTGAGGCTCTTTATGTCCCCGCCGGCATTTGGCGAGTAATCGATGATTTTTCGTCAGGCTCCATTTGCCTTGCGCTCGCGTCAACTAACTATGACCCGGATGATTATGTCTATGACTATGAACGTTACCTTAGTCTGACGGCTTCAAAACGTGAAAACAATGACTGAAATTAGATACCCTTTTCTCGACCTCGCAACGGTCAACGCACCATATCTTAGCGAGATTAAAGCGGCATTGGCGCGCGTGGCCGACAGTGGACGCTATGTCGGTGGCGACGAGGTGACGCGGTTTGAGAGTAATCTCAAGGATTTGACCGGTGCCTCCTGCGCCGTCGGGGTAAGCAATGGTCTCGATGCGCTGAGAATGATACTTAGAGGTTACATGGAACTTGGGCGTTTGCACCCCGGCGATGGAGTCATCGTGCCGTCAAATACTTATATCGCTTCAGTGCTTGCTATAACCGATTGCGGGCTGTCGCCGGTCTTTGTTGACCCGTCGATTGATAGTTTCAACCTCAGTGCCGATGGCGTGGCGCGAGCGTTGGATGAAAACAACGCAAAAGCTCTCATGACGGTGCATCTCTATGGCCGTGTGGCTTGGGATGTCGACTTGAAGCGGCTTGCCGTTGATAACGGGCTGATAGTGATTGAGGACAACGCTCAGGCAATAGGAGCTGTCGCCCCGGTTGAGGGGATTGCGGGAGGCTCCCGCGTGACAGGCGCTCTCGGCCATGCGGCTGCGTTCAGTTTCTATCCCACAAAAAACATCGGTGCTCTCGGCGATGCCGGTGCCGTGACTACATCTGATTCCGAACTTGCCGCCGCGGTGAGAGCCTTGGCCAATTATGGCTCAGACACTCGTTACCACAACATATACAGGGGCTGGAATTGTAGGCTCGACCCTGTGCAAGCAGCCGTCTTAAATGTCAAATTGCCTTATCTGTCAGTCGAAAACGGTTACCGCCGCGAAATCGCTGCGACTTATGACCGTGAAATAGCTAATCCATTGGTAACCAAACCGCTTTTTGTTGATAGTGACATTATGGTGTGGCATCAGTATGTGGTGATGTCATCCCGCCGCGATGAGCTTCAACGTTATCTCCGCGCCAATGGGGTGGCCACCGACATTCATTACCCGACGCCGATACACCGTCAGCCGTGCTATGAGGCATATAGCGGATTGTCGCTTCCCGTAGCTGATAAAATCAGCAGGGAGGCGCTATCGCTACCGGTGTCGCGATGCACCTCCATCGACGATGCCCGCGCGATAGCGCGGTTCATCAATGAGTTTGAATAACGGGTTTAAGCCTGTTCCCGGTTGAGTGCCTCTAAGGCCTCATCGTAATTAGGCTCATTAGCAATCTCCTTAACGAGGTCGCTGTAGATGACGTCGCGGTCTTCGTTGAGGATGATGACTGTACGCGCAAGCAGTCCGGCAAGTGGCCCGTCGACGATTTGAACCCCATAATTTTGAGCGAAATCCGGTGAACGGAAAGCGGATGCCACTGTCAAGTTTTCAATGCCCTCAGTGGTGCAGAAGCGTCCGGCGGCAAAAGGCAAGTCCATCGACACGCATATGACCGCGGTGTTTTTTAGTTTGGCGGCCTCTTGATTGAAACGGCGTAATGAGGCGGCGCATACCTGAGTGTCAAGACTTGGAAAGATATTGAGTACCACTCGTTTCCCCTTATAGTCAGCGCAGCGTGTCTCGGAGAGGTCAGTGCGTACTAATGTGAAACATGGCGCTTTTTCCCCGGGGCGGGGGATTGTGCCGCAGGTGTGGCACGGTTGCCCTTTGAAATAAATAGTTTCCATTGTTATAGGTGTTTTTTTGGGGGGTGAATCGTTGAATATATAACGTTTATTGACGAGGATAGGTTTATGGGAACTATTTCAACAGACACGTTGGGCTTTATCCTGTTTAATGGTTGCTAAGAATTGTCTATCTTTGTAACCGAAAATAACTATTTTGTCTCTGTGAAACGGTCATTGATTAAATATGCCTTATGCTTCTTGCTGCTGATGCTGATATTCATGCTGCAAAAGCCTCTTTTCATGCTGTTTAACGTTGAGACATATGGCGAATACGGCTGGTCTGCCTACTGGCAAGCGATGTCGCACGGCAAGCCGCTTGACGCTTCGCTGGCGGGGTATTTGTCTGTCGTACCCGGGTTGATGCTTATTGCGGCTCAGTGGGTCAGGGGGCGATGGTTCGCCATAGCGCAGAAAGTCTATTTCGGCGTGGTTTCTGTGCTGCTTTCCGCGATTTTTGTAATAGACACGGTGCTTTATAGCTTTTGGGGTTCCAAGCTCGACACCACTCCGTTTTTTTATTTCATGACGTCTCCCGGCGCGGCGTTTGCAAGCGTTTCCGGATGGTATGTAGCCTGCGGGGTCGGGGCTATGCTGCTGCTTGCGGCTATTTATTACGCCTTGTTCTATTTCGGGGTCATCAGAATGCGTATAGATTACGCATCCCGACTATCTGTCAGGTGGATTCGGACGATTGTGCTCGCATTGTTGACCGGGTTGCTTTTTATCCCCATAAGGGGCGGATTCACCGTGGCCACCATGAATCTGAGCGCGGTCTATTTCAGTGCTGACCAGCGTCTGAACCACGCCGCTGTCAATCCGGCGTTTAGCTTGATGTATTCGGCTACGCACCAAAGCGATTTCAGCCGGCAGTTCCGCTATTTTGATGATGACGAGGCCGCGGGGCGTTTCTCGCGCTTGATGGCGGTTGATTCAGCGTCAACCGATACGGTCGAGCCGTTGCTGACGATGCAACGCCCCGATATATACATGATTATACTTGAGAGTTTTTCGACTCATCTGATGCCTTCGATGGGGGGAGAGAAGATAGCAGTCGGCCTTGACAGTATAGCTCGCAGCGGCTTGTTGTGGACTAATTTCTATGCCTCGAGCTATCGCACTGATAGGGCCATCCCTGCCATTCTTAGCGGTTATCCCGGACAACCGTCGACAAGCATAATGAAGTATGTCAAAAAGGCCGAATCGCTTCCATCCATACCCCGCACCCTTAAAGCGGAGGGCTATGATTGCACCTATTATTATGGCGGCGATGCCAATTTCACCAATATGAAGGCTTATTTGGTTTCAGCCGGTTTCGAGACAATCATCGAGGATAAAGATTTCCCGCTTGGTGACCGCTTGTCGAAGTGGGGAGTGCTTGACCATAAGGTCTTTGAACGGGCTGCGGCTGACAACGCCGACACCCCTGCCGACGGGCATAATCCGCGATTGGTTGTCGTGCAAACGTCAAGTAGCCATGAGCCTTTCGACGTGCCTTATTGCGACCCGACGCTCGACGACCCTGCCGCTAATGCTTTCGCCTATACCGACAGTTGCCTGACGGTGTTTGTCAACCGTCTTCGTGAGTCCCCCCGCTGGGACCGCTCGTTGATTATCATGGTTCCCGACCATTATGGAGCATATCCGCGAAATCTAAGTTCGATGCTCGCCCGCCATCACATTCCGCTTGTCATGACAGGAGGTGCGTTGGCTCGCAAAGGTGAGATTGCGATTTCTTCCTCGCAAGTCGATATTGCGGCGACCCTGTTTGGTCAAATGGGTATAGCCCATTCTGATTTTAAATTTAGCAAAGATATATTCGCTCCGGGAACCAAACGTTTTGCCATATTCACCGAACCCTCGTTGATCGGGTTAGTGACACCTGCCGACACGCTTGTCTACGGCTTGGACGATGGTCGCATAGTTGAAGTCGCCGGAACGGGAGGCGAAGCGGCTGTCGGTGACGCACAAGCGTTTTTACAGACACTCTACGATGACCTTGACCGCCGTTGACCGCCGGGTTTATACAATTAAAATCATTAATAATCCTATGGAATCTATACTAAGCTCCCTCGTTGATGTTGACACCTCGGTCTTCCTGTTTTTTAACGGGATGCACGCTCCGTTTTGGGATAGTTTTATGTCGATGTATTCGGGGCGATTCATTTGGGTGCCGATGTATGCCACGGTACTCTTTCTGCTCTACCGCTCGTTTGGCTGGCGCACGGCTACGGTTTACCTGTTAGCCATCGTGCTCACAATCACCATCGCCGACCAGGTCTGTGCCACTTTTATAAGGCCTGAGATTGCGCGTTTGCGCCCGTCCAACCTTGATAATCCCCTATCGACGTTGACGCAGGTGGTAAACGGCTACCGCGGAGGTTCTTACGGATTCCCGTCGTGCCATGCCGCCAACTCGGCCGCTTTCGCAGCCTTTGTGGTTGCTATGGTGAGACTCAGAAAGTTCACTCTGTTTATCGTGATTTGGGCGATAGTCAATTGCTACACCCGCTTATATCTGGGCGTGCACTATCCCGGCGACTTATTGGTGGGAGCTATTATCGGTTCAGCCGTCGGATGTGCCGTGTTTGTCGTTGCCAAATCTCTTGCTCGGCTTGTCGACGACCCTGCGCCCCATTGGCGGCGTTTGAGCGTCACGATTAAAGGACGCGAAGTGGCAATCTGCGACACGTCGCTCACCATCGTTGCCGGACTTCTCACCGTCGGCTACATTGCCGCCGTGTCGGCTTTTAGCTGCTTCTAAGGCGTTAAGGATTTAGAAGGTCGGGATTGAAGAAATCAAATATAGCTTTTCCCTGTTCGAGGGCCACAGCCGCCGGACTGTCGGGATTGAGAGAAAGAGCTTCGTTGTAGGCGTCCATCGCCTCGCTGTGCCTGCCCAATCGCCATAGCAGTTTCCCGAGCGTGAAATAAGTGCAGTCGTCGGCTTCCCCGGCCTTGATGAGGCCATTGAGTTGAGCTACCGCCTCCTCAATCTTGCCGCTTGAAACCAGTCCTTCTAAATTTTGCATTCCCATCTACTTTATTTCCGCCCCAAAGATACTACTAATCTATGAAAGTGAGGGAGTATTTTTAAGCGATACTTTGGAGCAATGTAAAAAGGTGGTTGTTAAAATTATAGCAACGGCTCGCTGCGGGATAACGGCGGCCGCGATTCCATGTCGGGAATCGGTTGCGTTATCTCGTAAGTCAGGCCAGTCAGGCAATTTTGGTCCCGCAAAAGCAAACGTTATCCACTTTGCCCCCCTAAAATTTATTCACACTCGGGTATCGTTTAGCATATCAACCGGGTTTTGCAACTGACCCATTTTTTGCGAGAATACCAAGAAAACCAGACACTTAGTTTCATGCCGAATGGCTTATTGTTTTATTCTTGAGTGTACTAACCCTTATATTGAACTCGCGTTATTTACCCCCCCCCTTTTTCCCGGTAGCTCCTTCAACTGCTTTAATGCCTCTTTAGATGCGGTAACGCTATGACTAAATGACGATACATCTGACAGGGTCAACTTCTGTTTCGGGACGTTGATATAGTAGATGTAGGAGCGATTAATGATTAGACTTTTACCTATGCGAATGAAGATGTTGCCTTCGCTGCCGATAGCGCTCGGTAATATCCGCGTAAAGTAGGGAGAAAACTCAAAAAAGTAGGGAGAAAACCCAAAAGGGTGGGGAGAAAAGTAATATCTTTGCATCAAAAGTAGGAAATAACGTTCTAAATGGCAGGATGAAAACGATAAAGGATAAATGTTATGGGAAATAAATTAGGACAGCTTGTAACTCGATATAGAGAATTGGGCATTGACAATCAGATAGACTATGACAAATTCTATCTCTATTCGTTGATTACCCATTCAACAGCCATAGAGGGCTCAACCATCACCGAACTTGAAAATCAGATAATGTTCGACCACGGAGTGAGCCTTAAAGGAAAGAGTATTGAGGAGCAGAGTATGAACCTCGATTTGAAGGCTGCATACGAAAAGTCTATCGAACTTGCGAAACAACATAAGCCAATCACGATAGATATGCTCATTTCGCTATCGGCTCTTGTGATGAAAAACACAGGCAAAGAGTATAAAACTGTTTTGGGCGATTTTTCATCAGCTCGCGGTGAGTTGCGTTTGCTCAATGTTACAGCGGGCATTGGCGGTCGCTCCTATATGAATTATAGCAAAGTACCCGCAAAGTTGGCTGAGTTCTGCGACAGTCTAAATGTTGGGCGAGCAAAGGCATCTGCAATGTCGGTTGATGAGTTATATCAATTGACATTTGATGCTCACTATAATCTTGTAACAATCCACCCTTGGGCTGATGGCAATGGTCGTATGGCTCGATTGGTGATGAATATGCTGCAATTTGAGTTCGGGCTTATTCCCACGAAAATCCTCAAAGAGGATAAAGAGGAATATATCAAGGCGTTGGTAGCGACACGCGAGGATGACAATCTCGATATTTTCAGAGGGTTTATGACCAATATGATGGAGCAGAACCTCAAAAATGAGATTACTACCTACTTAAAATCTATCGAAGCTGAAGAAGGTGGGGAGAAACCGATAAAACGTAGGGAGAAAATCGTTGTGTTGCTTGCCGCGAATGGCAAATTAAGTGCTGCCGCGCTTGCCGAGAAAATTGGCATTTCAGCTAAAGCTGTAGAAAAACACCTCGCAAACCTTAAAGCCGATGGCATTATCGAACGCATTGGCCCGGCCAAGGGTGGATATTGGAGGGTTAAGTAGTGCAAAAAGGCGAAAGTGGGAGCGAAACCCCGGGGGAGAGAGTTCGGGGTGGTCTCATAGGTTGGCGTGGCGGTCGTAGAGGTTGTCGCATTTGCCTCTAACTAATTGTCCGTTCTTGGAGTTTGGATAATTCCGAGCGGTCTCATTGCGAACTTGCCGTTTGGGCTTTCCAGATTATTTCAGTAGATTTGCCTGTCATAAAAATTTGTCTGCTATAATTAACCCATAGCGTATGAAACGATTCAAGGCCGTCAAATACATAAGCATAATCGCCCTATTATTGCTAACCATCTTCTCAGCTAAAGCTCAATCATTCAGAGCCAAAGAGCTAACCATTGTCAACGCAAACGACTCTACAGTCCTAAATGGCACACTCACCACACCTGCCAATGGCTCTGCCAAAGCGGTGCTGGTGCTTGCCACGGGAAGCGGTATGCAGAATCGCGATGAAGAACTCTCCGGACAGCGCCCATTCAAAGTTATTGCCGAATATCTTTCATCAAACGGATATGCCGTTCTACGTGTTGACGACCGCGGTTATGGTGTTGAAAACTACGATTTCACACACAATACCATCAACGATTTCGCCTCAGACATTGCCGCTTGCACAGATGCAATCCGCACTCAATTCAAATCGACTCCAATCGGTGTGCTTGGCCACTCCGAAGGGGGCACAATTGCCATTAAAAACGCAACATCAAATCCTAATTGCAATTTCATAATCACACTTGGCGCGCCGGCTTGGAGTGGCGATTCCATAATCATGTCGCAATCGCGTGCTTTAGCAGTCGGACTAACCGGCAAGTGGGATGGCGAAGAGCATCAGCGCAAAATTCTTGACATTGTAAAATCAGACCTTTCAAATATGCAAGCGCACATAGCATTGAATTTTCTGCTACGTCAAATATACGGTGAACAAGCTGCGCTTCCAGAAGCGGAAAAAGCCCTTGCGCAGCAAGTGGATATCCTTGTGTCGCGATGGTATCGCCAGTTGGTTAGATACAACCCCGCCAACGACATTCGCAACGTATCCAAACCATGGCTTGCCCTTAACGGCGAACGCGATACGCAAGTGCTTCCCGGCAACCTTGCGACAATCAAAGAACTCAATCCAAAAGTCGAGACAATAGAACTGCCGGCGCATAATCACCTCTTTCAGCCTTGCGCTACCGGTCTTGCCAACGAATATCAAACACTCACCCAATCACCATCTGCCCAAACCCTCGAAACGATTCTCAATTGGCTCAATACCATCGTCCCCTCAATTTCCGTAAACTAACTGACAAAAACGAAGGCAAAAACGCCCCGATGCAATTCTTTTGTTCCGAGCCCTCGGTGATTTGAGTTGTCATTTTCCCTCAATTTCAAGAGCAGAACTTCCCAGACGATTAAAAATCAGTGAACTTCAAGTTAGAACGATAACAAACCAATCGACGAGAAAAAGGCGTATTGATTCGTGAAGGAGGAGACCCATAGAATGGGCTATTAGTAAGATGCAGCTTAAAAAGCATCCAAACGTTTTGCGCTGTCAAGAAGTTTGGCTACTTTTGTGTCTTAACGGAATATTTGATTATCCACTTCAATGATAATAAAACATTATAAAAATATGCGTCGATTTTTAATCTCGATTTTGTGCCAGTTTTCGCTGTTGACGGTTGTCGCGGCTGACCCAACGGCTACCAACTATCCGGCGGCTGATTGCCAAGGCAGTCTAAAGCCTTATCCCGTACCTGAAAAGTCGTTTGTATATCCCGATTCGCTCACTCCGGTCTATATAAGCCATGTGGGCCGACACGGTTCGCGTTATCCCGCTGGCCCTGCGCATTCTGTGGCATTGCAGAAGGCATTGCAGCGCGCCGACTCGGCAAAGACCATTACGTCGCTCGGCCGCAAATTGCTGGCGTTGACCGACTATGTCATAAGTGCGAGCCATAACCGTTGGGGTGCGCTCGACTCGCTCGGTATGGCCGAGCAGCGCGGAATCGCGTCGAGGATGTTTATGAATTTCCCTGAACCGTTCCGTTCGGGGTCGGTCTACGCGTTGTCGTCGTACTCGCCGCGTTGCATGATGAGTATGTTCTCGTTCGCGCATCAACTCGACCGTCTGAACAACTCAATAGAGGTGATAACATCGACGGGGCGGCAAAATTCAAAACTGATGCGTCCCTTCGATGTCAGCGACGACTATAAAGAGTTCCGCTCCTCTGACGGCTGGAAAAAGGTCTATGATGACTATATGGCACAAACCGTGCCGGTGACGGCCATAGAGCGCGTGCTCGGTAAAGGTTATCCATACGGCGACACTGACCCTAAGGAACTCGCATTGATGGAATACTATGTGCTGGCAGGAATGAGTGCGATGGGAGTAGAAGTCAACGCTCTCGATTATTTCACGTCGGCTGAGTATAATGCTCTGTGGTCAACGTTTAATCTGCGCCAGTATCTGCAGCGTGTGGCTTCGACGATTTCGTCGGTTCCCGCCGATATCGCCTCAGACCTCGTTCTTGACCTTGTTGCCCGCGCCGACGGATTTATCTCCGGGAGTAATCCCGCAACAGTAGATTTGCGTTTCGGCCATGCCGAGACTCTGATGCCGTTGCTTTCATTGCTTAGATTACCCGGTTGCTACTATCTGACCAACTATTTCGACACTGTGGCAATGAATTGGCGTGATTTCGATGTAGTCCCTATGGCCGCCAATTTGCAGATGATTCTCTTCAAGAGCACTAAGGGCGACTATTATGTGATGTTCGGGCTAAACGAGCACCCTGTGACTCTTATACCCAACGATGCTCGCACCGTGATTCCGTGGGGGGAGGCTCGTGATTATATGACACGATGTGTCCCAATATATTATCAGCCATAACGCTGATAGCGCTATGGCTGACAATTGAAGGGGTTACCTTTTATAACGGCCGGGCTTGTCGCTCGGTCGTTTTTGCTTATTTCAATTGCGACTCGGGGGCGAGGTTGTTGCGCTCGATGTCTTTGAAATAGCGGTAGGTGTCGACTTTGAGTTCGCCGCAAGCAGCTTCGTCTGCAACGATTACAGCGTGCTGGTGGAGCTGGAGAGCCGAGATTGTCCACATTTGGCTTACTGCGCCTTCAACGCCGTGGCGCAAAGCGCGGGCTTTGTTGTGGCCGTTTACGAGGAGCAGGATGCTCTTAGCGTCCATAACGGTGCCAACGCCGACGGTGAGGGCTGTCTTGGGCACGAGGTTGACATCGCCGTCAAAGAAGCGCGAGTTGGCAACGATTGTGTCGGTGGTCAATGTCTTCACGCGGGTGCGGGAAGTCAAAGACGAGCCGGGTTCGTTGAACGCAATGTGGCCGTCGGGGCCTACGCCGCCCATAAAGAGGTCAACGCCGCCGTAGCTTTTGATTTTGGCTTCAAAGCGAGCGCACTCGGCTTCGGGATCGGGAGCGTTACCGTCGAGGATGTTGACGTTTTCGGCGGGGATGTCGATGTGGTTAAAGAAGTTGGTCCACATGAAGGTGTGGTAGCTCTGCTCGTGGTCTTGGGGGAGTTCGCGGTATTCGTCCATGTTGAAAGTCACAACGTTGCGGAACGATACTTTGCCTTCTTTGTTGAGCTTGATCAGCTCGCGGTACATGCCCAGGGGCGAGCCGCCGGTGGGGCAACCGAGCACGAAGGGATGTTCGGCGGTAGGAGCGGCGGCGTTGATGCGCGCTGCTACATAGTTAGCCGCCCATTTCGACAAATCCTCGTAGTTGGGTTCGATAATCAGTCTCATAAACAATATAGGATGTTGTGGTTAAAAGTAAGGGTTAATTTGCGGCAAAATTACAAAAAAACCAAAACTACACAAAGAAATGGCGGTCATAATCTAGGCGGGTCAGGTGTTGAACAGTCTAAAAATATGTTATTAAAGTAAAATAAATATTTGTGGCGTATAGCATATCAGAAAAATAATTGTAGATTTGCAATATAGATTATAAAACACAATGAAAACTAATCTCAGTTCACAAATCAAGCTTGACCGTATCCCTAAGCGTTACTATGCGCCAGAAGGGGAGATTGAGCTCGCCGCTTTGACCCGTGAGGAAAAAGCATATACCCGTATCTTTGAGACGATGAATGACGGTAGCGAGTATATCGCTAACCATGTGGCTCGAATAATCAAACTAAACCTCGACAAAAAAGGTAAGTGCGTCATAGCTCTTGGCGCAGGCATGAGTACCCATTCGGTTTATGCCAAATTGATTGACCTTTACCGTCGGGGCGAGGTTTCGTTTAAAGATGTAACTGTTTTCAATATCAGCGAGTTTTTCCCATTGGGTGAAGACGGTCCGAGCACTCTCAAACGTCTGAAAGAGGTCTTTTTGGATCAAGTTGACATCCTGCCCGAGAATATTCGTTCGATTGACCCGGCGGTTACGAAAGAAAATATGTATGAATATTGCAAGGGCTACGAGCAATCGATTGAAGAGTGCGGCGGCCTTGACTTGACGCTTTGCGAGATGGGTCCGCAGGGTGCGCTCGCATTCAATGAACCGGGCTCGCTTGCGACCAGCATGTGCCGGCTCGTGTTGTTGAGCGGCGAGACGCGTCAGGCGATAGCCAATGCTTATAAAACTGAAAATGTCCCGACCACTGCCATCACACTCGGTCTCGGCAATATATTGAAATCAACTCGTGTCATCACCATGGCATGGGGCGAAAACAGCGCTCCGATTGTTAAGGCCGCTGTAGAGGGAACTGTAGATAGCAATGTTCCCGCTTCGTTCCTCCAGCTCCACAATCATGTGAGAATCGTTGTCGACCTTTCGGCTGCTGAAGACCTCACGCGCATCAGCAATCCTTGGAAAGTGACTTCGTGTGACTGGAACGACAAACTGATACGCCGCGCCATAGTGTGGCTTTGCGACCAGACCCAAAAACCGATATTGAAGTTGACCGACAAGGATTACAACGATTGGGGGCTTGGAGAGCTTGTGGCTCTGTACGGGTCTGCCTATAACGTGAATATCAAAGTGTTCAACGAACTTCAGCACACTATCACTGGTTGGCCGGGCGGCAAACCCAACGCCGACGATACCTATCGCCCGGAGCGTGCTAATCCCTATCCTAAGCGCGTGATTGTGTTCAGCCCTCACCCCGATGACGATGTCATCTCGATGGGTGGCACATTGAAACGCCTTGTTGACCAGCACCATGATGTCCATGTCGCATATGAAACATCGGGTAACATTGCGGTGGGCGACGAGGATATGATGCGCTACTTCTTGATGATGGACAAAATAGCCCCTAAATTCGGCTTTGACACCCCCGGATTCAAGAAGATGAGCGAAGACATCAAGGGGTTTGTAGCTTCGAAGACATCGGGCAATATGGACACGGCTGACATACGCTATGTCAAGACGATGATACGTCAAGCTGAAGCGTCGATAGCTTGCAACTATATTGGTGTTAAACCTGAGAACGTACACTTCTTGCGCTTGCCGTTCTATGAGACCGGTACAATCAAGAAAGGCGATTTGACCGAAAAGGATATTGAAATCGTTAAGGATCTTATCCTCAGCGTTAAACCCCATCAGATTTTCGTGGCCGGCGACCTCGCAGACCCCCACGGAACTCACCGCGTCTGCACCGATGCAGTGCTCGCTGTAATCGATGAGGTTAAAGATGAGGAGTGGATGAAGGATTGCCGCATATGGATGTACCGCGGAGCATGGGCGGAGTGGGAAATTGACCACATTGAGATGGCTGTGCCCATCAGCCCCGAAGAATTGCGCTTTAAACGCAACTCCATCCTCAAACATCAGTCGCAGATGGAAAACGCGCCGTTCCTTGGCGATGACGACCGTCTGTTCTGGCAGCGCGCTGAGGAGCGCAACCGCGCGACCGCTCAGCTCTATGAGGGGTTAGGGTTGGCATCGTACGAAGCTATCGAGGCGTTCGTCGAATACATCCCAATCCGTTAAAATCGCCGAAAACTGCTTTTAACGCATAAGTAACCCCAACAACCATTCATTAGATTCATCAACAGTTCCAAAATATAAATAAATTAGGAAAAGCAACAAATAAGTGAATCATAGGTTAGAGGCCCGCTGGCTCGTGAGAGTCGGCGGGTTTCGTGTTATATTTCTGAGGGTATTTATTGGTTTTTTATGGCTTAGCGGATTTTTCCGGCCGGCAGGCCGGTCTGTCCTGCCCGATACGGTCGGTTTTGCAATTATTGTCTAACGTGGGCGTGGGTATTGCCCGGTGTGGTTTCTACTTTTGCAGAGTAACTATTACGACAAGACAATCAAAATAATGATAGTGAGCTATGAAAACTATTAATTCCTCAGACGTGATTTTTGCCACTGTAACGCAGCGCGGCGCGACACTTTACAACGCGCGGCTCAGCGGCCTGTCATCGATGGCCGATGTGATGAAATATTTGCATAAGGCATTGTCAGGTGCTGTCGGGATGCTTACACTGACATTGCGCAACGGCACGCAAGGATGGTCGCGACGCTCTTCGTTCAAGCTCGCGGTGGCCGAGGGTGTGCAGTTGACGTTGTTTTGAATACGTTAGGGGGTTACTCCTCGGATGTGACAGGACCAAGTTCGCGGACCGCACCTGTGGTTGGGTCCATAATCATATACATGGGTGCTTTTTTGTCGGTGAATAGACCGGGGGCGAGGCCATAGACAAGCCCGAATTGAGCGATTTCCTTGGTCTCTTCTGCTAACGTTTTGCCATCGTAGCTGATTCTGATGATTGCTTTCCCGGGGATAGAGTAAGCGAATCCTCCCTTTGGGAACGGTAGCTCCACGCCTTTGTCGTTGACGGGGATTTCTCCGCTGTCGGTAATTGATATTGACAGGTAGATTGGCTCGCCTGAAAGGTCGGTCGCCGGGACCACCCCTTTTGATGATACCCGCGCCACGACGTAGTCGGTTATGTCATCGTCGGGCATATAGCTGACGGTTGACACATCGGTTGAGCGTTGCTCCGTGCCGACAAACATCGCTGTCAGAGCGGCTTCCTGGGCGTTTATGTTGTCGAGGGCGAGTTGCAGTGCGGCGCCGTCGGGAAACGATTGCTCAGACTGGCCCGTGATGATTTCATTGCGGCTTTCGCGGAGCGAGTAGATGGTCTCGGCGGCAAGTTCGGCTCGTTTGGCCACAGAGGTGCTTTTGAGCATATCGGGGGTCATGGCCTGACGCGCCGCGGGGGTTTCGAGGGGAGTCGGTTGAGCTTCGTGAGGCACCGGGAGCTTGACGGCGGCAGGGGTAAATGATTTTTCGGTGTTTACCGATATGGGGAGGTTTTGGCTGTCAAGAATCATAAATGGTGGATTGCCTGATGAGAATTTCACGGCATATTTTTCGTCGGGGTTGGCCACTCCGCGCGGAACAATGGTCACCGATTTTACGGTGACGGTCTCCGAGGGTTTCATAACCGGGTCGTTGACCTGAAGGTATTTGTTGGCGTACTGATACAGTTCGCCCGGTTTTTTCACCAAGCGCTCGGTTTCGATGGTTATGTCGAGAATGGTGTTGGGGAGGGTGTAGACGAGGGCGTATTCGTTGGCTTTTGTGGCGGTGAGACGCTGGGTCGTTTGAGCGGCGGCGGGTATCAGAGCCGCCGATAGCGCCATAAATGCTGATATAATTTTGTTCATGGTCGGTTTTATGATATAAGTCGCTCCGTAGTTGGTGCGGTTTATTTTGATTTTGTCATGATTTCTTTGATGGCGCGGCCCACGTTGTCGGCGATGTCGCTTGCTGTCACCCCATATTGGCCGTGAAGTTCGGCTGCCATTTCGCCGGCGCGCCCATGGACAAAGACGCTGATAATCGCCGCATATTCCGGCGAATATCCCTGGGCCAAGACTGACGCTAAGATTCCCGTCAGCACGTCGCCACATCCGGGAGTGGCCATGGCCGAGCATCCCGATGAGTTGAAGTAGACTTTGCCGTCGGGACGCACGAGGGCTGTGTGGTGACCTTTGAGGATGATGAAGATGTTATAGTATCTCGCCACTTCGATTGCTTTTCGCAGACGGGCCTCAGCTGAAACTTGGGAGCCAAATAGCCTGTCGAACTCTCCGGCGTGAGGGGTGAGAATCGAGAGTATGGGTATGGTGCTTAGAATTGAGGGGCGGGCCGCTATGCAGTTGAGGGCATCGGCATCGAGAATCACCGGGACGGTGGTGCCCGCAAGGAAATCCTCAAGGGCTTTGACGGTGGCGTCCTGAGTGCCTATGCCGGGGCCTATGGCTATTGAATTGAATCGGTGGGATGGCGATATTTCCGAGATTACGAGGTCGTCTCGGTCTTCGCTGAACAGGGCTTCGGGGACTGTGGATTGCAGGATGTTGAATCCGCACCGGGGTGAGTATATGGTGGTTTTCCCCACCCCCGAGCGCAATGCCCCTTTGGTGGCAAGAACGGCTGCACCCATCATGCCGTAGCTGCCGGCATAGATTATCGCGGAGCCGAAGTCGGCTTTGGAGCAGATGTCGGGTCGTCGGCGAAGCATACGGCGCACGTCGGCTTTCTCGACGAGATGATATTGCGGAGATACCGACCTGATTTTCTCGGTGCTAAGCTCGATGTCGAGCACTTTCCACTCACCCACGATGTCGGCGTAGTCGCTTATGAAAAACGACAGTTTTGGAGCCTGCACTGCGAGAGTGAGGTTGGCATGGATTATGTTGCGGTTGATGGCTTCCGGGTTCCACTCGCCGTATAGCCCTGATGGAATGTCGATGGCTACTACCGTGGCCATCGATTCGTTGATGTACTGTACCAACGAGACAAATCCGCCCGACAAGGGACGATGAAGTCCCGAGCCGAAAAGGCCGTCAATAACAAGATGGCTGCTTGTGAGGTCGGGAAGTGAGAAATTAGACACCACTTCGATAAGGTCGACACCGGGGGTCTCGCGAAGCAAATCGCGCATTGTCGCGCAGTCGTGCGACAACTTGTTGCCCCCTATGTTAAAGAGGAATACTTCGGGGCGGAAGCCTTGTTCGGCCAATAGCCGTGCCACAGCTAATGCGTCGGCTCCATTGTTGCCCGGGCCGGCGAAGATGGCGGTTGGTTTACGCGGAGTCCATCGGGATGTTATCTCGCAGGCAACCCCCTCGGCCACGCGTTCAATCAGCTCAGCTGAGCTGACGCCATCATTGTCGATGGTGTATCGGTCGATTTCCCTTATCTCTTGAGTGGTGAAAATTTTCATTATCTGATTCTTGACGGCTTGACAAGGCCAAAAACAGGTGAAGTCAAATCGGGAACCCAAAAGCGTCCCGTTATCATCGCAAAATTACAAAAAATCCACTTACACCCGCTTAGATAAGCTATTTTTAGTAACTTTACGGCATATTTTTAGCATCTATGAATCCAAAGACTGTAATAAAAGCAACGTTGTCACTCGCCATGGCTTTGAGCGGAGTGGGCGCGTCGGCGCAGCTTGAGGTGGATTATCGCGCGTCGTTAACCGTCAATGGGGGTAACGGCGATTTCGCTCCATACTACATCGCCTCAAATCGTCACGGCGTGTTGTCACAAGCCTATGACGGGCTGTTCCAGCTCGGCTTTTGGAAACCGTTGAAAACCGACCGAAGGTTTAACTATGGTTTCGGTGTCGATTTGTGGAGCGGCGCGTCGTCGTCGGTCGATTACAAGCGTTTCGACGGGCCGTCGGAGAAATGGGTGACCAATTCGCAACATCCGGCCTATATGTGGGTCCAGCAGTTGTATGGCGAGGTGAAATACCGCGGGGTGTTTCTGACCGTCGGTATCAAAGAGCATCAATCGGCGTTGCTCAACAACACGTTGACCAGTGGCGACCTCATCGAAAGCGGCAATGCGCGCCCGATTCCTGAGGTGCGAACAGGGTTTGTCGACTTTCAAGATATTCCGTTCACCAACGGCTGGGTGCAGATTCAAGGGGAGATTTCCTATGGTAAATTCTCTGACAACAATTGGCTTAAGCATCACTATAACTACTATAACGGGCATTTGGCTCTCGGCGGGTTGTACACTTATAAAAGAGCCTATTTCCGTACGAAACCAACCGAGAGGTTCTCGGTGACTATCGGTGCGCAGGCCGCTGGGTTGTTCGGAGGCGAGACGACCTATTATTACAATGGGAAAGCCACGCTGACGCAGAAACATCCGCATGATGTGTCAGATTACTTTGAGATGTTTATCCCCAAGCTGTCGAGTGAGGAGGGCTTTGTCATGGGAAACCATCTTGGCAGCTGGGATTTCATGGCAACTTACCGGCTTAAAAATGACAGTGAGCTAAAAGCCTATTTCCAGTGGCCGTGGGAAGATGGGTCGGGCATCGGTAAGTTGAACGGCTTTGACGGGCTTTGGGGCATTGAATATAAAGCGTCAGCGCGAAGTGTGGTGAGCGGGGCGGTAATCGAGTATCTCGACTTTACAAATCAGTCGGGACCGATACATTGGGAACCGGGCGACTCTCCGGGGACTACAATCACCGCTAATGCCACAGGGGGTGACGAATATTACAACAACGGTTTTTATAAGTCTTATGCCAATTACGGGATGTCGATTGGTACACCGTTCTTGCGCTCGCCGATTTATAATGTCGACGGATATTATGGCTTTATCGATAACCGCGTGCGCGGATTCCATGTGGGAGTTTTAGGCGCAGTCTCAAAATCGGTTGATTACAAGGTTATGTTCAGCTACCGCAAGGGTTGGGGCTCGGGCCGTCAGCCGCGGTTAAAGCCGGTGACTGATACCTCTATGATGGTTGAGGCAAATTGGGCTGTCCCGAGGGTGAAGGGCCTCGGCGTGAAAGGGCAATTGGCATTTGACGCAGGCTCGATGTATGGCGACCTGTTCGGCGCCTGCGTGACGGTGAGCTACGACGGACTTTTTAAATTCAAAAAACGATGAAAACAATAATAAACGTAGTGTCGCTTTGGCTAACGGCTCTGGCTTTGGTCGGCTGCACTCATAACAACGGCGACATAGGAGACCTCTTCGGAACCTGGAAGTTGGAAAAGATGGTGGTTGATGGCGATATCGACGCAGATTATGGCGACAACATCGTGTGGAAGTTCCAGTCGTCCATAATCGAGATGCAACAGGTTGATGACGCGCTTCACGAGACATTAAATGCTTACGGCACATGGTCGCGGCCGTCTGACGGAGTGCTAAAACTCGATTTCACGCATACCGACACGGCCAATCCCGCCCCCGGTGCTGACAAATATTCACCCTTACAGCCAACGCGGTTGCCCCGTGCGCAGGTGATTGAGCTTGACGTGCTCGAACTTAACGGCTCTAAAATGAGATTGCGTTATATTGATGCCGCCGAGTCGACGACTATTGAATACTATTTTAGAAAATGGTAATGGAAAAAATTAAGGTATTGGTAACGGGAGCCGACGGTTTCATCGGTTCGCATTTAGTGGAACTGTTATTGTCAGAAGGCTATGCCGTGAGAGCGTTGAGCCAGTATAATTCGTTCAACTATTGGGGCTGGCTTGAAGATATAAAGCATCCCGACCTTGAAATTGTCAACGGAGATGTGCGCGACGGAGCATTTTGCCGCCATATAACCCGTGGTTGTGACACGGTGTTTCATTTGGCCGCGCTGATAGCGATTCCATACAGTTATATCGCACCCGAAAGCTATGTGGATACCAATGTGAAAGGCACGTTGAATATGTGTCAGGCAGCGAAAGATGAGGGGGTGAGGAGACTGATAGTGACTTCGACAAGTGAGGTTTATGGCACGGCGCAATATGTCCCCATCGATGAGAAGCATCCGCGTCAGCCTCAGTCGCCCTACTCGGCTACCAAGATAGGTGCCGACGCCATCGCCGAGAGTTTCTACAATGCGTTCGGGTTGCCTGTAGTCATAGCGCGTCCGTTTAATACTTACGGTCCGCGCCAGAGCGCGAGGGCTATCATACCCACTATCATAACGCAGATTGCCAACGGCGCAAGAGAAATAAAAGTGGGCGATTTGACCCCGACTCGTGACTTCAACTATGTCAAGGACACTTGTCGCGGATTTCTCGCTTTGGCTCGCGCAGAGGGTATAGAAGGCCGCAACATTAACATCGCCACCGGGACGGAGGTGAGTATGGCCGATACACTTGCGGCTATAGCCCGCTTGATGGAGGCTGATGTTAATTATGTAGTTGACCCTGAGCGTATAAGACCGTCAAAAAGCGAGGTCTTCAGGCTGTGCGGCGACAATACGCTCATAACTTCGCTTACCGACTGGCATCCCAGATATTCGCTCGATGAGGGCTTGCGCGAGACAATTGCGTGGTTCAGCTGCCCGGATAATCTTGCTAAGTATAAATCAGATATTTATAACCGATGAATATCCTTTTTCTTGGCGGTGCTAAGCGCGTGTCAATGGCTCGGATGTTTATCGAGGCAGGGCAGTGCCTTGGCCACGAGGTGAACATAATCAGCTATGAACTTGAGACTGACGTGCCTATCGCCTGTGTCGGACGGGTGGTCAAGGGTCTGAAATGGAGCGATTCAGGGCTGATGGACGACCTTGCGACGCTTGTCAAGCAGGAGAAAATAACCGTAATGGTGGCGTTTGTTGATGCCGCTGTGGAAGTGGCCGCTCGTTTTTGTGCGACGCATCGCGATGTATGGTCGCCTGTGTCGGACGAAAAGCTCTGCGCCGTGATGTTTGACAAGACACTGTCAGCGCAGCTATTCGAGTCTCTTAATCTGCCGGTACCGGCTACGATGTCTATCGGTGACGGATGTTTTCCAAAGATAGCGAAACCCCGTCGCGGCTCGGCATCGAAAGGTATCAAGGTCATAATGGAGGCCGCTGATGAAACCGGTCTCGCGGAGCACTCTGACGATTACCTCATTCAGGAATATATAGCCAAGTCTGAGGAATATACGGTTGACTGCTACGTTGACCGGCAAGGTGAAATCGTATGCGCCGTGCCTCGCCGCCGTCTTGAAGTGGCAGGAGGTGAGGTGACCCGAAGTGTAACTGTCGATATTCCTGAGCTAAACAGGCTGTCGTTGTCGGTCCTGGAACGAACCGGGCTTAGAGGAGCTGTCACATTACAATTCCTTCACGATGTGACTGATGACCGCTGGCTGCTGATGGAGATAAACCCGCGTCTCGGCGGTGGAGCTGTATGTGCGGTTCATGCCGGAGCCAACCTGCCGGAGTACATCCTGCGGGAGTCGCTGGGACTGGCGATTGAACCGCCGGCGTGGGACAGCGGAGTGGAAATAACCAGGTATATGCAAGAAGTGGTGTTTAGAAAATCATGAACGACAAAAAAATCATAATAATAGCAGAAGCGGGCGTGAACCATAACGGGAGTCTTGAGATGGCTCGCCGTATGGTGGTCGAGGCCAAGAAAGCGGGTGCCGATTATGTCAAATTCCAAACTGCGGTGCCTGAGCTTGTCATATCGTCAATCGCACCAAAAGCCGCATATCAAAAGGAAACCACAGGAGAGGGGGAGTCGCAGCTCGATATGTGCCGCGCCATTCATCTGCCTGTCACCGATTATACGGAACTTGCCGACCTGTGCCGACTTGAAGGGATAGGGTTTATGAGCACGCCATTTGACTTAGTGTCGATTGATGTGCTTTCGGAGATAGGAATGGATTATTGGAAAATCCCGTCGGGAGAAATCACGAATCTTCCCTACCTGAGGAAAATCGCTTCAAAAGGGGGGAAAGTCATCATGTCGACCGGAATGTCGGAAATCGAGGAAATAAGGGCGGCTGTTAATGTCCTCGAGACGGGGGGCATCGCCCTAAAGGATATAACGCTGCTGCATTGTAACACGCAATACCCGACACCGATGGCCGACGTCAATCTGAAAGCTATGGAGCGGTTGGCCGAGCTGGGAACGGGAGCTGTCGGTTACAGTGACCACACCGTCGGAATCGTCGTGCCCATAGCCGCTGCAGCCATGGGGGCGAGTGTCATAGAGAAGCATTTCACCCTCGATAAGACCCTCCCCGGACCCGACCACAGGGCCTCGCTTGACCCGGCTGAGCTTGCGTCGATGGTAAGTGCTATCAGAGAGGTGGAGGCGGCTCTCGGTGACGGGAGAAAGCGCGTGACCGATTCAGAACGCCCCAATATTGAGGTGGCGCGCAAGAGCATCGTCGCCGCTCGCGACATCAAGGCAGGGGAGAGGCTGACAGACGAAAATATAACAGTCAAGCGCCCCGGCAACGGACTGTCGCCGATGTTGTGGGACGAAGTGATAGGCACGGTGGCCAAGCGCGATTTTGCTTACGACTCGCTGATTGAACTTTAATCTAACCATCAATGCGTGTGACATGGAAAGACTAAAAGAAATGTTGGCCCGGGAATGCTACTACCAGCTTGATGAAAAAGTCATGGATAAGTTCTTGGCAGGCGGAATAATTGTCAATCTCAAGCCCGGTGAGGTGCTGATTCATGCCGGGCAGTATGATCCCAGTGTGTATATTGTCAAATCGGGGGTAATCAGGCACACTTTTATGGATGGTGAGAATGAAAAAACAGCGACTTTCGCATTGACTCCGACCATGTTCATGGAATACCATTGCTTTTATGCTCGTGAATTGTCCTTTTATCAAGTTGAGGCTTGTTGCACGAGTCAGGTAGTGAAAATCTCAAAAACGCACTATGATCGTATGGTCGCAGAGTCGCATGAGTTCGCACGTTGGGCGTTGAGCATGGCCGACAACCAATTTTATTACTATGAACGCAAGAATAATGTGATTAACGGCGATGCAAATGAGCGTTTTGAATCACTCATAAAAAACCGACCGGAAATAATAGAGTCGGTGCCGATGAAAATCATTGCGTCATATCTAGGAATAACCCCACAGTATCTAAGTAAGTTAAAAAATCAGCAAAAGAAGTGAGATTTAATATAGATTAAATAAATTAACTTCGTTGGTCAGTACTTTTGCGGTGAATCACGTTGTGAAACAAGTGACTTCACCGCAATTTGTTTGATTATGTAATCATTATATGATGTAGTCTAATTATTTATTACCAATAAGTTAACTATGAAAAGGATTTTGTTTATTGTTTTGACTGCTCTCGCCTCGCAATGTTTGCTTTTCGGTCAGTTGCCGGGCAGTGCACCGAGATTTTATGGCTATTTGCGTTATGATGCTGAGACCTTCACGCAGACAGGTGGTCCTGCCGGTCTTTACAGTATTGACGCTACTGCTGAAGGGCGTGTAAAGGAGGTGGACCTCAATCTTAAAGCCGCAGGTGGCGGATGTTACGGAGATGGAATATATTATGTTGTTGATTACACTCAGACTAAATACGGTGAATTGACTTCGGTTAAATTGAAGACGTATAATCCCGAAGGTTGGATCCTGGTCGGTGAAAAAGAAATACCACAAACTTCGATTCCTACAACCATGACCTATAATCAAGCCGAACATAAAATTTATGGCTGTTTCTTCAACAACGAAACAGATAAAATGGAGTTTGCGACGATGAACGAAAACGATGGCACAACCTCTGTTATTAAGGTACTTGGTGTGTCAATAACAGCTCTCGCTTGTTCTCACGACGGAAAAATTTATGCGATAGATGGCAATGGTGATTTGTTGCGTTTTGACCCTGTCGTAGCTGATTTTGTTAAAATCGGCGCAACCGGGTTGAAGCCCCAATATATTCAGGACGCAACTTTTGATTACGATACCCAAACCATGTATTGGTTCGCAATGACTGACTCAGCCGAACAGGCAGGAATCTACGTTGTTGATACTGAAAGCGGAGCCGCTTCAAGAGTGACAGAATATGCTACCGGCGAGAAGGAGTTCACGGGCGTATTTTCGAAGGCTCCGGTGAGTGCATCAGGGGCTCCGGGCATTGTTTCCAACGTCAGTGTGTCGGTTAATCATGCGACAATGAAAGCCGAAGTGGAATGCGATATGCCAGTCTTGACTTATGGTGGGCTAATGCTTTCAAGCCCAATCGGATATGAGGTGTGTGTCAATGGCGAAAAGCGGCAAGAGGGTAAGGCCGGCCCGGGTGAGAAAATCAATGTTTCTGTCGATGTCGCAGCCGGCGAATGTCGAATAAGCGTTAGGACTTTGAATGCAGAAGGTTATGGGCCATCGTACTATTCAGTAGAGTATGTAGGATTTGATGCTCCGGCTAAGGTGTCAAATGTAAAGGCTGTGCGTTCTTCGGCCGGTATTAAGGTTGCATGGGATGACGTTACGACCGGTGCGGCAGGCAATCCAATAGATTTAGCCAATCTTAAATATACCGTGACTCGTATGCCGGAAGGCATTGTGGTCAGTGAGTCGACTACAGCATTGGAACTCATCGACAACCATGTGGATTCAGATGCGATAAAGTGCCACTATGAAGTGGTCGCCTACACTGGAGATAAATCGTCGGAAGCCGGTGTCTCAAATGATGTAGTCTATGGAGCAGCCGTTAAATTGCCTATGACTTATGATTTCAGGAACAAGCCGGGGCTTGGCCTGTTTATTATTGAGGATGCAAACGCTGATGGCGTTTCATGGCAATTCAGGGATAGTTATGGCATTCTCGTAGGTGATGGCCGCTCTCGACTTGATGATTGGTTGATTACTCCCCCGCTTAACCTCATTGCTGGTCGCAAATACAAACTGACCGCTTCAATTGGGGCATCAATGGGCAACGAAAAATTTGAAGTGAAATATGGTGCGACCAACCGTTCTGAAAATATGACCGAGACAATCATTGAATCTACGGAAATTGATGATGTAGACTACTGGTATCGTGATGCGTGGAACAAACCCGGTAATTTTGTAGCTTATATCACACCTTCGGAAACCGGTGAATATCATTTAGGTGTGCATGGCATATCGGAGCCGGGCGGACTGTTCCTTTATTGCTGTGACCTTGCGTTTGAAGATACCGGCGCGTCGGGCGTTGAAGAAGGCATTTTAGATGTCAATGCTGGTCTGATTTCGGTAACAGTCTCAGGACGCTGCATAGTAGTTGCCGGCACTTCTGATGCTGTGTCGATTTATTCTGTTTCAGGTCAGAAAGTCGCTGAGTCGACTGGTGACGCACGTTTCAGTGTCAGTCCCGGTGTTTATGTGGTAAAATCGGGAGCTGATGTCAAAAAAGTGTTGGTGAAGTGACGAGATTGTTAATAATTCATAAAAGAAGCCCGGCGGCATTAGTTTGTCGCGGGGTTTCTTTTGTGTAGTCAAACGGAGAGTTGAAGCGTGTGGCACAAATTCATTAAATTTGTAGTGCCTAAATTTACCTTGCGTAAAAGAACCTTACATTTGCTATGCTTAAATCATATCTGTCATTATTGATGGCGTTTATCGTGTGTTTCCCCATGTCGGCTAACAGGGAGGAGTTGCCTGCGTCGGTTGACGATGCGCTCCAATTGCTCGATGAAATGCTTGATAACAGTGAATCGTATTATACCGTTAAGGAAAATCGTATAGATTCTCTGTTGAAACTCGTGCCCGTGAGAAGCGGTGCTTCGTTGATGTCGCTTTATCTGGAGGTGTGTGAGGAGTATAAATCATATAATACAGATTCTGTCTTGAAATATTGCTGTTTGGCCTGCTCCGAAGCCCGTAATTGTGGAGATCGGCTGACTGAGGAGAAGCTGCGTTTGATGTGGATTGGGTCACTGCCAATCAAGGGGGTGACAGTCGAGGCTGTTTATGCCTTAGACTCCATGAGGCGTGAAGGTATATCTGACGAAAACCGAGTGGCTTATTATAGTGCGGCTAATGATTTGTATATTATGATGTCGCTCAATTTCTCGCCACCTGCTTCAAAGGGCAAGTATATGGCATTAAGAACGCTTTATGCCGATTCGCTTGCGTCCGCAACCGATTCGTTGACACCGATAGGGAAATTTTATCGGGCGAAGGCCTGCGCCCTCCATGGCAGGGATATAGCGGAAGTGGTGGGTTTGCTTAACGAAGTGATTGAGGAAGTGCCGATGTCGAATCACCTGTTTGCGCTTGCGAGTAGTATGCTCGGGCGCTATTATAGCGAGCTGCCTGAACGTCGCGACGAGGCTATCTATTACATAACTTTGGCGGCTGTGTCAGATGTGATTTGTGGCGTGAGGGAGGAAACGGCTCTTCATGCGGTGGCGCAGATGTTGTATGAGCAGGGTGATATAGAACGTTCTTACCGATACATATCTCATTCGTTGAATAATGCCGTGTTGTCAGGTTCGGAAATCAGAGCCACGCAGGCAACTGATGGGTTGCCGATAATTTCCGGGGCGTTCAGAGAGCGCGATCAGCGAAAACTTGATGTTATGACATGGCTGCTCGTGGCTCTTGTCATTGCTATGGGCATAATAATAGGTTCGCTGCTGTTTATCAGGCGTGAGGTCAAAACCCTGAATGCCCTCAAGCAAAAAAGTTATGAGGCAAACTTGTTGAAAGACACGTTTATCAGCCAGTTCTTGAACTTGTGTTCCATCTATATGGAAAAACTTGAAGAGTTCAGCCGTATCGCAGGTCGCAAAATAGCGGCTGGGCAGGTTGAGGATCTTTATGCTTTGATAAAATCAGGCAAAATGCTTGATGAGCAGAAATTGCTGTTTTGTGAAATTTTTGACGATGCGTTCACTCGCATATATCCGACGTTTGTTGAAGATGTTAATCTTTTGCTTCAGGAAGATAAACGTATCACTCTGCCCGACGGGGTTAAACTTAACACTGAATTGAGAATACTCGCATTCATGCGTCTCGGTCTTGACGATTCAGCGCAAATAGCCAGGTTCATGGGGCTGTCGTTAAACACTATCTATACCTATCGGAATAAGCTGAAAAGTAAAGCGCTTAACCGCGAAACATTTGAAAAATGTGTTGTGAAGATAGGAGTTTCTTAATATTTTAGGTTATATTCCGGCATTCATCCGGCTTGTCGTAAGTTGCAGACAATGAATATGATAATGTGAGAGTATCGTTGTGAAAATATTATATTCCGGTTTGTCGAGGTTGCCTGACATCGCTGAGCGGCGTAACTTTGCAATGTCGATAGGGGATAACCTCATCGTTAAGCATCCAGTGCTTAGTTCTTGAAAAGAGTTATTTGAATTTCAAATCGGTTATCTTATCTGATGAATAAGATGATTTTTAGGTAATAAAGAGTGTTTTATGTTAGTTTAATTTATCGGTCAGAAGACTGATATGAGAGCGGGCGGCATCGTGAGATAGCCGCCCGCTCTCGTTGGTGAGATTCGTTAGGTTTTGTGGAGTTTGTTCTCAGATGCGGGTTTACGGTGTCTTTCGTTCCGCAAGGTCTGGCAAGAGGCTGAAACCGTTATCTGACAAGCCGAAAATCGACATTAATAATTGGTAAAGTGTCATATAACGGTTTATATTTTGCTTTCCATTATTATCGCGTAACAACTTTTGTTACAGTGCGTTATAAATATTGTCAATAATAATAGTTTATATTTTTTGCTCACTTGCCGCAATTTGCTCAAAGCGGTGGCTATCTTTGCAATGTAGAAATTAATCAGTCCAAGAAAGAATCATCTTAGGTTCTCAATTAGGATTAAAGACAAAGGAATGATTTTGACTTTATAGGGTTAGTTTTAAGAGTAATTAAGTGTTGAATAATAGATAAATTTAGGTGTTTCATGTTGGTAATATTTGCATGACAAATATTTTAAGACCAGGGTAAAAGGGTTTCGCGAGAAACCCCTTTTATTTTTCCTCCCCCCCCGGCTTTACTGTGGCTGTCAATAGCGTTTGTGACGAGAATCGGCTTCGTGCGTGTTATTCTGTTTCCGAGATACGTCCCTTTGTGATAAAATCGAGCAGTGTCGGTTTCAGTATTTTCAAATCAATATCGACCTTGTCGGAATCTTTGCGTAGGAAGATGATTGACGAGTGCAGTACAATGGCGACGTGCAGGTCGAAGCTTATAATCGCATGGATGCGCTCTATCGGAATTTCTCGGAATGGTGACAGTTGCTCAACACTATTGATGACTATGGTGTCGTCTTTAATCTCTATCCCATGATTCTCGAGATTCTTCTCAAATAGGAGGCTGATGTTTAGCTCGTCGACGTTAGCCGGCTTACGGCTATATTTTCGGTAGATAGATTTTATCGTTTTCTGTGTAATCATAATTCTGACATGATTGCACCCTAAGGCTATATCTGCACCATTGTGAGTTTATAGGCGGGCTGTGTAAGTTGGTTTGGCTTTATAACAATCGGAAAATGTTTTTTGTTGAAATGGTTTTTAGGAAATTTTATATATCAGAAATGCCGAATCTGTTTTCGGTAGTGTCGCAAATATGGGTAACAATTAATTTCAGCGTTATCCTCCATGTCGGTGACGATGGGGATAACGCTGAAAAGTGTATCGGTGTCGACCTATAAAAGGCGTTTAGATGGTTTCTGACGCCATTATGTAAGGAATCCGAGGAGTACACCGGCTGCAACCGCCGAGCCGATTACGCCTGCCACGTTCGGGCCCATGGCGTGCATCAGCAGATAGTTGGACGGGTCGTATTCCAGACCGAGGTTGTTGGAAATGCGAGCCGACATCGGCACGGCTGAAACGCCGGCATTGCCGATGAGGGGGTTAATCTTCTTGGACTTAGGCAAGAAGAGGTTGAACAGTTTGACGAACAACACTCCTGAAGCCGAGGCGATGATGAATGCCATGAATCCGAGGAAGAAGATGAAGATGGTCTCGGAGGTAAGGAATTCCGATGCTTGTGTCGACGCTCCGACGGTCATTCCGAGGAGGATTGTGACGATGTCGGTCAAGGCGTTGCTTGCGGTTTTTGCCAGACGTGTGGTCACGCCACATTCGCGCAGCAGGTTACCGAAGAACAACATTCCCAACAAGGGGAGACCCGACGGCACCACGAAGCAAGTGAGCAACAGACCTACAATCGGGAAAATAATCTTCTCGTTCTGTGAGACGGCGCGTGCGGGTTTCATCTTAATCAGCCGTTCCTTTTTGGTTGTGAACAGTCGCATGATGGGCGGCTGTATCACCGGGACGAGAGCCATGTAGGAGTATGCCGATACGGCGATTGCGCCCATGAGGTTAGGAGCGAGCTTTGATGATAGGAAAATTGCGGTGGGACCGTCGGCACCGCCGATGATTGCGATTGCTCCGGCCTGGTCGGGGGCGAACCCGATGGCGAGAGCCACCATGTAGGCACCGAAGATGCCGAACTGCGCTGCTGCGCCGATTAGCATCAGTTTGGGGTTGGCAATCAGGGCGGAAAAGTCGGTCATTGCGCCGATTCCGAGGAAAATCAGAGGCGGATACCAGCCTGCGCTGACACCGTTGTAGAGGATGTTGAGCACTGAGCCTTCCTCGTATATGCCGATTTCAAGCCCTGCCTCGGTGTTGAATGGTATGTTTCCGATGAGAATACCGAATCCGATTGGGACAAGCAGCATTGGCTCGAAATCTTTTTTTATTGCGAGCCATATGAAGAAAAGCCCGACGGCGAGCATGACGAAGTGCTGCCATGTGGCGTTGTAGAAGCCTGTTAGATGCCAGAACTGATTGAGGTTCTGCATCAAGAAATCGCTAAATGAGAGTTCAGCCATTTTGGGAATGGTTTTTATTCGATAGTAATCAGGACGGTGCCTTCGAGAACGGAGTCACCGGGGTTAACGTTGATTGATGCGACTTTCCCGTCACGTCCGGCGTGAATCGCATTCTCCATTTTCATGGCCTCAAGCATGAGCACTGTGTCGGCGGCTTTGACAATGTCGCCAACTTTGGCTGAAATTGTCATGATTACGCCGGGCAGAGGAGCCTTGACTTGGTAGGCGCCTGTGTTGGCTACCGCCGGTTTGGCTATGATTTTGTCCCCGGTGTTGGTGCGCGGAGCCGCTGACGGGCGTGGTGCGTTAACGATTGTCACGGGGCCTTTTTTCTTTTCAAGTTCGACTTTGAACGGGGTGCCGTTGACTGAGACCTGTGCGATGTTATCGTCAATGTCGCCCACGGCAACGGTGTAGGAGTTGCCGTTAATTTTATATTTATATTCTTTCATTATTGCGGTGTTGATATTGATATAATGTTTATAACTTTTGTTCAAACCGTCGATTAACGGCGGGGAATCTCACGCAGACTGTAGATTTTAGAACTCCATGGCGAGTAGGCGCGTTTCACCTTGTTGATGGTGAGCACGGTCTGCTCTTGGTCGTGTGAGTTGAGGTGTTCATGGAGAGCCATGACTATGGCGGCGATTTCTTCGCTTGAGTCGTGGTCAAGGCGTTTCTCTTTAGGTGTTTCGTGGATGGCGAGGCCGTGAGAGTGCATCTTGTTGAGCTTGGAGGTGTGCGCTCCGATGCGGCTGATAAGGTAGAAGCATAAGCTCAGCATCAGCAGTGCCGTAAAGACGATGCACATGGCCAAGACGGTCATGCCGAAACCAAGTCCGTCTTTCTCTCTGAACATATCGACTTTGACGTTGGTGTCGCGGATTATGTTGTTGCTGGAGGGGGTGATGTGGCTTCCGGTCAAACCGGTGCGCACTTCCCATCCCTCTTTTCCGTCGTCTTTGCGGGCATAGGTATGTCCGGCGGGGAGATTGGCGGGGACAGTGACCTCGTCGATGAGTGTCTTGCCGTCTGCGTCATACACGCCAATCCAGTTATCCTGTCCAGGAGTGAGGGTAAAGCTCATGTGGAATGTGCCTCTCGACGGTTTGCCGTCGGCCCAGAACAGGACGTGTTGGCGAGCGGGGATTTCGGTGTTCACGTCACCTAACGGCACGGGGTATTTTTTAGGTTGCGCCGGGTCGTTGGTGATGAATACGTTGGATATTTCCAACGGACCGAAAGTTGAGTTGAACAATTCGACCCAAGCCTCGCGCTGTCCGTAGTCGTCAACGACATTGCTGTCGTTTTGAACCATTATCTCGTTGATGCACAGCCCGCGGCGTCCTTGAGCGAAAGAGGCTGAGGCGGCGAGCAGCGCGACGAGAGTGAAAATTAGATGCTTTTTCATATTCTGATAAAAACGTTGCGCGGTTAGAGTGGAATGTTGCCGTGTTTCTTGGCGGGATTGACAACTTTCTTGGTGGCGAGCTGTTGCAGGGCGCGTATCACGCGGAAACGTGTGTTGCGCGGCTCGATGATGTCGTCGATGTAGCCATACTTGGCGGCGTTGTAGGGGTTGCAGAACAGTTTGTTGTACTCGGCCTCTTTCTCGGCAAGCACCTGTGCGGGGTTGTCGGATTCTTTGGCTTCGCGTGCGTAGAGCACTTCGACAGCTCCGGCTCCACCCATGACTGCGATTTCAGCGGTTGGCCATGCGTAGTTCATATCGCCGCGGAGTTGTTTACAGCTCATGACGATGTGGCTGCCACCGTAGCTTTTGCGCAGTGTGACGGTGACTTTGGGCACTGTGGCTTCGCCGTAAGCGTAGAGCAGCTTGGCACCGTGGAGGATTACGCCGTTGTATTCCTGGCCGGTACCGGGGAGGAATCCGGGGACGTCGACGAGTGTTACCAAGGGGATGTTGAATGCGTCGCAGAAGCGCACGAAACGCGCGCCCTTGCGCGAGGCGTTGCTGTCGAGCACGCCGGCGAGATATTTGGGCTGGTTGGCCACGATGCCGACGGCTTGGCCGTTGAAGCGGGCGAAGCCGATGATGATGTTTTTGGCGTAGTCGCGTTGCACTTCAAGGAATTCACCGTTGTCGATTATCGCGCCGATAACCTCGTACATATCGTAGGGGCGGTTGGCCGAGTCGGGGATTATGTCGTTGAGCGAATCCTCAAGGCGGTCAATCGGGTCGGTGCATTCAACCAATGGGGGCTCCTCAAGGTTGTTTTGGGGGATGTAGCTGAATAATTTGCGGATGATTTTGAGCGCTTCTTCGCCGTCTTCAGCTGCGAAATGCGCCACACCGCTCTTCTGAGAGTGTACTTCCGCGCCGCCGAGCGTGTCCTGAGTGACATCTTCTCCGGTCACGGTTTTCACCACTTTGGGGCCTGTGAGGAACATATATGAGATGCCCTTTGTCATGATGGTAAAGTCGGTGAGGGCGGGAGAGTAGACCGCACCACCTGCGCATGGGCCGAGGATGCCTGAAATCTGAGGAATCACGCCCGATGCCATGATGTTGCGCTGGAATATCTCGGCATATCCGGCGAGGGCGTTGATGCCCTCTTGGATGCGTGCGCCACCCGAGTCGTTGAGACCGATGACGGGTGCGCCCATCTTCATGGCCATATCCATGACTTTACAGATTTTGAGGGCCATTGTCTCAGAGAGTGAACCACCGAAGACGGTGAAGTCTTGGGCGAATACATAGACGAGGCGGCCATCAATGGTGCCGTAGCCGGTCACAACGCCGTCGCCGAGGAATGATTTTTTTTCTTGGCCGAAGTTTGTGCAACGGTGGCGCACAAACATATCGAGTTCCTCAAATGAGCCTTCGTCGAGGAGCTGGGCGATGCGTTCGCGGGCGGTGTATTTGCCCTTATCATGTTGCTTTTGGATGGCTTTCTCTCCGCCACCCATGCGAGCCTCATTTCGCAGTGCGATGAGCTCTTGCACTTTTTCAAGCTGTGTACTCATTAATGATGAATTATGTTTTGTTTGTTGGAATTGTTATTGGATTTATTGTTTTTTGGGGTCTTCGCAAAGTTCAACGAGCGTTCCGCAGGTCGATTTGGGATGGAGGAATGCGATGTTCAGTCCCTCAGCTCCTTTGCGGGGGGCTTTGTCGATTAGACGGCAGCCTTTTTCCTCGGCTTCAGCGAGTGCGTTGGCGACACCGTCGGCCATGGCGAAAGCTATGTGCTGTATGCCGCCGCGACCACCGTTGTTGGCTATGAATTTGGATATGGCACTGTCGTCAGATGTGCCTTCGAGAAGCTCTATTTTAGTTTGTCCGACTTTGAAAAACGCTGTGCGCACTTTTTGGTCAGCGACTTCTTCGATGGCGAAACATTTAAGGCCAAGGATGTTCTCGTAGAAAGGGATAGCTTCGTCCAAGCTGGGAACAGCTATACCGACGTGCTCAATGTGAGAAATGTTCATGATAATAAATTATTTTAATTGGTTTATATTGCTTGTAATGAGATTGTTATGCGCCAGGTTGCCGCAATGCGGCGTCTCAGTGGGCTAACAATCACGCAAATATACCAATTTTTTGTTAAATGAGATTATGTGATGTGTTGTTTCGCCCAATTTTATCGACCGAATAAACAAGTGTTTTTATGAGACAAACGATGCAAACGAGAATGGAGTGTGGCCGGTTGGCTACACTCCATTTCTATAAGTGTTTCATTGTCAAATGTGAAGCCCCTTGGCTGGCGCTCTTGTGAAATTAATTTCTGCCACCGGGGCCACCGCCGCCGGGACCGCCGCCGGG
>CAZECG010000002.1:66111-119482 GCA_964510535.1 uncultured Muribaculaceae bacterium
ACCGCCGCCGGGACCGCCGCCGGGGCCGCCGCCTGCTGAGTATTGTGACAGAGTGACCGATGAACCGCCTGTGACGGTAGCTCCGATGAGGCCTACTCCGCCAAAGTATTCTGTGCCGCCGCTGGCTGTCACACCCGATTTCAGCGTTGTAGTCCCGGCTGTGGATACTACTAATGTGTTGCCGCCGCTGCTCGGAGTCTTGAATACAAATTCCACGTCACTGCCGTTGTAGAGGGCATACCATGCGTTTTTTGTCCATGACGATGATGAGTAGCAGGTCTGTGTCAGGCTGCTCCCTGATTCCAATCCGCCGATTGCCACGAGGGTGCCACCTGTGAAGTAGAACTTCTTCCCCTCTTCGGAGTTGGCGTCGATTGCCAACTCGGGTGAACGCGAGCCGATGGCGTAGACAAGTCCGCCTTTAATGTATAAGTTGCCGTTCGCATCGATACCGTCGTTGTTGGTGGCGCGGGCGTAGACGTATCCGCCGGTGATGGTCAAGTCTTGTCCCGAGTTGATGGCATCGTCGTAAGCGTTGACGGTGACGTGTCCGCCTGAGATATTCAGATAGTTTTTGCTTTCAATGCCTTCGGCGTTGCGCCCGGCTGTCGTCACTGAGATAGTGCCGCCTGTGATGTCGATACCGCCGGCGTAGGTGTAGCTGTTGCCGTTCTGGGTCTTAACGCCTGCTTTGATGCCCTTGGGCGATGAATAGTAGTCGCTGTCGACATTGTCGGTGTTGCCGGTGTAGTTTGTGTTTTCGGTGGTGCCGTTATTGTAGTATAGCCCGCCTGAGGTGGCTATATTGATGATGCCGCCTGAAATGGTCAGCACGCTATCGCATTTCATGCCTTTGCCGCCGGCACCGGTGGCTGTCAGGTTAAGAGTCCCGTCGATGATGTTAATGTTGCGGTCGCTGCTTATGCCGCACGCCGCTTTGGTTTCAAGGTCTTCGGCGTCCCATTTGCCGTTGCCGGTAGTCTTGACAGTGATGTCGCCTCCTGATACGCTTATGTCGCCTTCTGCCTTGATGCCCTTGGCGGCTACGCCGGGTGCATCTATGTTTATGGTGCCTCCGATGATGTAGATGTTGCCGCTATCTTCGTCTTCGTGGTCGGTGGTGGCTCCCGTCGAGGCGGTGCCGTCGATGTCGCATTGTATGCCGTCGTCGCCTGTGTTTTTAATGCTGATTGAGCCGCTTTCCATCAGGAAATACTCGTTACATGAGATGCCGTCGCCGACAGCCGACAGGATGTTGATAGTGGAGTTTTTGACGGTGATGTATTCGCCGGTCTTGATGCCATGTTTGACGTTGCCGGTGACGTTGAGTGTGCCTTTTTGGGCGAATTCGGCATGGCCTTTTATGTAAAGACATCCTTTTTGCGAGCCGGACGCGGCGTCGGTCAGGGTGTTTACGGTGCCGCTAACGACTTTGACTTTGATGCGTTTGCCGTTGAATATGCCTATCGCCGCTCCGCTGTAAACCGGTGTGGCGTTGGTTAGCTCAAGTCCGTTGAGCGTCACCGTGGCTTTGTAAGAACCCGTCATGTAGAACTCACCGTCGGTGCTTGTGCCAGACAAGTTGTAGGTGATTTCTTCGGCGAGGTCGCTGCTTTGAGTTATCGAGACATGGGCCCCCGAGATTTCAGCCTCGACGTAGCGGGCTATATTGCCGGCTACAAACACTGAAGCGGAGCTGCCGTTGTAGACTACGTCGATTGTCCCGTCGGTAACTAAATCGTCATTGACATACATACTGCTGATGCCGTTGATGGCAAAAGCTTTGTCCATTATGGTGAGTGTAGTGTCAGAGTAGGTCATTTCTCCGGCCTGAGCGGCGGGAAAACGATATATGACATTGCCGACGCTGACATTCAGTGTCTGGGCTATTGCTGCGGAGCAGAAAAGCAAAGCCGTCAGTAGGGTGAAAATATTTCTCATTTTACAGCGATTTTATATGTTGCGTTTTTGTCCCGAATCAGGTATATGCCATTTGTCATCAGGTCTTTTCTGACTCTGTTTCCTCTAAGGTCGTAGATTTCCATGTCGTCCGTGATTTCCGCGGCATTTATCTCCTGGACGCCTGACGTCAGGTCGGTTGTGGAGAAGTACATTTTGCTAAGATTGGAAATAACATACGATTTTTGGCCGACGGTCAGGACATTTTCTGAAATGTTAATTTCCAGTCCGGCAGAGGCAAAAGAGGCTTTACTGCCATCCGTTGTCTCAAAAGTCAGATAGGGGTAGTCGCCGGCATAGGAATATGCCCCCATCATGACAAACAGAATAAATAAGATTTTTCTCATGGTTAAATTGTATTTTGCGCAAAGTTAGGTATTAAACATATCGGTTCGTTGCCGCATTTACCGAAATTATTTACCAAAGGTCGGTTTTTTGTTGTTTCACATCGGCTAAACAGTTAATTTCGCGTATGGAATATCTTCGTAATCCAAACGAATTATGGACACTGATTACCAACATCATGGACAGATGAGTGCTGTACGGTCGCAGTATACGGATGTCGTATTGAAAGAGATCCGGAAATTCCCGGTATCGGCTTATAACGACGCTCACATATCAACCGATATGGTTATCGCGCTTTGTCTGCAAGGGGAGGCACGAAGCAATTTTGATATGCGTCCGGTGTGTTTCCGGGTGCACGACATATCGGTTATGCTTCCTAACCATATCATCTCCCAGTGTGAGAGTTCCGATGATTACAAGGCTTTAGTTGTGGTCATTCCTCAAAACCTATACAACAAGCTTATCCACCACGATTCGTTTAACAATTTCTACCAATACAGATATGAGCCGAGCTTTCACTTGAGCGATGAGCAATATGCGAAAATAATGTCGATAATGAACGCTATGAAAGTCGCCGTCGACAGCAAAAACGTCAAGCGGTTGAGCATGATAGCCAACATTCTTGATGTTTTTTTCTATGAACTTAACGACTATCGGGAAGCCGAAAATAAACTCTCAGGTCAAGGGTCGCTGTTCCAGCGGTTTTATGACTTGCTGGTAGATAATTACAGCAAGCATCATGAGGTGACATGGTATGCCGACAAACTTAATCTGACACCGAAACATTTTTCCACGACTATACGCATGGTGACGGGGCTAAGCGCAGGTGCGTGGATAAGCAATTTTTTATCTCTAAAAGCAAGAGCGTTGATTCAAACCCGTCGAAATCTTAATCTTCAGGAAATAGGCCTCATGCTTGGCTTTGTCAACACAACATCGTTTTGCCGCTTTTTCCGACGCATGAATCAGATGTCGCCAAAAGAATATAGGAAGAGTTAAACGGTCGAGACATTCCAAATCGGTATTGATGGCGATAGCTGAGCCGTGTCGGCTATTTTGTCAGTGTTGTCGGTCACATTGTCAGTCGCCACTGTCTTGTAAGACATTGATAACCATAAGATAATAAACCTTGCAACTTTTTTGGCATCAGATTTGTTCTCTATGTGTCAGCGTCTCCCAAACCGTGGGGCGCAGCGAACAATGATTATTAAAAAATAAAAACAATATATTAAATCCAATTTATTATGGGAAAGATTATCGGTATTGACTTGGGAACCACCAACTCATGCGTAGCAGTACTTGAAGGCAATGACCCCGTCGTCATCCCTAACAGTGAAGGACGCAATACCACCCCGTCGGTAGTCGCATTTGTTGACGGCGGCGAGCGTAAAGTGGGCGACCCGGCGAAACGTCAGGCGATCACCAACCCCAAACGCACCATCTATTCAATCAAGCGTTTCATGGGAGAGACTTATGACCAGGTGAAAAACGAGATAGACCGTGTGCCATACAAAGTGGTGCGTGGCGACAATAACACTCCCCGCATCGACATCGACGGCCGTGAATACACCCCGCAGGAAATCTCGGCTATGATTCTGCAAAAAATGAAGAAAACTGCCGAGGATTATCTCGGACAGTCTGTGACCGAGGCAGTCATCACCGTGCCGGCCTACTTCAACGATTCGCAGCGTCAGGCGACGAAAGAAGCGGGCGAAATCGCCGGTCTGACCGTGAAACGTATCGTCAACGAACCTACCGCAGCCGCCCTTGCTTACGGCCTTGACAAAACCAATAAAGACCAGAAAATCGCCGTGTTTGACCTCGGTGGCGGCACATTTGATATCTCAATCCTTGAACTTGGCGACGGCGTGTTTGAGGTTAAGTCGACCAACGGTGACACCCACCTCGGCGGTGATGACTTCGACCACGTTATTATCGACTGGCTCGCTGACGAGTTCCAAAGCGAAGAGGGCGTTGACCTGCGTCAAGACCCCATGGCTTTGCAGCGTCTGAAAGAGGCGGCTGAGAAAGCCAAGATTGAGCTGTCAAGCACCACCAGTACTGAAATCAACCTCCCCTATATCATGCCTGTCAACGGTATTCCAAAACATTTGGTAAAAACCTTGACCCGCGCTAAATTCGAGCAGCTCGCCGACCGGCTTATTCAGGCTACCATCATACCTTGCGAGCAAGCTCTTAAAGATGCCGGCCTTACGGCTAAAGAAATCGACGAGGTAATCCTCGTGGGCGGCTCGACCCGTATCCCCGCAATCCAGCAGATTGTCGAGAAGTTCTTTGGCAAAGCGCCTTCTAAGGGTGTTAACCCTGATGAGGTTGTCGCTGTCGGTGCCGCTATACAAGGCGGTGTGCTTTCGGGCGACGTCAAAGATGTGCTTTTGCTTGATGTCGTGCCTCTGTCGGTCGGTATCGAAACACTCGGTGGCGTGATGACGAAACTGATTGAAGCCAACACCACTATCCCGACCCGCAAGAGCGAGACATTCTCGACTGCAGCCGACAACCAGCCTTCGGTTGAAATCCATGTGCTTCAGGGCGAGCGTCCCATGGCTAAGGATGACAAGACCCTCGGAAAATTCCACCTCGACGGCATCGCTCCCGCACCCCGCGGCATTCCGCAAATCGAGGTTACATTTGAGATTGACGCTAACGGTATTCTCAACGTATCGGCCAAAGACAAAGCGACCGGCAAAGAGCAGAGCATCCGCATCGAAGCATCGAGCGGCTTGACCGACGCTGAAATCAAGCGTATGAAAGATGAGGCAGCAGCCAACGCCGCAGCCGACGCCAAAGAGAAAGAGCGTATCGACAAGCTCAACCAGGCTGATGCTATCATCTTCCAAACCGAGAAACAACTCAGCGAACTTGGCGACAAAATTCCCGCAGATAAGAAATCGGCTATCGAGACTGCCGTGGCCCACTTGAAGGAGGCTCACAAAGCGCAGAACATCGAGGGAATTGATGCCGCTATCAAGGAAATCGAGACTAAGTTTGGCGAAGCGCAACAGGACATCCTCAACGCCCAGCAACAGGCACAAGCCGGAGCCAACCCCGGCGCGCAGGCAGGTCCCCAGCCCGGCACGAACGCCGGCGGCGACGACCATGTCACCGATGTCGACTTCGAAGAAGTCAAATAAATCCTCTATTTAGGAATATCTAAATCTATATAAATGGAGTGTAGCTCAAAAGGTTACACTCCATTTTCTTATTTGCTATTTATTCTACAATAATAAGGAATTTGGCGGTTTTTGTCCGGCCGAAAAAGTATGGAAAAATGAAAAGACACACCCCCGGAGCCATGTACCATTCTGGGATTGCATAGATTTCTTTGCAGTTTTCTTACTTTACACTCCACATCCAGAGAACAAAGAAACTACTGTTTTTGGCATATCTATGTCGTTTCTTTCTCCAAACACCCTAATCTCGTCAGCAAGAATATTCTTATTTATCGTTGTCGTCTATATTAGGCAGATAAACACTTGCTTTAGACTGAGTTATCACTCCGTGCCCCAACTTTGACTCCAGCTGCGTTCGTGCGGCTTTCGCAACACTTCCGCCATCCTTAGCCACTTGCTTCTGCTGATGGAATCCATTAGGATTGCGCTGTTTGGACAACTCTGTGGCAGATGCCTCTGCAAGCATATTGAGGGCTATCTCCATGTTGGTCATGTTGTCCCGAAGGCTTTCTTTCTTCAAGCCTTTGAAACTCTTGTACTGCTTGGTCGTCATTCCGCTCCATTCTCGGGTAATGATGTCGGTAAGAGAAGCATATTGCAGACCTTGCTGCACACCTGTGCGTGCCCATTCATCGGTGAGTTCTTTCCTGATTTCTATAGACTTGATACGCTGGTTTATCCAAGCATCGGAATATCCCAAACGTTTGTAGTCAACGATGGCCTGGTCTATGCTCTTTTCTGGATCCTGCATCTGCTCCAAACGAGTGCTTGCCACCTGTGCCATCCATGCTTTGAATGGTTCTGCCTTCGGTGAAGGAATCGACTGGATGATGCGGAAGAGTTGCTCAGTGTCAGCAACGTCTGTCATGCGCAATTTGCCGTCTGAGGCACGAAGTTTCAAACGGTTACAATTCGTAACCGTTTGATTGCCTTCTTTTACAAGCCTGTGTTTCAATACTTTCCAATAGTTTCGCGCATGCTCAGTATCTGGCTGTTCCGTCAGCACACCGCATACATCTACAATGGAGAAATACCATTTTTCCTCCTTGTCGTCCCACACGGTGCGCACCTTCTTTTCTTCAAATAGTAGAAGAGATTCCTTCGTCGTCATATTCTTCTTTTTCTATTTCATTATCTTATTGTCAATCAATGTTATCTTCTCTAAGAAGATCTGTCACTTCCACTTCAAGCAGTTTTGCGATTTTCATCAGACTGCCCAAGTCTGGCTGACAGGTATTCGTGCACCATTTAGATATGGTGGTTTTGTCCTTCCCAAGTTGTTCGCCAAGCCATTTGTTGGTTTTCTTCTTTTCTGCAAGAACCACTTTTAGCCTGTTCAATTCTCTATTTGCCATATTTGAATATGTGTTATGGTTACAAAGGTAGCTACAGAACACGAGAATCGTGCATAAATCGTATAATATTTATGATTATTTACCAATTAAGTGAAAAAATTTCACTGTTGAGTGAGCCGGTTCTGATTCATCAAAAGGAGTAATATGGACGGCGTCCCATAAGTTTGACAAAAAAAACTTATGGGACGCTGTTCACTTTTGGGAGTTGCTATAATAACGACACAGCCTTGAAGAGTCAGGCGTTGAGGGCCATATCGGTTATCCATATCCAAAGCGGGCAGAATCCGATGAACAAGATGACCGATAGTGTCAACGATGATGTGCCGGTCGCCACATAAGTGTCATACTCGTCGGCGATGATAATGCCGGAGAATGCAGGGGGTAGGGCGGCTGCCACAACAAGCATCTTGAGGTTGAGGGGGTCCATGTGGAACAGTAGACCCAGAATCAGGATAACCGCGGGCATCATCACCATCTTCATGATAGAACCGAGCACAGCCTGCCAGTTGATGGTGAACTTGATTGCGGCCAGAGTGATACCGGCTGAGAACACGGCCATCGAGGCGTTGGCTTTGGCGATAAGGTCAAACGACGGGCTGAGGTATGAGGGCCATGGTATCCCGGCGACGACCCAGATGACTGCGAGTATAGGAACCCATGCCACCGGCTGGCTTAATGCGTGGATTACCGGTTTCCATGCGCTCTCTTCCTTTGCTGAACCCGGTTTTTGCTTTTCGAGCGACGCGTTCATCAGCGACAGTCCCACCGGGATGCCGATTGCGTTGACGACGATGCCGACGATGGCGACAACGAGTGCCACTGACGGGGACGTGCCGAAAATTGGCTCAAGCACCGCGAAACCAAGAAAACCGATTGTCGGCGAGCCGCTGATTAATGCGCTGACGGCTGCGTCGGCACCGGTATTTTTCTTAAACATCTTGAATACGAAGTAGACTATCATGAAGCAAGCCATGATGCCCACTGCCGATATGATTGTCAATTTGATGTCCTTCACCAGGTCTTCGCGGGAGGCTTGAACTATTGAGACAAACAGGGCTGCGGGTAACGCGTAGTCGAGCACAACCTTGTTAAACTTCTTAGCGTCGTCGCCGGTGAATACCCCCTTTTTGCCCGATATGTAACCGGCCAGCATCACTACTATGATAGGGACAATCGCATATAGTATGACGTGTGAAATGTTCATATCTATCTGTTTTTAAATAGTTGATATTTAACTGCCCACCCAGTGCCCAACGGACGGGCTGCCGGACACAGGGTGAGCATTGCGTTTCAGACGGTATAGTCAATAAGCGGGGTGGGATTGAGGTACCCGATGTGGCCGCTCTCTTTGCCTGCGTCGGCTGCGAGCTGCACATTGATGATGTTTGGCTCCCTTGATGCGATGGCTGCTGTCAAGGCTGCTGTCAGCTCTGAGGGGGTAGTCACATAGTAGTTCTTGGCTCCGAATATTTCGCCCATCTTATCGTAGCGGGCGGTGAGATCGAGTGTCGTGGGTGCGGGGTCGCCCTTGATTGCGGGGTCTGTGCCGGGATTGACACCGATGCTGTTGTAGATGCCGCCGTTATTGAAGATTACCACTGTCACAGGCAGTTTGAAACGGCAGATAGTGGCGAAATCCATGCCGGAGAAACCGAAGGCCGAGTCGCCCTCTATGGCCACAACCGATTTGCCGGTGGCCACGGCAGCACCGACGGCCGACCCCATGCCCATCCCCATGATGGCCCATGTGGCGCAGTCCACGCGGTGACGCGGCAGCGTCATGTCGATTGCGTCGCGGGTATCGTCGAGGGTGTTGGCTCCCTCATTGATAAGGATAACGTCGGGGTTGGCTTCGATAATCGGTTTGACTGCGCTCAACGCGCTCCAATGGTTCATTGGCGACAGCGTTGAGGCATCTTTCAATCGTTGGGCGAATTTCACGCTTTTCACTTTCGTTTCAGCTTGCAGCCCGGAGAGCCACGCAGGGTCGGCTGCGATGACTTTCCCGGCGAGTTTGGCGAGTATGGCATCGAGCGACAAACCGATGTCGCCTACAATTGGGGCGGTGATTGGGATATTGACATCTATTTCCTGTGGCTCGACATCGAGTTGCAAGAATTTAATGTCAGGATTCCACTTGCCGCGTCCGAACGAAAGCATCCAGTTCAGGCGCGCCCCGATTACCATGACCACATCTGCTTTCTCCATGATGGTTGAGCGGCACGACCGTGCGCTCAGCGGGCCGTTGTCGGGCATAAGGCCCTTGGCCATCGACATTGGCAGATATGGTATGTTATAGGTTTCGATAAGTTTTTTGATTTTGTCGTCGACTTGAGCGAAAGCCGCACCTTTCCCGAGCAGCACGGCGGGTCGCTTGGCTGCGAGCAGTATCTCTACCGCTCTGTCGACAGCGGCTTGGTTGGGTGCTACGGGTGAATATGGGTCAACTGGCTCAAAGAACAGTTTTTCCGCATCAGCAGCATCCATGATTTCGGCTAACGCAGGGGTGGTCATGTCGATATATACGCCTCCGGGACGGCCGCTGACAGCGGCGCGGTAAGCGCGGGCGACTGCATTCGGGATATCCTTCGCATGACTGCATCTGAACGCCGCTTTTACGAACGGGCGGGCGGTATTGAGTTGGTCAAGCTCCTCATAAGCACCCATTTTCATGTCGACCATTGTGGGGTCGCTGGCACCCGAAATCTGAATCATCGGGTAGCAGTTGACAGTGGCATTGGCCGTGGCGGTCAAGCCGTTCATGAAGCCGAGCGACGACACCGTCAGCAATACTCCCGGCGACTTTGTCAGGAATCCGTGGGTGGCGGCGGCCATGCCTGCCTGCTGTTCAAAACGGAATCCCACGAATTTCACCCCTACTTTCTGCATCGCGTATGCAGCCTCGGTCACAGGGATGCCGACAAGACCGTACACCGTGTCAAGCCCGGCGCGTTTCAACGCCTGAGCGAGAATATACATACCTGTCACCTGTTCCGGGAAATGCGGCTTTACCGGGGTGGCGGAGGTCGTATTTGTGGTTGTAGTAGCCATATTTTATTGTTTTAAATCAAAATTTGTAAATATGTTGTGGTTTAAAGAATGGCTTGCCGATTGATGAGCTATCAAGATGCTACAGCAACCTGCAAGCCATTTCGGTCTGATTGATGCGTGTCTTGGCCGCTTAAACCGTTATTTGGCGGGAGTTGACGGTTTAGGCATCGGGGCGGTGGTCCCGTTAGCGGCGAACGATGCTATCTGTTCGTCGGTGTAACCGATGCCTTTAAGCACTTCGTAGGTGTTGCCTCCGAGAGTGGGGCATGGGCCGTAGGTCGGCTGATAGCCGGAAATTGTGAATGGGCAACCAACGGTGACAAATTCGCCAACTTTACCGCCTTGATTAATCTTGACAAGTGTGTTGCCGTCATAAAGGCTTTGGTCATCCATGATTTCCTTAGTGCTGAGCACCGGGGCTACCGGGACACCATAAGGCGACAGCGCTTTGACAACGTCAAACTTTGACTTGTCGATACAGAACTCCTGGATGCGTTTGATAATCTCCTCTTTGTGGCGGTCGCGGGCATCCGCTGTGTTGAAATCGGGATTGGTGAGCCAGTCCTCGAATCCAAGGGCCTTGCACGCTTTCTCGAAGTCTTTGGCCCCGCGTTGTAGTATGACGTAGACATAGGCGTTTGGGTCGGTTTCCCAACCGAGACATTTATAAGTCCATCCGAACACGCCTGAACCTTCGGTATTGCCCGAACGCGGCACGAAATCGGGGAATTTCTCGTTGGGGTATTGCGGGAATTGCGTCAGATAACCGATTTTGTCGAGTGTGAGTTGGTCGCGCGTCTTGATGCGGCAAAGGTTAAGGCAGGCATTGTGCATCGACTGGTAGACATACGAGCCTTCGCCTGTCTTTTCGCGCAGCATCAATGCCGACAAAAGACCGATTAGCATATGCATACCCGTGTTTGAGTCGCCAAGGGCGGCTCCGCTTTGGGTCGGGACGTTATATTCGCCGGAATACCATCCGGTAGTTGATGCTGCAGCTGCGGTGACTTGTGCGATAGGTTCGTAAGCCTTTAAGTCCTTATACTGCGATGTCACAGGGAATCCCTTGATTGTCCCGTAGATACATCTTGGGTTGAGCTGATGGACTACCTCCCAGCTGAAACCGAGTTTGTCCATCGCGCCCGGGTGAAGATTTTCTACGAATATATCAGCCCCTTTAATCAGTTTGGTAAGGATTTCCTTGCCGTTAGGTGTGGCTGCGTCGAGGGTCAGTGATTTTTTATCTGAGTTTAACTGAAGAAAATAGTAGGATGGACAGTCGGGGTCAAATTGTAGTTCGTTACGGGTCGCGTCGCCTGAACCCGGGCGTTCGATTTTGATGACCTCCGCGCCGAGCCATGCGAGCATTTGCGTACATGACGGGCCTGATTGCACACTTGTGAAGTCAACCACTTTGATGCCTTGTAATGGAGCTGTGTTCATTGTTTTACCTCCTTAGAAATTTGGTTAGTATTTTTTCCTGTTATACCTTTTGATTTCTCAATTCAGTTGTCGACGAGTTTGTCGGCGGCTGATTCAAAAATAACAACAACTTTATCTTGAAAAAGTTGATTGCGATAACCTGTGTTAACAACAAAGGGCCGCGCTCTGATGCGCGGCCCTTTGGGCGATTGGCGAAGTGTTTCTTCTATTATCGGTACAGTCCTTTTGTCGCGTTTCTGCCGCGGACTATTATGTAGATATTTCCTGCGGATGGTGTGTTGACTTTAATCCCTTGCAGGTTATAGTAGGCGGGAACGGTGTTGTCGCCGTCTGCCGCAACATCTTCCACGCCGGTAACGTAAGGCGGTAATGCGGCTGCCGGAGTGTTGTCGCGGGTCGGCTCGTTGAAGGGGCCACCGACGGTGTAATCCCCGAATTGTGATTTAAGCCAGTTGATTTTATCGTTCAGATGATTGAGCACTGTAGACTTGCGATGTTCCATGTCAGAGTTGTCCACGACCGGGTTGGCTACGTTTGAGTTGGGAAGCGGCTTATCTTTCCATCGCATACGGTCGGCTTTGGCGGCTGCTGATATGTGGCTTACATAGGTCTCGATGTCATCGGTCAGTCCGATATATCCGTTGGTCATGAACCATTTCCATGTTTCCTTGACTTTTTCGTTGAACTTGTCGTTGAGCCTAAGCGACGGAATCCATGTGTTGCCAAAAGGCGAATTGTTGTAGAAAAAGTCGGTAGTGCTTCCGTTGAAACCGTTGCCGCAGTCCCACAGTGGAGAGAAATGCCATTTTTGGCCCTCTCCACGGTCGCGGAACATATAAGTTGAGCCGTGATATGCCTCGGTGTGTGTGATTATCTCCTCTACAATATAATAGCGGGCGGCATCGTCAAGATCAATGTAGCTCCAAAGTTTGTCGCTGTTCTCCCCAATGAGGTCGTTTATCGCAGTGAACTGGTCTTTGACGAAACGGTATTGCAGGTCGGAATAGATTTCCGGGGTGTCAAATGTGATTCGCAACATATCTTTGTTGCATGGAGCCTGACCTTTTTCCTCCATTCTGATTTGGTTTTCCTCGTCATAGTTGTCAAGCTCTACCAGATAGCCGCCTGATGCGAGGTCGGGGTCGCTGATGTTGTCGTCAAGCTCAATGATGGGCAAGCGGCCGTCGCCGATACGTATCGATTCGGTAAGGAAGTAAAGGCCGCGGTAGTCACCGTTGATGACAACTTCGATTGGCTGTTGTCCGGGAGTCCAGGGAAGGCCGATGCGCTTGCCAAGATTGAATCCCGTGAAATTGCGCAGGTAACCCTTGTTGTCGTCGGCATGGGCCAGAATGGCGTAATGCTTGCTCTTTTCAGGTGTGAGACCGAGCATATTTTGCTTTTTGCCGAGCTTCAGTTTGAACGGTTTTTTAGAAAAACCTGTGCGTGTGTAGTTGCCGCGCGCTTTTATCTCAAGCGGCAGCGGTGCCTCTGCTGAGCCTATTGACTTAGCGCCCTCGGCTTCCATCCATTCACATCCGTTTAGGTCGAGCCAGTATTCGCCCGTGAAATATTCTTTGTGTGACAGGTCTTTGTCGATAATCTCATTGTTGTAGCTTCCGTCCTCGTTCCTGACATTGATATAGAGCACGGGCAGAGTGCCCGAAATCCCACTGGGCCGGGGAGCGACGCCGTTGACGATGAATGTGATAGGAGTTGAGGTGTCAAATCCGTCTTCGAGCGAGAGGCTAAACGAGATTGTGACATCGGTCAGATTGTTGGCGGCAAGATTCGGACCGTTGGCTGTGCCGTTGATGATTTCCGACGCGCTAATGACCACGCCGCCAGTCGGGCCGCCATAGTTATATGTCCACTTGGAGCTGCCGATTTTAAATTCACCGTCGATTGACGGCAAAGTGATTGTATAGGTGTCACCGTCGCGGGTGAAGCGATGGCTGTCATAGCAATCCCAATTGTTGCCGATATTCGAGCCGCGAACATACATTACCGGGTGGTTGCTGTCATCCATCAGGTCGTCAGCTGCCGTCATCGTCATTGACGCGAATCCAACGATGCCCGTGGCGATATAGCGAAATAAATTTCTCATTTTAACTCGGTTTGGTCATAATGGTAAAACTTGTGCCGGCAAAATTATGAAAAATAATTTCAATTTTCAATCTCGGGCGAGATTGGTAGCGCACGGATACAGCCGGTTGTCATCTGATAGTGTCGATTCGTGTTATGCCGACGTTGATGTCGAGATTGCGTAATCGCTCTATGGTGTAGCACCACAGGGTGTCTCCCATATATTCAATGGCCCATTCTCTGACAGGATAGGCGGTTGAGTGGCTTTTACCGCCGTTGCGAGCCAGATTCATCAACGCATTGACGGGCCCCTCGTTAATCAGACGGTCGCCAAAGGGGGCATTGCCGCGGAATGTCAGAATCAGCATATCCGGGCGGCTCAGGCGTTTGCGTCCGGCCAATAATGGGAATCGACCCGACAGGCCGGTGTCACCCGCCGTTTTCGGCCACTCCTCCGGCTTTTTATCTGAAAATTCGGTCGGTAACATCAGGGTGTATGGGAATTTGTCAGTATGGTATATCGTCAAAGCTCCGTTGGAATAACTTTCGGTGATGCTTTGCGGCACTCTGAACGTCCACCACGGCAATCTGTCGGGGGCGATGAAGTCGATGAACACAACCGGACTGTCATCACTTGACAGGCGTTTGGCTATAAAGTCGCTTTCAGCCGAAAGCCGGTGTTGAATCACGGCTGATGCCGTGATTGACGATAACAATGACACTCCGGCTATCGTGGCGATTCCGTAGCGTGGTGCGCTCCACCATCTGAAATAACGGTACAACGCCTTGAAAAACAGTATAAGACCAAATAAGTCCACAAACCAAAGACTCCTTCCGTGCGTCATCGTCGCAAGCGTTATGGCTGTGGCTCCGGCTGTCGCTGTCAGCCAGATGATGTTGTCTTTGGCAAAGCGCATAGTTTCGCCTCGGCCACGTTTGATGAAAATGATAATCATGCAGGCGATGGCGAGATATTGCCCATAGCATTCAAGTGCCAGTCTGATGAGCCTCCAATTCAAGGATGTGTTGTTGCGGCTGATTACAAGCTGGTCTATGCGCGTCATCATCCCTGAGTTGAAAAAGAACACCAGCGCAACCCCCGCCATTAAGACCAGTAGAGCGATTCTGCGCCGTCGGTCGGCTTTGTCAATGGCAATCAGTGCGGCGCACCCGGCGGCAATCGGTAACGAGGCCCCCTCATGCATCATCCCGGTGACTGCGGCTACGACCCATGGGACAAAACTCCATCGTCCCGACCGCCATCGTCCCGACACAAACAGATAGACAAAAATCATGATTATAGGCGATGTCCACAGATAGTTGAAGGCGAAGTCGCTTGAAATCATGTGGTCGCTGAGGGGCAAAACAATCCATGTTGTGAGCCACAGCACTGCCACAAATCCCGCTGACCGCATCACGCGTTTGCCGCCGCAACTCAAAGCTAAGGTTAGAAATGCCGCTGCGAGCATTAATCCGTGGAGCGTCCTCACTATCCATGCGGGAACGAAGTTGGCAATCGTCTGAAGATAGTTTGGCAGTCGGGGCGTTATGAGACGGTGATGGTTGCCGACCGCTTCAATGGCTTGGTCGAATGTGGCGATTTTCGACCCCTTCATCTCCCAAAACTCTTTGTATGAGCCGGGCATCAGCTTGTAGTTCCAGTCATCAACCCAATCTGTTCCCGACAGTTGCCATGCGACCATCCCTGCCGTCATGAGCAGAAACAGCGTGAGGGCTAATGCGTATCGGTGATTGTAGCGTGTCGTAAATGCCATAGAATGGGTATAATAGTGTGTGATGTCGACGGCGTATATACGAAAAAAGCTGACCACAATCGTGTGGACAGCTTTGTTACTTTTGCTGTAAGAGACTTTGAATCTCTGATTAGTTAGCAGCTTCAGCGGCAACAACAACGGTAGTGTCAGCAGCAACTGAATCAGCGGCAACTGAGTCCTCAACTACAACAGCAGCCTCAACAACCTCAACGGTGTCAGCAGCAACTGAATCGGTAGCTTCTGCGGCTTTGTCTGAACCACCGCAAGAGAACAATGATACGCTGAAAACAACAGCAAGTAATAAAACTAACTTTTTCATTTTCTTGTTAATTAAATAGATAAAACAATATTTCTTTTGCTTCAAAACGCCACAAAGGTAAGACAAAAAATCAATATGACAAATACTTTTTTATGATTTTTTTGTGTTAAATATTTCAACCGCCTAAAATCGTGAAATTCTGACATCGATTTTTGCCTGTCACTTCTCTGTCGCTGCGAGCTTTTGGCGCGCTATATTGTTGGCTAAAGCCACAGCTTTTGTGATATGGTCGCAGATATTTCGCTCGCCGATGAGTTGCTCCACGTTCGCGTGTTCGAGAGCCTTGTGCACATTTTCGTTGACACCCGACAACACAATCTCTATACCCTCGCTTTGCGACGACTTGATGAGTATTTCGAGATTGTGGATGGCTGTCGAGTCGATAAACGGCACTTTACGCATACGGATGATGCGCACCGTGGGCTTTTCTGACATTGATGTTCTCATCATTTCATCAAATTTGGTGGCGATACCGAAGAAGAACGGCCCGTCGATTTCATATATCGAAACGCCGCGTTCCACGTCGAGCACTTCATGGGTGGTCGATTCTGTTCCCTCGGCTATGTCGAGTTGCTCACCGTAGACGCGTATCTGAGTGTTTTCGGTTACGCGGCGCAGAAACAGGACTACCGCTAACAGAAGCCCGATTTCGATTGCGATGGTAAGGTCAAAGACGACGGTCAGCAAAAATGTGACGATAAGCACCGACACGTCACCTTTGGGTGCTTTAAAAATTCCAACTACTGTTCGCCATGCGCTCATGTTGTAGGCCACCACGATAAGGACGGCGGCCAGGCAGGCCATCGGAATCTCATTGATGAGCGGCATGAGAAATAGGAAGATGAGCAGCAGCACGGCAGTGTGGATGATTCCGGCCACCGGAGTGCGACCGCCGTTGGTGATGTTGGTCATCGTGCGGGCTATCGCGCCTGTCACCGGGATGCCGCCGAAAAACGGCACCGTGAGGTTGGCTATCCCCTGGCCTATAAGCTCCGTGTTGCTGTTGGTGCGCGAACCTGTCACACCGTCGGCGACTGTGGCCGACAGAAGTGACTCAATGGCGCAAAGCACGGCTATTGTGAACGCCGATGGCAAAAGGGCGTTGATGTTGGTCATGTTCAGCTCAAACCCGTGGGGTGTGGGAATGTCGGTCGACATCGACCCGAAACGTCGGCCGATTGTGTCGACCGCAAACTCAGGGTTATATAGTGTGACCACATACACAGCCGCCGACACTATGATGATGGCGAGAAGCGCGCCGGGCAGCTTGCGCGATACCTTGGGCGTGACTATGATGATGGCGAGCGACAGTAACCCGACGATGAGCGTGGGCCAGTGTATGTTGCCGAAGTTACGGAAATACATACCCCATTTGGGTATGAACTCGCCCGGGATGTCTTTAAGCCCTAATCCGAAGAAATCGTTGATTTGCGTAGAGAAGATTGTCAGTGCGATACCTGCGGTAAAGCCCACGACAATAGGGTAGGGGATAAACTTGATTACAGTCCCGAGGTGAAACAGACCCATCACGACAAGTATAAGCCCGGCCATGAACGTGGCGATGGCAAGCCCCGTGAGGCCAAACTGCATTATGATGCTGTAGACGATGACTATGAACGCGCCGGTGGGGCCGCCGATTTGTACGGAGTTGCCGCCGAAAGCCGACACCATGAAGCCGCCGATGATAGCGGTGATAAGCCCAACCGTGGGGCTGACGCCTGAAGCGATACCGAATGCGATTGCGAGCGGGAGGGCGACGATGCCCACTACGATGCCGGCGACAAGGTCATCTTTGAACCTGGCTGCGGAATAGTGGCGAAGTGCCGACACCAATTTCGGCTTGAAGTCAATTGTACCTGAAAAATTCATTGCGGAAATAACGATTTAAACCTATTTTTAATCTTTTTGCTTTTTCAAGCCGCGAAGTTAACAATAATTTGTAATATTATCACCCTATTAATTATTAAGGTGGCTCAATGTCGCGGGAATGTGACAGTTATATAGTCATAAAGCCCTGTCGGCGTCGGTCGACAGGGCTTTATGGTGATTATGCTTTCAGTGATTATTTTTTGAAGTAGCGGGCATACAGGCCGGCGAAACCCTGGCCGTGGCGCGCTTCATCTTTTGCCATTTCGTGAACGGTATCGTGGATGGCGTCGAGGTTAAGCTCCTTGGCGCGTTTGGCGATGCGCATCTTGTCGGCGTTCGCTCCGGCTTCGGCTGCCATGCGTTTTTCGAGGTTGGTCTTGGTGTCCCACACGCACTCGCCAAGCAGTTCGGCGAATTTGGCAGCGTGTTCAGCCTCTTCCCATGCGTAGCGTTTGAACGCCTCAGCTACTTCGGGATAACCTTCGCGGTCGGCTTGACGAGACATTGCGAGGTACATACCCACTTCGCTGCATTCGCCGTTGAAGTGAGCGGTGAGGTCGGCAATCATTTGTTCGTCGCAACCTTTAGCGACGCCAATCTCGTGCTCGGTGACGAATTGAAGCATTGCGCTCTCGTCGAGTTCTTTGAATTTAGAAGCGGGAACACCGCACTGGGGGCATTTTTCGGGTGCTTCGGGACCTTCGTGAACATAACCGCAGACGGTGCAAATGAATTTCTTGCTCATAATGAATTTGATTTATTGGTTATACGAATAATTTATATAGTTTGAAACGTTAATTATCTGATGCGCAGGCCGGGCAAAGACCATGGTATGTGACAGTCATACCGTCGATTATGGCGCCTTCGGGAACCTGAATGGCGTTGTCAAGTCGCGGCAGGTCGGTGTCGATGATAGCTCCGCAGCGGTTACACAGGAGATGTGCATGGGGATGGCTGGAATAGTCAAATCGAGCGTTGGTTCTGTCGATGCCCAACGCGTCTATCGCTCCCGCTTCTGCCATGCGCCACAGTGTGTTGTAGACCGTCGAACGCGAAAGCGTGGGCATATCCGGCTGGAGGGCGCGGTATATTTCATCGGCTGTCGGGTGAGTCCTGTGGCTCATCAGGTAGCCGAGGATGGCTGTGCGTTGCACCGACGGTTTTATGCCGTGGAGCGTGAGGAGTGCCGATGGTTCTTGACTTGTATTTCCCATTTGTAATAAGTACAAATTTGTAATGAGTACAAAATTATGACTTCCACTTGCCAAATGCAAATTAATTTAGTTAACAATCGTGAAATAGTCGAAAGTGGCGTATTATTAGGTTAATTTTGAAAACCGAAGACGATGATGTGTCTAACTTTTGAATTTATTGGCGGCGCGGAGTTAAACATTCCGGCCTGTCGGTGGTTTAAAATTTAAATCATCTGTTCATCATTTATTTGTGAGATTTAAAGTGGGAAGAACTCTAATCAAATGCGTTTTGTGGGTGGCGGCATCTGTATCGCTGCTCTTGATTGCATTGATGCTGCTCCTCTACTCTCCTTGGCTCCAGCGGCTTGCGGTCGATAAAGTCTGTGAGCTGCTCAACGATTCACCGTGCCGACAGGTCACGGTGGAGTCATTCAGTCTCAGTTTCCCGCTTTCCGTTGAGGTAAAGGGGGTCTCCATGACCCAGTGGGGCGACACGGTGATGGGTGCGGATTTGGCAAGACTTAATGTCAAGCTGTTGCCGCTTTTCGCTATGAAAGTTGAGGCCGTTGATACCCGCATAGAGAATGCCGTTTATCAGCTTGGCGCGCCCGACTCATCTATGTATCTCAGGGCCGACGGGGTCAATGCTGCGGTTGATTGGCTATCGGTCTCGTTGTCGTCATCTGAAATAGACGTTGACAAGGCATCGGTTGGTGGCGGATGTGTGAAGCTCGTGTTGTCCAATGATACCACGTCGGCACCGACCGATACGGTGCCGTCGTCACCGTGGCGCGTCAAAGCGCATTCCATCAGGATAAATAATCTCGACTATGAGATGACCATGCTTCCAGCCATCGACTCGCTTCATGCGGCGGTGTCGGCGGCGGAGCTGATTGACGGGGTTGTCGATTTGGCCTCGCAATCTATAAGTGTTGGCGGTCTGGTCATCGACGGTGTCGATGCGCGCTATCTGACGCCATCTACCGAATACTTGAAATCTCATCCCGCTGCGCCTGCTATTGTCGATACTGACACCTTGCCCTTGCGGCCATGGGTGATTACTGCCGATTCGTTGCGTCTCAGAAACTCCTGCGCCGTATATGCCATGTCGGGTGCCGTCCCGCAGAACGGGCTTGATTTCAACTATCTGCAAGTGACCGATGTCAATATTGCCGTCGATTCGTTCTATAATCGTGCCACCGACATCGTCGTCCCGTTGCGCGACCTAAGTGCAAAGGAGCGTTCGGGATTGAGGCTGAAAGCTTCGGGTGTGTTCACCATGGACTCGCTGATGATGAGGGCCAAAGGGTTTGACATCGCCACGCAGTTTTCAGCTTTGAAACTTGACGCTTACATGGGCATGGGTGACATAGCGGCAGATTCGTCGCTCCCCATTGGAGTGAAAGCTGATGGGCGCATAGGATTCAATGATATGCAACTCGCAGTTCCCGCACTGGCCCCATTTCTGAAACAGTTGCCTCGGTATAACGATTTGCATTTGGCGGTCGATGCCGGAGGTAGCACCGGGCGGCTCACGGTATCTGAATTGTCGGTTGATTTGCCTGGTCGTGCAGTCGTCAGCCTTTCCGGACAGTTCTCTAATGTTATGAATTTTAATAACATGACGGGCCATCTCGACATTGACGGCGATATAGCCGATGTTAATTTCTTGAAACCGACGCTTCTCGAGGCTCGCACAGCCCGTCAGGTTATGTTGCCGCCGTTGAGCCTTGACGGTGGAGTCGATTTTAACCGCGGGACATATAGCGGCGGGCTCAAAGCTGTCACTGGTAGCGGCGATATTGCCCTTAATGGAATGTGTGACGGAAACGGCGGGAGTTATAACGTCGCTCTTGATCTCAACTCATTTCCGGTCAACAGTTTCCTTCCTGAAATGGGCTTCGGGCGTGTCACTGGCCAACTTACAGTGGACGGAGTGGGCTATGACCCGTTCAACCCTGCCACAGTTATAAATGGCGAAATGAATATCGCTTCGATTGCCTATAACGGTGAGACTTATACCGATTTGAAAGCGTGGGCAAATTTGGCCGATGGGGATGCCGATGTAGGAGCGATGTCGTTTAACCCCTCGGCCGACTTTGACATCTCGGGCAACGGCAATCTCGCTGGCGACAGGCTCGACTGGAATTTTACGGGCGATGTGAAACATATTGATTTGCAGACTCTGAAACTGTCGCAAACTCAAGCCAGTGGTGCCGTGTCGTTTAGTGCTAAGGCTTCGCTCAGCCCCGACATGAAAAATATAGACGCTTCGATTGTGGTCGACGGACTTGAATGGCGTATGCCCGGTGTAGATATTGACGAGACAGATATTATGGTGCGGCTTCATGCGACTGATTCGCTCCTGTCTCTTGTCATCGACAACCATGACCTTCACGCCGATTTCAATTCGCCTATGTCGCTCGACAGCATCACGGCGAGATTTGTGGCGACAAGCAACCTCGTCGACAAAGTGCTGACCGACCGGCGGCTTGATGTCATCGCGCTGCAACAGGCGTTGCCGCCGCTGTCGCTTGATGTCAAAGCCGGCAAAACCAATATAATAAACAGTTATCTCGCCGGTAGCGACATGGGTTTCAACAAGTTTGACTTTACTTTTTCTAACGACACGTTGATTAACGCTGGCGGTAGGTTGATGGGCTTTCATTCGGGCTCCACACGCATCGACACTCTCGACTTAGCTTTTGCGCAGAGTGGTAAGAGCCTGCGTTACACTGCCGTGATAGACAATGCTCCCGGAACGATGGATGAGTGGGCCCATGTCGATGTCTCAGGCTATCTCGCCGACGAAACCATCGCTTTGCTTCTTAACCAGCGAAACATTCAAGATAAAACAGGGTTCAAACTCGGTGCCGTTGCGATGGTTACCGACTCGACCGTCAATCTGAAACTGACGCCGTGTGACCCGGTGATTGGATATAAGGAATGGACTGTTAACAGCGACAACTTTTTGATGCTCAACACATCCTCAAAACACCTTGATGCCGATATCAGCATGAGCGGTAATGAAAGTACAGTCAGAATTTACACCGAGCATGACCCCATGTCCACCCGGCAGGAAGATGTCGTTGTTAAGGCCTCCAACGTGCATCTTGCCGACTGGATTTCACTGAATCCGTTCGCACCTCCTGTCTCGGGTGATGTGTCGGCCGATATGCGCTTTAACTGGGATAAGAAAAACCTTAACGGGCAAGGTGCTGTCACTCTCGAAGATTTGACCTACGACCGTCAGCGGGTAGGCTCGTTTGAAGTCGGTGTCGATTTGTCCACCGACAAGAGCGGGACTATACGCGCTTCTGCGTCGCTAATGGTCGACAGTGTCAAAACCATCACCGCTGTCGGTAACATCAACGACAGCACCGCCGCCAACCCGTTAATGCTCGACTTCTCAATGATACATTTTCCATTGCGCATCGTCAATCCTTTCTTGCCGCCGGGGACCGCTCGTCTGAGCGGAATGTTGAACGGTCAGATGGATATAACCGGCGACCTCGCGAATCCGGTGTTCAACGGATTCTTGGCGTTTGATTCTACAGCCGCCAAGGTCGACATGATAGGCACTACATTCAGTTTCTCCGGCGATTCCGTTCCGGTCAAAGACAACATTGTGACATTCGAGCGTTTCACTGTCACAGGTGTCAATGGCAATCCGCTGACAATCAACGGCTCTGTCGATATGCACTCGTTGGTCAATCCAAAAATCAATCTCGGACTTCTGGCGCGTAATATGCAGATTGTGGGGAGCGACAGGGCGAGAGGCTCCGATGCCTACGGTAAGGCTTTCATCAATCTTGATGCTGAAATCAAAGGGGATATGTCATTCTTGAACATTGATGCCGAGCTTGATTTACTTGCCGGGACTAATGTCACCTACATCATGGCCGAGGCGCAAAGTGCGCTATCGCCGCACTCCAACGGCGATATGGTGAGATTCGTGAACTTCGCGGATACAGCGGCGGTGGTTCATGCCGATACAATTGCTGAGGGAGGTATGATGATGAACATCGATGCGGTGTTAAACGTCAATCCCGGTTCTTCTCTGACTGTTGACTTGTCGCCCGATGGTAAAAACCGGGTGCAGGTGCAGGGCTTCGGCTCCATGAACTATACACAGAACTATATGAACGACAGCCGCTTCACAGGCCGTTACACTATCGACAAGGGATATGCGCGCATTACGCCGCCAATTCCCGGAATGTCAGAAAAACGGTTTGATTTTGAGTCGGGAAGCTATATCGCTTTCAACGGCGATATGCTCAACCCCATTCTCAATGTCAAAGCCGACGATAAAATAAAAGCTAACGTGACCCAGGAGGGACACAACTCGAGGTTAGTGACGTTTGATGTGGGATTGAGTGTCACTAACACGCTGCAAAACATGGATGTAGCGTTCGACCTATCCACCGACGATGACATAACCGTGCAGAATGAGCTTCAAGCCATGAGCCCGGAGCAACGCGCCAATCAGGCAATGAACATTTTGCTCTACGGAATTTATTCCGGTGTCGGCACCAAAGGCGATGCCCAGATAGGCGGCAATATGCTTTACTCATTCCTTGAGTCGCGGCTCAACTCTTGGGCGGCAAACAATATCAAAGGGGTAGATTTGTCGTTTGGAATAGACAAGTACGACCAAACCACCGATGGGGCTACGTCGACAACAACAAGCTACAGCTACAAAGTGTCGAAATCGATGTTCAACGACCGTTTCAAAATCGTTGTGGGCGGGAACTACACCACCGATGCCGACAACGAGGATAATGTCGCGCAGAATTTGGTCAACGACATATCCTTTGAATGTCTTCTCAACAAGAGCGGCACCATGTATGTGCGTCTGTTCCGTCACGTCGGCTACGAGAGCATCCTCGAAGGGGAAGTGACGCAGACCGGTGTCGGTTTCGTCTACAAACGCAAGATACGCCGCATTGGCGATATGTTCCGTTGGATTCCTGGCCGCAAGAAAAAGCAAAACCCCGTTGCGCTCCCACAGCAGGGGCAATCGTTAACTCCCCAAACCTCTACGGTCGATGAAAAGAACTGAATCGCATATTATAGCCGCTGTGATAGGGGCGTTGGCTATGGTCATGGCTTCATGCTCTACGACGCGGCGCATCCCCGAGGGAGAGCAGCTTTATACCGGTGTCAAAAAAGTCAATATCGCGACGGTGCCTAAATATAAAGTGCCGTCGGCTGTCAGCGAAGCTCTGAACGACGCTGTCCATGTCAAGCCTAACAACAGCTTGTTTGGCTCCGCATCGGTCAGATACCCGTTCCCGCTGGGGCTGTGGGTCTATAACAACTGGAGCAATCCCCCATCGGGATTCAAACACTGGATTTATGATAAATTGGTCGAGGAGCCCGTGCTCGTTTCACATGTGCGTCCCGAAGTTAGGACAAAGATGTTGGATGAGATTCTTAGCGATAACGGATATTTCCAAGGCCGCGCCTCCTATGAACTTATCAAAGGGAAAAACCCCAAGAAAGCGAAGATTCTCTATAATGTGGTCACGGGCCCTGAGTATGCCATTGATTCTGTCATAATGCTGCCCGACAGTTGTCACCTCTACCACATAATCGACTCGGTAGCCATGCGAAGCCGCTATCTCGCCGGCAAGGAGCGTTACTGCACCGATTCGCTGAGCCAGGTGAGGGTTGACATCGCCAATGCGGTGAGAAACAGGGGCTACTATTTTTTCCGCCCGGAGTTCATCGAATATCTCGCCGACAGCACGATTAATAGCAATCGTATCGCGTTGAAATTAACCATCGCGAGCAATGTGCCGCAGGTCGCGCTTGCCCGTTATCGCACAGGCACTGTAACCACTTACATATTCCGTAATCAAGGCGGTGGAATGCCCGATACCGTTGAAACATCGCGGGGGATGCTGGTGCAGATGATGCCTTCGAAATTCCGCCGAAAGCTCGTTGACGAATGTGTCGCGTTCCGAACCGGAAAATATTTCTCGGTGAGAGATATGAATCGCACTCAGACCTATTTCTCGAGGCTCGGTATCTTCAACGCTATCTCTATCGATGTGGTTCCCGACACCACATCAACCGAGCCTCTTCTCGATGTCGCCATATCGTGTACCATGGACAAGCCGTTGGAGGCAAGGCTCGAAGTCAACGCATCGTCAAAGTCAAACAGCTACATCGGACCGGGTCTGTCGTTTGGCGTGACAAACCGCAACCTGTTTGGCGGTGGTGAACTTTTCAACATTGACCTGACCGGCTCTTATGAATGGCAGACCGGGCGTGACAAGGAAAGGTCGATTTTCAACTCCTACGAGATTGGGCTGAACACCTCGCTGTCGTTCCCGCGGCTCCTCGCTCCGAAATTTATCCCCCGCCGCCGTCGAGCAATCAACTGGACCCGCATTACCCTCGGTGCCGACCTGCTCAATCGTCCCCATTATTTCAAGATGGCTCAGTTCAACACCTCGTTCAATTATGATTGGCGTGTCAATCGTTATGCTTCATCGACGTTTACATTGATGAAACTAACCTACACCAAACTCATCCACACGACAGCCGATTTCGACGAAGTGATGGCTCAGAATCCCGCCATAGCTTTGAGCTTCCAAAGCCAGTTCATACCACAGATTGCCTACACCTACACCTACGACAGGGCTTTTGGCCGTCGCAACACACTCAATTGGACTTTTACCGTTCAGGAAGCAGGTAATATATTTTGGAGCATTTGGGAATTATGCGGCAAAAAAGGTGAAAAAGAACTTTTCGAGACCCCCTTCTCGCAATTCTTAAAAGGCTCTGCGCAGATTGTCTATGGGCGCAGACTGTCAGGCAGCCACTGGATTGTGACGCGAGGCGCGGTCGGGGCGGCTCACGCCTATGGCAACTCGGCTGCGGTGCCATATAGCGAGCAGTTCTATGTCGGCGGAGCCAACTCAGTCAGGGCGTTCACCGTGCGCAGCATTGGCCCGGGCAGTTACCATGCGCCAAAAGACCTCGTCAACGGATATTTCGACCAGACAGGTACCTTTAAGTTTGAGTTTAACATCGAATACCGTTTCCCGATTCTCGGCCCCCTCCACGGAGCGTTGTTCCTCGATTCTGGCAACGTGTGGCTGCTGAAAAACGATCCGCAGCGTCCCGGCGGGACCCTTAAAGGCTCGACATTTTTTAAAGACCTCGCGCTTGGCACCGGAGCGGGGTTGCGATTCGATATAGGCATGATGGTAATCCGGGGGGATCTCGGTGTAGGCATACACGCACCTTACGACACAGGCCACAGCGGCTATTACAACATGACATCATTTAAAAACTCACTTGCGTTTCACCTCGCGATTGGCTACCCGTTCTGATTGTCAAATGTTAATATATAGTAAGTTTAGACGCCTACTTTTCGTTTTTAAGGTCGCTAAGTGCTATCTTTGCACTTGAATTTTAATCGCTTTTGACAAAAGTTGAGACGTTCGTCGCTATATATAGTAATTCTTATCGCTGCGTTTCAGTGCTTTGCGGCTTCAATGCTGACCAAGGCCGAGGAAAATGCGTCCGAGGCATCTGTGGGATTGTCGCTCCCGGTCGATTCGGCGGCATTGGCTCTCGACACTCTGCCGCACCTGACCGACAGTGTCATTACGGTGAATACCGACACGACAGCCCCTAAGTCACGGATACGTCGTATGAAAGTCGATCTTGACAATCAAGTCGTGTTTTCATCGCAAGACTCCATGATTCTTCTTGGGCAGAACACCGCCTATATGTACGGTGACGGCAAGGTCAACTACGGTGACATGAAACTTGATGCCGCCGAGATAGAGCTTGACATGAAGTCAAGCACGGTCTATGCGGTGGGTGCCGTCGATACAGCCGGCGAAGTCATCGGGTCGCCAATCTTCGAGGAGGGTGGGTCATCCTACGAGACAAAGACAATGAGATACAACTTTAAGTCAAAAAAAGGGTATATCACCGATGTCATAACTCAGCAGGGCGAAGGCTATCTCACAGGCGGCCAGACAAAGAAAACCGAGGGCGACGATTACTACATCCAGAACGGACGCTACACCACCTGCGACAATCATGAGTGCCCCCACTTCTATCTTCAACTCACCAAGGCCAAGGTGAAACCTAAAAAGAATATTGTTACCGGCCCTGCCTACATGGTGCTTTCGGGTCTGCCTCTGCCACTGGCAATCCCGTTCGGCTACTTCCCGTTCACCGAAAAATATTCTTCAGGTGTGATTTTCCCGACTTTCGGCGATGATTATCAGCGCGGTTTCTACCTCAGCGACGGTGGTTATTATTTCGCTATAAACGATAACATCGACCTCGCTCTGACTGGAGAGATTTACACCAAAGGCTCATGGGGAATCGCTGCTCAGTCCACCTATGTCAAACGTTACAAATACTCAGGTAATTTCAGCGTAAACTACCTCAAATCAGTTTACGGCGACAAGGGGTTGCCCGACTATTCCAAGCAAACCAACTTCCAAGTTGTCTGGAGCCATGCGCAAGACTCAAAGTCAAACCCAAATATGTCGCTCTCCGCGAGCGTCAACTTTACCACGAGCGGATACACCCGCAACGATGTTAACAGCTACTACTCCTCCTCGTTTACCGAGAACACCAAGAGTAGCACCATCAACATGACATACCGATTCCCACAGTCAAAGTGGTCACTGTCAACCACGATGAACATCGCACAGCGCACACAGGACTCGACCCTCAACGTCTCTTTTCCCAACGTGACTGTCACGATGGCGCAGTCAGCTCCGTTCAAGCGCAAAAGGGCGGTCGGCGATGAAAAGTGGTACGAAAAAATCAAAATGTCCTATTCCGGTCAGTTCCAAAACTCGTTGCTTGCCAAGCAAGATGAGTTTTTCAAAAAAAGTTTGATTAAAGACTGGCGCAATGGCATGAAGCACAACATCCCCATTTCGGCGACATTCAATCTGTTCAAGTATCTGAACCTAACTCCGTCAATCACTTTTACCGACCGTATGTACACCAACAAAGTGCGCCGTCAGTGGGACCCTAATGCGGCCGCCGAAGTGTGCGACACAAGCTATAGCCTCTACAACGTGTGGGACTTCTCGGCTGCGATGTCGTTTGACACAAAGGTCTACGGCTTTTATAAGCCGCTGCCATTCCTCGGCGACAAGGTCAAGATGATACGCCATGTGTTCACACCCACTGTCTCGTTCAACGCTGCCCCCGATTTCGGGTCGAGCTTCTTCGGCTATTACGGCTCATACGACTACCCCGACGCTCAGGGGCGTATGCAGACAAGACGGTACAGCTACTTCCAAAATTCGCTGTTCGGCGTTCCTGGTATCGGAAAAACCGGAGCGGTCTCTGTGTCGCTTGCCAACAACCTGGAGATGAAGGTGAAAAGCGATAACGACAGCACCGGCGAGAAAAAAATATCGCTAATCGAGAATTTTACCGTGTCTCAGAGCTACAATTTCGCTGCCGATTCGCTCCGATGGAGTAATATCAACACATCTCTTATGTTGCGATTAGTCAAGAACTTCAATCTCAACGTGTCGGCGGTGTGGGACGTTTACACCTATCAGCTAAACGAGTCGGGCAATCCCGTGCGTGTCGACCGCACGCGCCTTCAAGCCGGTAAAGGGTTGGCCCGTCTGTCGAGCACGGGAACTTCGTTTTCCTATACATTCAACAACTCGACATTCAAGAAAAAAGGTAAAAGCGACTCAGGAAAAGATAAAGATAATTCAACCTCCGGCAATGATTTCGGTGGCTCGCTCGATGACCTCAACAATGGCAGCGGCGATGAGGAGGGGGACGAAAGCAAGGATGTCCTTGACCTGACCCCCGAAGGATACCTTAAATGGAGTGTGCCCTGGAGCCTGTCGGTCAACTACTCCATCAACTACGGCTATGGAACGTTCAACAAAAAGAAGATGGAGTATGACGGAAAAATCACGCAAAATCTAAGTTTTTCCGGCAATATACGCCCGACAAAGAACTGGAATTTCGGCTTTTCGGCAAGTTATAACTTCGATACCAAGAAAATCGCTTATATGAACTGCAACATCAGCCGCGATTTGCATTGCTTCATGATGCGGGCAAGTTTTGTGCCGGTAGGCCCATATAAATCCTACAACTTCCACATATCGGTGAAATCCTCGTTGCTCTCCGACCTCAAGTACGACAAACGGTCATCGTTCAGCAATGGTGTGACGTGGTATTGATTACCCGGCCGCGCGGTCGGTTTACTCGCCAAACTCCTTGTGTAGCGTCTCAAATCGTTGTGCGGTCGATTCGCTGTGTCTGCTCATCGACGCGCGCACCCTTTCGAGGCTTTTCTCTTTCATGTCGCCGCTCTTTGAATAAAACTTGTCGGCATAGCAGATGAGCCGTTCCAACAGGCTCTCGGGCATAAGGTCGCGCCGCGGCAGTGGCAGCGACAACTCGTCGATGTCCGACGCGCTTATTCCTGCGCCGGTATGCCTTTCAGCCACGCGGGCATACTTCTCGTCAAACCCGTTTTCGCGCAGCAGTTGCGCCCCGAGAGTGCCATGCGCTATGTACGGCGCGTCTCCGTGACAGTCTATTCCCGGTGCGTCGGTCAGAAAGATGCCTATGTCGTGGAGCATGGCGGCTTCGGTGATTTCGTCCTCGTCGAGCGGCAGCCGCTTTCGTCTCGCTATCTCAATGGCTTTCTCTGCTACCGAGCGCGCGTGTTTAAGGAAAATATCCCGCCGGAGGGTGCCGGCGGGATAATATAAGTCTATGATTTCGTTATAGCTCATTGTTTGTGGGTGTCGGTTCAGTCGACTATGGTATTCCACCCGTGGATGTCATCGATCTCGCCGAGCTGTATCGCGCGCAGGCGGTTGTAGAGGGCTGTGGTGACAGGGCCGGGTTGGCCATCCTTGGCTACGACATACTTCTTGCCGGTGTCTAAATCGTCGATTTCGGCTATTGGCGAGGCCACGGCGGCGGTTCCGCAAGCGGCGGCCTCCTGAATGGTGTCAAGCTCTTCTATCGGGATGTGGCGGCATTCTACTTCAATGCCCATATCCTTGGCGATTTGTTGCAGGCTCATGTTTGTTATCGATGGTAGAATCGATTCCGATGCCGGGGTGATGTAATGGCCATCCTTGATTGCGAAGAAGTTGGCCGGGCCGCACTCGTCAAGATATTTTTTCTCTTTGGGGTCGAGATACAGCACCGCTGAGTAGCCAAGCTCATGGGCGCGCTCTCCGGCCGATAGCGAGGCGGCGTAGTTGCCGCCCACTTTCCAGCGGCCTGTCCCTTTGGGCGCCACGCGGTCATACTCGCGCATGATGCAGATGTTGGTTGGCTTGAATCCCTCTTTGAAATAGGGACCCACGGGTGTGACAAGCACTAAGAACAAGTATTCCGATGCGGGTTTGACCCCCACTTGTGCCGATAGCCCTATCTCGAGCGGGCGTATGTACAACGACGCTCCGCTGCCGTAGGGGGGGATAAAACGTTCGTTGAGTTTGACAACCTTCACCACCATCTCTTTAAACAGCTCCGCGGTGACAGGTGCCATAAGTATACCTTTGGCCGACTCGGCGATGCGCTTGGCGTTCTCTTCGAGGCGGAATATCCTGATTTTGCCATCTTTGCCGCGAAAGGCTTTAAGCCCTTCAAAGATTTCCTGGCCATAGTGCAGCGAGGTCGCTGCGATGTGCAGGTTGATTGTTTCTGAGCTTGAAACTTCGATTTCCCCCCAACGTCCGTTACGATAGTGGCAGCGCACGTTGTAATCGGTTGGCATATAACCGAACGAGAGGTTGCTCCAGTCTAATTCCTTGTTCATAGAGTATCAAATATGTTGCTTTGGCAAAATTATCAATAATTTTTTGAGATTTCATAATTTTGACCCATAAATTATGATACAGTTTGATATATGAAAAAGATGCCGCGTACTGTCGCAGTACGCGGTCATCGTCTATGTTTCATGTTAGTTAGACCATTATGTTTTCTTCAGACTGTGCCTGTAACTCTTTTCGGTAATCGGTTGCAAAGTTAGCAATGATTTCCGACGCGAATGGCTTGAATCTCCCAACCTGTATCAAATATAACATATATTAACGCACTCTTTTGCGATAAGGAGTATCCATTAAAAAAAGTAATTCATTGATGTGTAAAATTTATTTATCTTTGGTGTGCGGTTATAATCACCACATGATTATCTGTTTTTTACGAACCCTTTTACACTACTTCCCATGAAACGACAGCTACTTTTCCTTACCGCATTGTTTGTCGTGGCGACGAGCGCATTCGCTTGGAAGCCCGTTTTTGCCGGCCACCGCGGCTCTTATCGCGGAGTGGCTAACACTGCTGAAGCCTACCGTAACGGCGTGGATTATTACCATTACACCGGTCTGGAGTGTGATGTGCGCGTGACTAAAGACGGCCACTATGTGATTCTTCACGACAACACCACAGGCTCGGTGTGCCCCGACGCCGACATTGATGCGCAGCAGTCCACTTTGGCCGAGCTTAAAGCTCTCACTCTCAAACAGACCCGCGGCGGCGTAACCTACACGGGCAAAATTTGCACCGTTGAGGAGTATCTTGATATTTGTGTCGAGAAAAATGTGTTCCCGATTGTTGAACTTAAATGGACAACCGGTATCAACACCAATGATATGTCTAACTTTGCCGGGCTTCTCGACCTTGTCACGTCAAAGGGATTGCGGCAAAAAGCTATATTCCTAACTTCGATGTACAAATCCATCGAGTATATCAAGACCAACTACCCCGATGTCACTTGCCAGTACCTCCTCAGCAGCGACAGCGACACAAAGTTTGAGTTTTGCAAAAAATGGAATGTCAACCCCAGCTTCTCGGCAGGCGCGCTCACATCGGCTATCGTCACGCGCTATCGTAAGGCCGGGTTTGAAGTCGCGGCATGGACGGTAAACACTGAGGCCAATTATAAAAAATATGGCGAGATGGGATGCTTCATGATGACTTGCGACTACCTTCAGCCCAACGAGATGCCCGAACTTCAAGAACCGGCGTTGCCGACACCGTCGCCCGACGCGATTGAGCTTGATGCGGTGACCCTTTGGACGCGTTCGGCTAATGCCGGCGACCTTCCCGCCAACTTCCCCGCAAAAGGAGCGGCCTCTTTTTCCACAGGGCAGCAAGCCGCTATGATTGACGGCGTTTTCTATGTCAACGACTACGGCACGAAAAGTCTGCTGGTGTTTGACCGCGCTTGCACCGAGCCTATCGTGCTCCCTTTCAGTGAAACCACACTTGGCGGCAGCCCGGTTCACGGGGTGACAACCGACGATGCCGACAATATCGTGTTGCGGTATGAGTCTTCATTTGGTGAGACGCCCTCAAAGGTGCGTCTGTTCAAAAAAGGCTCCACAACCCCCGTCGATGTCGAGTTTACTGTGGACAAAGGCGGTCAGAACAACTTCGTGTACGCTTCAGGTGATTTGTTTTCCGAGGAGGGTGGTTGCCTTTACTTCATGCCCAACAAGCAAAACACCGTCACTGTCGTGAAAATCGCCAACGGCGAGCTTAAAGGTGTCGTCGAACACGGCGGACTATCCATACAAGGCACAACCGCCTCGGTGATTCTGCCCATTGGCAACAACCCCGACCATTTCATCTATCAGGTACGCAACAGCGGTTTCTACCGCTTTAACGGCGAGGATAAGGGTAGCCTGCTCACAAGCTCCGCCTCCGTTACAGCCCCCGCCCGCAACTCATCGCTCGGCGGTGCCTATATGACCATCCTCGACCACGAAATACTCGCCCACCCGTCAGGCACGAACTATAACGGCGGATTCTCCATCAAGGATGTGACAGCCGATAATTCCGATCTTGCCACATTCCCATCGCTCGGCTCTCAGGGCTACACGTTGAACGCCTCAACCGGCACTTTCATGCGCCCGGTCAAGATGGCCGATAACGTCTACCACCTCCACACCTACACTATGGGACATGGCTACGGTGTCTATGAGATTAAGCCCAAAGGCGTGAGCGGTGTTGATGTCGCCGGCGGAGCTGTCGAGTTGACCACGCCGACAGTGTTCCCCAATCCCGTGGTATCTTCCGCAATCGTCAGCTCCGCTGTCGCTCTCGGCGACCTCGCTGTCTATTCCATCAACGGACGCCTCGTCTACGCCAAATCCTGCGGCGATGCCTTCAGTGCGTCGCTCGACCTCAGCGGCCTGCCCCGCGGTCTCTACATCCTGCGCGGCAGCCGCTTTCCCGCTGTGAAACTTGTCAAACTCTGATGCTTGCCGACTGCCGATGAAACACAGCGAGGGCCCGCGGATTTCCGCGGGCCCTCGGCCTATCTGATAATCGTGGTGCGATTAATCCTGGTTGAGGTTGACGCGCTTGAACTCTACCACGGTCAAGCCATCTTTCGCAGCCTGGAGATACTGGGCGATGGTGAGGTCGCCGTTCTTCACAAACTCCTGCTCCATGAGGCACGACTCTTTGTAGAACTTCTTCAGACGTCCGTCAGCGATGTTCTTAATCATCTGCTCGGGGAGGTTTGCGGCTTTGGCCTCGGCGGTCTCGGTCGCGATTTTGCGAGCCTTGTCAGCCTCCTCGGTGGTGAGCCATCCCTTAGCGATGTTTGATTCGATGTGGGCTTCTGAATCGACGAGGTTGGGGTTGATGCCGGCTTTCTTCAGAGCGGCCTCTACAGCCTTCTTCACCTGCTCCTGCTTGGTCTTTTCGACTGCCACATTGTATTCAGCCTCTACCACGGCGGCGGGGACGCTTGCCTGGTCTACAGCCACCGGATTCATCGATGCTACCTGCATGGCCACGTCGCGGCCTACCTGATAGTCTACGTCGGCGATGTTAAAGCCCACGATGGTAGAGAGCTTGTTGCCCAAGTGGTTGTAAGAGGTGGTTGATGCCGCCTCAATCCACTCATATGCGCCAAGTTCGGTCTTTTCGCCGGTCTTGCCGCTCTCTTCAACGATGAGAGCCTCGATGGTTTGGCCGTCGAGGGTGAGGGCTTTCAGCTCCTCTACTGACTTCACTTTGTTGGCTACGGCTGCGTCGAGCACTTTTTGGGTGAGTTCGACGAAACCTGCGTTTTTAGCCACGAAGTCGGTCTCGCACTTCAAGGCTACGATAGCTGCGAAGTTCCCTTCGTTCTTAGCGAGCACGCAACCCTCGGCTGCGTCGCGGTCTTCGCGTTTTGCTGCCACTGCCTGACCCTTCTTGCGGAGGATTTCGACAGCGGCCTCGATGTCACCGTTGGTTTCTGCGAGAGCCTTCTTGCAGTCCATCAGACCTGCGCTTGTCAAGTGGCGCAGCTTGGTGATTTCGGCCATTGTAACTGCCATATTTCAGTTTCCTTTCTTTTTTGAAAGAGGGTGTGCAGTTCTTTTGCTGGCACACCCTCTTTCCTTTGGTTGTTTTTATCGGGTTATGTTAGGATGAGAGAGGGGGTGAGTGCCGTGAAGATGTCGATTATTCTTCAGCGGCGGGTGCTTCAGCGGCTTCAGCGGCGGGTGCTTCGGTGGCGGGAGCCTCAGCGGCTTCCTCACCCTTGCGCACGCGGCGGCGTTCGCGGCGGGGAGCTACGCTCTCACCCTCGGCTGCTGCGGTGTCTACCTTCTCTGCTTTACGCTCCTCCAGACCCTCGGCCATTGCGCTTACTACGGCGTCGAGGATAATCTCGATTGACTTTGAAGCGTCGTCGTTGGCGGGAATCATGAAATCGATGTTTGACGGGTCTGAGTTGGTGTCGACCATAGCGAACACGGGGATGCCGAGACGGTTGGCCTCAGCCACTGCGATGCGTTCTTTGAGCACATCGACAACGAAGATAGCCGAGGGAAGACGGTTCAAGTCGGCGATTGAGCCGAGAGTCTTCTCGAGTTTCTCGCGCTGGCGGTGTATCTGGAGCTTTTCGCGCTTCGACAAATTGTCAAATGTCCCATCCTTGGTCATCTTGTCGATTGATGCCATCTTCTTGACAGCCTTGCGGATGGTCGGGAAGTTGGTGAGCATACCGCCGGGCCAGCGTTCGGTGACGTAAGGCATATTGATTGACGACGCTTTGTCGGCGATAACTTGTTTGGCCTGTTTTTTGGTGGCGACAAAAAGAACCTTTTTGCCTGCCTTTGCTATGCTTTTAAGAGCCGCGGATGCTTCTTCTATTTTAGCCGCGGTCTTATAAAGATCGATGATGTGGATACCGTTGCGCTCCATGAAGATGTAAGGAGCCATGGCAGGATTCCATTTTCTTTTGAGGTGACCGAAGTGGCAACCTGCCTCAAGTAATTGGTCAAATGTTGGTGTTGACATTGTTATGTTTCGTTTTGTTTACGTTCTTTTGTTTTTTTACAATCGCGGGGTAGGGAACGTGTCCATCTCCGGGATTTAGATACTAAACACTTTTTGGTCGGCTTACCGGTGGCTCGGCCTCAGGCGGCTATGCCGCTGCGAGCCGTTCTCCGGCAAAGCTCCGCGGCATTAACGCTTTGAGAACTGGAAGCGTTTGCGGGCTTTGGGCTGACCGGGCTTCTTTCTCTCCACAACGCGGGGGTCGCGGGTGATGAAGCCTTCCACGCGGAGCGCGTGCTTGTCCTCGGGGTTGATTTTGACCAATGCGCGGGCTATGGCCAGACGCAGTGCCTCGGCCTGTCCTTTGTAGCCGCCGCCGTCGAGATTGACTTTGATGTCATATTTCTCTACGACGTCAAGAGTGGTCAGAGGCTGCTTTACGATATATTGGAGGATGGACGACGGGAAGTACACATCCAGCGGGCGCTTGTTGATGGTGATGTTGCCGTTGCCTTCTTTGACGATTACACGAGCTATGGCGGCTTTACGGCGGCCGATTGCGTTAACTGTTTCCATTCCTACAATTATTTAGCGTTGTTAAGGTCTAATACTTTGGGGTTCTGAGCGGCGTGGGGATGCTCGGGTCCGTTGTAGACGTGCATATTGTTGATTAGTTTGCGGCCAAGACGGTTCTTGGGGAGCATTCCTTTCATCACTTGGATAAACAACGGATGGTAACCCGGTTTGATGTGCTTGTTAAACGATTTCTTCATCAATCGCTCGGGTGTGGTCTCGCGCTGGCCGCCGGGATAGCCCGTGTAGCTCAGGTAGATGTGGTCGGTCCACTTTTTGCCGGTCAGTTTGACCTTGTCGGCGTTGATGATGATGACATTGTCGCCGCACTCAACGAATGGTGAGTATGACGGTTTGTTTTTGCCGCGCAGAATTTTTGCGACTTGCGAGCAAAGACGGCCGAGTACCTGGTCGGTAGCATCGATTACTACCCACTCCCTCTCGACGCTTTGCGCGTTGGGTGATACGGTCTTGTAACTTAAAGTATCCACGTCTAAATGTTTGATTAATAGTTAAATAGTTTGGCTGGCAATCACGCCGCGCTCGGCCAAAAGCGTTGCGGGTTGTCGGCCGGTTATTAATTTGGACATAATCGGACTGCAAAGGTAACGATTTATCTCCCTATCTCCAAATATTTTAACCTCAAATTTCTTCCGCTCCCCCTCGCGATAGACTCCGATTAGATGCGCGGCGGCGTTCTCTTCACCATCATCGGCGAGGTCGCCGCCGTTAACGACGAAACCCTGCTCCGACCATATCGGAGCAGGGTTTCGCGATGCTTTTGCTGCGATGGGCGGGGCTTACGCCTCTGCCACCACATCCAACGGCTTCACGTTGATGAAGCGGCGTCCGTTTTTGCCCACGGTGAACACTACTGTGCCGTCGATGAGCGCGTAAATCGTGTGGTCTTTGCCTAAACCAACGTTCAGTCCGGGGTGATGCACCGTACCGCGCTGACGCTTGATGATGCTGCCGGCTTTGGCGAACTGGCCGCCGAAAATCTTAACGCCGAGTCGCTTGCTTTCCGATTCGCGACCGTTCTTCGAACTACCTACACCTTTCTTATGTGCCATTTCTTTTTCAGGTTTTAAGGGTTAAGCAATCACGTCTTTGATCACGAGCTGGGTGAAATACTGGCGATGGCCGTTTTTGCGGCGGTAACCTTTTCTTCTCTTCTTCTTGAAGACGATTACCTTTTCACCTTTCACGAGGGGACGTTTTACCTCGCAAACAACTTTGGCTCCTTCAACGGTAGGAGCGCCCACCTTCACGGCACCGTCGGCGTCTACGAGGAGCACGCGGTCAAACTCTACGGTCTCACCCTCTTTTTTCTCCTCGCCGAGATAGTGAACATACAAGAACTTGTCTTTCTCAGCTTTAAACTGTTGTCCTTGGATTTCTACGATTACGAACATTGTGTTATAACGTAATTTATAGGTTACTCCGTCGGGCGAAAGCCGCAATCATCGCGCGCTTTGCTTCATCATATGCCCGGTGCGGAAAAATTAGCGACTGCAAAGATAACGCCTTTTATCTTCACTGCCAAACATTCCCGCAAAAAAAAATTACTCGTCATCACGACGAATAATCTTCTTACCTTAAATCTAATACCATGAAAAACTGATGCAAAGTTACAGTTTATTTTTTAATCAACTGCAATATCTCTCCCTGATAGCCTGTCTTTAACGTTATTTAGCTATTGGCTCCGCGCGTAGACATCTCCCCGGCGTCGCTATCCGGCGATTGCTTGGGCGTGAAAGCGACATTTCACGCCGAGCGGTGATGGGCGTGGTTGACTCCCTGTGGCAGCACGGCGGGGGTGCTATTCTGTTAATACATCGCTCCGTCATCCCCCCACCCCAAAAAAATAAAGCCGCCGGCCCGGGGTGGGGTCGGCGGCTATGGTTGTATCAGTGCGGGACCTGATTATTTCACGAGAATCTTGCTTGCCTCGGTGCCTTGGCGGCGGATAACCACGCTGCCGGCTGCGGGCTCGTTGATGCGGATGCCCTGGAGGTTGTAGTATTCTACAGGTGCGTTGCTGTTGTCGTTAGCGATGATGTTGTCCTCAACGCCTGCGCCATTAATGGTGAAGTTAATCACCGCAGGTTCGATGAGTCCATACCATCTCAGTGAGCTCTCTGCCTTGTAGAGTGCGATAACGCTCCAAGTGCTGTTGTAGGTGAGAGTTTGGCCGTCGTCGGTGGTGGAGAGTGTGCCTTCTACGGTTTTGCTTTGTTCTACAACTCTTTCGTCTTCATCAGCGTATTTGGCTGAGCTGAGGTAGTAGTCGTCGGTTTCTTCAGAGTCGGCATCCATGACCATCTGGTCGATAGCTGCTGCATACGTGGGGTCTTCGTTGTCAAGGTCAAACCATACGCCGAAGCCGTCACCGAAGAATGTGCTTGAGAGGAAGAGAACGGGGAAACCATCCTTTTCCTGCTTTTCAACATAAACATCGTTGGTCAATTCGCTGCCGCTCAGGACTGCGGTGAAAGTTCCGTTGGGAACGACGAATTTAGAGGTTTCAACACCACTCCACCAACCTAAATTGTTGATATATATTGCGTATGGCTTGTCGGCGGTCATTGTGCCGTCGTCATTGATGGTGAATGTCACTTCGCCCTCCAGAATGAGCCCGGTGAAGTCATATTTCTCATAGTCAAACTCATAGCCAACGAAGAACACCGCCTGAGCTGTTGAACCGGCTGGGGCGTAGGTGCCTAAGTTTTGGCCGAATGCGATTTTCAGCTTGTTGCCTTCAACGGTTGCCACAGGGCCGCCTTTGGGACAAGATCCTGAAGCGGCTGAGTTGCTGAAAGTGCGGAAGTTGAGGAGGTTGTTCACGATAAGTTCACCGTTCACCACTTTTAGGGTGATGTTGCCGGATTCAACAGCGTCCACATTGTTGTTGAACAATGATGTGGTCAGGTTGACGTAGCTGCCTTCGACATCTGCCGCTGTGGCATTGCTCTTTACTCTCTTGATGCCGTTGTTGTTGTCTACGGTGGCGAGAGAAGCGAAAGTGTTCAAGGCTTTCTCAGAGGGAACTGAGATTTTGGGGTTCAAGCCCAATGGCCGGGTCTGTCCTTCGTAGTTGATGATTTCGGGAATAGCTGCTGAAACAGTCACCAATGCTGCTGCGGCAAGCGCTGCGAGTGAAGCGTAAAGTTTTTTCATAAACTAACTGTTTTTTTAGAATTTATACATAAAATATTTATCTCTGTCAAATTGTGGTCTAAGCCTTTTTTCTGATCTAAAGACTGCGCAAAGTAAAAGGTAAATTTTCATATTTCCAAATTTTTTCGTGAAATAATTGCAATTTGTCACAAATTAGCGTGATTTCCTTGCCTCATTCCTCGCCACGGCCTCCGCACCTCTCATCGGCGACTTGCTATGTGGCTTGTCGCCTTGTGATGTGAGAGCCGCCGGCCCATTTCCGGGCCGGCGGCTCTAAATGCATATACGTTACGCATAAGCGTAAGGCTACTTCACATATTCTTTGGCGACTTTGTCGCCGCGGCGCACGATGTAAAGGCCTGTTACGGGGTTGTCCACTTTGCGCCCCTGGAGGTCGAAGTACTCTGCCGGGGCGTTGTTGCTGTCGGCTGCCACATCCTCAACTCCCGATTCCTCGGTGAGCTTGAACCATATCGGCTGGTTGATTGACACCGATGCGGGTATGCCTGTGCCGTTCGCGGGCTGGATGAGCGCGTAACATAGCACGTCGGCGCCAAGCCTTGCGAAGATGGAGTGGTGGGCTGTCAGTGTCAGGGTATCTCCGGCAGCACCGGTCAGGAACACCGGCTCCGACGATGCCACTTTGGCTCCTGAATTATGATAAATGTCGAGGGTGACCATGTCGCTGAAATAGCCTGATGATAACTCTACTGTGGCCTTTAGGTCATAATTCGGGTCGATTTGTGCGGCGCGCGAGCGGCGGTTTAGCGCCACCTCTCCGTCGGGGGTGAGCGAGACTATCGAGAAGGTGCCGTAAGCAAGTTCGCCGGGGTTGTCTTTGAGGGTGACGGGGAATGAGGATATTGCGTCATCACCAAGGAAGAACGTGAGGTAGTACTGGCGCGCGGTGAGGCTGCCGTTGAACTTCGTTGTCCATGTCTCCTCGATGGTCTCCCCCTTGAGGATGTCATAGCTGCTTTCCTGCCCCTCGGCAATCACGCGGTAGCCGCTCGCAGTGCGTGAGCACAATGCGGTGCTGATGTCGCCCACCATCTCGGGGGTTGTGTTGACAAGTTTCCACTTGTAAGTGATAGGATAGCCGATGTAGGCTTCAGATAGCAATTCAAATTCGGTAATCTCAACTTTCCCCGCCTCCGGGTTTGAGAATGTCAGTTTCGTGTCGGTCGCGTCGCAGTAGAGCGGAGACGACAGCAACACGTTGGGGCGTATGTCAACCCATTTGCCGTCGGTGGTCTTGAACGCGGGTGTCACTATGTAGCGGCCTGATGTCGGGAATTTTGAGCCGGGGACTGTGTAATCTTTGTAACCGTATTGTATGGGTGCGTTAAAGTTGGTGCCGTCGCGGCTGATGTAAGTGACGGCTCCGGTGGCGGCATCGGCTAATTTCACGCCTAATGTGCCTTCGAGGCTCTCTGACGAAAGCGTCATATTGTAGAACCCGCTGCTGAATGTGACGTTCGATGTGCGGTTATATTCTGTTGAACCTGCCGCAAAACCGCCGCTGTTGTACACGTTCACGACTGGTTCCGATGTCCCGGTGGGGGGCTGTATGCCGATGGCCATGCGCTGACCGTTGCTATAGCCGTCGCTTGACCCTCCGATGCCCTGCTGCTCGGGGTCAAGCACCGACAACAGGAAGTAGCCGTCGCTCATGCCGTTCCACCCCCAGTTGATGTGGAAATAATCGTCACTGCTGTAGCCGTCGCACACAAAGGCGTGGCCGCCCTCTGAGTTCGAGCCGCAAACCAGTGTGGGGCGCCCGGCGGCAACTTCCGCATACGCCAAGTCGTTCCATTCGTTCAGATAGTAATTGTCGCGGAATAGCTGGCGCATACCTTTGTCGTAGTTGAAGTGGTTGACCAACGCAAGCGAGGCCATGGTGCCGTCGGCTCCTGACGCGTAAGGCGAGTATGCCATATTGACCGCTACGCCGCAGTCGTACATCAATTGTGCCACCGCCGCGCGTTGAGCCTCGGTCCCCGATGTCGATCGGGGATATGCGTCGGCCATGTTTCCCCAGTCGTAGGTGTGGGCTGAGAAATCGCTTGATACGCTGTAGTCGGTTCCGTTGTATTTAACGGTGTAGCTGTTTGAGCCTACCCCTTTCTCCGGCCAGTTGTGCGCTTTCATGATTTGCGCCATCGCTGTGGCGACGCAGCCGGTCACCGCGCGGTAACTACCCATCATGGGGCAGTCGAGGTTGTATGGCTCGCTCTGCGACCAGGTGGTGGTGCAAATCGGGCTGACGGCGGCGCGCTCGGGCGACGCTTTGCGGGCGCGGATGCGGTCGGGGTGGGAGCTTGCCCAGCGTATCTCGGCGGAATAGCCGTCAAGAAACGCTTTCATGTTGGCGGGGATGTTCTCGGAGTCAAATGAGCCTGTCTCCGAGTAGCCGAGCAGGGGGGTGACCGCGTCATCGGCGGCTACCACGAGAAACCCGTTGCCGTTGCCGCGGTTGAAGATGTAGCATGAGTTGAAATTGTCGGCTTCGACGGTATAGGCGAGCTTGATGCCCGAAGCCGCCGACGCTTTAAACATGGCGGGTGCTTCGCCGCTGGTGCCGAGCGCGGCCGACAGGGCCTCGGACGGCGAGAGCTGTCGGCAGAACCCGGGTGCCGCTGCCACGGTTAAAGCCATCAGTGTTATCTGAAACTTTTTCATAAAATGATGATTGTTTGAGTTATTGGAGTGCAAATATAATGTAAATTTTTTGAATCTCGGATATGTAGAGCAAACCGATATGCGCAATCTCCTAATTGTGACCGCTCTACATCTATTGACCGCTCCCGCGACCGGGAAATGTTCATGCGTCATTACTCGCGACTTATCGGCTCCTTCGTGTCAAAATGTTAATTAGAAAAAATAATTACTGTCATTTGTTTATTTTAGGATAAATTTTCCTAACTTTGCGCGTCGTATGGACGTACTATTCGCTTTTTTGAGCGAAATCGGCGTGAAAATATTATTAATCAATTATAAGATGTCTAATTTATTTTAGTATGAAAAAGCTGTTTCTATTACTTTTGACGGTTGCCGCTCTGACAATGGCCGCGTCGGCTCAGACGCGTGTTGTCAAGGGCGTCGTCTTGGACGCTGCGGAGAACGAACCGCTTCCCGGCGCCACAATCCAGCCTGTTGGCGGTGGAACAGGTGCGGCTACCGACGTTGACGGTCGGTTTAGCTTCTCCGTCCCGCAAAACGTGAAAAAATTGACTGTCTCATACGTTGGTATGCAAAGCCAGACAGTTGACATCAAATCAGGCGAAATGACCATAAAATTGCATAGCGCGGGCACTAAGCTCGACGAGGTGATGGTTGTCGCTTACGGTACAGCCAAGAAGTCTTCGTTCACCGGTTCGGCTGCCGTTGTCGGCTCAGCCGAGATTGAGCAACTCCAGGTGACCAACGCCCTCGACGCTCTCGAAGGTTCGGTCCCCGGTGTCCAGATTACCAACGCATCAGGTGCTCCCGGCCAGGAAAGTCCCACGATTCGCATCCGCGGTATATCTTCAATCAACGCAGGCAACGATCCCCTTATCGTGGTTGACGGCGTGCCCTATGCCGGTGACATCAATATGATTGCCGCATCAGACATCGAGTCGATGACTGTCCTCAAGGATGCCGCTTCAAACGCCCTCTATGGCGCTCGCGGTGCCAACGGTGTCATCTTGATTACCACCAAGCGCGGTAAAGGCGATTCGTCGGCCAAAGTGACTTTCGACGCTAAGTGGGGTGTCAACAGCCGTGCGACAAAGACTTATAATACAATCGACGACCCCGCCGAATACTACGAGACTTACTATAAGTATCTCTACAATTTCGCTGTCAATTCACAGCAGATGTCGCCCGAAGCCGCCAACGCTTGGGTGAACGCTAATATCGTGAATACCAATTCCGATAATACTTACTCTCTTGGCTACAACGCTTTCCGCGTGCCTGAGGGTGAAAGCTTCATCGGTATGGACGGCAAGGTTAACCCGAACGCCGTGCTCGGTAACTACATCGAGAAAGATGGCCAGTGGTACCAAATCATGCCCGACAACTGGCTCGACGAGGCTTACCGCAACGCTCTCCGTCAGGAGTACAGCCTTAGCGTCGCTAACCAGACTGACAAAAGCTCATTCTACGCATCATTCTCTTGGTTGGATAACGAGGGTATCGTCGAGTGTACCGACTATACCCGTTTGACCGGACGTCTCGCTGCCGACATCCAAGCTAAACCCTGGTTGAAGGTTGGTGGTAACTTGGCTTACACTCGTTACAAATCCAACTCGCTTGACGACGATGGCGACAGCGCGTCTTCAGGCAACGTGTTCGCCGCTGCCACCTCTGTTGCCCCGATTTATCCGCTTTATCTCCGTGACGCTTACGGCAACGTGATGACCGACGCTTTCGGCAACACAATGTACGACTATGGCGACGGTATGAACGCCGGGCTGACCCGCCCCGTGTTTAGCGGTTCAAACGCTATCGGCGACTCTCGCCTTAATACCAACTCATTAGAGGGTAACGCTTTCAACGGAACCGCTTTCGTCGAAGTCCGTTTCCTAAAGGACTTCAAGTTCACCTCTAACAACAACTTCGCTGTCGATGACACACGTTTTACCGGCGTGACAAACCCCTACTACGGAATGTACTCTTCTTCTAACGGTATTGTCACTAAACAGCAAGTCAACTCTCGCGACTATACTTTCCAGCAGTTGTTGAACTGGAACCGTATGTTTGGCAAACACAATGTAGGCCTTCTTCTCGGTCATGAGAACTATTGGCAGAAGTCTAACATCCTCTACGCAAGCCGTAGCAGTATGTTCGACCCCTCTAACACTGAGTTGATTGGCGCTATCATCGATGGCTCTTCAAGCTCTTATGACTCTTCTTACAATAATGAAGGTTACTTCTTCCGCGCTCAGTATGACTTCGACTCGAAATACTTCGGTAGTATGTCGTTCCGTCGTGACGCATCTTCACGTTTCCATCCCGATAACCGTTGGGGTAGCTTCTGGTCGTTTGGCGCCGCGTGGATTCTCTCTAAAGAGAGCTTCTTCACCGCTCCCTGGGTCGATATATTGAAAATCAAGGCTTCTTACGGTGAACAGGGTAACGACCGCATCGGTAACTACCGCTACACCAACACTTACACCATCGTTAACGCTAACGGCAACCCCGCCGCTCAGCCCTCGACTATGGGTAATAAGGATATCACTTGGGAGAAGGGACAGAACTTCAACGCAGGTGTCGATTTCGCATTCTTCAACGAACGTCTCAGCGGTACAGTCGAGGCTTTCTACCGCAAGACTTCTGATATGCTCTTCAGCTTCCCCCTCGCTCCCTCTTTCGGTTTCTCAAGCTACTACGCCAACATCGGTGATATGCGCAACGTCGGTTTTGAAATCGAGTTGAGCGGAACAGTGTTCCAAACAAGGGATTTCTCTTGGGATTTGAATGCCAACCTCACTTACTACAAGAACAAAATCACCATGCTCCCCGACGAGCGTAAATCAATGTCGGTTGACGGTCACGAAGGTTTCTCGAGCGGTAGCTACTTCTATGGTGAGGACCTCCCCATGTACACTTACCACCTCAAGCAATATGCTGGTACCGACAAAGTTACCGGTGCGCCTCTCTACTACAAGAATGTCAAAGATGAGAATGGCAACATAACCGGCCGTACCGTCACTACTGCATACTCCGATGCCGACTACTACCTCTGTGGCTCTGCTTTGGCAAACACTTATGGCGGATTCGGTACCACTTTGAAGTACAAAGGCTTTGATTTCACTATCGACTTCAACTTCCAAATTGGCGGTAAATGCTACGACAGCGACTATCAGAACTTGATGGCTAATCCTTCCAGCTCAAGCCGCGGTAACGCTATGCACCGTGATGTCCTCAACTCTTGGAGCGCCGAGAACCCCACCAGCAACATTCCCCGTATGCAGTATGACGACCTTTACACCGTGTCCTCTTCCGACCGCTGGTTGGTTGACGCGTCTTACCTCGCTTTGCGCAACATCAACTTCGGTTACACTCTCCCGGCGACTTTGACAAGCAAAGCTCACATCGACAAAATCCGCGTATACCTCACTTGCGACAACGTTGCACTTTGGTCGGCTCGTCAAGGTCTCGACCCGCGTCAAAGCATCAGCGGTTCCACCACCGGTGCCTACTACGCTCCCATGCGCACAATCTCAGGCGGTATCAATGTAGTATTCTAATAAAACTGACAAGATTTTATGAAAACCAAAATATTTAAATCGGTTTTGGCTGTAGCCATTGCGTCACCGGCGTTGTTGACGAGCTGTATCGAAGAAACCGTCCCGACCCAACTCGTGACAGACTCGCAGCTTGCCGAATCGCCTAAGGCATCTGAGGCGTTGCTTTGGGAGATGACAGCCATCTACAATAAATTTAACACTCTCGGTGCTGATCAACACTACGATTGGGGTTACGGCTCAATTATGCACATCCGTGACGTAATGACCGAGGATTATGCAGTGGCTTCATCAAGCTACGACCACTATTCGGCTTGGGAGCAGGACCTCAACATCGGGGAGTCATACATGACCACCCAGTTCGTTTGGACTTACTTCTGGAAACAGGTTCAGACCGCTAACAACGTTCTCCGTGCCATGCCGGCTGTAGAGGCTGCTACCGATGCGCAACGCGGCTCAATCGCTATCGCATCGGCTCAGCGCGCAAGTATGTACCTTGACCTCGCTCGTATGTATGAGTTCCTCCCCAACGACAAGACCTCAAACATCAACGCTGATGGCAACGACGTGCTGAACCTCACCGTGCCTATCGTCTCTGAGACAACTACCGAGGAAGAAGCCAAAAACAACCCCCGCGTTTCGCGTCAGGTTATGGCTGAATTCATCCTCCACGACCTCGACGTGGCTGAGGCTAACATTGAGAAGACATCACGTCTCGACAAAACCATGCCCGACCTCGCTGTGGTTTATGGCTTGAAAGCTCGCTACTATATGTGGCTCGAAGATTACGCCAATGCCCGCGACTATGCCCGCAAAGCTATTGATAAGTCAGGTGCCAAACCCCTTTCTGAAGATGAGTTGACAAGCGTCACTAACGGTTTCAACACCTTGTCGGTCAGCTCTTGGCTGTGGGGTATGCAGACTACTAAAGAAGACCGTGTCGTTACCTCAGGTATCCTCAACTGGACTTCTTGGGTATGTAACGAGACTGAGTTTGGTTATGCCTCTGAAGGTCCCAAGCCGATGGTAAGCAAAGAAATGTTCACCCGTATCTCTGACACTGACTGCCGCAAAAAGTGGTGGGTAGGTACCAAAGGAAGCGCCCACAACAAAAAACTTGAATTTGTCAATGACAACTTCAATATTGAGAATGCTTCTGCTGAGCGTGCCGTTTGTGAGTACGGTTCTATCAAATTCCGTCCCGGTTCCGGCGACCCGAATCTCTATTCGGTTGCCTGCGTGGTAGGTATACCTTTGATGCGTGTCGAGGAGATGTATTTCATCGAGGCTGAGGCTGCCGAGCATGTATCTCCCGGTACGGGTAAAGCTCTTTGCGAAACATTCATGAAGACCTACCGCGACCCCAATTACACTTTCCCGACCAAAGGCGGCAATGTCGATGGCATGACAGCCGCTGTTGAAGAGATTGTATTCCAAAAACGTGTCGAACTCTGGGGCGAAGGTCAGACATTCTACGATTTCAAGCGTCTTAACATTTCTGTTGACCGTGCATCTGCTGGTAACTTCTATGCCAACTGCCGTTTTACAACTTCCGGTCGTCCCGCTTGGATGAACTTCTGTATCGTGCGTTCCGAAGGCAACTCTAACAAAGCCGTCATGGGCTGGAACAATCCTGACCCCTCAGGCCTCTATAAAAAATAATTTTCTAACTCCTAAAGAATATAATAGAGATGAAACTCAATATATTTAAATTCACCTTTTTGTTCGCCGTGTTAGCTTCGATGCTGACTTCTTGCGACGACAAAGGGTATTGGGAGCCTTTCGAAACTGAGGGTGACCAGTATTCATTTATCACCACTACCGTCGCGCGCAATTATAAGCGTTCAACCTCTTCAGAGGGTAAGAATCCTTACTTTGTCTTTACGCTCCGTCGCGCTACTAACGTCGGTGAATCGACAATCGACCTTAGTGTTGCCGGTTCGTCGACCGTCTTGGGGTATTTTTCATGGGTACCCGCTGAAGGCGAGGAACCAATTCCGCTCACCACAGCCGACTTGGTACCCACTGTGACTTTCGCCGATGGCAGCTACGACGCTACCGTTACCCTCGAATACACTAACGGTTACCGCCGTATTGTGACAACCAGCAAACTGAGCATCTCGTTCAATGAAGAACTCAGCTCACCCGGCGGTTCTAATTCAGCTATTGCTCAGGTAGCCTGCTCGGCAAGTGGTAAAGACTGATTCAAAAGAAATAGTTTTTAACTACTGACATTTTATCGGCGGGGGCGTCATTTCGACGCTCCCGCCTTTTACTATCATTCCCTTGCGGATTGTTAGCGATTTATCCCTTTATGCTTGCGGGTTTGGAGCGAATAATGTAATTTTGCCGATAATTTTTAAGTATTGAAATCAATAGTGCGCAATTAATACAAAGAAAGATATTGTCACATGAGTAAACCGTTAAGAAGCTCGGTATGCACCGATGGCCGCCGTATGGCGGGTGCGCGCGCGCTTTGGCGCGCCAATGGCATGAAAGAGGAACAAATCGGCAAGCCGATTATAGCCATAGTCAACTCATTCACCCAATTTGTCCCAGGTCACACCCATCTCCACGAGATAGGCCAGGTAGTGAAAGAGGAGATTGAAAAGCTCGGTTGCTTCGCAGCTGAGTTCAACACGATTGCCATTGACGACGGTATAGCTATGGGGCACGACGGAATGCTCTACTCGCTCCCCTCGCGCGACCTCATCGCCGACAGTGTGGAATATATGGTCAACGCCCATAAGGCCGACGCGATGGTCTGCATATCTAACTGCGACAAAGTGACTCCCGGTATGCTCATGGCTGCCATGCGTCTCAACATCCCCGCTATTTTCGTGTCAGGCGGGCCTATGGAAGCCGGCTTGGTCGGTAACCGCCCGGTTGACCTCATCGACATCATGATTGACTCTGCCGACGAGACGGTCGACGATGACGCTGTCAGGCTCCTTGAACAAAAAGGATGCCCCACTTGCGGCTCATGCTCCGGAATGTTCACCGCTAACTCGATGAACTCACTCAACGAGGCTCTCGGCCTCGCTCTCCCCGGCAACGGCACCGTCGTCGCAACCCACATCAACCGCCGTGAACTTTTCCGCAAAGCAGCCCGACAGATTGTAGCAAACACAAAGGCCTACTATGAGAATGATGATGACTCGGTGCTTCCGCGTAGCATCGCCACGCGACAGGCAATGCTCAACGCCATGACGCTCGACATAGCAATGGGTGGGTCTACTAACACCGTCCTGCACCTCCTCGCCGTGGCAAACGAGGCTGGCGTAGATTTCACAATGGCCGACATCGACGCCCTCTCAAGAGTCACCCCAGTCCTGTGCAAGGTCGCCCCAAATTCAAAATACCACATCGAAGATGTCAACCGAGCCGGCGGAATACTCTCGATTATGGGCATTCTTGCCAAAAACGGACTTATCGATGGTAACACAAAAAGAGTAGATTTCCCCTCACTTTCCGCTGCAATTGACAAATACTCACTCGAACCCGGCAAAAAGGTCGATGATGATGTAGTTGAGCTTTGGCGCAGCGCACCAGGCCGCAAACGCACCGTGGAATTAGGCTCGCAAATGTCGTATTACGCTGACCTTGACATGGATAGAGCCAACGGATGCATCCGCGATTTCGACCACGCCTACGTCAAAGACGGCGGGCTTGCGGTCCTCCGCGGAAACATCGCTCTCGACGGTTGCGTAGTCAAAACAGCCGGTGTCGATGAGTCGATTTTCCATTTCTGCGGCCCGGCAAAAGTGTATCGCTCTCAGGATGAAGCCGTTAATGGAATACTCCGCGACGAGGTCGTCAGCGGTGACGTGGTGGTGATTACCCACGAAGGCCCGAAAGGTGGCCCCGGAATGCAAGAGATGCTCTACCCGACGAGCTACATCAAATCAAAACATCTCGGCAAAGAGTGCGCACTCATCACCGACGGACGTTTCTCCGGCGGCACGTCAGGGCTGTCGATAGGACACATCTCTCCCGAAGCCGCAGCCGGGGGTAACATCGGTCTGATCAAGGACGGTGATATGATTGACATCAACATACCTCAACGCTCAATCACGCTGATGGTCAGCGATGAAGAACTCTCGCAACGCCGCAACGCCGAGGAAGCGAGAGGCGTTGAAGCGTTCACACCCGCAGGCCGTGACCGCCATGTCTCTAAAGCCCTGCGGGCATATGCGGCTATGGTGACTTCTGCCGACAAAGGCGGGGTCAGGGAGCTGAAATAACACATCGCTGCCCCCTCCCATTAAAAACAAAAGATTATGAATGAGAAAATTACCGGAGCTGAAGCTCTGTTGAAATCGCTGTTGGCCGAGGATGTCGAACTCATCTTTGGATACCCCGGCGGTGCGATAATACCCGTTTACGACAAATTGTATGACTACACCGACCGTCTGAAACATATACTCGTGCGCCATGAGCAAGGAGCCACACACGCAGCCCAGGGATACGCCCGCGTTACAGGTCGCCCGGGAGTGGTGTTGGTGACTTCAGGCCCGGCGGCAACGAATGTTATCACCGGCGTGAGCGATGCCATGCTCGACAGCACCCCGATGGTGGTAATCATCGGTCAGGTAGCCTCGTCGACGCTCGGCACCGACGCTTTCCAGGAAACTGACGTTGTCGGTATCACTCAGCCAATCACAAAGTGGGCCTACCAGATACGCCGGCCCGAGGATGTGGCGTGGGCTGTGGCGAGAGCGTTCTATATCGCCAACAACGGCCGGCCCGGTCCGGTAGTGCTCGATTTCACTAAGGACGCGCAGACCGCCCTGGTGGAGTGGAACCACAGCAAGTGTACCTACATACGCAGCTATATACCTCGTCCGAAACCAAATATGGCCGACGTGGAGCGCGTGGCTGAGATGATTAACGCAGCCCGGAGGCCAATGCTCATTTCAGGCCACGGCGTGATGATTGCCGGCGCGGAGAAGGAGATAGCGGCGGTCGCCGAAAAAGGCGACATCCCCGTCGTTTCTACCCTGCTCGGACTGTCGACAATGCCCACCGACCATCGGCTCTACAAAGGTATGCTCGGTATGCATGGCAATATCGGGCCTAATGTCAACACCAACCGTTGCGACCTGCTTGTCGCAGTCGGAATGCGTTTTGACGACCGAGTGACGGGCGATGTGAACAGCTACGCGCGACAGGCCAAAATCGTGCATATCGACATAGACTCTGCCGAGTTTGACAAAAATATCAAGACCGACGCAACCATACACGCCGATGCGCGCGACGCCCTTCAGACGTTGCTGCCACTGATAAACCGCGCCGACCACACCGATTGGGTGGAGAGTTTTGACCGTTATGCTAAAATCGAGCGAGAAAAAGTGATTGAACCCGAACTGTTCCCCGCCGGCGGCCTGCTGCGCATGGGCGAGGTGGTGCACAGAGTCTCGAAAGCTGCAGGATATACCGGCGTCCTGGTAACTGATGTCGGCTTGAACCAGATGCTGTCGGCCCGCTACTTCCACTACAGCGAGCCGCGGAGCATCATAACGTCGGGCGGCCTCGGCACTATGGGCTTCGGACTCCCGGCTTCGATAGGAGCCAAGATGGGCGCGCCTGAGCGCACGGTTTGCTTCTTCACCGGCGACGGCGGTTTGCAGATGACTATCCAGGAACTCGGCACCATAATGGAATATGGCACCGCGGTAAAGATAATCTTGCTCAACAACAATTTCCTCGGCAACGTGCGACAATGGCAAGCGTTATTCTTTGGTGGCCGTTTCTCGCAGACACCGATGGTCAACCCCGATTTCGTAGCCATCGCCAACGCCTATGGCATAGCCGCCGAGAATGTCGTCGACCGCGAATCGCTCGACGGGGCGATAGAGCGTATGCTCAGTTACGACGGCGCATACCTGCTCAACGTCAACATCGACCCGGAGGATATGGTGTTCCCGATGACGCCTGCCGGTGCCCCGGTCGACCATGTGATGCTCAACGCCACTGAACGTCTTGAGCTTGACTAACCCTATTAAACCAGTAAAAATGGATAAGCAATTATACACAGTCACTGTATTTTCCGAGAATCAGGTGGGGTTGCTCAACCAGATTTCGATAATCTACACCCGCCGAGGTGTCAACATAGAAAGTCTCACCGTCAGCCCGTCGTCGATTGAGGGGGTTCACAAGTTCACCATAACCTCCTGGAGCGACCGCACACTGATGGAGAAAATCGTAAAGCAGATAGAAAAACGCATTGATGTCTTGAAAGCGTTCCTCTACACCGACGAAGAAATCGTCTATCAAGAGGTGTCTCTTTACAAGGTGCCGACGTTGAAACTGCTCGACGAGGAGCATCTGGAGGATATCATACGCCATCACGGCGCGCGGATTCTTGAAATTACGCGTGAATACACCGTGCTTGAGAAAACCGGCCATAAGGACGAGACCGAGGCACTGTTTGAAGAACTTAAACGCTACGGTATCACTCAGTTTGTGCGTTCGGGTCGAGTAGCCGTAACTAAATCGACCGTGGAATATGTCACCCGATTTCTTGATGAGCAGGCTCGTCGTCGAGAGGAGGAGGTGATATGAGCCTGATTAAGGAGTTTAGCCGGGATTTTCATCTCACCGGGGGCGAGACCGGTCCCGAGGGTGAAATGCCGGTATCGCTTGCGGCTGAGCGCGTAATCGAGATGGCAACCAACCATGCCGACATTCTTGGCGTGGGTTATGAGGCGATGATTCAGCAAAATCAAGCCTGGGTGTTGAGCCGCTTGAGCATTGAGATGATGCGTTATCCCGCAGTCAATGACGGCTATAGGCTCACTACATGGGTCAGTAGCTTCAACCGCCGTTTTTCCGAGCGTGATTTCGAGATTTCCACACTTGATGGGTGTCCGTTGGGATATGCCCGCACTATGTGGGCGGCTATCGACTTGTCATCGCGCGGGGTAGGGGAGCTTGACATTGTCACCCGCCTCGGTGAAGTTGTAGTCGACAGGCCATGCCCGATAGCCGCGATACCGAGGCTTGGCGCGGTTGCCGATGACTGCAAGCGTAGCGGTTATAAGTTCACATACCGCGACATCGACTTCAACCGTCATGTCAACTCAGTGGCTTACATCAGGTTACTTCTCGATGCATGGTCGCTTGAACACCACGACCGTTACCGTGTGAAGCGCATTGATACCGCGTACATCCACGAGGCGCATTATGGCGACAGCGTTGATTTGCTTGTGACAGACGATGGCGATTGTCGCTCCCAAGCCGAACTACTCGACGCCGACGGTCGGCCATTGACTCGCTTTGCAATTGAGTGGACCGCTCGCGAATAACATTAAAATGTTACGAAATAATCAAATTAATGTCGCTTTTGATTCTATTGTTTAGTAAAAATAGGTAAATTTGCGACAATTTTAAAATTGAAAAAATATGGCAAAATTGAATTTTGGCGGTGTTGAGGAAACTGTAATCACCCGCGAAGAATTTCCGTTGGAAAAGGCTCGTGAAATCTTGAAAGATGAGACCATAGCCGTTATCGGTTACGGCGTGCAGGGCCCCGGTCAGAGCATGAATCTCCGTGACAACGGCTTTAACGTGATTGTTGGCCAGCGTCAAGGTAAGACTTTTGACAAGGCTGTCGCCGACGGATGGGTGCCGGGTGAAACTCTGTTTGGCATCGAGGAAGCTTGTGAAAAAGGAACCATCATCATGTGTCTGCTTTCCGATGCGGCTGTGATGTCGGTTTGGCCCACAATCAAGAAATATCTCACCGTAGGCAAAGCCCTTTACTTCTCTCACGGTTTCGCTATTACTTGGAATGACCGTACCGGTGTGGTTCCCCCGAAAGATATTGACGTCATCATGGTGGCTCCCAAAGGCTCTGGTACTTCACTCCGCACGATGTTTCTTGAAGGCCGCGGCTTGAACTCATCTTATGCGATATATCAAGACCACACAGGCCGTGCCGCTGACCGCACCATAGCTCTCGGCATAGGCATCGGTTCGGGTTACCTGTTTGAAACCACATTCCAGCGTGAGGCTACCAGTGACCTCACCGGCGAGCGCGGTTCGCTGATGGGCGCGATTCAAGGTTTGCTCCTCGCTCAGTATGAAGTGCTCCGTGAAAATGGCCACACACCTTCTGAAGCGTTCAACGAGACTGTCGAGGAACTTACCCAGTCGTTGATGCCGCTGTTCGCCGAAAAAGGCATGGACTGGATGTATGCCAACTGCTCGACAACTGCCCAGCGCGGCGCGCTCGACTGGATGACACCTTTCCACGATGCCATCAAGCCGGTTGTCGAGAAACTTTACAATAGTGTCAAATGCGGCAACGAGGCTCAGATTTCTATCGACAGCAATTCTCAGCCCGACTATCGTGTTAAACTCAACGAGGAATTGCGCCAGCTCCGTGAGAGCGAAATGTGGCAGACAGCGGTCACTGTCCGCAAGTTGCGCCCCGAAAACAATTAAGCCGGGAGTTATTCTCCAAGTCGGCTAATAAAAAATCATCGGCCCCATTTCGGAGCCGATGATTTTTTATTGGTTGG
>CAZECG010000003.1:0-117979 GCA_964510535.1 uncultured Muribaculaceae bacterium
AGATAACACTATACTCTGACACAGCCTCCCGCCAACCGGAAAAATCCGCTGACCCGGAATCGCCATGAGCCGCGCTACTGCGCCGTTAATATAAATTTAACAACCGCCTTTTTTCATTGACCCGGTATAAACCGGCTATGCATGGCAGCGAGGCGGAGTTATCTACAATAGTAGAAATTATAATAGAGGTATAAACTTATCGCCCGGAATGAATGCGTGATAGACGATCTACAATAGTAGAAATTATAATAGAGGTATAAACGAGGAAGTGAGGTTGTTGAAGAATATGAAATCTACAATAGTAGAAATTATAATAGAGGTATAAACCAGTAGATGAACGTGCCAGCGCGTCACTTATCTACAATAGTAGAAATTATAATAGAGGTATAAACAGCTGAAAATCAGATGCCGCACCACTCATCTACAATAGTAGAAATTATAATAGAGGTATAAACGCTCCCGAAGGTGGTGTGATTGACAGAATCTACAATAGTAGAAATTATAATAGAGGTATAAACCTGCCCCGCCTATTGTCAGGTCTTTAAATCTACAATAGTAGAAATTATAATAGAGGTATAAACTTCCGCTTTTAAGGTTTCGGGGTCAACTATCTATCTACAATAGTAGAAATTATAATAGATGTATAAACTCTAAGTGGCGCAAAGTTAGCTTAAATATTTTGAATTACAAAATGTTATAGAAATGCTAATTTGGAGTAAATTCACCCCCCCTCATTAATGCGCACCTCAGCATTAAGCCGTCAAATTGCTGGCAGACAACAGTGTATGCCGACGCTCTCTTTTTGTAAAGACTACTGTTTGCATCTAAAAATAAACTATATCTACGTCACGATGGATGGCATTGCCATATTTTTTCAATTTAACGCCCGACACATCAAAGATGATTACGCTGTCACTCCCTTCAAATTGAGTTGCAAATCGGTCAATTTCAAGCATCAAGTTATTTAATATGCGGTTCGTATTATTTATTTCATAGACCGAGCATTGCAACCTGATAGCGTCATTGCGGCGCAACATCTTTGAAAACCGAGTTCGCACTTTCGTGTTACTAATGTCATAACTCACTATAATCATATGATAAATCACACTTCAAACATTGGATAACACCGGATGTCCTTACCTTGCATAAAGCAACGGTAATACGACCTTATAAATTTAAAAATTTCATTTTTATAAGGAATTAGCGCATCAAAAAACACCTTGGAATATTCCGCATTCTTTTCGAATTTCAATTGGTATTCGTTTTTATGTATATGGAAATCTTTAGCGGTAAACTGCTTACGATTATAAGCCGTACGCACTGCGTGGTCAACGATACAGCGAAATAGCTCGACCAAGTCACAAATCAATGATTTACGTTTAAACCACAGACGGTGATAGACTCCGACATATACATCAAATCCAAACATTCTGACGAAACACTCTACATAATTAAAAAGCATCGTATAGCCTATATCGAGTGTAGCATTTATAGCGTCACTTTTGGCTCGCGGGCGGCGACAGCTCCAATCAAATTCTTGATAGTATGCCGAAAAAAAGAGTTTGGAAATTAAGCCCTCTATCCCCATTAATCCAGTGTAATCCAAATCCCTTTTTAACCAGTCAGAAAGGGCTTTGTCGCATAAGGCTTTGGCTTCGATTGTCTTGTCATCTGATTTTCTCGACTTTTGAAGCAAACGCAATTGATTCTTAATTTTATTATAGACCAACCACCGGGCTATGCTGAGGTCGTCTTTAGGCTGCTGGTACTGCTTTTGTCTCAATAAATAATTAGCCTCTGCCGAATTTGACCAGAAAAATACGGGTCTGAACGAAGGACTCATCACCACTAATGCCACATTAAATTTTTTGCATTTATCAATAAGCGGAGTGGTAACGCTAATGTGACCTACGACAAACAATGCGAGGATTTTCTGAAACGGAAGTTTGGTAAGAGTCTTATTCGCTTCAACGTCTTCAAGCAGAAGTTCCCCGTTGCTTACACGCAAATTGCGGTCTGATATGCAATTAATCACATATATTGTCCTAAGCTCAACATCTTTAGTCGTAAACATTATCGTAGTCGGTTTTATCGCAAAGATTGCTGTAGATACAGTGTTTACACTTATTGGGATTGACCGGAATATGAAGTCTTGGGTCAAATTGTCTGAAACGTTTGATAAAATCTTCAAATTTGGCAATTTCAGTCGTGTCGGGAATAGGTACCGGTATCATCCGATTTGTGGAGATTTCATAAATTGCCAACTTTTCCACTTCATAACCCATCTCTATAAGGCATAAATATTGCGCCCATAATTGATATATTTGACCTTGATATATCCGCTTTAATTGATACTTTCGTTCGACGAGCATCTTTTCTTTGCGACGGTATAAATCGACTCGTCCCATCAACTTGTATTTAGTGGAATATACCGGCAAAGATGGAATATCTTCACAGCGATTCCCCGCTTTTTTGTGGTCGATTGATTCGTGGGCTATGCGTCCTCTTGTTTGTGGTTCCGCATGATACATCGTTTCATCCGTATCCATATACACATTGTGTAGGTATATGGAATACGGACAAAAGATGAAATCGTTTAACGACGATATGGTGATGTGGTCATCCATGCGAGCCTTAATCCAAATAAGGCTTGGTTTGGGCGAACTGCAACCACTCGTTGTTGCTTATAGGCGGCAATTTCTCAATCGGGGGTTCAGCTTCCTTGATTTTTCGCACTAACCATAGGCCCTTACGGGCGATATTGTATGCTCCGTTGGCATCCGCGTTTTTAGGTAATGAACCATCGCAAGTTTCACTGTTGTAAAAGCTGCCATTATCATCAGACACTGGCGATTGCAAATAATCAATGTCGGTGCCGGTTTTGCTGTTGCGCATTTGGAGGGTTAGCTTCAGTAGACGCAGTAACCCTTTGAAGAAATCAGCTGAATCTTGCTTGATAATTTTCTCCTTTAAGTCAGTGCAGATGTCTATCTGGTATTTTGCAAAGAAATCTTTTAACTCTTGGGTCAAATCTATTTCTCGGCTTGTCCATTGCGAATTTTGATTTTCATCTCTTATGGTTTCAATGCGTTTCCCATAAGTGCAAAGCGTCCAATGCGTACGCGAATCTCCGGCTTTCGTCGTGAATTTGTCGTAGTCTAAACTAAATTCAAACCAATCTTTATCGTGATTGTAACAGATGGTCTCAAATTTCGCAAAAAAGCTTTTAGCTTTCTCCTTAGTTTCGTAACGCGTGTCTAATAAATTTACAAATCCTGTGACAGGGTCTATTTTACTTGTATTCCATGCGGGAATATAAAATAGGAATCCACTTTGTTTGCCCAAAGTTTGAAAATTCTCAAATTTATTAGTTAATTGGTAGGCATTAAGCAGGCCGCCTTCTTCTTCCGGCTTTTTCTTCTTGTCAACTAAATAATTGAGTTTGTCAACAAGCATCTTTTCAAACTTTTGATAGACTGACTTTTCCACTTTTTGGCGACCCCGCATAAAGCCGTAGTTTAAATCTTCAAGAACTACAATGGCATTGTATTTTACCATTAAGTCCGCAATTTTATGAATTACCTGGCTTAAATACCCATCTTTTAATTCTTTAATGTTTTCAATTGTCTGCCAGCTCTGGCGAGCCTTCATTCGTTCGTCTTCGCGCTTTGACAACAAGTCATGGTAATTTGTGCGATACTCATTACCGTTGTAAAAGTTGACTATTTCATTTAGCGAATACTGTTCTTTGATTCTCCCTTTTAAGTCTATTACCGTTAAATACAGTAAGTGGCGTTCGCCGCGGTCAATGCCAATGATATGTAAGTCGTCGCACTGTTTAATGTACTCGTTCACCAAACGATTGATATTGATATTACTATTGCTTATGCTCTTGAAATTCAGAGTGATTGGCACATGAAACTGAAATTTATCAACAGTATATCTCCTATCCTTAATGAGATCGTATGTGAATCTGCTATGTGAACGCTGATTCAATGCGTTCTTGTTTTCAATCTGTTGGTTAGCCGGATGGGTCGGGCGGTCATAACTGATGCTTGCCTTACGGAAAAAGACTTCGGCTTTCCCATTTAATTTATACACGACATCGGCTAAATTTCTTTCGTCAAACAGCATTTTCCAATATAAAGTATGCATATTAGGCATTCCTTTACTGAATGATGAGAAATCCTTATTATATATTTGGAATAAATATATTTTACCCTCATTCACAAGCGAGTCAATATAATCAACTGCCACGTTGCGGAACGACAGCTTGTACCCCTGCTGTTCAACTTCCCTGTAAAAACCGCTTATGTCCTCGTAGGTGTCGGTGTCAGAGAAGGCGAAGTCGAATTTTCTCCAATCTTTATGCTTATTAATCGAGTCCTTAAAGAAGTCGATCAGCCGGCGGCAATCATCAATATTGAAATTTTTACCTGTGTAAGTTTTATTATTTTTAATTTTCAAAATTTGCTCACTTGGAGCGAGCTCTTGTATCCCCTTTTTGGAAAAAAACACATGGAATAGTTGTCTATACCCGGGTATCAGTTTATACTCCATTTTCTCATAGCAATCACCGTCGGACGGCATATTAGCCGCATCAAACACACGATTATGACGTTTATCCATAATCGCCAGATAATAGAACCCGTTTTTGCGAAGGATAACGGCTGAGTTGTGTCGTTCCTTATTCAAATCCCAGCCATCCATTAATGTCGGATTTCCGAAATTTAATTTTATTTTTTCGGTCGAATAAGGTTTGCGCGTCATATAATTGCGCACTTTGTTGTACAGCGGCGTTATCCTATCCAGTTCGTTCCATAGCGTCATAAACTCTCCGTAGAATTTTCCATCCTTATCAGGTTCATTCCCCTCTCCCAATAGTGGTTTGATGAAATGTTGAAGGTCTTTTATGGAGTCCAATAGGTTCTTAATCTTCTCGATATTGACTTTATCCTGAACCAAATTTTTCGTTGGCGGGTATGGAGTGTTGAGCAATTCTTTGACTTCGCTATAGGCATGCTCTATTCGGTCAAAGAAATTTTCTGTTGATGCTGAGTCAGAGGGAACTACGCCACCGGCGGCAAAATATTCTAATATGGAATTTTGACGATTTACCGCCTCGTTTATTTGGGCTATAGATATGCTGCCTTGTGACTTTAATATTGTTTTAAGTCGGTCTTCATAGGCTTCGTCTGTTTCTTTTTTTGATTTTTTCGGGACTTGTTGCTTTAAATACTCCAACAAGGCATCTGATATAAAGCCCCAATGGCCAAATATCTTTTGCGACAAATCAGAAATCTGAGAATCATTCCTAATATAAATCTTGTTAAGATCATAATCGCTTAATGATTGCAATATGCTTTTCAACGAATGTTCTCCGTCGTTCATTCGGCTTAAGACTTTATCTTCCAATTCTTGATAGGCCTTCTGGATAGCCTCCAATACGGCTTCGTCGTCATTAGCTCGAAATTGTTCCGGCAACCATGATGTAGAATTTCGGTCGCTTAATATCTGTTTATACAAGGCCTTGAATTTGGGTAAAGGTTTCGATTTCTCAGTCTGCTGTTGATTATAAAGATTGATATACTCATTTAATCCCTTTATCTTAGTTCCGTCAGCCAGAACTTTGCCGCCAATAATGGCATTATAAATGTCTATATTTGATTGTGTGAGCACATAGTTATAATATTTCAAGGCAAAAACTTCGCCGATTTCAGTTACGTTTAAGCACTTTTCAAATTCCTTGTATAATGCTGAAAACTGTTCCGCTATTGGAGATGCGGCAACAGCCTCAAAAACGGCCATATTGTCGATGAATCTTGGCAGGTTCTCATGAATTAGTCGATAGGCTATGGCCGTCGATTTGGCCTCCGGACTATACATATTTTTTCGGTTTTCTTTGAACCCCTTGAAATATGTCGTGGAATTATTAAATTCCTCGATAAGTAGCAAGTCATTAGGGTCTGTTAAAAATTTTGCAAGATCATTTTTAAAGAGTTCTTTTTCACCAAGACGCTTGAAAGTCTCATTTTTAGTGAATTTATCAACTATTTGATTTCTCAGCAGATCTTGAACTCTCTCTAACGAATCCTTCTCTTTTTTTTATATAGTATACATAAAAGTTTTCAAGCAAATTTAGATTTATGTCTGACAGAGATTTCTCAATGAAATATTTGTGAAATTCATCGAGTAATCGTTTCATACCGATATAGCTATCAGCTCGATGCTCATCTTGCTCGAGCAGACCGCTACTAACGATATGCTCTTTTGTTCGGCCAACAGGCTTCAACTCAAACCGAAGTGTCTTAGATAATTGGTATAATCCTGTAAATTGTTTTAGGGTGAACATTGTCATGAATATTAAAAGGAATTAGCAATAATGCGATTCATTTATCAGAAAATATTTGGGGATTCAAAATTGACCTCGGGAAATATTTTACCAATCGGTAGGCTTCGCCTATTATTTGAAACAGGTTTTAGCCGACTTCTTATATAGAACATAACCTCCATAATAACAAAGTTAGTGATAATTTTAGATTAATTAAATGCAACAATAACTCACCACAAATATAGCGGTGCGCATGAGCATAAAGAACGCTCAGCAAGGTTAAATAAACAAAAGTAACTGCCGGTATCCTAATTCGTCTTTAACTAAAAATCCTCACATCTGGAGCGATTTCTGTATCTCCCTCATCCGACTCTACAAGCTATGCGCCTAAAAATAATTTCACGCTATAGTAGTTTTTTTGACATTTCAACCAGTTATTTACACTGTCCACTATGTTGGCGGTTTTCGGATGGTTACTATTCAGCTGCTGTGCCGGGATTTAATCTGTAAAAAAATTGGGGGTCGTGCAGTGGCAAATTACAGCACGACCCCGATTTATTAGTGTGGTGAGAATTATGGCTACTTGTTTAATGTGCCAAGTTGTTCGCCTACAAGGATATGCTTCCAATTGTCGCCGTTGCGCGGAGATGTGAGTTTGAAATTGGCTTCTTTTTGGAATACGAGTACAAAATCAGAGCCGCCAAACAAGAAATAGCCTAGTTCATCGCCTTTCTTGACTTTATCGCCGACTTTTAATCCTTCGGTGAAATTTATGGACGATACCTGCGACATGCCGATTGGCATAACTGCTACAAGACCATATTGCTCGGTGTCTATTATTGCCAAGCCTCGCGTCTCTATGCTCTGCCATCCGGGTACGGAATTGTCAACTACATAGTGGCCTAACTCTCCATTCCATGTAATTGAGCCTCCAAGAGCATCTTCGCCGGGAATTACGCGCAATTCTTTGATGACACCGTCGAGTGGGAAATGGTAACGATGATAATCATTTGCGTTTAGGAATGCGTGATAGAACTTGCCTCCTGCAAATGAGTTTTTATATGGGCTATCTGGCCCTATGAGTTGTGTAATAGAGTCGAATACACGCGATTTTACCTGAATCTTGCTATCGGTCACGATGTAAGAGTTTTCGTCGATATCCCATATCCCTTGAGGCTCTGAGTCGGCAGGAGATGCTACGATTGAATTGTCGTCGGGCGAAGTAATCGGGCGTTGGTTGGGTGACGCAAGTCGGCGAGCAAAGAAGTCATTAAACGAGTGCCAATTAGAGGGGTCTTCATACCAACCCTTGGTCATGCCGAGTTCCTCTTGTTGCATCATCAATTCCTTATATTGCTCGTTCCATGATTCCGGCGACGATAGGTAGTTACCCCATGACTTACAGTATTTTACAAGCCATTTGTTGTAAGGCTCGACATATTGAACTGACGATGTGAAGAAATTATCGCCATCGAGTTCTTCGAGAGGCATACAATTTATGAAATAGCAGTAACACAGAGCTTGGTACATACGTCCGAAGATTGAGCTCAGACTTGTGGTTGTGATGATGTTCCACGGCATTTCGTGTTGTGAGCGGTCTATGAAGATATAGTATTCTTCCAATGATTGCACTGGGTTGGTCGCCTTGTCCGGATTAATTTCCACGCCTTTTGCGATGGCTGTTTCAAGGAGTGACTTGATGCGTGCGTCATTGTCGACGAGGTTGATGAGATCTTGCGTCGTTTCGTTGTACTGTGCTGGCTTATTGCTTGATGCGGCACTGTGTGATACGAGTGATAGACAAATTACTGAGAAAATAAAATAACGTATTTTATTCATCTGCAATTGTTTTTTGGGGTTGTTATTTATATTGTAGGAATTGTTATTTGAGATATGATTGTCACAATGTGTAATTGTTCGTTTCGCTTTGAAACGGGTGGCTTTTGTTAGTGGCAAAGGTAATGTTTTTTTGCAAAAGTCAAACATTTTTTTGCGTGTGTGGCAGTATCCTCAATAAAAAAAACGAGCTGCGCCTATTTTGTGGCACAGCTCGTTTTCTATAAATTTCAATTGACGCGGGTTATTTCACTTTGTCAACAATTGCTTTGAATGCTGCGGGGTTGTTTAGTGCGAGGTCCGCAAGAACTTTGCGGTTAATCTCGATGCCGGCTTTGTGGATAAGACCCATCAGCTTAGAATAGGTGAGGTCTTCCATGCGTGCAGCGGCATTGATGCGCTGAATCCAAAGCGCGCGGAAATTGCGTTTTTTATTCTTGCGGTCACGGTAAGCGTAAGTCAGACCTTTTTCCCATGTGTTTTTAGCGACGGTCCAAACGTTTTTACGACATCCGTAGTAACCTTTTGTTAATTTCAGGATTTTTTTGCGACGAGCTCTTGAAGCTACGTGGTTGACTGATCTTGGCATTTTTTGATAATTTTTGAATGTTAGCGGCTATTGCTCTTTGTTGCTAAACACTCGGTTAATAAAAAATTTAAATCACGAATTAAAAAACGGAGAAACTCTCTTTGTCAGGTTATTTGAGACCAAGTAATGCCTTTACATTGCCCTCGTCTACTCGTGAAACGAGACCTGTGTGGGTGAGATTTCTTTTCTGCTTCTTAGTCTTCTTGGTCAAGATGTGGCTTTTGAAAGCATGTTTTCTTTTGATTTTTCCTGATCCGGTAAGGGCGAACCTCTTTTTGGCACCGGAGTTAGTTTTAATCTTGGGCATTTTTGTTACATTAAAGTTATTAATTCGAGTTATATATTATCGTTGCCAGCTCGTGGCTTCATAATATCATTCTTCCGCTATGCGACTGTCAGGATTGGGATTTCTTTTTGGGAGATAGCATGATAATCATGCGTTTCCCTTCCAGAACGGGGAGCTGCTCCACCTTCCCATAGTCTTCGAGGTCGTTGGCGAAACGTAACAGCAACACTTCGCCTTGCTCTTTAAACAATATCGAACGGCCTTTGAAGAATACGTATGCCTTAACTTTAGAACCTTCCTGTAGAAAGCCTATAGCGTGTTTCAACTTGAAGTTATAGTCGTGGTCATCGGTTTGCGGGCCGAATCTAATCTCTTTGACTACAACTTTAGTCGACTTGGCTTTTTGTTCCTTCTGTCGTTTCTTCTGCTGATAGAGGAATTTCTGATAATCAAGAATCTTACACACTGGGGGTGCCGCATTGGGCGAGATTTCAATCAAATCAAGACCTTGCTCATCTGCGATTCTCAATGCCTCTTGAATGGGATACACGCCTGTCTCAACGTTGTCGCCAACAAGCCGCACCTCACGGGCGCGAATGCGTTCATTGATGGCGTATGCATCTTTAGCGTTGTCACGGGCGCCTTGGCGGCGTTGTTGCGGTCCGTTGTTCCTCATGGGAGGGCGCGGTCCGGTGTACAGAGGTTTTTTCTCCATTCAGTGGATTATTGATTTATCATATTGTTGACCTCGTCAGTCAAATTTTGCGCAAAGGTACTAATTTTCATTGTACCTTTATCACCCTCCCCTTGTTTTCTTACGGATATTTCACCATCGTGGGCTTCTTTTTCGCCCACAATCAGTAGGTAGGGGATGCGCTTAAGTTCATTGTCGCGAATCTTTTTGCCGATTTTCTCGTTACGGTCATCTACGATTGCTCTTACATCTGCGGCATTGAGCTCTTTGGCTACTTGGTAGGCGTAGTCGTTGAACTTTTCGCTGATGGGGAGCACAACCGCCTGGTCGGGTGCGAGCCAAAGCGGGAAACGGCCTGCGGTGTGTTCAAGCAACACAGCCACAAAACGTTCCATCGAGCCGAACGGAGCGCGGTGTATCATCACGGGACGATGTTTCTGGTTGTCGGCACCGGTGTATTCGAGCTGGAAACGCTCAGGTAGGTTGTAATCGACTTGAATTGTCCCCAATTGCCAGCGGCGGCCAATCGCGTCTTTCACCATGAAATCGAGCTTTGGCCCATAGAATGCGGCTTCTCCCAATTCAGTGCGGGCGTTCAGACCCTTTTCTTTGCAAGCCTCTATGATGGCATTTTCGGCGAGATGCCAGTTTTCGTCGCTACCGATATATTTTTCTTTGTTGTTTGGGTCGCGGAGCGATATCTGAGCCTCAAAGTTGTCAAATTTGAGCGCTTTGAAAATGTAGAAGATAATGTCCATCACTTTCAAGAACTCATCCTTGATTTGGTCGGGAGCGCAGAAAATATGTGCGTCGTCCTGCGTAAAGCCCCTTACTCGCGTCAATCCGTGGAGCTCGCCACTCTGCTCATAGCGATAAACCGTGCCAAACTCTGCGAGGCGTAGGGGCAGGTCGCGGTAGCTGCGGGGATACGCCTTAAAAATCTCGCAGTGATGAGGGCAGTTCATTGGTTTTAAAAGGTATTCCTCACCCTCTTCCGGTGTGTGAATGGGCTGGAATGAATCTTTGCCATATTTGGCGTAGTGCCCAGAGGTGACATAGAGCATTTTGTTACCAATGTGGGGCGTAATCACCTGGAGATAACCGTATTGCTTCTGAATCTTACGGAGGAATTGTTCCAGCCGGTCACGGAGCGCAGCCCCTTTTGGTAGCCACAACGGCAATCCCGCTCCAACGTTGGCCGAGAATGCGAACAGCTCCATTTCTTTGCCGAGTTTGCGGTGATCGCGCTTCTTCGCCTCCTCAAGCATGGCAAGATACTCGTCAAGCATTTTCTTTTTTGGGAAAGTTACGCCGTAGACGCGTACCAACTGATTGCGTTTTTCGTCACCGCGCCAATATGCGCCGGCGAGAGAGGTTATTTTAACCGCTTTGATAGGTGCGGTATTGGGAATATGCGGGCCGCGGCACAGGTCTGTGAAATTGCCCTGCGTATAGGTCGTGATATGTCCATCTTCAAGCTCGCTGATTAGCTCGCATTTGTATGTTTCTCTGCGATTTCCAAACATCTCGAGAGCCTCGGCTTTGGTGATGCTCTCTCGGCGTATATCTTCTTTCTTTTGCGCGAGCTCGAGCATTTTAGCCTCGATTTTAGGGAAATCTGCGGCTGTAATCTGGTTGTCTCCGGGGTCGATGTCATAATAGAACCCGGTTTCGATAGCCGGTCCGATGCCGAATTTCACTCCAGGGTACAACTCTTGGAGAGCCTCGGCTAACAGATGGGCTGAACTATGCCAGAACGCGTGTTTGCCCTCTGCGTCGTCCCATTTGAACAACTTGATTGAAGCGTCTTCGGTTATCGGACGCGTAATGTCCCACTCCTGACCGTTAACCGATGCGGCCAGAATATCCTGAGCCAAGCGGGGGCTGATGCTCTGAGCAATATCATAAGGGGTCACGCCGCTCTCGTATTGCTTGACGTCATCGTTGGGAAATGTAATGTTTATCATTTGAGAATCAATTAATTATATTTACGACAAGTAACTTACGGATGCACTCGTCAAAATCACTTGCAAATTTAAACATTTTATTCTGAATATGCTGCCATGAAGTTGATTATTTCAGAGCTTATCGTCTTAATCTCGGGAAAAGACGTTTTATGCGATTCAACGGCGTGGCAATTTTGCCGCCGGCGATTACGAGAGTTACCGCGACGATAATCAGAGCCATTCCGACAGTATCGTGCGGTGATACGGGTTGATTAAGAAGCGTCACGCTGAAAAGTATGGCTGTGACTGGTTCCAATGCCCCCAGTATAGCTGTCGGCGTGGAACCGATATATTGAATCGCGGCTGTGGTACACAAAAACGAAACCGCCGTGGGGAAAATCGCAAGTCCAACCAAGTTTGCCCAATAAACCGTGTGTTCAGGCGTTTTTATACCGTCGCCGGCCATTGCCGGAATCAAAAATAGCAGAACTCCGAATGTCAAAACGTAAAATGTCAAAGTCAGAGTAGCTATGTCACACAACTTCTTTCGGCTAACGCTTACCATGTAAATGGCATAAGATAAGGCTGATAACATCACAAGCCCGATACCGGTCAAACCGATATGATTGCCTCCTGAACTTTTGCATAATAAGGCAATGCCAAATGCGGCGATAGCGATGCATAACCAGGTGAACGCAGGCACACGTTCGCGAAAAACCGCGGCCATGATAACAGCAACCATCACAGGATATATGAAAAGCAGGGTCGACGCTACGCCTGAATTCATGAAGTTGTAACTTTGAAACAAGGCGAGCGATGACAGTGCGACCAATAACCCGAGTGCTATTACCGGTAGCCATTGGTCTCTTCTGAGCGAGAAACTGCGACCGCGCATCTTTCCCATGATAAAAAGCACCGGTATTGCAAGCAGGTATCTGAATAGCAGCACAGAGTTGGCATCCATGCCATCATTGTAAAGCGGAATTGCAAACAATGGATTCATGCCGTATGTCGTCGCCGATAACGCAGCCAAAAGATAGCCCTTAACTTGATTGTTCATGTGATATGCTTATTTTCTGAGTGCAAAGATAAATATTGCCGTCCGATAAAACTCAGATTAAAGAGTAACTTATGGCTTCGGTGCTTAATGATCGCACCGTGGAATGCCGATGACCGAGAGCCGCCCTTGGGCTGTCAACACCCCTCCGACCGACCAACCAACCAACCAACCAACTTCACCGCCTAACCGCCCCACCAAACCCCCCCCCCTCGGAGGAGTCCAAAGTTCGCGTGAGATATGAGTTCGCGATTAACTCGCCTACGCTCGTTGGGCTAAAGGTTGAAGCCTTATGGTCAAGACCTCAGGCTTGATTCACGAAAGCGCGGCGGTATTACCGCAACTCCATAAATTATAAATAGAACGTATATGACTCTCCGTCAATAACAATGGTATATGTCAATCCCTGCATTTTCTTATTGTACTTTACATTAAAGAAACCGGAATATTCGGTTTCAGCCGGGATTGTGTGCATCTTAACATATCCATCGCCTATCTGCTGGCGTATCTGACTTTGAGTATAGGAAAGTTCAGCCATATTAGCAGCGGCTTGTTGATTAGCAGCGTATTGAGCCAAACCGTTATACGAGGTCGTATGAGATTGACCGTAGGTTGTGGTGTATGAAGACCCGTAAGCGTTAGCATAGCCATAAATACCTCCTACGTTCCCATAGGCATGAGCATTAGCCGTAGTGTATGAATTGCCGGAATAAGTGGTAGTAGAAGAAGAATAACCGGCTCCGGCTGCAGCAAGCCCCTCACCGAGAGCAGCCCAAAATGACTGCCAGTTTTGTTTTTTACGGACTATGTGGTCGTATTCTTCGTAAGTAAGTAGCTCGACATCAAAAGGAATAGTAACGGTTTCGTCGTATTCCTCATTGTCTTTACTACGTCTTACCGAGCGTTCAACATAAATATCATCTTCAAGGTATTCGGACTTTGAAAATTTCATTTTAGTCTTTTTCTTTGGGTGGCGGTATCCAACAGCCGAAAGATTCGCGGGATTGAATAAAATTGAGCGGTTACGGAAATTCTGGATGCTGATGTTCACGCAGATATATTTGCCGTATTGGTTGAGGAGGTTGGCAACGGAGTTGACAATGATACCTTTGTATTTAACATACGATACAACTGTGCCGTTAACATAATACTGACCATATTCTTTCAGAGGATAGTCGGCGATAAAATCATCGACGTTAACATATTCCACAGAGTCGGCAAGGTTGTATGATATGTTTCGGATATTAAAAGCCTGTGGATTGTTAATATCCTCGATAATTTCAAAATGAGAGCAGCCCTTAGGTATTTTCTCAAATTCGAGAACGAATTGATGCCTTTGCCCTGCGCGGTCAAAGAGCATCACTTTATGCTCGGCTTCACTATCAATCGGGATATTGACGGTAGAGAGCATATTATATTTTTTGTTGGAACCAGGAATTGAGATGTAAGTTTTATCACTGAAATTCATCCATTGGTGCCCGGATTGCCATGTGGAATCTTCGGGCACGGTATAGTCAAAAAACACAAGTGTACTATACTCTCTGTTGTCAATCTGCGAGATATTCATACGAGGTGGAGCCTCATAAGAAGTAGGAATGTGCTGCGCAGAAGCGGCAAAAGGAAGAAAAAGCAAAAGAAATGTTGAGAAGAATTTCATATTAATCCAAATCGTTTAAGTTGTTAACGTATATGTCGAGGCCTTAGTCGTTGAAGATTTTGAGAGTTCACTGATGCTGATTTATTAGATTATTGGATGTATGGAAATACGCTAAATTGTATACTTAAGTTTATTTTCATGATAAACTATTATTTTGTGCAAACCAATCATCAAAAAATTTGTGAGGCAATTTCTTTGATTAAACTAATAGTGTCATCTTTGACGTTGATGATTTTGGAGAATTTTAATAGACCATCTACGAAATCACGAACAGTTACAATCTTCAAATCTGAAATACGCAATTTAGCATAGTTTAGAATCGATATCAAACAACAATAATGACCTTCGCGACCTATGGCTTTCAATGTTTGATACACCTCATCTTCATCAAAAACAACATTCTTTCCATAAATAAACATACTTGATGGTAGATTTGCTTGGCGAAACTTGGTGATAGCATGAATCACATCTTGACTTGAAAACGTTTTGTCTTTAACTTCAATGGCGTTAACAAGGGTGCCTTCGGAATCAAAAATATCAATATCTCCAACTTCCTTTGAAGAAACTCCACTTTGATTGACTTTGTGTGGAATCACTTTGTAATCTTTTCCAAGATGTAATTGTTCTAATTCAGCCACGACAAGAGGGCATACCTCCCCCTCCATTGTATGATTAGTTATCTTATAAATATAATCAAGTACAAGCTGAGAGAACTCACTTACATCTATTAAAGCATCTCCAATCGCGAATTTCTTCAAATAGTCTTCATGGTTGGAAATAAGAACAACCATTGCAGATTTCAGATATAAGTATGCTACTTCGCTGGTATTAATCTGAGACAATACCTCGATTACACTTTCGAGAGTTTCTTTATCTTTCCCTGCTCGAACAGCATTATTTATAGAAAGAGTTGTAAATCGAGCTGGCTTGTTAAGAAAAGGTTCGTTAGAATCCCCTAAACAACCAGGCAACTTAAGTTTCTCAAATGGAACAAGTACTTTATGACAAAGCGTTCTTGCGTCATATTTGCCACTTTTTCCATCTCCTTTCTGAAGGCTTAATGCATCAACATTAGCATTAGTGGCTTTCGCAAGTAACGCATTAACAAGGATGTAACGATATGTTTTGTGAGTACCTTGTAATACGTTCGTGATTATCGATGCAATATCGTCATTAATTGGGGCGGCTTCAGTAAGAGCTCGATCAAGGATAAGTGCAGCAGTTTTTAGTTCAACATTAGCCATGATAAAATTTAGAATAAACCATTATACAGAATTGGAGACTTCCCTTTGAGGACATCTATAACCATAGAACAGACTGCCTTAGACAAGTTGCATGGAACGGCATTCCCTATTTGTGTGTATTGAGCAGATTGTGATCCACAGAAAACATAATCCAACGGAAATGTTTGTATAACCCTTGCCTCGTCTACGGTCATTCTTCTTAGGTATGATGGTACTGATTCTGTTTTTGCAACCATCGGATCGAATTCAACACGATCTCGATACCCCTCAACCCAAGGAGTTTCCCTTTCATATAGAGCTTTTTCGTCGATAATTGGTGTTTTATTACCACCCATCGAAGCCGGGAGAGTTGCACTATAACCATCTAATTTCAATGGTCGTCCAAGTCCATTAAACAACATTCCTGCATAAGCGGATTTACGAAGGACAGGTTTTGGTGTTAGTGTAATCTTTGCATTGCATGTACCTGTATTATTTCCCATACCAGCTCTATCAAGGACAGACAAAGCTTCTCTCACACTTTGAGCTTTGATTTTATATGGCTTTAACATAGATTCTAAATCAGGAGTAGAAATAGTGCCATTCTTAAATCCAATAAAGAATACTCGCTCTCGCGCTTGTGGAACGTCAAAATCAGAAGCATTTAAGACGATAAAGCCAACTGAATATCCTAATTCAACGAATCTTTTTATTAAAGAAGTACGGATGGATGCCCACCGATCAAGGACGGCAAGTGCCTTAACATTCTCCATTATAAATGCTTTTGGCTCGACAGTTTCTATAACCTTAGCATAACTCCAAATAAGTTTGCTTCGCTCGTCATTTTCATCCATTTTACCCGCTACAGAAAAACCTTGGCAAGGAGGTCCCCCGATTACTAAATCTACACCTTTGTATTTGGAGAGGGAAGGGATAAAAGTATTGATATCACCTTGATGAATGTGGTCTCCAATATTTAAGGCATAAGACTCACAGGCCTCTTTCTTCATGTCGTTAGCCCATATTATATGAGCTCCAGCGTAAATAGCACCAATATCCAAACCACCAGCTCCTGAAAAGAGAGATATTGTATGGATAGTATTGGAAGCTAATATGTCTTTTAATTCCTTCATATAATTCGAGGAACCTTCTTGCTTGCTGATAGGTGAACCGACCTTATGCGACTACGAGAAGTATTTAAATATTGAAGTTTATATTATCTTTGGTCTTTGTCAGCTCTTGCGCACATTAGATTACAAAGTTAAATAAAATATTTGACACTTTGTAAGCCACTACAAAGATACGCTGTTGGGTGGGCAAAATTCGGTTACACCTAATATGAATTAGCTTAAAATAATGAAAAATATCAGACAGGCGGTTTCAAAATAGCCTGTCTGATATTATGCATATTTAGGTAGTAATGAATTCAATGATGATATATAATCAATTCATTAAGCTTAAATTCCCGGGCTTCAATCAATGCTTCCGAAAGGTAAACAGAGTGTGGCTTAGAATATTTTGATTGGTGGGATATAGCGTTTCGGTTGACGTTTCAAATCGACAAGAATTGAATCCAAATCGCTCATTATTAACGTTACTCCGTCGTAAAGCGCGGGGTCTTTGATGAGTTTGCCAAGCGATGAATTTGGGCTGTTGAGCTCGTCTGTGAGCTGTCGCAGGCTTTCGGTAGTCGCATTTAGGTTGTGGATTGTCGAGTCGATTGGCGCGCTGTTGAGCGTGGCGGCGAATGTGTCAAGACGGCATGAGATTGAAGCCGCGTTGTCGCTGAGCGTCCTGACGTTGTTCATAACTGGTGGCAATGTGGCTATCGAGGCGTTGAGCGCGCGGGTAGAGGTCTCGAGATTTGCTGTTATGGCATCGAGACGTTTGATTGACGAGAGCAGGGCAGGGTCACTTACGAGTAGATTTAGTGATGAAATCAACGAGTCCACTTTCGGCGCGATGGCGGCAACCGACGGCAGTATCTCGTCGGAAACGCTTTCCATCAATCCTCCGGGAGTTTCGGCAATCAGATTGTCGCCGACTGTGTGATATTGACTACTTGTCGACATTTCCAGCTTAATTGTGGCTGTGCCGAGCATATCTGCTACAAGTAGGGCTTTCGTGCCTTTGGGAACCCTTAACTGACGGTCGAGGCTTAATTCCACTTTAACGTGTCCCGGGTTGTCGTACTCGTAGTTTATCTCTCTGACTTGGCCTACTTTGAATCCGTTTACTGTCACGGGTGCCGACACCGCGAGCCCGTTAACGTTTGTGTAGGTCGCGTAGTAATAGTTAGCTGCTTTAAACAGATTGATTCCTTTCAGATAGTCGATGCCAAAAAACAGTAGGGCAAGCGTTAGTATTGCACATAGGCCAATTACTACTTCTTTTTTGAATATTTTGTTCATATAAGTTGTTTGTTTTCGTTGTTGGTCAAAATAGCTAAAGGCGTTTGCCGTCACGGGTTGTGATGATAAACGCATCGGGAAATTTATTCTTGATTTTTTTTAATATTTTTTCCGCTTCGCGCCATGTCGAGGCTTTGCCGAATGTGTATTTCCACACTCCGTTTTCTTTATAGCGGCTTACGGGATATAGCCCCTTAAACGATTTATCCCCTTTTCCATAGAGCCGGGCGCTTGTGAGAAATTGGACCTTGTATATCTTGCCGGCAACGGAGTTTGTGCTTTTGCTGTTATTGCCGGGTGTGCTGTCCGTCTCATTCGGCTCGGTTTCGGGCTTAGCTTCAGCTACGGCAGTGTTTATGTTCGCGTCGTTATCCGGTGGAGTCGCGGTCTCGGAAATAATCAACTCGTGGCGGTCGGTTTCCTTTTTGTCTTTTTTCGATTTTTTGCCCCTCTTTTTCTTGGGCTTATCTATTTTCTGTTTTGATTTATCTTTGTTGTCATCTCCATCGTCAGAGATGCGATTTTCCGTTATGGGCGCTTTTGTCGATTTGTCGTAACTTGCTTTGTATCTTTTGAATGCGTTTACTATCGACATGGCCAATTTCTTCTGCCCTTTGTCTGACGCCAGAAATTTTTCCTGCGACGGGTTGCATATAAAGTCAAGTTCAATGAGTACCGACGGCATTCCGGTGGCCCAGAGTACCCAGAAACCTGCTTGTCGCACCCCTTTATTAGCTCGTCCGGCGTTTTCGATAAGTTCGTTTTCAATTTCTTGGGCAAATGCGACGCTTTGTTCCATGTGTTTGTTCTGGCTCATCTCAAAAACGATGTACGATTCCGTCGAGTTTGGGTCAAAGCCTTGGTATTTTGTCGAATAGTCTGATTCCTGTGTAATCACGGCATTCTCGCGCTTGGCGACTTCAAGGTTAGATGCCGATTTGTGGAGACCGAGAGTGTAGACCGACGCTCCTTTGACCGTTGTGCGGTTTTTAGACTTTTTGCCAACGGAATTGACATGAATTGAGATGAACAGATTTCCACCGGCCTTGTTGGCTATGTCGGCGCGCTCTTTTAGCGATATGAATGTGTCTGATTTACGGGTATAAACAATCTTCACATCGTCAAATTCGTCATCTATTATCTCGCCTACTAATCGGGCGACGGCGAGATTTATGCTTTTTTCGTTGGTTATTTTGCCTATCGCTCCGTAATCTTTACCGCCATGGCCGGGGTCAATGACAAGCACAAAATCACCGTCGCCTCTCGCCGAGGCAAGTATCGGCGCGGCAGTCACGAACAGCAGCAACAATACCGCTTTAATCGTGCTAATCGTTGAGTGATAGAGCTTTAAACTCATTGGTGTAAATTTGTCAACGCAAATTTAACAAAAAAAATGCGAGATTTCTACAACGGCAGTATAAAAAGGTCAGCGCTGCCACAAATATCAGCCAAAACTACTAAGCTTAATGCTCAATATCCCAATATTTTCAGATTCACTGTTTAACTCGGGAATGTAGCGCGGGATAGGGCTGGCGATTGAGTCGCATTGCCCCGAATTAAATGTTATAAGCAGTGTCGTGAAGCCTGCGTTTCGCTTGGAAATCGATGAGCGCCGAGAGGTTACTCTCGACGCTCAAAATGCTTATTTGTTATGTCAGCGATAGCTGTTAGATGATACCTGAGAGGTTGTAGCGGCTGAACTCGACATCGGTGCGAGCGCGGTCAGCGAGTTTTGAGTTCATGCGGACCGCTTGACGGAGGTTGGTCTTGACCATTTGGTCGTTGTTGGTGCGCGCTCCCACGATTGCCATCAGATAGTAGGTCGTGTCGTCGGGGTTAGTGATGCCCGACAATGTTGTCTTTGCCTTAGCATAGTCTTTGTTGAGAATCTGTGCGATAGCGGCGTTGTTTGACTTGGTGTCGCCGAATGTGTTGACTGCGGCGGCTGTGTTGCCTTGGAGCAGGTTGTAAGTCCCAAGCGCGTCGGGGAGCTGTGTCGCGCCTGCCGCTTGGCCGAGCTTGCTGTTGGCTGCCGGGAAATCACCGTTGATCATGTCGAGCACACCGAGGTTCATTTCTGCCTCAGCGTTGCCGGGAGCGAGCTTGGCGGCTTTCTCAAAGTTGGCTTTTGCTGCGCTGTAGTCACCGTCGGCGAGCTGCGTGGCACCGAGATTGTTGTAGGTGCGGTAGTCGTTGGGGTAGAGACGTACGGCTTTGTCATAGATTGACATACGCTTAGCGTTATTGTCGGTGAGGGTGGCTGCGTAAAGAATCTCGTCAACCGATAGGGCCGAGGGGTTGGTGCTGAGAAGATTTTGGATTTCCTCGTCGCTCTTTCCGATGACGCTCACGGTTGCCGTGAGGCGGGAGTAGCGGAGCTGCGGAAGGATTTCATCGGCGAGTTGGTCGAATACCGATGAGAGGTTGCGAATCTCGCGCTCACGCTGCTCAGGGTCTTTGTACATTGACAGTACGCTAAGTATCAACTCCTTGTCCTGTATGTTGCTCTGCGACACGAGTTTTTGGAACCCTTCCCAATCCTGGGCGGTGAACTGGGCGGTCAGTTCGCCAAAGTCAGTGATTTTCTCTTTTTTGAGTTTGTCTTTAATGTAGGCCGATGTGTTCTTTTCGCGGCTGGCGGCAAGGCGTTCGTTTAACTCAACGCCGCCCTCGGGGGATGCGTACGATGAGATGTTGATTTCGTCGATGCGGCGTGACGAGTCGCTGCTCGCTTTGGCCACCGCGTCGTTAAATTCTTTCATTTGCTCTGAGCGGAGCTGGTTGTCGCGGATATTGGCCTGGTTGATGAGGAACATTATGTCGGCTGCATATTTCTCGCTGATAACCTTCTGGAATTTATCGGCAGCGATTGCGGGCTGCACGTCAGCGGCTGTGGCTAATGCGGCAGTGGCCAGTATGCCTTTACCGATTGTTACAGGCGCGAGGGCATAGGTCTTGTTGCCCTGTTTGGCGGTGAAGTCGAGCGACAATGTCGCGTCTTCCATCCCCGGCTCGAACGCATAGTTGACCGGGACGGCCATTGACCCGCCATATTCAAAATTGATTACAGGGTTGTTGGCGCGCACTTTCTCGCCCTGGACGGTCACCGGCGTGCCTTTCAGCTCTTTGCCGTCGAACGACAACACGGGGGTAACGGTCAGCTCGGCGTTTTTCACGAAATAGCCTGCGGGAAGTTTCCCCTGCACATTGCCGGGGACGTTTGTCCCCACAACTTCGAGCGGAGAAGGATTGAGCGTGAAGTACTCTGCTTTTGGCTGGGCTAATTTCTTAGAGCCGCAGCCGGCCAAAACTATTAACCCTCCCATTGCGAGGGCGTAGCTGAGTTTGCGATTCATAATGTGTCGTATATGCTTAAATTATGTTTTATTGGTTTCAGTGCCTAATATTTTTTTGATACTGCAAATTTATGATTTTTCTTAGAGTTGTTAATGGGTTAGTGTGTTTATTTAAGGAATTATGACTATTTTTGTTGAGTTTTTTATTGTAACTCCGAGCTTGGCGTTTGGCAGGCTCCCTAAACAAGTATCTTTTGCCCATGAGAAAATGGCGTGTGGAAGACAGCGCGGAGCTGTACAACATTAACGGATGGGGAATGAAATATTTTTCCATCAATGAGCGCGGCCATGTCGCCGTCACCCCTCGTGATGGTTTCGCTTCGGTGGATTTGAAGGAAGTGATGGATGAGTTGCAGGTGCGCGATGTCACATCGCCGGTGCTTCTGCGCTTTCCCGATATTCTCGACAACCGAGTCGAGAAAATATCGCGTTGCTTCAAGCAGGCTTCTGCCCAGTATGGCTATAACGCTCAGAATTTCATCATCTATCCCATCAAGGTCAATCAGATGAGACCGGTGGTCGAAGAGATAGTGTCGCATGGCAAGAAATTCAATATCGGCCTTGAGGCTGGCTCTAAGCCTGAACTTCACGCCGTGTTGGCGACAAATATCGTCGAAAACGCCCTGATTATCTGCAACGGGTATAAAGATGACAAATACATCGAGCTGGCTCTGCTCGCTCAAAAGATGGGCCGCCGCATTTACCTCGTGGTGGAGAAACTCAACGAATTGCGGCTTATCGCGGAAATCTCAAAACGCATCGACATCCGCCCCAATATAGGTATCCGCATCAAATTGTCAAGCTCCGGCTCGGGCAAATGGGAGGAGTCGGGCGGCGACCAGTCCAAATTCGGGCTGAACTCCAGCGAACTGCTCGAAGCTATCGACATCCTCGAAAGAGCGAAATTGACCGACTGCCTGAAACTGATACATTTCCACATCGGAAGTCAGATTACAAAGATACGCCGCATCAAGAATGCGCTCCGCGAGGCTATGCAGTTCTATGTGCAGCTTTCAAAAATCGGTTTCGACATAGATTTTGTCGATATAGGCGGCGGCCTTGGCGTGGACTATGACGGCACCCGAAATTCAGCCAGCGAAAGCTCGATGAACTACTCGATTCAGGAGTACGCCAACGACTCGGTTTCGGCTTTGGTCGACGCTTGTGTCAAAAACGACTTGAAACAGCCAAATATCATAACCGAGAGCGGACGGTCGTTGACCGCACATCATTCCGTGCTGATATTCGAGGCTCTCGAGACGACATCGCTACCCGTTTGGAAAGACAACGAGGAGGTGTCGCCCGACGACCACGAACTTGTCAGGGAACTTTATGAAATATGGGATAAGCTGAACCAACCGCGTCTCTTTGAAAGCTGGCACGATGCGTTGCAGATTCGTGAGGAGGCGCTTGACCTGTTTAGCCTCGGTATGCTTGATTTGCGCACGCGAGCCATGATAGAAAAACTCTTCTGGTCAGTGGCGCGCGAGGTAGGGGAGATGGCGAACTCAATGAAACACGCACCAGAGGAGCTGCGCAAAATCGCCAAAATGATTCCCGACAAATATTTCTGTAATTTCTCGTTGTTCCAGTCGTTGCCTGATTCATGGGCTATTGACCAGGTGTTTCCCATCATGCCGATATCGCGACTTGATGAGAAGCCGACCCGCACGGCCACGATTCAAGACATTACTTGCGACAGCGACGGAAAGATAACCAACTTCATCTCCGACCACGGCACATCCCCCTGGCTCCCGGTGCACCCGGTAAAACCTAACGAGCCATATTATCTCGGCGTGTTCCTCGTGGGGGCATACCAGGAAATCTTAGGTGATATGCACAATCTGTTTGGCGACGCCAATGCTGTCCATGTCAGCGTCTATAAAGACCGTTACGAAATCGACCGGATAATCGACGGAGAGACCGTGGCTGAGGTGCTTGACTATGTGCAATTCAACCCAAAAAAACTTGTGCGTAACGTCGAGGCGTGGGTTACATCGTCGATGAAAGCGGGTTCGATCACCCCTGAAGAGGGCCGTGAGTTCCTCAGCAATTACCGCTCGGGACTTTATGGATATACCTATCTTGAACGTGATTAACCGATAGTTGTCAAGGCGGTATGCGTTGTTTCATGGAACTTGCCTACCGGGGAGCGCGCTACCATGGATGGCAAACTCAGCCGGGGGAAATTACCGTTCAGTCGGCAATCGAGGACGCTCTTGCCAAGATGCTTCGCCGGCAGGTGAAAATTACGGGTGCGGGGCGCACTGACACGGGGGTAAATGCCTCTATGATGGTTGCGCACCTCGACCTGCTTGACGGCGAGCCGCAGCCCGGCAGCATCGTCAGAGGAATTAATGCCATTGTCGGCAGAGACATAGTGGTCTATGGCATTACACCTGTGGCCGACGACGCTCATGCCCGGTTTGATGCGACGTCGCGGACTTACCACTATTATACCCATCGGATTAAATCACCGTTCATACACCCATTGAGTTGGCTGGCACCCCCTGCGCTCGATTATGAGGCCATGAACCGGGCGGCGGCTCTGTTGCTCGATGTTGACGATTTCACCTCGTTTGCAAAACTGCATTCCGACTCAAAGACCAACATATGCCGGGTTAGCCGTGCCGAGTGGTTAGATGCCGGGAATGGACGGATGGTGTTTGTGATTACCGCCGACAGGTTCTTGCGCAATATGGTGCGCGCCGTCACCGGGACGCTTGTTGATGTCGGTCGAGGAAAACTAACCATTGATGATTTCGCCGCGGTTATTGCCGCCCGCGACCGCTGCGCCGCCGGAGTTTCAATGCCGCCCGAACCGCTATTTCTCCACTCGATTCAATACCCATATTATAGCCCTGTGGGCCCGTCGCTTCAATGGGCCTATTGAGGTCGTCATCAGTGACAACTCACCCCATCGGCTGTAATGCAATTGTAACATTGAGCGGGCGATAAATATCTTGGTATAATATAGATATGTCGCTGTAAAATGATGTTTTGCGACAGCGATACGTGGCGTGTGGCGATTATTATTTTGGGGAAATATTTCGTTAATTCGATAAAAATGACTTACTTTGCATCGCAAAAAATGAATTTACTAATTATAAATTAATTTATCATGTCAGAAATTGCATCTCGTGTTAAAGCCATAATCGTTGACAAACTTGGCGTAGATGAAAATCAAGTAACAGAAGCCGCTGCATTCACCACCGATCTTGGCGCAGACAGCCTCGACACCGTTGAGCTCATCATGGAGTTTGAGAAAGAATTTGGCATCACTATCCCCGATAACAAGGCCGAGGAAATCAAGACTGTAGGCGACGCTATCAGCTACATCGAAGCTGAGCAGAAATAAGACCTTCTTCTCCCTATAACATCTTAAATGGAACTTAAAAGAGTAGTAGTAACAGGACTTGGTGCGCTTACCCCCATCGGCAACGATGTGGACACGACTTGGGCTAATGCCATAGCCGGAGTGAGCGGAGCGGCTCCTATTACCCACTTTGATGCCTCCAAATTTAAGACCCAATTCGCTTGCGAGGTCAAAGGCTTCAACGCCGCCGACCATTTTGACCGCAAGAAAGCTCGCACTCTCGACCTATACGCCCAATATGCAATGGTCGCCGCTGAGCAGGCCGTGGCCGATTCGGGTCTTGAAAATGACGAGACACTCAACAAAAACCGCGTAGGCGTTATCGTGGCAGCCGGTATCGGCGGTCTTCACACATTTGAGGAAGAAGCCGGTTACTATGCTATGAACGCCGAAAACGGCCCCAAATACAACCCATTTTTCATCCCCAAGATGATTGCCGATATTGCATCAGGCCACATCTCGATGCAATACGGTTACCATGGCCCTAATTATGGTACCGTGTCGGCTTGCGCTTCATCCAACAATGCTATCATATCAGCGTTTGACCTCATCCGTCTTGGCAAGGCCGACGTGATGGTCACCGGTGGAGCCGAAGCTGCCATCTATCCCGCCGGTGTGGGTGGTTTCAATGCGATGCACGCTCTGTCGACTCGCAATGATTCCCCTGAAACCGCGTCACGACCGTTCAGCGCGTCGCGCGACGGTTTTGTGATGGGCGAGGGGTCGGTGGTGCTCATCCTTGAGGAACTGGAACACGCCAAAGCTCGCGGCGCCAAGATTTACGCCGAGATAGCGGGCGGTGGAATGTCGGCCGACGCTTATCACCTCACAGCAACGCATCCCGACGGCTTGGGTGCCATCCTTGCGATGAACAATGCCCTCAACGATGCCGGTATGAAGCCCGATGACATTGACTACATAAATGTCCATGGCACTTCGACACCCGTAGGTGATATATCCGAAGTCAAAGCAATCAAGGAGGTATTTGGTGACCACGCTTACAAACTCAACATCAGCTCTACCAAGTCGATGACCGGCCACCTACTTGGAGCTACCGGTGCGCTTGAAGCTATGTTCAGTGTGAAAGCGGTTCAGAACGATGTTGTTCCCCCGACAATAAATCATGCTGATGATGATTTGGATGAAAACATCGATTATGAGCTGAACTTCACGTTCAATCGTGCGCAAAATCGTCCCGTGCGTGCGGCCCTTTCCAACTCGTTTGGGTTTGGAGGCCACAACGCTACCGTTATAGTGAAGAAATACGAGGAATAAATTTCGCTCGTCATTCCGCCTCGCAATGCGATAGTGTGGCACGGCTGAAAAATAATTTAATCTGCCTGTAAGGTAACTCTTGCGGGCAGATTTTTTTGTATGACTGCCATTCAAGCATCTGAGATGAAACCCAACAAGTGCGAAACATAAAAGCAGGAGATAAACAGCTGCGTTAGTGTTTATCTCCTGCTCGGTAGTGGATGGAGATATCGGTTACTTGTACATCACCTTGCGGTGCGAACCGTCGCTGTAGACAACGATGTTCATCCCGTCCCACGGCTCATCGGAGCGCGCGCCTTGCAAGTTGTAGTAGCCTGCAATTTCGCTCGCGGTTTCGGTGGCGATTACGTTGTCAACACCGCTGTAACCGCTGTCTGCGATTTTGTTGAATTTAGACCAAACTGCAGCTGCTTTGTAGACGTCAACACACCCTTTGGGTACATATAACGTCGCGCTACTGTAAGTCGCATTTGAAAATACGTAGCTATCAGCCATTTTCGGCGGAGTCGCGGCATAGCAATAGGCCGTGCTCAGATTTGTGCAATCGTAGAATGCGGAGGAGCCGATATTGGAAACATTCCCACCGATAGTTACCGCTGCCAGGCTCTCGCAATCTTCGAATGCGCTTTCGCCGATTTCTGTCACCGAGTTGGGAATTTCCACCGAGGTCAGGCCGCTGCAACCGTAGAATGCGTAGTCGCCGATTGATGTCACCGAGTAAGTAACGCCATCGCTTTCTATGCTTGACGGGATGACCAAATCGCCTGACACATAGCTGCTGTTACTGGTTGAATTACCATCCTGAGATGCCACCTCAGCGGTTTTGGCCGACGTGTCAAGGTTGTAATATAAATCTCCAATCTTAATCGTTGCACTACCAAGCAAGTGGGTCGTAAGCAGTTACGCTAACGAAAGCAAACGCATTGTGTATAATCTTTTCATATTATCAGTGTTGCCGCGGGATCCTCTGCGTTGGCGGTAAAGGTTATAGAATAAAAAGCGTAAGGATCTTACTTGTTGCCCGTTCCACGCCTTGAGGCCTTCGCATTGCCCGGATGGGTTGAACGAGCAAACTTGCAGAGACCTCACGCAGAATATGCGAAACGCGCCATCAACCTGCGCTCATGCGCGCCGATGCCGGAGTACAGTACATACCCACATAAGACATCTACCGTCTGCTTCATTATTGACTCATTCTGAAAGTTGCGGAGTTTCAAGGTGTCAAGAAAGAGCGTTGAGTAAACGCTTTTCAATAAAATGTCGTCGCAGCCCCGCCCGCTTTGTCCCTTGACCGGGTCTCCGCTTGCGGCCAGCATTGCGAAGTTAAGCAAAATCCCTGTGAATTTGAGACTATTATGCTGAAAAGCGTAAATTCACGCCCGCGGCTCTTTCGGTGGCTCTTTCATCTCGCTCGTCTGGCGCTATCTCAATGCGGTGGATGAGCGACACCGCCATTACCTATTGCTCGATTATGGCAAAATCAAGTCGGTTGTTGTGTCGCGGGAATAAATTATTTTAAACTAATTCCCGATGGATGTTGTTAATAGTGTAAAAATCAAGCAATCCTTAACCGACTTTTGTTTATGAAAATAATGTATTTAATGATTGCCCTCATGTTGAGTAACGTGGCGGCTTTCGCTCAGAAAATTGACAAGAAAGAGATGAAGCAACTTCAGACTTTTTTGGCTCAACCGGCAGAAAAAGACGGGACTAACGCGCAAGCTCTGAAAATCACTAACCTTAACGCTCCATCGACCTGGGAGGGCGTGGCTGTGGCTGACGGTCATGTGACCGCGATAGACTGGAGCGATAAACACCTCGCCGGTGATTTGAATCTCTCGGGTTTCACCGCATTGACAACGGTCAATATCTCCCGAAACAACCTCCGGCAGCTTTCTGTAGCCGGCGATGCCGCACTTGCGAATCTCAACGCTTCCCACAACATATTGACCTCAATCGACTTTGACGGTTGCGCGGCTCTAAAGACTGTTTCCATCTATCACAATCGTTTGACCGAACTGACTCTTAGCGATACTCCGCTGATAAAGAATCTCAATTGCTCCGACAACCTCTTTGTCGAACTTAACGTTTCGGGAAGCACCTCCCTTGAAACTCTCAATTGCCAAGGCTGTCACCTTGAGTCGCTTTTGATTGACGGGTGCACCGGCCTCAAAAATCTCTATTGCGGTTATAACAAACTCACTAACCTCAACCTCTATGGGGTTGAAAACCTCACGAATCTCAATATCGACGACAACCATATCTCAAATATGATTGTCTCCGGGCTTCCGGCTCTGAGCACATTCATTTGTTGCGACAACAACATGGCGACTCTCGCGGTGCGCGATTGCAACGCCCTGGTCGATTTGGTCTGCTCCTACAACAATCTCACAGAGCTAAGTGTGGACAATTGCCCGAATCTGACTTTTGTGGATTGCTCTTACAATGATTTGACCACACTTAACCTTTCCAATCAGACATTTTTGCAGCGTCTGCTTTGCGACAACAACCAGTTGACCACTCTTGATGTCTCATTTGACCAAGCTCTTGTCTACATCAACTGTCGATATAACATGATTGTCGATTTGCGCACGATTGCTTGTCCGAATCTCCGTCAGATTGCCTGCCGGTGGAATTATTGATTAAAATATTGATAAACCCGGCTTGACCGCGGTCCCAGGTTGTAACGGGGATTGCGGTTTAGTTTAAATTTGACTATATTCGCGCTGACCAACTTATGAAAACTGAAAATATGAAGAAAGCTCTATCTGCCGCTTTAGCGGTTTTGGCTTGTGCAACCGTTTCGGGCTTAACCTCTTGTGGAAACGGTTCTAAAGATTCTGCCGCCGGCGGTCAGACCGACTCGGTCGCTGTGGCCGAGCCTGTGGCTCAATCTGATGACAAAGTGATTGATTTGACCGTTGCCGATTTCAAAGCAAAGGTTGCTGATTACACTGTGGACCCGATGACCTATGTGGGTGCTGAACCTTGCATAGTCGATTTTTGGGCGACTTGGTGCGGCCCATGTGTCGCATTGTCGCCGGTACTTCACGAAATATCAAAGGCCACCGGCATCACCATCTATAAAGTAGATGTTGATAGCGCGCAGGCGGTATCCGAAGCTTATGGAATCCAGACAATCCCGGCGTTATTCTTGTGCAAAGACGGCAAAATCACCCCTTACACCGGCGACCGCTCTGATGCCGATTTGTTGGCTACCGCCAAGTCGTTGCTGGAATGATACGGCGTTGTGTGAGCCAATATTGATATAATCCCAATCCGGTATGTGATTGGGATTTTTTTGTCGTGTCTCTCCTCCGTATAACCGCGACGGTTGTCAGAAATCCGTGCCGGGATGGAGCGTAAATTGCGCATTGAAAGTGAAATGTGCCGATTTTCTTGGTATTACCGTGATATTGCGCTAACTTTGCACCCCGTAAAAGAGAGTGTTTTTTTATGCAAAAAATTAGAAATATAGCCATTATCGCCCATGTCGATCATGGCAAGACGACAGTGGTGGACAAGATGCTCCTCGCCGGACATCTTTTCAGAGATAATCAAAATGCGGGTGAGCTTATTCTCGACAATAATGACCTCGAACGTGAAAGAGGTATAACAATCCTGTCGAAAAATGTTTCCATAGATTACAAAGGTTATAAAATAAATATTATCGACACTCCGGGACACGCCGACTTTGGCGGTGAGGTTGAACGAGTGCTTAACATGGCCGACGGCTGTCTGCTGCTTGTCGATGCGTTCGAAGGCCCTATGCCCCAGACGCGCTTTGTGTTGCAAAAAGCGATTCAGCTCGGTTTGAAACCGGTTGTGGTGATAAACAAAGTCGATAAGCCTAATTGTCGCCCTGATGAGGTGCAAGAGATGGTGTTTGACTTGATGTTCAGTCTCGACGCTACTGAAGAACAACTCGATTTCCCGACCATATACGGCTCCGCAAAACAGGGCTGGATGAGCACCGATTGGCGCAAACCGACCGACAATATACTACCGCTTCTCGATGCCATTATCGAATATATCCCCGAACCCAAGACGCTTGAGGGCGACCCTCAAATGCTCATCACATCGCTTGATTTCTCAAACTATGTGGGGCGTATCGCAGTGGGTCGCGTACACCGAGGCGAACTCAAAGAGGGTATGGACATAGGCTTGTGCAAGCGTGACGGCTCAGTCGTCAAACAGCGCATAAAGGAGCTACACACCTTTGAAGGTATGGGCCGCAAAAAGGTTGAGAGCGTCGAAAGTGGCGATATTTGCGCGCTGGTAGGTCTTGAAGGATTTGAAATCGGCGATACGGTGACCTGTATCGAGAATCCCGAACCGCTTCCGCGAATAGCCATCGACGAGCCGACCATGTCGATGACATTCACAATCAACGACAGCCCATTCTTCGGACGCGATGGCAAATATGTAACCTCGCGTCATATAGGTGACCGCTTGACCCGCGAACTCGACCGTAACCTTGCCTTGCGTGTGGTAAAGGCCGACCATGAGGATGTCTGGACGGTGTTTGGACGCGGTGTCCTTCACCTGTCAGTTCTTATCGAGACTATGCGTCGCGAGGGGTATGAGCTACAAGTAGGCCAACCGCAGGTTATCGTCAAGGAGATTGACGGTAAAAAGTGTGAGCCGGTGGAGCTGCTTACCATCAACGTTACTGAAGAGTATTCGAGCAAGATTATCGACATGGTTACGCGCCGCAAGGGTGAGATGGTGTCGATGACTGCTCAAAACGACCGCGTGCACATGGAATTTCGCATACCATCGCGTGGCATCATAGGCTTGCGTAACAACGTGCTCACGGCATCGGCAGGCGAGGCTATAATGGCTCATCGTTTCCTTGAATATCAGCCCTGGAAGGGGGATATCGAACGACGTGTCAACGGCTCGCTCATCGCGATGGAGGCCGGCGTTGCCTATGCCTACGCCATTGACAAGCTGCAGGACCGCGGACGGTTCTTTATCTTTCCGCAGGAAGAAGTCTATGCCGGTCAAGTCGTCGGTGAAAATGCCAAAGACAACGATATTGTAGTCAATGTGACCAAGTCAAAGAAATTGACCAATATGCGCGCGTCGGGAGCTGATGACAAGGCTCGTATCATACCGCCTGTCGTGTTCAGCCTTGAGGAGGCGTTGGAATATATTAAGGAGGATGAATATGTCGAGGTTACTCCCAACCACCTGCGCATCCGCAAGATTCTCCTTGATGAGCTTGAAAGAAAACGCGCAGGCAAAAGCTGATTGCCGATTTACCCCTCAGATAGTCAGAATTGAGTGTCTGATAGCAAAATAGCCGCCGTTTTATCGTTATTTTATGTGAAAATTTATTACCTTTGCACCATATTTTTGAACCAAAAATGACGGAAAACATTTAATTAATGTCTAACAACGAAAACTATTGAAAAATGAACGTTGAAACTATTGGAACTTGGGCAGGTCTCGTGTGGAATGCCCTCAATGAAGCAGATGTTTTAGGTGTAAAACAGCTTAAAAAGATGACCAAGCTCAAAGACAAGGAAGTTTTTGCTGCTCTTGGCTGGCTCGCGCGTGAAAACAAGATTACTATTGAAGAGGACGCAGAGAATAAGGAATACCTCGTTGCTCTCGTTCACTAAGAATATTCTCTTTACAGATATAAAAAAACGGCCACTACTTGACAGGTGGCCGTTTTTGTTGTCGTTTTTTAGTCAGCTTTAGAATCCGAATACAGATTTGCCGAGAGGTGTGAGATAGTCATAGAGTTGATATGGAGCTACTGTTACCGAAACCTGTCCAGCGGCGTATGGGGCTATTTCATAAGGCTCGTAGACAAATGTTATGTTATCGGGGCTTACATAGAAATTCTCGAACGATTTAATCTCTTGTGAATCGACCATGGTGTCGAGTGAAGCGTATTGGTCTTTAGCGGCCTGACGCAGGGTGTTGATGATTTCGGCGCGGCTTGACGGGTCGAACAAGTTGGATGCGGTAAGCAGCAATTGCTCGGGTGTGTAATAGTTGACGTAAGTCGTGCTGTTCATGCCGTGGGCCGCTCTATATGGATATATATACTGGTATATGGCGAACGACAGCAGGGTGTTTGTCATAGTCTGGACTGAAATGATGCTGTATTGCTCTGAACCCGCGCTATCGCATTGCAGCGGCAGTGTCGCACGGGTAAGCGAGTCTCCTTCCTCGGCGAGAGCGGAGTGAACGCTTAGGTATTCGATGCCCTCAGCTATCGTACAGTCCTGTGTCCCATAGGCCGCCGATAATATCGCGTTTTGGAGGGGCTTGAGGTCGGTATCGCCTAATTTGACGGGGAAAATCCCGCTCGTGATTATAGTGCCGTAGGCTGGTTTACCTACGATTTCGGCCATTTTAGGCATATCCATCACTGTCGTATCGCTAAATTCGATGAACTCTATTGCGGTACTGTTTTGTAGCCCGGCTGTTATGTCGTCACTCTTCCGGTTGTTGTGACATCCGGTCAAAATCGCTGTTGCCACTATGATGGCCGATGCGGTAAATAAAGGATTGTTTCTCATTTTTTATAAATGGTTATGGTTTGTTTTGTGCAAATATAATTAATTTTGTATCGTAACACTCGTTTTAGATATAACATAAAATTATGCGAAATGGATTTATGAGAGTTGCGGCGGTTGTGCCCGAAGTAAAATTGGCTGATTGCATGGCCAACGCATCCGAAATTATTTCATTGGCAAAGCGCGCTTCTGCCGATGGCGCAAGGCTCGTTGTTTTCCCTGAGATGTCTGTTACCGGCTATACTTGCGGCGACCTTTTTCACTCATCGACTTTGCTCGCCGATTCAGATAAGGCCATATCGTTAATTTCCGCTCGGACTGCAGGGCTGCAAACACTGTTAATAGTGGGTGCGCCGGTTGTGGCAGATGACGGTATGATTTATAACTGCGGTGTCGCTATCGCCGCCGGGCGCGTGCTCGGTTGTGTGCCTAAAAGCTACATCCCAAACTATAATGAATTTTATGAGAAACGTTGGTGGCGGTCGGGTATCGGTATCAAAACCAAGACTACCATTGCCGGGCAAACTGTTGATGTGCGCTCCGATATGCTTATTGAAGTCGATGGTGTTAAGATTGGGGTTGAGCTTTGCGAAGATTTGTGGACAGCAATACCGCCGTCGTCGCGCCATGCTCTCGCAGGTGCCGAAATAATCGCCAATCTTTCGGCTTCTGATGACGTTATAGGCAAGTATGATTATCTGATGGCTCTGATAAAGCAGCAGTCGGCGCGGTCGCTGTGTGCATATGTTTACGCCGGTGCCGGAGCGGGTGAGTCATCGACCGATTTGGTCTTTGATGGCAAGGCGGTAATAGCTGAAAACGGTACGTTGATGGCCGGAAATGAGCGTTGGACTGTTAAGTCGCAGACGGTTGTTGCTGATGTGGATATAGAAGCGTTACGGCGCGACCGGCTGCACATCGGTTCGTTTGGTGATTGCGCTGCGGCCGAGTGTCGGGCTGATTCATACATCGTTGTCCGTTCCGGGCTGTCTGCGGCAGAGGAGGAGGCGACTGAGCTTTTGCGAGTCGTGAATCCTCGACCGTTTGTGCCATCAAGCGCGGATGATATTGACCGCCGTTGTACGGAGATTATCAATATTCAGGTATCTGGCTTGTCCCAACGGATGAGAGCCACTCGGTGTCGTTCGCTCGTAATAGGCATATCAGGCGGGCTTGATTCGACTCTTGCGTTGCTTGTGGCTGCGAAAACTTTTGACTTGATGTCGATAAGCCGCAAGGGAATAATCGCTGTGACTATGCCCGGGTTCGGAACGACGGGCCGCACCTATAACAATGCTATGACGCTCATGAAATCACTTGGGGTAACCATAAGGGAAATTTCTATCGTGCCGGCGGTGCGACAGCATTTCTCTGATATCGGACATGACGAGTCGGCGCATGATGTAACCTATGAAAACTCGCAAGCCCGCGAGCGTACGCAAATTTTAATGGATGTGGCGAATCAGACGGGTGGGATGGTGCTTGGTACCGGCGACCTTTCAGAACTCGCACTCGGCTGGGCTACTTACAACGGCGACCATATGTCGATGTATGGGATTAACGCCGGTGTCCCCAAGACTTTGGTCGGGTATCTCGTAGGGTGGTTTGCTGACAGGGCGGTAGATAAAGCGCAGAAACAGTCGCTCGTCGATATAATCGGTACTCCCATAAGCCCCGAACTGATTCCGGCTGATTCAAAGGGGAATATTACGCAAAAAACAGAGAATCTTGTAGGCCCCTATGAGCTTCACGACTTTTTCCTGTATTATACATTGCGATACGGTTTTTCTCCCGCTCGCATATATCTTCTCGCACGTCATGCTTTCAATGGAGCGCATCCCGATGAGGTAATCAAACATTGGCTGGGTGTGTTCTTCAGACGTTTTTTCAATCAGCAGTTTAAACGCTCGTGTCTGCCCGACGGGCCTAAGGTGGGAAGCGTGTGCCTGTCGCCGCGAGGGGACTGGCGTATGCCGTCTGACGCTTCGTCGGCAGCGTGGTTATCCGAGGCGGAAATTTTATAATAACCCAATAATGAAAAGATTAACTATTATATTTGCTATGACAGCTGCATTGATGCCAACGGTGTCGGCACAGAAGCTGAACTATCCGGCGGCTCCGGCTGCCGACGTGGTTGATGACTATTTCGGAATTAAGGTAAATGACCGTTTCCGACCGCTTGAAAACGATACTTCGGCCGAGACTGCGGCCTGGGTCGACGCGGAAAACAATGTGACCCGGCGTTACCTCGAAAAAATACCGTTCCGCACCACTGTAAAGGAGAGGCTAACCGCTCTAAACAATTACCATAAACATGGGATACCCTTCAAACGTAAGGATGGGAAATATTATTTCTATGAAAACGATGGTCTTCGCAACCAATCGATCCTTTATAAGATGGACTCTATCGGCGACAAGCCCGAGGTATTCCTTGACCCTAACACCCTGAGCGACGACGGTACGGTGGCTTTGACCGGGGTTTTCTTCTCGAACGATAACCGTTATGTCGCTTACACTATTTCGCGCAGCGGTTCTGACTGGAGCGAGATTTTCGTCATGGATGCCCGCACGAAAGAGCTGTTGCCTGACCATATCGAATGGGCTAAGTTTACCGGAGCGGCTTGGCAAGGCGACGGGTTCTATTACAGTGCTTACGACCGTCCCGAAGCAGGGAAAGAGTTTTCAAACGCCAACGAAAATCACCGCATCTATTTCCATCGGTTAGGGACTCCGCAGAGTGATGACATTCTCGTCTATGACGACCCCGCCAACCCGCTGCATTTCCACTCGGCACAGGTGTCGGATGATGAGAGCCTGCTGTTTGTCTACGGTAGCGGTGAGGGTCGCGGTAATTCGCTCATGGTCAAGAAACTCAACGTTCCCGATGCTGATTGGGTCGTTATTGAGCCGTCGCAGGACGAGGGACTCTCGGTAATTGATGTTATTGATGATACAATTTATATGGTAACCGCCTACGATGCGCCGCGCTATCGGCTCGTAACAGCTACAGCCGACAAACCTCAACGCGAATATTGGAAAGATTTGATTCCTCAACAAGATGCGGTGCTGGTCAATGTCAGCATGGCCGGCGACAACATGATAGTCACCTATGACCGCGATGCGGCCAACCATGCTTACTTGTATCGTCGCGACGGCTCGCTTATCCACGAGATTCAATTCCCGGCGTACGGCTCGGCTGGGTTCTCTTCATCACGTCGCCACAACGAGGTGTTTTATGTGTTCACCTCGTTTGTGTACCCGAGTGCGGTGTTCCGCTATGATATGTCGTCGGGTGAGAGTTCTCCCTACCGCACCCCCGAGATTGATGGGTTCAACCCTGATGATTATGTGACCGAGCAGGTTTTTTATCCTTCGGCCGACGGCACAAAGATTCCTATGTTCCTGACCTATAAAAAAGGTCTGAAGCGCGATAAAAATAATCCGGTATTCCTTTATGGTTACGGCGGTTTTAACGTCTCCCTCAATCCCGGTTTCTCGGCAACCAGATTGCTATGGTTAGAGAACGGTGGTATCTACGCTCAAGCAAATCTGCGCGGGGGCGGCGAATACGGCAAGGTTTGGCACGAGGCAGGCACAAAACTGAAAAAACTCAATGTGTTCAATGATTTCATCGCCGCCGCCGAATATTTGATAGGTGAGGGGTGGACATCTTCCGATAAAATCGCTATCGTGGGTGGCAGTAACGGCGGATTGCTCGTCGGTGCGACAGTCAATATGCGCCCAGATTTGTTTAAAGTCGCCATCCCGCAAGTTGGCGTTATGGATATGATGCGTTACCATCTGTTTACAATCGGTTGGAACTGGGCCCCTGATTATGGCACAAGTGCCGACTCTCCCGAGATGGCGAGGTATCTGCTCGGTTATTCGCCACTTCACAATATCAAGAACGACGGCACCGCTTATCCTGCGATACTTGTGACTACGGCTGACCATGACGACCGCGTCGTCCCGGCTCACTCGTTCAAATATGCAGCCCAGTTACAGGGATCTGACACTGGCGACGCTCCCAAACTGATAAGAATCGACTCTAAAGCAGGTCATGGGGGAGGAAAACCTATATCAAAAGTTATTGACGAGTACGCTGATATCTATTCATTCATATTCTACAATTTAGGGGTTACGCCTGTCGGTAAATGATTCGTCGCAACAGACAGTTTACAGCTTTTTTGACCGTCGCAGCGATGCTGCCGCTTGCGGGGTGCTTCACCGGAATTGAAAGCACCCCCAAGATTACGGCAGATGATGTCAAAAAACAGAAAATCGTGGTGTCCCCCGAACAGATGTTTATCTCAGATATCGGTGAGGCTCCGCTATCGGAATGGTCAAAAGGAAAACGTTTTCTTGTGACCGACGACCGCATCTCTCTGATTTTCGGAGCTTCTGCCCGCGGTGTGACATCGCTATGCGGGGAAGAACTGATATATCAGGGTTATGACTCTATTCCGGCTATTACAGGCGATGGCGCGACTTTGTTGGAATTTTCCACATCTAAAGGGGATAAATTGAAGTATAAAGTCGATGCCCCGGTCCGTTCGGTGCTTAGCCGCCGGTCTGTTGAGATTCCTTTCACTATCGACCTCGATGTGGTGACAACTGTGCGCGAACGCCTTGTGACAAAACGGGTATATGTTATCACGGCCATGTGGTTTGACCGCGATGGCAGGCAAGTGACAGGGCGCAAGTTCATTCCTGTCACGATTACCGATGTCTCTCCCGGAAATGTGAACTATCCGTTTTATGTCAGCTTTGTCGATGACGGCGGTAAATCGGGGGGCGTTTATATGTCGCTTGGTGCTTCGCGCCAGTCGACACGCAATTTCGACACTCTGTTCTCTTTCACCGACCCGCGTTTGCGTTATCCCAATGTCAGCGATGACAATTGGCAGAATATTATAAACGGTGTTGTGGCGTTGGATATGACCCGTGAGGAGTGCCGTCTGGCTCTCGGTTTTCCAAAAGAGATTGACCGCCGTCCGGGTTACGGAGGGGTGGAGGAACGTTGGATTTATACCGATGGCGTTTATCTATTGTTTGAGGACGGTTTGCTTCGTGATTTCCGACGTTAGAATATGATTTGGTTTTTATGAAACTGATATTTTTAGGTACAGGTACTTCGACAGGTGTTCCGCAACTGATGTGTGATTGCGCCACTTGCCGTTCTGCCGATTCGCATGACAAGCGTCTGCGCGCTTCTGCATTGGTCAAGATTGACGGCTTGAATCTCCTGATAGATTGTGGCCCTGATTTCCGCACACAGATGCTGGCTTATGGGGATAATTGTAATCTTGACGCCCTGTTGATTACACATAGCCATTACGACCATGTGGGTGGCGTGGACGATCTGCGCCCCTATTGTACGCCCGACGGATTTCCCCTATATTGCAAAGCTGATGTGGCAAAAGATTTGCGCGACCGCGTCCCTTATTGTTTTGCCGAACATCCTTATCCCGGAGTCCCCCATTATGCGATTCATGAGATTGATTCCGAAAAACCGTTTTTCATAAAGGGAGTGGAGATTACACCTCTCCCTGTCAATCACTATAAATCGGAAATTTTGGGCTTCCGCATCGGTAAGTTGGCTTATATCACCGATGCGAAGCGCATATCTGAGCAAACTGTCAGAAAAGTGGCGGGCATTGATACTCTTGTCATCAACGCTTTGCGCCATGAGCCACACATATCTCACTTTTCGTTGTCAGATGCTTTGGCGTTCATAGCCGAAGTGTCACCCCGTGTCGCTTATCTCACCCACTTGTCTCATCAGATGGGCCGCCATGCCGATGTGGAGCCGACATTGCCTGAGAATGTAAAGATTGCCTACGACGGCATGAAAATTTTTATTTGACTATAAACCCAATCAAAGTTGATTTGTTAAAAAATATAATTGGTTTATATTTTTAATGAATTGGCTTAAATCTCATCTGTCGGAAAAGACGGTCATGTTCATCATAGCATCGGCTGTCGGGCTGCTTTCGGGGATTGCCGCCCATCTTCTCAAGCTGATGATAGATGGAGTTTCCTCTCTCTTGACATCAAGGTTCGCCACCGAGGGTTTAAACTGGTGGCTGCTTGCGATTCCGTTGGTCGGCATACTGCTCACCCGGGTATTTATGCGGTATGTGATACACCGTGTCATCTCCCACGGTGTGAAACGGCTCATAGTCAGTCTTAAGAATAAAATTTACTGTTTGGGGAGTTATTTGCTTTATTCCCCGATGATTGCAAGTTCTTTGACGCTCGGCTTCGGCGGGTCAGCCGGGTCGGAGGATCCGATTGCATACACCGGTGCCGCCATTGGCAGCAACATGGGACGATGGTTCGGATTGCGCTCCGAGCTGGTGCGGGTCATGGTAGGATGTGGTGCGGCTGCGGGTATAGCAGGGGTTTTTAAAGCCCCTATAGGTGGTGCTTTGTTCGCACTCGAAGTGTTGCGTATGGAGTTCACGACATTGTCGGTGATTGTGTTGCTCGTTGCGGCTCTGATAGCAGGTCTGACGGCTTACGTCCTGTCAGGTTGTACTATGGATATAGGCTTTTATATGCATATTCCGCTTGGTTTTGAAGCCTATCCTTATATTTTGTTTCTTGGCCTGTTTTGCGGTGTCTATTCCATCTACTACAGCTTCATAATGAAATGGGTTGAAGTGTGGCTCGATAAAGTTTCTAACCGTTGGATAAGTACGGTGTTGGCGGGTATGATTCTGTCATGTGCCGTGTTCATTTTCCCCTCAATGTATGGCGAGGGGTATGGGGTTATTGAGAAGGTTATAAATGGAGTGTCATCATCGGTAATCGATGGGTCTGTTGTGTCGGGTTTTTCGCCTGACGGATGGTGTCCGGTTCTGGTGTCCGGTGGTATATTGCTTTTGAAATGCTTTGCCGCCAGTGCCACTACCTGCGGCGGTGTGGCGGGCGATTTTGCGCCGGCTTTGTTTGCCGGATGTATGGCAGGGTTGTTTTTCGCTTCGTTACTGAATCTTCTGTTCGGACTTTCGTTACCTGTCGGCTTGTTTGCATTGCTTGGGATGGCGGGGGTGATGGCGGGTGCAATCCGCGCGCCTTTGATGGCGATTTTCCTGACGGTCGAGATGTCAGCGGGATATGATTACCTGCTACCGCTCACACTCGTCGGCGCATTGTCGTTCGGAGTGGTGAGGCTGTTCACGATGGACAACTTTTTCCATCGAGGTGCCGACCGCAACAATGGTATAATTTCATGGTTACGCACTGAACTGATTAATAACAAAAGAGAGTGAAACCGATTTTCGATTTCACCCTCTCAATGAGTTTCAGTCTGTTTTACAGGCGAGTGACTATGGCAATGCCGGAGGTACGATGGTGACCATCGGTTTGGCTTCCCAGCCGAGTGCGCTCGCACCAAGCACGGCGGCATCAGCCTCTTTCAACTCTGAAAGCAATATTCTGACTTTGCCTTTGAATATCTTCATCATGTTCTTTTCCATGGCGTTTTTCAGAGGTTTCATCAACAAATCACCTGATTTTGCAAGGCCTCCGAAAAGTATGATGGCTTCGGGGGAAGAGAACACGGTGAAGTCGGCGAATGCCTCGCCGAGTATTGTGCCGGTGTACTCAAAAATATCTTTAGCTAACTTGTCGCCCGCTATGGCTGCGTCATATACATCTTTTGATGTTATCTCTTCGATGGGGATATTGCGAAGCAATGACGGCTCGGTGCGTATTTCGAGAAATTCGCGCGCCGTGCGTGCCACACCTGTGGCAGAGCAGTAAGCCTCAAGACATCCGGTGCGGCCACATCCACACAGACGGCCATTGTTGCGTTTAACGATGACGTGGCCGAGTTCGCCAGCGAAACCGTCGTGCCCATAAACGAGCTGTCCGTTGATTACGATGCCGCTGCCGACACCTGTGCCAAGTGTAATCATTATGAAGTCTTTCAGTCCGCGCGCCGCTCCATAAGTCATTTCACCGATTGCCGCTGCGTTAGCGTCGTTGGTGATGGCGACCGGGATACCGAATTTGTCGCTGACTAATTGTGCCAAAGGTATCGGTGTGGGCCATGGAAGATTCACGCCGTCTTCGATAACGCCTGTGAAGTAGTTGGCGTTGGGTGCGCCTATGCCGATGCCGTGCACCTTGCCGACAGCGTCGTTAGCTTCGAGCAGACGCATAGCCTCGGTGTATAGCTCGTTGATGTAATCGTTGATATTGTTGTGCTTTGCAGTCTTTATTGATGCGCTGGCGATAACTACGCCGCGTGCGTCAACAATTCCAAATACGGTGTTGGTACCGCCTATGTCGATACCAAGTACATAGGGTTTGCTCATGATATATGAATTTATAAATTAAGAAGTTTACGCTCGTTATCGCAAAATTATTAAATTTCGACAAAATTGTATGTGCTATTGGCCTGAAATTTGTTTAGAGGAGCTTTTTAAGCTCGTTTTGTGGTACGGTTTGTTGCTCCCCGTTGACCATGTTTTTGAGCGTCACAACCCCATCGGTGAGTTCCGAGTCGCCGATTATAGCTACATACGGTATGTTGTGGGAATCGGCCCAGGAGAGCTGTTTTTTCAGCTTTGTGCTGTCGGGATATACCTCGACAGCGATACCTGCGGAGCGAAGTTCCTTGGCTAATTTCATTGAGGCGGCGGCTTCGGTAGTCCCGAGATTGGCGAACATCACTCTGGTCGTATGCAAGGTGTTGTCGGGGTATAGGTCGAGGGCGTTTAGCACGTCGTAGATACGGTCTGCGCCAAACGAGATGCCTACGCCCGACAACCCGGGCATACCGAAGACTCCCGTTAGGTTGTCGTAGCGGCCTCCGCCGGTGATGCTACCGATGGCTACGTCGTGTGCTTTGACTTCGATGATTGTGCCGGTATAGTAGTTGAGTCCGCGGGCGAGCGACACGTCGAGGTCAAGCTCGGCTTTGAGTCCGAGGGACTTGGTGCCGTCAATGACTTCCTTTAACTCTTTCACTCCCAACGAGCCTTCTGTTGAGTTGGCAAGAAGTGTCTCAAGTGATGCGAGACGCTCGTCGATTGTGCCGTCGATTTCCAGAATGGGGCGGAGTGCGGCGATAGCTTCGTCGCTTAATCCGCGTTCGCTCAATTCGGCGTTGACGTTGTCGATGCCGATTTTGTCGATTTTGTCGATGGCTACCGTGATGTCGACCATCTTGTCGGGCGCGCCTATATGTTCGGCGATTCCGGCGAGCACCTTGCGGTTATTGAGCTTGATGGTTATCCTGATGTTCAAGCGGCTGAACACTTCATCGATAAGTTGCAACAGCTCTATTTCGTTGACGAGCGAGTCGGTGCCGACGACATCGGCATCACACTGGTAAAACTCGCGGTAACGACCTTTCTGAGGACGGTCGGCGCGCCATACGGGCTGAATCTGATAGCGTTTGAACGGCATCTGCAACTCGCCGCGGTGTTGCACGACATATCGTGCGAATGGTACGGTCAAGTCATAGCGCAGACCTTTTTCAGCGATTGACGGGGTGGCTTTCACCGAGTCGCCCGCCTCAATCGCTTCCTTATTGGCTTTCAGCAGGTAGTCGCCCGAATTCAATATCTTGAAAAGCAACTTGTCGCCCTCCTCGCCGTATTTTCCCATAAGAGTCGACAGGTTTTCCATTGAAGGGGTTTCGATGGGGTTAAACCCGTAAAGACGGAACACACTTCGGATGGTGTCAAAAATGTAGTTGCGACGCGCCATTTCAGATGATGAAAAGTCGCGCGTGCCTTTCGGTATGGAGGGTTTCTGAGCCATATCGTGAGTTGTTACGGTTATACTTTTTGTTGATAAATAAAAAATGGTCGCCTCGGATATAACATCCGATGCGACCACAAAGTTAACGAAAATTTCTGTAGGTTAGAAACTATATGACACACCAATCGAGGGGGTGATTGCTGTTAAGCTGTAATCGCCCTTGAATGTCTTCGCTTCTTTTTCGCCGGTGATGAGGTTTGTCTCATAGTAAGTGCAAGAGCGGTTGTCAGCTCCTAAGCCCGCTACATAGAGGAATGCGGCGTCGATTGAGAAGCCTTTGAACGGGCGGAACGACAAACCTACCGACGGCTCGATTTTGGTCATACCCGGTGTCTCGGGGTTGTAATAGTTCTTGTCGACGGGAGTGGTGTCTACCATCAAACCGGCGCGAACGTCGAAACGCTCGGTCAATTTGTACTCGCCGCCGAGGTGGAATGTCCAAGAGTTTTTATAGTTTTTCTCGATAGTCTGGTTGAATGCCGATGCGTTGCCGGTGAACTTGAACTCAAGCTGGTCATAGGCGTTCCACTCTGTCAAGTGGGCGTCAAAGGCGAGGATGAGTCGCTCGATGGGGCGGTAGCTGATACCGAATGTGTAGATGGCTGCGCAAGGCATCTCGGCACTGAAGTTGGCACTGTTAATCAAGCCAAGGCTGCTTTCAAGAGCACCCTCTGCGATTTCGTTAGCATAGCTGACTTTAGCCGTGCCTGATTTAACTTTCATCATCACCTTTGAACGGTATGATGCGCCGATGGTCCACTGTGAGTTAATGTCCCACATCGCTCCGACGTTGACACCAAAGCGGGGGTGTGCGTCGCCTGTGAGGTTGACCGATGCCGGAACGGTTTCGCCAAATCGATAAGGCGAGCCTTTAGCTGCGAGCACTTGGTCCATGGCCTCGGGCGATACGAGTCCCTTATTGAGGTCGACGTTGCCCCATGCTACCATCAAACCTGCACCGATTGAGAAGTTGGGGAGTATCTTCCATGCAACCGTTGGTTGAATAGTGTATACTTTAAGATTTACTGATTGGTTGAGCAGTGCTCCGGGCCAGTTGTTGGTCCAGTTGATGTTGCTACCGTATGGGGTGTAGAACGATATGCCCACCTTGAGGTTGTCGTATACGCGGAAGCCGAGGTTGAAGCTCAGTGGTGTGCTCGCTTCATTATCGGTTTCATATTCACCGGTGGCGGTTTTAACTTTTGCGGTGGGGAAAATGCCGCTGACGCTACCCGACACGTCGAGTGTCTCATCCATCCATGCCATACCGGCGGGGTTAAAAATCATACTTTCCGATTTCAATTTGAGAGCTACTCCGGTATGTCCCATACCAATCTGTTTTGCACTAAGGGTGTTTACTTGATAGCCCTCTGCTGCGGCCGAAAAAGCTGTCACAGCTATCGCCGCACTCATTAAAAATTTATTCATTAATAAACGTTTAGTTAAAAATTTTTGCAAAGGTAATTATTATTTCCGAAAAATCAACCAATTTTTCGGAAATTTTGTCTTGTCGCCTTTTGCAAACTACCTAAAATCGTTTCTTATTCGCGGTAATACAGACGCTTAACGCGTGTCGATACCGAGGCTAAAATTTCATAGGGAATCGTGTCGAGCGTGTCGGCGAGTTCGGCGGCGGGAATCTGATTGCCGAAAATTTCCACTGAATCCCCTACACTGCATTGCGCATCGGTTACGTCAATCATGCAGATGTCCATACAGATGTTACCCACTGTTGGGCAACGGTGCCCGTTGACCATGAAATTTGCGTGGCCATTGCCGAGATGCCGGTCTATTCCGTCGGCATATCCAATGGGTATGGTTGCGATTTTTGAACGACGTTTCAGCACTCCGCGGCGATTGTAGCCGATTGTTACACCTGCCTCCCATTCCTTGATTGAGATTATAACCGTGCGCAGTGTCGACACGGGGCGTAGGTCGCCTTGCGAGCCGTCGTTCATAGTGGGTATCCCATAAAGGCATATTCCAAGTCTGACCATCTCGCACTGATGTTCAGGGAAGCGTGTTATGCCAGTAGAGTTGAGTATATGCCGCACTATTTTGTGATTGAACCCGCTTTGTAGCAACTCGGCCGACCGATAAAATATTTCAAACTGTTCCTTGGTATAGTCGTCCATCGACGGGTCATCGGCGGCTGCGAGGTGGGAAAATATGGAGCGCGGCGTGATGACATTTTGTCCGGCGAGCGTGGCTACCACGCGGGGTATGTCAGTCTCAAGAAATCCCAGGCGATGCATCCCGGTGTCGAGCTTGATATGTACGGGATAGTCAGTGATACCGCATTTTTCGCCTTCGCGAATTATCTCGTCGAGCATTTCAAACGAGTATATCTCAGGCTCAAGGTGATAGGAGAATAATGCTCGGTAGTTGACCACTTTGGGATTCAGCACCATTATCGGCATGGTAATTCCGGCTTTGCGCAGGTCTACGCCTTCGTCGAGCACGGCAACGGCGAGGTAGGCCGCTCCCTGCGACTGCATGGTCTTGGCTACTTCGTATGCCCCTGCGCCATAGCCCGATGCCTTTACCATCGCGACTATCCCTGTCGACGGGCGCAGTCGAGAGCGAAATATGTTGTAGTTATGCACAACGGAATCAAGATTGACTTCGAGCACCGTCTCATGTTGGCGAGCTTCGAGGATGTCGCTTATTTTCTCAAAATGGAATGCCGCCGCCCCCTTAAGCAGTATTAGCTCGTCTACAAAGTCGCTCGGAGATACCGCAGCGAGGAAGTCACCAGTCGATTCATAAAAAGAAGTCTCGCCGTAGAAATAGCGGCTATGTCGCGCTATTTCCGTCCCAATACCGATGATACGCCTCACTCCTTTGCGCCGTAGCAACATAGCTGTGGCTTTATACAGCTCTGCCGGCGGAAGCGTTTCATGCATGAGGTCAGAGAGTATCACCGTCGATGTGCGCGATGTCGTCGCTCGGCGTCCCATGAAATCGAGTGCGGGGCGCAGCGAATTGAAATCGGCTGTGTAGGTGTCATGGATGAGAAGGCAGCCGTTGACCCCTTCCGCGACGTTAAGCCGCGTCCCAACGGGTGTGAGTTTTGCCATACGTTCAGCGATAACGTCGGGTTGACGGTTGAGGTAGAGCATGGCGGCGAGTGAGTGGATGGCGTTTTCTATGTCGCTTGGCGATGTGAATGGGATGGTTACGCTGTCCGACGCCAATAGATATGAATAGTCGATGCGTGTTGAGCTATTCCCCTCAGAGGTGATAGACGAGATGTAGAGCGGGCATTCTGGCGACGTGCGCGACCATGCTAATTCCTTGGCCGATATGAAGGCCTCTTCGATTGTCTCGCGTATCATTTCATTGTCGTGGTCGTAGATGATGCAGTCGCAGCCGTGCAGCAATTCCACTTTTTCCCTGCATTTGGCTTTTTGCGAGGGGAATCCCTCGTGGTGTTCATCGCCGATGTTGGTGATTATCGCTACGGTAGGTGCGATTATCGATTGGAGTGCGGTCATCTCGCCGGGCAAAGATATTCCAGCTTCAAATATACCGAGAGTGGTGTTTGGGTCAAGCTCCCATGTCGATAACGGTACCCCGATTTGCGAGTTGTAGCTACGGGGACTTCTGACAATGTCGTAATCGGGGTGCAGCAGTTGGTACAACCATTCTTTGACAATCGTTTTCCCTCGGCTGCCGGTTATCCCTATGACAGGGAGCGCGAAACGTCGGCGGTGCTTGCGGGCTATAGCCTGGAGTGCTTTGAGTGTGTCGGGCACTACGAAAAAATTAGCCAACGGAAATTCAGCCGCAAGTGGCGGCATCTTTTCGACGACAAAATTCCTTACGCCTGCGCTGTAAAGCTCTGCAAGATAGCGGTGACCGTCGCCCGACGGTGTCAGCAACGCAAAAAACAGCGAGTTTTCAGGATATGTTACCGAACGGCTATCGGTAAGCAGAGCGTCGATATTATAGTCGGGAAAAGCGGGTTCTTGCAGGTTGAGCAGCCGGGCTATTTCTGATGCTTTGTAGGTCATTAAATCCGGGATTTAATTCGTTCTATGGCCCTCTCGGTTTGAGGATAGGCCGTTATATGTGAGCTTATGAGATTGTTAATCTCAGCCCGCTCCATTTCGAGAGCGGTTGGGTCATCGGTCATAATTCGGTGCCGCATACGGCGTGTGAGCCGTCGTGATTGTCGGGCGAGTTGGCTTGTCGGCTCGTCGAAGAATGATTTAGCGAATATATCGTATATGTAGTCGCAGGCTGTTTCCGATGGATGTATCATGTCGGCTGCGTAAAAGCGATAGTCACGCAAATCGTCCATCATGATTTCGTAAGATGGGAAGTATATGACGCCTTTTTCTCTGTCTGCGAGTTGGTGGGCGGCTTCGATAAGGCGGGCTTTGTTGAGTGAATTGCCGTCGAGTCCATACGCCTTGTGTCGTATAGGACTGACAGTGATGATTAGTGTCACGTCAGGGTTAATCTGTCGCACGGCGCGGATGACTTGTAACCATCGGCTCACAATCTGTTCAGGCGTTAATGCGGCTACTTCAAATCGCTCTGACGGCAGTTTGTGGCAATTGGCAGCGCATTGGCCGGTGAGACGGTCGATATATGCGGTGGAACTGCCCCAAGTCACAATCAGTGCGCCTGCCCGTCGCAAGGCTTCGATTCCGTTGCGGAGGCCGCCGTTAATCAGTTCAAGAGTGCGTTTTTTGTCAGAGCTGCATAGCGATGAGTGATGGTCAAGACTGCGCCAAAGCCCTTGATGTAGAAACAGATCTTCTGCGGTGTACTCTCTCGTTGAAATCATTCGGTCAATGGCGTTGGCGATTGAGAGGGGGTTGTAGAGGGTGCCGCAAGGGTTGGCCGTGACATCAAAAAGGTCATCGGCAAGCCGCGAACTGACATTGTCGGTAAAGCATGAACCAAGCATCAGCAAGCCGGTGTGATGGCTGATAAGTCCTTGATGGCGAAGCGGAGGAACGACTGTGCGGAACTCCATGGCTTTGACTGGTTAGTACATCTGATAGTCGATAGACAGAACCTGAAACTCTGTGCGGCGGTTAATCTGGTCGGCGACTTCTTGGTCTTCGGGGGTGAGATTGTCGATATACTCCTCGTTGAGAATATCCCCCTCTTTGAACTGTGGATGCTCGCGGGCGAGTTTTTTGGTTATTGTTTTCGGTCGTGATTCGCCGTAGCCTTGATGTTGCAAGCGGTCGGGAGCGATGCCGACAGATATTAGGTAGTCGATAACCGATTTGGCGCGGCGGTGAGAGAGGTCGAGGTTGTAGTCATCGTTGCCCCAGCGGTCGGTGTGCGACGCCATTTCGATGGTGATGTTGGGATTGTCGCGCATCACTTGGGCCATCTCGTCGAGAGCGGTCGTCGATTCGGGGCGCAGCGTGGCTTTGTCAAAGTCATAGAAGATGTTATCGATAACAACGGGCTTATTGATTGATGCGAGTATGAAATCGACGCCATATTCGGCATCTTCCTCTGCTGTGTCTGACGTAAACTCTTGTTTGGCGTTGAGGTAGCCTTTGGCTCCTGCCATCATTACGTATTTAACTCCGCGCTCGAGAGGGAACTTAAACGAACCGTCAACGCGAGCCACTTCTTTTTGGTTTGACCCATCATCGCCCACTATGCGAATTACGGCATTGGGCACCGGCTCTTCATCGCGGTCAAGCACCCAGCCGCTAAGCCATATTTCGAGGTCGGGCAACACAAACGAGTATATGTGGTCGTAACCGCGACCATCGCCGCGGTTGGAGCTGAAATATCCGCTTTCGCCTTCACCGAACGTGATGCCGAAGTCGTCGCCCGACGAGTTGATAGGCAAGCCCATATTGACAACGTTCCACCCTCCCGACGGGGTGAGTTGGGCTTTAAACAGGTCAAGACCGCCATATCCGGGATGTCCGTTTGACGCAAAGTAAATTAGGCTGTCGGTGCGGACGTATGGAAACATCTCGTCGCCTGGAGTGTTGATAAACTCGCCGAGGTTCTCTAACGACCCGGCGCGTTCCTTGAGATTAATGCGCCAAATGTCGCGACCTCCCACTCCGCCGGGCATATCGCTCGTGAAGTAGAGGTATGTGCCGTCGGGTGATACTGCCGGATGCCCGTAGCTCGACAATGTGTCGGCGGTTATTTCCAATTTGACGGGTGCGCTCCACTTGGCATCGCTGCGTTGCGACGTGTAGATTTCCACTCCGGTGTTGGCGTTTGGCTCACGGCGTGCCTTGGTGAGATACATTGTCTGGCCGTCAGGGGTGAACGACACTATACCTTCGTCGCGGTCAGAGTTTAGTTCCCCTTCCACAGGCTCCGGTCGCTGCCACTCTCCGCGTTCGTTTTTCTTCGAGAACCAGACGTCGCCCTTTTTCATTCCGGTGATTTCGCTTTTTTTGTCGCCGGTCACCTTTTCGTTAGTGGTGGTGAAGTAGAGCTGGTCAAATTGGTCACCATAGAGCATCGGGGCGAAGTCGGCGCGGCGAGAGTTGAACAACTTGGCCTGTTTCACTTCATAACGGCTTTTTCGTTTGCGGCTTTCGTTGGCTATGCGGCTGCCGACGAGACCGTTTTTAGCTATTGCCGATTTGGGGTCCTTGGCCAGATATTCCTCATAGGCTTTCATGGCCGGGACATATTTCCCGTCGGCTTGCAGCATTTCTCCAAGGTGGAGCAGTGCGGTTGAGTCGGGGTAGTTATAGCGTATGGCATTCTGGTAGGCCGCGGCGGCTCGCGCGCTCATATTTAGCTTGCGATAGCACTCAGCCATTTTAAATGCCACTTCGCCGCGGAGTTCGCGGTCCTCTTTTTTAGTCAGCTTGTTGTAGATTTTACGGTAGGTGCGCGACGCGTCGTAATATTCCCCGCGTGCCAGTTGCTCGTTGGCAGTCGACATTTTGGCACCGCCACACGATGTTAAAAATGCCAATGCGAGAACTATGGTCAGTGATGCTATGCTTCTTTTCATAATGGATTAACGTGATAACCGTTGTGGTTATTTTCATTTACCGCGAATTTAATCAAATTCCATTAACCGCGCTCCACTGAATCGGTGTCGTTTTTAACTGCAACAAAAAAAAACGAGTCCCCGCATTAGTAAGCCGGAACTCGCTGTGATGGTCGGGCGGCGGTTATTTCCAACCCGTAAACATTTCATAGCGGCTTAAATGTTTGAGTTGAAGAAGTCGGTGATTTCAGTCCACGGAATGAAGTTGCCGTTACCGCCGTCGTAGAGGTCGCAATGGGTCGCGCCTGGCACTATGAGTAGTCGCTTGTTGTCGGCATATTTGCCGGAAGTGATTTTATCGTAGGCTTCTTCTCCGAAATATCGGCTATGGGCATTCTCGCCGTGGACTATAAGCACCGGAGTGCGTATTTCGTCGGCTGAGCCCCACAGGTTTTCGTTGAGCCTCATCAACTGAGATGTGATGTTCCATCCCATATTTGAGTTGAGTGAACGTTTGTGGTATCCGCGCTCGGGCGATTTGTAGTAGGCGATGTATTGTTTGAGGAAGTCGGGAGCATCGGCCGGTGCGGTGTCGGGGAGTCCGCCTTGCGGGGTGATTTCCTCGGCACGATACTCGTCGGTGCGCTGACGGGCGAGGCGTTGTTTCAACTCATGTCGGGCGGTCTCGTCCATTGAGTCGAAGTAGCCGCGCTGGGTCACGCGTGTGAGATTGTAGAGCGTGACGCTTGCCGTCGCTTTGATGCGCGGGTCGAGTGCTGCCGCGTTAAGCGCTATTCCTCCCCAACCGCAAATGCCGAGTATGCCTATGCGTTCGGGGTCGATGTCGTCGCGGTTGCTGAGAAAGTCGACAGCTGCGCAGAAGTCTTCGGTATTGATGTCCATTGACGATGTGTAGCGAGGTTCGCCGCTGCTTTCGCCTGTAAACGACGGGTCAAAGGCGATGGTGGCAAATCCCTGTTCGGCGAGATGCTGGGCATAGAGTCCGCTGGCTTGTTCCTTTACAGCTCCAAACGGCCCGCTGACCGCTATTGCCGCCAGTCGCCCTGTGGCGTTAACCGGCTTGTAAAAGTCGGCAACTAACGTGATGCCGAAGCGGTTGACAAATGACACCTTGCTGTGCTCGACGAGTTCGCTTTTAGGGAAAGTTTTGTCCCAGTCGTCGATTTTTTGCGATGGTTTGGGCAATTTCGCACTGAGTTTGATGGCTTCTTCGTTGTTGGTAGCCATCCCTTCGTAACTGAATCCATACATTTCGGCAAACCGTTTCATGCTGTATTCGCCGTCGTCAATCATCATTTTTGTAGGTGCGGCTCCTTGGTAGACGAAGAAGAATTTGCGTCCGCTGAAGTGCCCTTCGTCGATATGGCCATAGAAGCGTTCCATCAAGGCGCGCACCGAGGCGCAGATATTGTGCCAGTAGATGGGTGAGCCGACGACAACGATGTCGGCTTTCTCCATACGGGCTACTATTTCATAGAGTTGGTCGCCTGTGGTTGTCTGTCCATAGAAGTTGATGCGGTAGTCACAGAGGTTGAGCGTCTCATAGTTGTGACCGTCGAGCAATCTGGCTGCGAGGTGGGCGGTGTTGCCCTCTTTGTTGGGGCTGCCATTGATAAATAATATCTTCATATTGTCATTGTTGGAGGTTGGTGCTACTGATTCGTCGGTCTTGCATTCAGCTCCGGCTACGCATAGGGCGGCAGCCGTCAATGCCGTTAATAATTTCTTTGCCATAAGTGGTTAAACATATAACGTTTATTACTACGGCAAAGTTACTGAACGGCGGTAATGGCGCAATTAAACGGATTAATGATTAAATAACCAAAATTTAGGGTGGGGCGGTAGTAGGCGGCAGCTCAAATCGCTTTACGGAATTGGGTGGGAGTTGTGCCGGTGTGTTGCTTGAAAAATCTGACGAAATGTTGGGGGTATTCAAACCCGAACAACTCGCTCACTTGGTTTACGGCTAAGTTGGTGTCGTTGAGGTATTCCTTTGCTGCCGATACCATGCGGTCGTTGATGAAGTCTTTGGCGGTTCGTCCGGTCTCGGTTTTGATGAGTTGGCCGAAGTAGCCCGTTGATAAGCAACATTTGTCGGCAAAATAGTTGACGGTGGGTAGCCCGTCACTGGCGGCCTTGTTTTTGATGAAGTCGCGGAGCATCGAATCAAATTGTTGCACAACCGAGTGGTTAATCTCTTCTCGACTGATGAATTGGCGGTCGTAGAATCTCAAACAGTGGTTGAGTAGAAGTTCGATGTTGGTGACTATCAGCTCGCGCGAATGGCTGTCGATAGCGTGATGCAATTCGGCTTCAATCATAGAGAGCAATTGGCGGAAAACATCCACTTCGCTGTCTGACAGGTGTAACGCTTCGGTGCTGCTGTATGAAAAAAATTCATAGCGGCGCATATTCCGGCCTAAGTTGGTGCGACGCAAGAAGTCGGGGTGGAACAGCAGTCCCACACACCGCGGGCGGATGGTGGTGCTATTGGTCGTCTCCACGGTTACGGTCTGACCCGGCTCAAACGACGTAACCGTCTGAGCGTCGAAGTCGTATGGTGTTCGCCCATATGACAAGTTGCACCCCTTTGTCTCTTTAAGCCAGATTGCGTAAACACCGTAGTGGATTCGGTATTTTGAAACGGTCATGGCGGTTGAGCGTTCGATGTGTACGACGCTCACCAACGGGTGCAGCGTTTCCGCTCCGTAGTAGTCGTTGACTTGCTGTATGGTGTCGAAGCTGATTTCTCTCATCGTTTCCCGATTTGTAGTGGCAAAGATAGCGCGTTAGTCGTTTCCGCCAAACAAATTGTTTGATAGTGCGATTTTTTTTAATTTTGTGTGATTAATTAGAAGTCTCCATTATTTAGATTAAGATATGGCGCAATCGATGCTGTTTAATGTCGGCGAGGAATATGCCGAAGTGGTGTTGCCGCTTCCGCTCCATGCAACGTTCACCTATCGTGTGCCGTCAGACATGAGCCGCAAGCTGCGGCAGGGTCATCGCGTGATTGTGCCTTTCGGGTCACGCAAGTTCTACACCGGCATAGTCATGGGGGTATCTTCGCGTCGGCCGGAGGGGATGGAAGTAAAAGAAATCGCCATGCTCCTTGACGAGCGGCCGGTGGTAAGGTATCCCCAACTGAAATATTGGCAGTGGCTGGCTGATTATTATATGTCGCCGTTAGGGGATGTCTACAAAGCGGCTATCCCTGCCGGATTGAAACTTGAGAGCGAGACTTTTGTGGAAATTAATCCCGATTTTGATTGGTCGGATCAGGATACGCCCTTGACGGAGCGCGAGATGATTGTGACAGATTTGCTCCGCAACGGAGGTAAAATGCCGCTTTCAGAGGTTGCCAAAAAGACTGGATTCCGAAATGTGGAGGCATTAGCCTCAAAGATGCTTGACAAAGGTGTGGCTGTCATTTCGGAAAAGGTGGTCGAACGCTATAAATCGCGGAAAGAGAGCATGGTTCGTCTGACATTTGACCCTGCGGATAAGGATTCCGTTAAAAACGCGTTTGAGGAGGTAAAGGGTGCGAAGAAACAGGAGACAATGCTGCTTGCGATGTTGCATTTGGCTGATGCCATGCGCCGCGATAGCGAAACCAAAGATGTTAGCCGTCAGGCTTTGCTCGATAGGTCGGGATGTACATCGGCCATTTTGCTCGCTTTGGTAAAAAAAAGGCTGGTAGAGGTGTACAAGTGCGAAATCAACCGTTTCTCGTTCACGGGGCGTCCGACTGGGGTTCTGCCGGTGCTGAGCGAGGCGCAACAGACTGCTTTAGACGGCCTGCACCGCTCGTTTCTCGACCATGATGTTTCGTTGCTTCACGGGGTAACGTCAAGCGGTAAAACGGAATTGTATATACATCTGATAGATTATGTGATGCGCCGTGGCGATCAAGCGTTGCTATTGGTGCCTGAGATAGCGTTGACCACGCAGTTGACGCGAAGACTGCAATGCGTGTTTGGCGACAAAGTAGTGATATACCACTCCCGTTTCAGCGATAACGAAAGGGTCGATATATGGAGGCGTATGTTGTCGACCGATGGCCCCTGCGTCGTGATTGGGGCGCGCTCGTCGGTTTTCCTGCCTTTTGCCCGACTGGGAATAGTGATAGTCGATGAGGAACATGAGGGAAGCTATAAGCAATATGACCCTGCGCCACGCTACAATGGGCGCGACGCGGCGATAGTGCTCGCCACTATGCACGGAGCGAAAACTTTGCTTGGCAGTGCTACACCATCAATCGAAACATATTTTAAAGCGCGCTCTGGCAAATGGGGGATAGTGGAACTTACGGAACGTTACGAAGGGGCTGATTTGCCTGATATAGAAGTCGTTGATATGGCAAGAGCGCGTCGCGGCGGTTCTGTTGACGGGACATTCGCCCGGTCTACTGTCGAGATGGCCGATGCGGCTTTGAACCGCAAAGAGCAAGTGATATTTTTCCATAATCGGCGCGGCTATGCTCCGATGGCGAGGTGCAAGCAATGCGCTTGGACACCTAAGTGTGAACACTGCGATGTGTCGCTCACGGTTCACCGCCGGCTCAATCAGCTTGTGTGTCATTATTGCGGGGCCATGTATCCGATACCGTCCGTTTGCCCATCTTGTCATGAACCAGCCATAGAAATTGTCGGTTACGGCACCGAGAGAGTGGAGGATGAGGTAGAGGAGCGTTTCCCCTCGGCCAAAATGCTCAGAATGGATCTTGACACAACTCGCAATAAAGACGCGTATGAGAACATAATTGAGGAATTCTCGGCGCATAAGGCCGATATTCTCGTCGGTACGCAGATGGTCACCAAAGGGCTTGACTTCGCGGGTGTTAGCCTTGTCGGGGTTCTTAACGCCGATGCCATTATCAATTTCCCCGATTTTCGTTCAACCGAGAGGGCGTTTAATATGCTTGCGCAGGTATCGGGACGGGCTGGCCGACGCGGGGGATGCCGGGGAAGTGTAGTGGTGCAGACTGTACAACCCACACATCCCGTGATAGGCTTTTTGAAGGAGCATGACTATAAAGGGTTTTACGATTATGAAATAGTCGAGCGCGAACAGTTTCAATACCCTCCTTTTACCAGAGTGATATATATCTATCTGAAGCATCGCGACCCGCGTGTCATCGACGAGCTTTCGGCACGTTACGGGGCGATGCTGAGGGGATTGCTCGGCAACCGCGTTTTTGGCCCTGAGGAGCCACATGTGGGGCGTATTCAATCAATGTATATACGAAAAATCATGATTAAGCTCGAAATAGCGGCCTCGCCAAAGAAGGTGAAAGAAATTCTGAGACAGGCGCAAATTGATTTCTATAGCAACCATGATGCGAAAGGATTGACTGTCTATTATGATGTGGATCCGCAATAGGATAATTTCAATATGGGAACTGAAGAACTTAAACTAAGCATAAGCGGGAGCGATGTCTCGTCGCAGCTTGAGTTGCAGTATGCCGACGGAGGGGTTAAAGCCGGCTTTCCATCGCCCGCGCAGGACTATGTGGATGAATGGATTGACCTGAACAGTTATCTCGTGCCGCACCCGTCATCGACCTTTTATGCCCGCGTGGCGGGCGACTCGATGTGTGAGGAAGGAATCGACGATGGCGACCTGCTCATAATCGACAAGTCGCTCCAGCCTGAGGACGGAGATTTGGCCGTGTGTTGCATTGATGGCGAGTTTACTCTTAAACGGCTGAAGCTCACACGCGGCAATTGCCTATATCTGATGCCGTCAAACCGCAAATACAAGCCAATCGAGGTGACAGAGGAAAACGAATTTATGGTATGGGGCATAGTGACGACAACCATCAAGCAAAACCGTCGTCCTCGAGGTCGGCGCAGTGGAGGGTGATATGATTGGTCTCGTTGACTGCAATAACTTTTTTGTCAGTTGTGAACGCGTATTCCGTCCCGACTTGCTTGGGCGGCCTGTCGTGGTCTTGAGCAACAACGATGGTTGTGCCGTGGCGATTAGTGAGGAGGCAAAGCGGCTCGGCATCACGCGTGGAATGCCTTACTTTAAATTTCGCGGCATGGCCGAGCGCAACGGTGTGACCGCCATCTCAGGCAACCACCGCTTGTATGGCGATATGTCATCGCGCGTGATGGCAACTCTGCTCGCTATGGTCGATGAAATGGAGGTCTATTCGATTGACGAGGCGTTTCTGGCTATTCCCGGCGAAGTTGATGACTGTCTCAGGTTTGGGCGCGAGATTGTAAGGCGCGTCAAGCGCGATACAGGCATCCCTGTTTCGCTCGGACTTGCCGCCACCAAAACGTTGGCCAAACTCTCGGCGCGTTTTGCCAAGAAATATCCCGGATACCGCGGCGCCTGCATGATTGACACCCCCGAAAAAGCGGTCAAAGCGATGGCCTTAACGGCGATTGGTGATGTGTGGGGCATCGGCCGCCGTCATTCCGTGCGGTTAAACGAATGCGGAATCACCACTGCATTGAAATTCGCCGAGTTGCCCAAGGATACTGTAATGAGATGGTTTGGCCTTTCAGGCGTGCGGACTTGGAACGAACTCAATGGCATTGCCTGTATAGAGCGAGACACTATTGATGCCGGGCGTCAGAGCATCACGTCGTCACGGTCGTTTGCTCATGATATTTATGAGTTCGACGAAATCCGTGAAGCGGTGGGAACATTCGCTTCAAGTGTGGCTCTGCGTCTCAGGAAACAAAAAGGTTATGCCGTCTCGTTGTCGGTTTTCATCGCTACAAACCGTTTTCACGATGGTTGTCGGCAATATTACAATGCCGCTAAAGCTTCACTACCTAATCCCACCGACGACTCTTTGACAATCGCAGCTATAGCAATCGGGGCGTTAAAGACGATTTTTCGGGCCGGTTACGGGTATAAAAAGGCGGGTGTGACGATAACGGAAATTGTCCCGGCTGAGGCTTGCCAGCGATCGTTGTTTGTCGATACGACAGAAGTGGAAAAGCGTTCACGTCTGATGAAAGCCATCGACTCCATAAATAGCGGAGTGTCATCTGGGTGCGTGCGCATCGCATCTGCCGGCGAAATCACCGACAAAACTCGCTGCGATAACGTCTCTCCGAACTATACCACATCCCTCGACGACATCATTACCGTCACCGCTCGTTGATATAGTTGCCCCGCCTTATTATGAAAAAATAGGAATTTGACTCTTGGATTGCTCTGGACGATAATGGACAAAGATTCCGTTATGGGTATAAGAAATGAATCGCTCAAAAACTTTTTTTGAGCGATTCATTTCTTATGTGAACATGCGGCGTTTAGCGGCCTGACGCTTTTATCATGTCGCGCAGACGGTGGTTGAACGACTCTTGACCCAACAGGTCTTCCATCGTGAGGTGCATACGGTAACGCCAGTAGTGGCGCGGGTTGGCCGGGATGTTGATTTGTTCCTCAAATGGGTTCTTACGACGCAGGTCGCCGTCAATCGAAAGCCAGTCTTGCAGCGGCAGGATGCAGAGCATCGATGGCGATGCGAGATGCTGGCCGACGATTTTCTCACAAACCCATGGCTCGGCATAGTATGGTGCCACACCCATTGCGTGGAGCACGTCGTTGTAGAACCGTTGCGTCTTGTCGCGGTTCTCTTCCCACCATTGGCGTATGCCGCCCATGTCGTGGGTCGATGTGGTGCATACCGAGTAGTAGGGATAGTTGTAAGTGTTGCCAAACTCGGCTCGCGGGTCTTTGGGCATACGCTGTATCTCAAGCGAAAGAATTTCAAGGGCATTCATCACGGCGGGGACGCAGTCGGGTATCATGCCGAGGTCTTCTGCGCAGGTGAGCATATTGGTCGCTTCGATAAGCGGGGGAAGTTTCCACATCGCTTTGCCATACCAGAAATCGTTGTGACGGTGATAGAAGAAGTCGTTGTAAAGGCGGTCGAAACACCATCTCTCGTAGTCGGTCAGCGAACGGTAGATATAGGTGTACTGAGCGGAGATGCGAGGGTGGTATTTGCCTTTTTCGTAGGGGTCTTCGACAAACAGCACATCGTCAATCAGACCGAGCAGTGCGTTGCATAGTTTGTCGTTTTTGTCGTTTTTCTCTTGAGCGGAGAAATAGTCGGCTACTTTGCGCTGGGTGTTGAACTCCTGACGTAATTTATAGCGGCCAAACCCTGCGTTGACGAGGAACCGCTCTTTGGCCTCGGCTGTGAATTCGCCGAAGAAGTCGCCAAGGAAGTAGTCCATGATGTAGGGGGTGGTCTGCAGGTCTACATCGAGCCAGAAGTCGTAGTTGTATTTAAGTTCGTCGGGAGTGAACGGCAGGGCCGGGTTGAACACGCCGAGAAGCCCGTGCAGAGCATCCATGGGGATTTGCCAGATGCGGAAAAATCCGAGCACATGGTCGATGCGGTAAGCGTCGAAGTATTCCGACATTTTGCGGAATCGGGCTTTCCACCATGCGAATCCGTCGCGGTTCATCTCCTCCCAGTTGTAAGTGGGGAATCCCCAATTCTGACCGAGGACAGAGAAATCATCGGGCGGTGCGCCGGCTTGGCAGTCAAGATTGAACAGGCGGGGCGAAATCCAAGCGTCGACGCTTGTGCGCGAGATGCCGATGGGTATATCGCCCTTGATTGCCACACCTTTCGAGTGGGCGTAGTCGCGTACATGGCGCATCTGTTTGTCGAGATGATATTGCACATAGTACACGCGGTTTATGTCGTCGGCGTTGTCCTTGATGAATTTTGCGATTTTCTTTTCGTTGTAGACTGCGTATTGTCCCCATTTCTCGAACTGGGGTGTCTGGTTCTGGTCGCGCAGCACGCAGAATGCGGCGTAAGGGGTGAGCCATTCGGCGTTTTTCTCAACAAATGCCTTAAACTCCGGGGAGTTGACTGTGGCCTCACCTTCCTGACGGAAAATCTCGGCTACAAATTCGTTTTTCGCTTTAGTGACACGCTCATAGTCAATCTGTTCAAGGGCGTTAAGCTCGCAGCCGAGGTTGTCGTAGTAAGCCTGACGGTCGGGGTCTTTGAGGCATCCAAGCTCCCCAAGACGCAGATACATAGGATGTAGGGCGAATGTGGAGTTGGCGTTGTAGGGGTATGAGTCAGTCCAGGTATGGGTCATGGTGGTGTCGTTAATCGGGAGAATCTGTAGGAAGTTCTGCCCGGTCTCGGCTACCCAGTCAATCATTTTTTTGAGGTCGATGAAGTCGCCAACGCCGAAGTCGTCTTCGGTGCGCACCGAGAACACGGGGATGGCCGCACCCGCACCGCGCCAAGGGGTCATCGGGTTGATAAAACGCATTCCGCTGACAACAAGCACCTCATTTTTGCGGGCGGGGACTATGTTGAAGCTGCGATTGTCGCCCCCTTCCCATGCCACTACCGCGCCGGTGGCCTTGTCGAGTATCAGAAATTTGTATTCAAACGGAGTTTCGAGAGACGCTAACTCGAGATTTACGTTCCATATCGGGAATGAAGCATCGTTCATCACGACGGCTTTGGCAGGGTCCCACTCTCCAAGACCGGGGCAACCGCCACTGATGGCGAGGACCTGATTGCTTTTGACCATCGGGGCGGCTATTGAAATTGACAGTATTCCGTTTTTTGGCGTCAATCTTTTTTCGCGTTCGGAGCGACAGCAGATGCAGTCGGTGAATGCTGATGAATAGTAAGGTTTATCCCACGGTTGGTCTTGCCAACGGTCAAAAATCTCATAGAACTTTGAACTGCGAGCGCGGCGGAAACGGTGAGGTTGACCCCATTCGCGTTTTGTGTAGCCGTTTTCGTGACGTATAAAATATGAGTATTCAAAATCCGGCGTGCCGTCGGCGACATCAATTTCTATTGACCACGACTGTTCACCGTCGAGGGTGAGTTTCACGGCTTTGCTCAGGTCGCCATTCCCGAGCTCGGGGATGTTTCCGGTCAAATATACAGCTTCGCCCCAATTCGTGCGATAATTGATATTGAATGATAGGTTCATAAATCAAGGCTTTTATATTATGATGTTATAGTAATTATTCGATGTGGTGCTGTCGAAAACGACGGTATAAATTTAAATAAAAATTGTAATAGAAAAAGCCGATTTTGAAATTTTTTTCCAAAATCGGCTTTTCGTGCCATGAAACTATGCTATAAAGCAGGGTTTATCCGCATTTTGAAGTGCCGCATGAGGTGCATATCAAGCAGCCTTCTTGATAAATCAAGGTCTCCTGTCCGCAGTTGGGGCATTTTTGACCCGATGCTTGAGTGCCGTTGGGAAGGTATTTTTTCAAAGCTCGTTCCACTCCCATCTTCCATGTGTTGATTGACTGGCTGTCAAGTTCGAGTCCGGCTACGAGCTTCATCACCTGGTCAATCGGCATACCGTAGCGCAGAACTCCCGAGATGAGTTTGGCGTAGTTCCAGTATTCGGGGTTGAACTTGTCTGACAGCCCCTCGATTGTGGTCTTGTAGCCTCGTTTGTTGACAAACTGGAAGTCATATCTCTTGTTGCCGTCGGCATCGATGGCCTTGATTATTTTTCCGTGTGTGACCGATTTGGGGCAGAAGATGCCATCTTCGTCATCGGCCAGACCGGTAAAAATCTCATATGGCCTTCCGTCGAGAAGCCCGACGAATGCAATCCACTTTTCTTTGTTGTTTTGGAATCTCACCACGTCGGCCTCAAGTTCGATGGGGCGTTTGATGATATGGGGTCTCACGTTGGCTAATCCCGGTTTCGGTGCGACATCGCTTTTCTTTTCGACTGCCACGAGAACGCCCGAACGTGAGCCGTCGCGGTAGACGGTGCATCCTTTGCACCCCTGCCGCCATGCCTCGACATAGAGTTTGTTGACCATCTCCTCTGTGACATCGGCGGGCAGGTTGATGGTCACCGAAATCGAGTGGTCTACCCACTTCTGTATGCGACCCTGCATCTTCACCTTTTCCACCCAGTCTATTTCGTTGGCGGTTGCTCCGGCATATGGAGAGCGGGCTACCAGCTCGTCGAGTTCCTCCTGGGTGTAATCATCCTTTACGGGGATGCCGTTGACGTTCATCCAATACAGGAACTTGGGGTGGTACACGATATATTCCTCAAACGCGTCGCCGGTGTCGTCGACATAGTCCACGCGCACGTCGGTGTCGTTGGGATTCACCTTGCGGCGGCGTTTATAGACGGGCATGAACACCGGTTCGATGCCCGAAGTCGTGCGTGTCATCAAACTGGTGGTGCCGGTCGGGGCTATGGTGAGACAGGCGATATTGCGGCGACCATGGCGCGTCATGGCTTCATATAGCTCAGGCGATGCCTCGCGCAGGCGGTTGATGTAGGGGTTGGCTTTCTCGCGTTCAGCGTCAAACACTTCAAACGCTCCGCGCTCTTTGGCCATCTCTACCGATGAGCCATAGGCGGCGAGTGCGAGCGCACGGTGTACGCTCTCCGAGAAGTTGGTGGCTTCCTGTGTGCCGTATTTCAGCCCCATGGCAGCGAGCATATCCCCCTCGGCTGTTGTACCTACGCCGGTGCGGCGTCCTTTCGATGTCTTGTCTTTGATTTTCTGCCACAGATGACGTTCGGTCGATTTCACTTCCTCGGTCTCGGGATCTTCATCTATTTTCTTCAGGATGGCATCGATTTTCTCCATCTCAAGGTCGATAATGTCGTCCATGATGCGCTGTGCCTTACCGATGTGAACCCTGAACAGGTCAAAATCAAATTCGGCCTGTGGGGTATATGGGTTCTTGACATATGAGAACAGATTGACGGCCAGTAAGCGGCAGCTGTCATAGGGGCACAGTGGTATCTCGCCGCAGGGATTGGTCGATATTGTGCGGAAACCTAAGTCGGCGTAGCAGTCTGGCACTGACTCACGGGTGATGGTGTCCCAGAAAAGCACACCCGGTTCGGCCGATTTCCACGCATTATGTATTATTTTGTCCCAAAGTTTCGATGCGTCTACCTCTTTGGTTACCAGTGGGTTCTCGCCTGAAGTAGGGAAAGTCTGTATGTATTTCTCCCCGGTGACTGCCGCTTTCATGAAAGCATCGTCGATGCGCACCGACACGTTTGCCCCTGTCACCTTACCTTGCGTCATTTTTGCATCGATAAACGCTTCCGAGTCGGGGTGCTTGATGCTGACGGTTAGCATCAGCGCGCCGCGTCGACCATCTTGAGCCACCTCGCGTGTCGAGTTGGAATAGCGTTCCATAAATGGCACAAGTCCGGTAGATGTCAGAGCCGAGTTTTTGACAGGTGTACCTTTTGGACGTATGTGCGATAAATCGTGTCCAACCCCGCCGCGACGTTTCATGAGCTGAACCTGCTCCTCGTCGATGCGTATCACTCCGCCATATGAATCGGGAGTGCCGTCAAGCCCGATGACAAAGCAGTTTGACAGTGATCCGACCTGATGGTTGTTGCCTATGCCCGACATCGGGCTTCCTTGAGGCACAATGTAGCGGAAATCTTTCATCAGCCCAAACACCTCGTCGGCACTCATTGGTGACGGATAACGCTGCTCTATACGGGCTATCTCGTTGGCGATGCGGTGGTGCATATCATCGGGGGTCTGCTCGAAAATATTGCCGTAAGAATCTTTGAGGGCATACTTGCTCACCCACACGCGCGCGGCAAGCTCATCGCCGTCAAAATATTTCAACGATGCCTGATAGGCTTCATCGTAAGTGTAAGTTTTATTTTCCATGATACTGTATTTTTTCAACTTGCAAATTTTGTAAAATAAACCAACTTGACAAAATATTAGCCAAATAAGTTATCAACAATATGCTGAAATTGCCTGATTTGTTTCTCCAATGTGTTGGTAGACAGTGCTATGTATGTTTTATGACTTGCAAAAAGTTGTCAAAAAAGTGAATATCCCGGCAGTAAGGATTGATAATTCGCACTTTTGGTCGATTTGAGTTTATTGATTACTTTTGGCGGCATATTACTGATTATTAAATGCTCGAAATGGATACAAGACATTTTTTTCTCAACCGTGCCACCCGGCGACAATACACCGACCGCGACATCTCCGACCAGTTGCTCAACGATTTGTTGTTTCAGGCTTCCCATGCTCCGACGACCGGCAATATGCAGCTCTACAGCGTCATCGTCACACGTGACCCCGAGCGCAAGCGTCAACTCGCTCCGGCTCATTTCAACCAGCCGTCAGTTACTGCCGCCCCTGTTGTGCTGACATTCTGCGCCGACTTCAACCGGTTTGTGAAATGGTGCCGTCAGCGCGGGGCTGATCCGGGATACGACAATTTCCAGTCGTTCATGACTGCAGTCCTCGACACGGTCATTCTTGCCCAGCAGTTTTGCACGGTGGCCGAGATGGCGGGATTGGGGTGCTGTTACCTCGGTACCACTACCTACAACGCCCCTCAGATAGCCGAGTTGCTCGACCTCCCCCCCATGGTTGTACCAGTCACTACTCTTACCGTGGGATATCCCGCCGGCGATGGGGTAGAGGTTGGCCGGTTGCCGCTTGACGGTTGGGTTCACTCAGAGAAATATGCCGATTATACCCCTGCGGCCATCGACTCCATATATGCCGAGAAAGAATCCCGTGACGACAGCAGGCGTTTTGTCGAAGAAAACGGCAAAGACTCATTGGCGCAGGTGTTCACCGATGTGCGCTATACCCGACAGGCCAACGAGCTGTTCTCTGCGATTTTCCGCGACTTCATAGCTCGCTCAGGTTTCCCCTTCCCGGAATGACCGCTATGCCGTTATAAAAAACGATGCCGTCTGTTCGCAACGGAACAGACGGCATCGTAATAGTTTCGGTTAAAATGCGTGACGCGGAGGCGTCATCCCAATGCGATGGTTATTCGCCGGGAACGATAGCCTCGCTGGGGCACACTTCAGCACATGAGCCGCACTCGATGCAAGTGTCGGGGTCGATGTGGTAGATGTCGCCTTCAGAGATTGCTTCAACGGGGCAAACGGGCAGACAGGTACCGCAAGCCACACATTTATCGGTGATTACATAAGCCATGATTGATAAAATTTAGATATTATACGAACGTTGTGAATTGTTTTACGCTACAAAAGTAAATCTTTCCGCGGAATTACGCTAATTTTACCTCCTGATTTTGTCGAAAAATTTTATTTCTGATTCTGTTAGACCTCCCTATCCGCTTGTTGGTCACAGAAGTTTAACCTTTTCGGATTATTACTTATGGCTGTCAAGATTGTAATCGCATCCGATTCCTTCAAGGGGTCGCTGACATCGGCTGAAGTGGCTGCCGCCGCCGCCTCCGGTATAAACGAAGTGTTACCTTCGGTCGAGGTGGTACAGCTTGCCGTGGCAGATGGCGGCGAGGGTACTGCCGACACAATGGTGCGCTCTCTCGGTGGCGAATGGGTGCGCTGTGATGTTGATGACCCGTTGGGTCGACCGGTCAATGTCGCTTACGGCATGGCAGAAACCCCTGTGGGAATGACTGCGCTGATTGATATGTCATCGGCGAGCGGACTGACATTGCTTGCTGACAGTGAGCGCGACCCGATGGTGACCACCACCATCGGAACGGGTCAGATGATTGTTGATGCCTATAATCGCGGGTGTCGCAACTTTGTGGTAGGTATTGGCGGCAGCGCGACGTGTGATGGAGGTAGTGGTATGTTGACGGCGTTGGGGTTCCGTTTCCTCGACAAGGATGGTCGCGAGCTTCCTCCCGGAGGCGGCGCATTGCTCTCGTTGGCTTCAATTGACACCTCCGATGCTATGATTGATATAACCGGGTGTCGGTTCGTCATAATAAGCGATGTCACCAATCCTTTGTATGGACCCGAAGGCGCTGCTTGTGTGTTCGGACCTCAAAAAGGTGCCTCTCCCGAGGTGGTCGCGTTGCTCGATAAGGCGTTGCGGCGATACGCTGAGGTGGTTCGAGCCGCGACCGGGTGTGATGTTGCCGACAAACCCGGCGCAGGTGCTGCCGGTGGGCTTGGTGGGGCGTTTCTCGCTTTTTTCAACAGTGAGTTAAAACCCGGTGTTGACGCAGTGCTTGACCTTGTCGATTTCGACATGGCGCTTGATGGGGCATCGCTCGTCATAACGGGAGAGGGGCGCATCGATGGTCAGACGCTGTTCGGTAAACTTCCGCTGGGCGTGTGCCGCCGTGCCGCAGCCGCAGGGGTGCCCACAGTGGCAATAGCTGGAATGGTTGCCGAGCCAGTCAGTCTGCTGAAAGGTGGTTTCGCAGGCGTTTTCCCCATCATGCGCCGTGTGGTTCCCCTTGATAAAGCGTTGTCGAAAGAGGAGGCAGCGGAGAATGTGGCGGCGATTACTGCCTCCATCGCTAAATTATATTATTCGCTGACACATTAACAGTTTTGCCTTATCTCGTTTAAACACTGCACATGACTTTTGCTCGCTTTGAATTGTAGAAGTTATCCTAATTATGATTATATTTGCGTTGAAAATCGATTTTATCAAACAAACGAAAAAACAACTACGATATGGGTAATTTTTCATCGCGCCGCGTGCCCGCTGTCATTGCCGCCCTTGGAGTCGCCTTGATTGTTGCGATTGTGGCCGTAATAATGGTGATTTCGTCAAAAAACGCCAAGCTGGCCGAGGTGCGGAATCTCAATGAGCAGCTTCAACTGACCAACGAACAGCTTCAGCTTGCAAACGAGTATCAGGCTCTTGACATCGAGTTCCGACAGTATGAAAATCAGACGCAGATGCTCGCCAACGACTCGCTGACAATGAAATATAATGCAGCAAAGCAAAAGGTCGAGAAACTGTTGCAAGAACTGAAAAGTGAGAAAAACAAGAGCGCAAAGCGCATTAAGGAGCTGGAGGGCGAAATCTCCACGCTTAAAGGTATTTTGCGCCACTATGTGGCTCAGATAGATTCGCTCGGACGCGAGAACGAGGGGCTACGCATTGAAAACGAGCAGATAAAGAATCAGAACGAACAGCTCGCATCGCGTGTGGAAGATGTCTCTCGCAAAAACGAAGTGCTGAGTGAGCGGATGACTCTCGCTGAAAAGTTAAATGTTACCGGCTTGACTTTGACCGCCTTGAAGAAAAACGGCAAAAAAGAGAAAAACATTACCAAGGCGCGCCAGTTGGTGGTTACGTTTACAATTCCGCAGAACAATTCGACCCCGGTGGGTATGAAGAATATTTATCTGCGCATCACCAATCCCGAAGGTGGCCTTCTCGGTGGTGGCGGTAAATTCAGTTTTGAAGATGGTTCGCTTGAGTCGACAGCGCACAAGAGCGTGGAGTATCAAGGTGAGGAGATTCCCGGTGTGAAAATATATTGGGATGTCAACACTACGCTGACCCCTGGCGATTACACCGTTGAGCTTTTCGCCGATAACTACCGCCTCGCTTCGCGCCGATTCACGATGAAGAAATAACTCACGCTGCTGTAACGTTAACCACACGATTCCGCGATGTCAGCCGTATGCCAATATTGGGATTATCTCTACGACTCGATTAACTCAGTCGAGGTCAATACGCTGTCGTCGATTTACAAGCTGGGCTTGAGCCTGCTCCTCGGCAGCGTGGTCGGCTTTGAGCGCAAGCGCAAGGGCCAGTCGGCAGGGGTGCGCACGTTCGCTTTGATTTCGATGGGCGCCACCCTGGCAATGATACTCTCAGTCTATGTCCCGCAGGAGTATATTGGGCTTAAAAACGGCGATCCTGGCCGCATTGCGGCGCAGGTGATAACCGGAATCGGTTTTCTCGGCGCAGGTGCTATCATGCAGATGAAAGGCTCGGTCAGAGGGTTGACGACCGCCGCCGGTATATGGATGGTAGCAACGATTGGTATGGCAGTCGGGGCGGGTATGTATCTTCTGTCGATTGTTGCGACATCGTTGATTCTATTTATACTGGTGCAGCTCGAACGTATCGAGCATCGTCTGAGCGTGGGGGCGGAGTCGCGGATAATCCGGCTGAAGGTCGGTGTGATAGTGAGTAAAATTGATGACTATCGCGCCGTGTTAGACCGGTATCACGTTTCGTTGACCAATGTTTATGTCGAGTATGACTATCAAGAGCGTGTCACGCGGCTCAATCTGATTGTGTTGCTTAAGGAACACACTGACTATATTTCGCTATTTGAGTCATTGAAGGAGGTAAACCCCACTATCGCGATTTCATTAGGTAATCAAGTAAGTATTTAATTGTGATGATTTTATCGACAATATTGGCTTCGACTCAACCGGTAATTGAAACTGTGGAGGTTGTGTCGGAAATGGATGTGGAAGGACTGATTTCTGACTTGGCTTTCATCTTGTTGTTGGGAGCGGGGGTCACTTTGCTTTTCAAATGGATAAAACAGCCGGTGGTGCTGGGCTATATCGTCGCAGGTTTTCTTGCAGGTCCCAACTTTGAGTATCTCCCCTCGGTCAGCACGTTGGCCAATATCGACTTCTGGGCAGAAATTGGCATAGTCATCATGCTTTTTTCGCTCGGTCTCGAGTTCAGTTTCAAGAAGTTGCTTAATGTCGGCGGCTCGGCGGTGGTCACGACGCTGATAATTATCACCGGTATGGTGACTGTGGCGTTTATCGTAGGCCATCTGTGGGGGTTCTCCAACATCAACTGCCTGTATCTTGGCGGTATGATTGGTATGTCGTCTACGACGATTATAATCAAGGCTTTCTCTGACTTGGGGCTGCGTCAACGCAAGTTTGCCGCACTGGTTTTCGGGGTGCTTATCGTCGAGGATTTGTTTGCCGTCATAATGATGGTGGTTCTGTCGTCAGTGGCGATGAATAATTCTGTCGACGGCGGCGAGATGCTTTTTAGCATCAGTCGTCTTGCTTTTTTCCTCGTTATTTGGTTTTTGGCGGGTGTGTTGATTTTGCCTTCATTCCTTAATTTCGCACGACGGTATCTAAACAACGAAACTTTGCTTATCGTGTCGATAGGCCTTTGTTTCGGGATGGCTGTGTTCTCGCAACTATGCGGGTTCTCGATGGCTCTCGGGGCGTTTGTGATGGGTTCGATACTCGCCGGCACGAGCATGGCGGAAAGTATAGAGCGCGTGGCCACCCCGGTCAAGGATTTGTTTGGGGCTGTGTTTTTCATCTCTGTGGGTATGATGGTCAGTCCCGGTTCGCTTGTCGAGTATTGGGACTCGGTTCTGGTGCTTTCGCTGGCGGTGATGTTCGGTGGTATAGTGTTCGGTACGAGCGGTATGCTCATCACCGGCCAACCGTTGAGAATAGCGATGGCGTCGGGTTTCTCTCTTACCCAGATTGGAGAGTTTTCGTTTATAATTGCCTCTCTCGGAATGTCATTAGGCGTTTTGGATGGTGCGATTTACCCCATAATCGTGGCGGTTTCGGTGATAACGACGTTTACAACACCCTATTTGATAAAGTTGGCTGACCCTGCTTATGGGTTTGTGGTGCGCCATCTACCGAGAAAACTGTATTTCTTGATTGACCGCTATTCGTCGAAGGCCTCAACCGAAACGGCAACAAGGTCGTTGTGGGTGCTGCTGATACGGCGTTACGCATGGCGATTGGTGCTGTATTCAATTGTGCTTGTGGCGATTTGTATGTTGTCGTCGCGGTTTATGATGCCGTGGCTCAACCGTGAGTTTGAGTCGTGGGGACACTTGATAGGATGCTTGATAACACTTGCTGTCATGTCGCCGTTTCTTCTCGCTTTGGCGTTGCCTGCGTCATCACAGACTGAGCGTAAGCGGCTGCAGCGGGCTAAAGCCCGAGTGGATGTGCCGCTCGTGGTCATGATGTTGTTTAGGCTGATTTTAGCCCTCGTTTTCGTCATCTATGTGTTCTGCTCTATCTATGGAATGAGGGTTGGGTTCTCGGTTGGTCTGTCGGTTATCGTGCTTGTGCTATTGCTGTTCTCGTCAAGGGTCAAGAACCGTTTGGACAATATTGAATCTAAATTTCTCAATAATTTGAACGAGAGAGAGTTGCGCCGTAGTGGCCGCAACAATAATGTGATTTCAGATTTGCACCTCGCTTATATGGAGGTGGGGTATGGTTGCCAGTTTGCAGGAGAGCGTCTGCGCAACTCCAATTTGCGCAACAAGTATGGTGTGAACATCGTCAGCATTCAGCGCGGCGGTGAGGGAATCCCGTTGCCGTCGGGCGAGACACGCGTGTTTCCCGGTGACACAATAGGTGTTATCGGTACTGATGAGCAATTACAATTGTTATTGCATGAGGTTGAGGCTTCTGATTCCTCAGAGCGTAGCGGTCTAAAGGGTGTGAATCCGTCCAATTTCAAGATGACGAGTGTGTTGCTGACCGATGATTCGGTTCTGATTGGGAAGAGCGCGACCACTGCTAATTTGCGCCGCGAGTATACTGCCTTGGTTGTGGCCTTGCAACGCGGTGAGGAGTATGTCCCTGTCGATGGCACAGAGCGTTTCCGTCCCGGCGATGTGGTTTGGCTCGTGGGTGACCCCCATCTGCTCACATCGCTCAGATAATAGTCATAACATTGTTCCGGCTAATTAAGTGCGGCCGTTGTGAAGTGCGCTCCGCGAAGCCATGCGGAGGCTTCCATCGGACGTTTGCCTGCCGGCTGTATTTCGAGAAGTTCGAGCCCCCCTTTGCCTGTCGCTACGAACAGATGACCGTCGACAACGGCGATTTCTCCAGGCACCCCTGTGGTAGTGTCTACCGGCTTGGTTTTCAGGACTTTCATCGCTCCTGAATCGTTGCCATCGAGTGTTAGGCCACTCCATGCGGCAGGGTAAGGCGATAGGCCCCTTACAAGGTTGTGAATCACGATGTTAGGTTTATTCCAGTCGATATGGCAGGTCTCTTTGAAGATTTTCGGAGCGGGGGTCGGTTCGCTCCCCCCGGTCAGGCTGTTCTGAGGAATGGGTTTGAGGTCCCCTTTTATGATATGTTCGACGGTGTCGAGCGTCAGTTGCGCTCCGAGCGACATGAGGCGGTCGTGCACGTCACCAACGTTGTCGTCGGGATGGATTGTGATTTTCTCTTGACTGATGATGTCGCCGGTGTCAATCTCATGTTTGAGGAAAAACGTTGTCACGCCCGTTTCGGTGTCACCGTTGATAACAGCCCAGTTGATAGGCGCAGCTCCGCGGTATTTGGGCAGAAGTGAGGCGTGGAGGTTGAAAGTGCCGAGTTTCGGCATAGTCCACACTACCTCGGGGAGCATACGGAATGCTATGACAATGAACAGGTCTGCTTCAAGACTTCGCAGTTCCTCGACAAATGCAGGGTCTTTGAGATTGACCGGTTGCATCAAATTCAGTCCGCGGTCTACAGCATATTTCTTCACCGCCGATTGCAGCAGGTGATGGCCGCGTCCGGCGGGCTTGTCGGGCATAGTGACCACGCCTACGATGTTGTAGCCGTTGCTGCAAAGTCGGTCGAGGCTTTCTACTGCAAATTCAGGGGTGCCGAGAAATACTATTCTGAGGTCTTTTTTATCCATTGGTCGTTGTGGGTGTAATGTTAGCGGCCAACGCTTGCCACAGCGTGTCGTCGGGTAATGGGGCGTCGACCGATACAAGTTTTTTGGATATCGGATGTGTGAACTCGATATGCCGGGCTATCAGTGAGATGCTGCCGTCGGGATTGCTCCGCTTGTCACCATATTTTAGATCGCCCTTGACGGGGCAGCCTATTGAGGCGAGCTGTGCGCGGATTTGGTGTTTTCGGCCAGTCAAGAGGTCTATTTCGAGCAGGAAATAACGGTCGCTTTGAGCGATAAGGCGATAGCTCAGTTTAGCTTCCTTAGCCCCCGGTTTCGGAGTTGGAGAAACATATGATTTGTTGTTGCGCTCGACCGATGTGATGTATGATGTCAGCACATCTTCATCCTTGGGTGGCCGATTGCGTACTATCGCCCAATATTTTTTATTTACATCGCCGTTGCGGAACATCTCGTTGAACCGTGAAAGGCCTTTTGATGTGCGGGCAAACATTACAACGCCGCCAACAGGACGGTCGAGACGGTGAACCAGGCCACAGAACACGTTTCCGGGCTTGGCGTAGGTCTCTTTAATCCATTGGCGCACGGTCTCAACAAGCGGGGTGTCGCCCGTCTTGTCGCCTTGGACTATCTCGCCCGGACGTTTGTTAACAATAACCAAATGGTTGTCGACATACAGTATATCCATGGCCGCAAAGTTACGAAAAATTTGTTTAGAAAAGTTGGTGCGTATTGCGACAAATATTCCCATTCCCATCGAGGTATGAAACGGCGAGGGCATATCGTAATGTGCCGATACGCCCTCGCCGGTATGTGTTGGTTATGCTTGGCAGCGGAATCAGATGCCGAGGTCTTTCTTGAAAGCGTCGATTTTAGCCTTAGCGTCGGCGTTGGCGCGGTCATAGTCGGCTGCGCTGTCGAGGTGGCCTTTGACTTCGATGTAGAATTTGATTTTGGGCTCGGTTCCCGACGGACGGATTGACACTTTTGAACCGTCGGCGGTGAAATATTGCAACACGTTGCTTGTCGTGGGCATATCCATCTTTTCAACTTTGCCGGTGGTCACGTCGGTCAAGTTGAGGTCGGCATAATCTTTGATTGTGACAACAGGGCTGCCACCCAGTGATTTGGGCGGATTGGCGCGGAAACCTTTCATCATGGCGGCTATCTCTTCGGCACCGGTTTTCCCGGGACGCACTACCGAGATGCCCTCCTCTTTCGAGAAACCATATTTCATATAGATGTCTTGAAGCATCTGCATGAAATCCATATTCTTATCTTTAGCCCAGGCAGCGATTTCTGCCATCAGCGAGATAGCCGATACCGAGTCTTTGTCGCGGGCGAAGTCTTCAGCGAGGAAGCCGTAGCTCTCTTCACCGCCACCAAGATAGCGAGATGTGCCTTCGTGGTCGCGGATTACGGCTGCTATCCATTTGAAGCCTGTGTAGCAGTCAAACATTTTAATATTGTTGACTTCGGCTATTGATTTGATTGTCTCTGTTGTTACAATAGTCTTGACGATATATTCGTTGCCGGTGAGTTTACCAAGCTCAGCGTTGCGGGTCATGAGATAGTTGAGCAAAATCATGACAATCTGGTTGCCGTTGATGAGCCGGTATTCTCCTTTGGCGTCGCGAATCACGCAGCCGATGCGGTCGGCGTCGGGGTCAGATGCCACGACGAGGTCGGCGTTGACCTCCTTAGCTTTGGCTATCGCCATTGCCATTGCCGACGGGTTCTCGGGGTTAGGCGAGTCAACGGTGGGGAAGTCTCCGCTTGGAATATCTTGCTCGGGCACATGGATGATATTGGTGAATCCGTAGTTTTTGAGCGACTCGGGTATCAACTCCACGCCGGTTCCGTGAATCGGTGTGTAGACGATTTTGAGGTCGTGGTGGCGTTTGATTGCGTCGGGGCTTAACGATAAGCATTTGATGGCCGTGAGGAAAGCCTCGTCGATTTCTTTGCCAATAATCTGGATTTTGGATTTGTCGCCGTTGAATTTAATGGCTTCCACGCCCTTGATTTTGTTTACGTTGTCGATGATGTTGACATCGTGGGGGGCGATAATCTGCGCACCGTCGGCCCAATAGGCTTTATAGCCGTTATATTCTTTGGGATTGTGTGACGCGGTGATGTTCACACCGCTCTGACACCCGAGGTGGCGTATCGCAAACGATAGCTCAGGGGTTGGGCGGAAGTTTTCAAACAGGTAAACCTTGATGCCGTTGGCAGAGAATATGTCGGCTACAATCTCGGCGAATTTGCGCGAGTTGTTTCGCACGTCGTGGCCTACAACGACGCTGATTTCGGGAAGTTCGGCGAACGCCTCCTTGAGGTAGTTGGCCAAGCCCTGTGTAGCCGCTCCAACGGTGTATATGTTCATGCGGTTGGATCCGGCACCCATGATGCCTCGCAGGCCGCCGGTGCCAAATTCCAAATCTTTGTAGAACGACTCGATAAGTTCGGTTTTGTCGTCGGCGTCAAGCATACGCTTAACCTCGCTGCGCGTTTCCTCGTCATAACCGTTGCCGAGCCACACTTGTGCTTTCTCGGTGACCGATTGCAATAAATCTTTATTTTCCATATCGTTGTTAATTTAAATTCAGTTAATAGCTATTGGCAAAGATACAAATTTGCTCTACTTCATACAAATGGAGCGAGCAATTTGTTCAATAAAACGGCCATAACGGCAGTGTGAACGGTGAGGTTGTGGTTGAGCTTGACCGGGTGACGATGAGGACAGTCGGGTTATCGGTTAATTTCGGTGATTGCAATCCATCGGCTTTGGATGTCGGTGGTCTCGTTGACGACATAAATCCACCGTCCACCGTTGTCGGCAATGAAAGGTGATATGTTAAACCGCATCGTTTTTCTCACGCCGTATCGGTAGGTTACCGTAAGGGTTATCGGTTTGCGGGTGCCGTCGTCGGGCATCACCAACAGGTCGCCGAACCGATATAGCGGTGAATTGCCCGGTACTTTCTGTAAAACAGATGGTGTGATGCGGCTCAATTCCGATGGTACTGGAAGTTCTTTGACTCGTTGGCTGTAATGCAAGGAATGAACGCGCCACATCCATGTTGTGTTATAGATATTAGCAACACCGAGTTTATTCCATGCGGCCAGAGGTAGGCGTGTCTGCGGTGTCAGTTCATAGAACTTATCGGGTGAGTCAGCTTTCAGATAGGTATTCTCGATGATATGGAGATTCCTTGCCTCGTTGCATGTAAACCTGACTGCCGTTACGAGATTTGTGATTGCTATGGCCATGATGACCGCTCCGACAGCCAGACCGCCGGCTCTATTTTTTATAAGAGGTTTTTGCCACACGATGTTAATGATTGTCATAGCCGACAGTATGGCAAAAAGCTGAGGGAACCAAGACAGATGTGTGCCCATATTCCATAGTGTGATGCCTATTGCCGTAGAGACATACATGGCTGTGAGCAGTATAGGCAGCGGCCCGCGTCGGGCCAGCCACAGTCTCATGCGGAATTCGCGACGTGCAAGTAACGCAAGCAAAAGCAGTGTCACAATGACCGTGCCGTAGGTGCGTGTCAGCGTCACATAAATGAGCATAGAAAGAGGTTGATTGAATGAGTCGAAGGAAACATTGCTGTGGGTGTATCGGCCGAATGAACTGACTATTATCAGTGATAGGCATGAAACAACCATCGGAATCGCAATCCAAAGCCGTCGGCGTGAAATAGCCGTGCGGTTTAAGGCGCACCAAACCGCTATTCCGCAGATAATCGGAAAACTCTCACTTTCCTGAATCCATCCGGCGCAAAACCCGAGTATGGCGAGAAGCAAAAGTCGAGGAAACGAGCCAACCGGCTTTTCGTCACAAAAACATATAATCACACCGATTGCAAACGGCAATGAATATATATAGTTGAGCGTGAATATAATGCAAGTCATGCCGTTGTCCCATGGCAGTAAAAACTCCATGGCTAAAATCAAGGCTGCCATGCGCGTGTATCTATTCAGCCTCATCCCGGAGCATCTACACATCAGTATTATAGATAATGTCCATAGTGTCCCTGCCAAAAGGTTGACCACCGTTTTGGGCAAGGTGTGCAGAAATACGGGAAACAGCAGGTTGAGCATCCGCGGGGAATCGTAGGAGATCATAAAGGATATGAAATCACCGTAGTGTTGCGGAGTGAAATGTAGATATTGGACGTCGTCGTAGAAAAGCGGTGTGACAAGATAGAGCATTGAAGAGAGCACCCACACCGCAAGGATTGACAGCAATGCGAACAGGAGGGGGATGTGTCGGGTTGATGTAGTTAATGGTTTCATTCGCTGTCAATTTTAGTGACAGGGTTCAGCTTGATAACCCTGTCGATTAGCCAGGCATCGCACATGACGAGCGAGTCACCGCTAAGATTAGTGAACGGCAAGGTGTTGACTCCGCTTGCGCGGCGTGTGAGACGGAAGTGGAACAGAAACCGTTGCAAGAATCTGACAGAATCTTTGGGGGCAATCCATTCTCCCTTATAGAGATAAAACGGGTTGTTGCCAGGCATTTTGACGGCTTTCTCAATCGAGAAGTCGCGCAGACGTTCCGGAACTACGCTCGGTGTAGGTGAACCGGGGGAATGAAAATCACGGAATTTCGTAGTGGGATATTCACCAATCCAAGGGTATGACGATATTACTTTGCCGAGTGTTATCAAGGGCACATCGGATGAGGATGTGTAGTCGAGATAAATAGTTTCGGCGGGTGATTCGCGGTAGGCTCGCAGAATTGCATTATAGTCGTTGCGGCATCTTAGGGCATAAACGTCAACTGTCAATATGTGGGTCGAGACAATTATAATGATTAAAGCTGAAAGCGCGTTCTTGGCGTAACTGAATTTTAAAGCAGAAACGTGCGGCATACAACGGTTCCACATATTGACGATGACGATTATAGCGGCCAATTCGCCGAACCATGAGGCACGGCAATTGATAAAAAGGAGCCCCGACATGATAAATGCCGCTGTAGCAATGCCAACGAACAGCAACATAGGCGAGCGGAGCAATATAGATTGGAAATTCTGTTTTTGTCGGATGAAGCAGGCTGTCAGAACGATGCCCATGACTGCAAATAGAGGCGAGTAGAACAGCAGGGTGTAAAGCCATTGGCCGGCTGTCCTCGACAACGTTATGACCGTGCGGGAGGTTTTGCCCTCGGCTGATAGCAAGACGGCAAGTCCGATGACTAAACCCGCTGTCATGGCGATTTGACGCGCGGTTGGAACCTTTCGCGAGCATAGCCAATAGAATATGATACCGGAAAGGGCTGGCAGCGAGAATCCTTCATGGCTTTCTCCGGCGATAATGCCAAGAAACAGCAATCCGGCTGTGGCAGGCAATGAACGCTTGGCTGACTCTTTGAACCACAGGATAAAAAAGCCTGTGAATATCGCGGTTGGTAGCAGGTAGCTGTGGGCATAGACCATCAGGCCGATATTGGCGTGCCACGGAAGGCATAACGCTATCATAGCTATAACGGTTACCGACGAGAGGAGCTTTCCTTTCGTAGCCGCGAGCGAGATAGTCCAACGCATAATCAAAAACATAGCCAGACCATGAATCGCCGCCACAATCCACTTCGGAACCAGTGTGTGGGTAAAGGCGGTTATCATGTTGACCCATCGGATGTTGTTGGCGTGCCACTCATTGGCAACCATATCACCGATTCTGCTCCATGGGTAATCACCGCCGTTGATTATGTAGTCGCGGAAATAGCCCATGTAATGCAGGTCATCATCGAACAACGGAGTCCAGTAGAACCACAAGGCAAACGTGACAGCAAGGAACGTGATGAACCCTGTTGTCACTAATTTTGCCGTGTTTTCTTGACGTTGACCCATCAAAGCATAGTGCCGCTAATCATCGGTTTGCCCAAACTGCGCCGGTCACCATGTTGCGGTAGGCGTAAGCCCCGGCCTGAGAAAGCTCGATGACCTCGAAGCTACCGTCGGGTGTCACCATCTTGACATGGTTTTCGTCCACAAATGAGAAAAGTTTGTGGTCTTCGCCATCGAAGTTCACGCTCCAAGACTGATCTTCGGAGTCGAAATTGAGTCGGACTGAGGTCTGGTCTTGCTCAGAAGTGATGGTGTATCCCTTTCCGTCACATTCGACGAGATAACGTCCATCCTGCCCTTCGATAACGCTTTTGCCGCAAGCGACGGGATTGTTACCGCTCCAAAATTCGATGCTGTTGATGACAAGAATGTCGGCGAGCGCTGAAACCTCATAGACTGGTATAATCCAAAATGCGAAAAACACAAGTTCGTTGACAAACTTGTTGCCGATTTGCTTGTTCCATCCGAGCAATTTGTTGGTTAGAGCGAAACTGCCAATGCATGAAGTGCAGAGCATTGAGCCGGCAAGTGCCATAACGAGTGCTACGCTTAAATACTTCTTTTTCATAATTCCCAAATTGTTTGTATTTTGGTTGTTAATTCATTAATTCATTAATTCATGCCGGAATCATCCGGCGTGCTTTAGAATAGAAATCCATGACTTTTATCACATATTCGTGTGTCTGCCGGCCTCGGAAGTAGCCATATTTACACACTTCGTCGTTGTAATATTCAGGTTTGGATTTCATCATCAGAGTTTCTTCGACATTTCCGGTCCAGACCGCAGGGTCTTTGCCGTATTTTTTAGCCAATGCGATTGCGTCATAGATGTGGGCAAGTCCCGAATTATAAGCTGCCACCACAAACTTCTGCCGTTCTTCGGGGTCGGCGACATAGCGCGACAGCGATTTGTCAAGATCGGCAATTATGCGTGCGGCGGTTGAGATGTTGGCCTCGGGATTGGTGATTCTGTCGGGCCCGAGTCCGTATGCTCGTGCTGTCCCCGGCATAATCTGCATTATTCCTCTGGCACCGGCCCATGACACGACTGTCGTGTCGAAATGACTCTCGGCATATCCTTGTGAGGCAAGCAGTCTCCAGTCTATACCGATGGCTTTGGCGTGTTTTTTGAACAGGTTGTCGTAAGGGGATATGTAGCCTTTTGACAGGTCGATAGAAATCATGGATGATTCCCCCTTGCTAAGTTCAAAATAACGTTTCAATAGTTCGGCTTGAGTGCGACGGTGGTTTTCCTGTTCAAACCATTGGTCTATTGAGTCGGCGAGCCACTTATCGCGCGGTGCTACGGCCCATGATGATTGTTGAGGGAAACTCAGTCGCAGGGTGATGTCGAGATTGCGGTAGTAGGTCTTGTTAATGCGAGCGATATCGCTGTCAACCACTGTCAGCGGAATCTCGCCTGTTGATACCATGTTGATTAGGTCTTCCGTGATGAATGTGTCGCGGCTTATCGGGTGGATTCTTATGCCACCGCCCAACTCCTCGTTAAGATTTTGCAGCCTCAACTGGTATTTTGAGTTTTTTTCGACATAGACATCGCGCCCGACAAGTTGGGTAACATCGGTTATGGCAAGGCTGTCGCTGCGGGGCTGGACGAGCACTTGGGATGTGAAATTCTCAGGGCCGCAAGCAAGAGCCTTAGAGCGGTATTCGGCTATTACAGGTACTTCGTAAGCGATGAGGTCGACATCGCCGGAGTCGAGCATCTCTATCATCGCCGACAGATTAGGGGCTACGATGAGGTCAACTGCCATCCCTTTATCGGCGGCAAGACGCGTCACCAGGTTGTAGTCATATCCCATCTTTTCTTCACGGTATATGAAGTAGGAAGTGGGACTGTAGAGGGTGGCTACCCTCAATGTGTCGGGGAGGGGGTGTGAGCAGTCAACGGTGTCGTTTCCGCTCTTTTTTTCGCCGGTATAGCCACATCCGCCGACGCTGCAGCATAAGGCCGCGGCAGCGATTATGGATGGCGGCAAAAACTTTAAACCCCTCATTGCTCGCATGACGGTGCCGACAGAGAATGTTAATATTCAAAAACGCCTTTGTCTGACTTGATAGTCAGTCGATTGGCAGGAGCGTCTTCGACATGCCCCACAATTCGGGTGTCAATACCCATTAATCGTGATATTTCAATGATTTCTGTGGCTTTAGCGGGATCAACATATATCTCCATTCTGTGGCCCATGTTGAACACTTTGTACATCTCGCTCCAATCGGTTCCTGATTCGCGGCTAATCAGCTCAAATAAGGGTGGAACAGGAAACAGGTTGTCTTTGATGACGTGCTTGTTTCTGACAAAGTGCATCACTTTGGTTTGTGCGCCGCCGGTGCAGTGAATCATACCGTGTATGTCATGACGCATCACATCGAGGATTTTTTTAATCACGGGGGCGTAGGTGCGGGTGGGTGACAACACCAGTTTACCAGCGTTTACCGACGTTCCCTCAATGTTGTCGGTGAGTTTCACGCTGCCTGAATAGACCAGTTCGTCAGGGACGGCACTGTCAAAACTTTCGGGGTATTTTTTAGCGATATATTTTGCAAATACGTCATGACGGGCCGATGTCAATCCGTTGCTACCCATACCGCCATTATATTCTTTTTCGTATGTAGCTTGACCAAACGATGCCAATCCCACTATTACGTCGCCCGCAGCTATATTGGCGTTATTTATAACCTGGTCGCGGCGCATACGGCAAGTTACAGTGCTGTCGACTATGATAGTGCGGACTAAGTCGCCGACATCGGCTGTTTCGCCGCCGGTGCTGTAAATGGAAATGCCCCATGAACGCAATTCGTCGAGAGCCTCCTCAGTGCCATTAATAATGGCACCGATAACCTCACCCGGTATCAGCATCTTGTTTCGTCCGATGGTTGACGACACGAGAATGTTGTCGGTCGCTCCCACGCAAAGGAGGTCGTCGATATTCATCACCAAAGCGTCGCGGGCGATTCCTTTCCAAACGCTAAGGTCGCCGGTCTCGCGCCAGTAAACATAGGCGAGCGATGACTTAGTGCCGGCTCCGTCGGCGTGCATGATGTTGCAATATTCATTGTCGCCTCCGAGTATGTCGGGGATGATTTTGCAGAATGCCTGAGGGAATATGCCCTTGTCGACGTTTTTAATCGCATTGTGGACATCTTCTTTGGCGGCTGAAACACCGCGCATCATATAGCGTTGGTTGCTCATAAGGTGAGTTGTATATTTGTTATGCTAAATAAGATAAATATCAAATAAATGAAAGTTGCGGGTGCGACTAACAGCAATGAGTCGATGCGGTCGAGCATACCGCCGTGGCCTGGGAGAATCGAACCTGAGTCTTTAACGCCGACGGCGCGTTTTATCATTGATTCCACGAGATCACCCCATGTGGCGAACACCGGTACGATGATACCTAACCCTATCATAATCAGCAGGCCGCTGTCGGTAAAATGGAGGGATTGGTTGAGCAGACAGTGCATTGCAATGGCAGCTCCCACGCAGAAGATGACACCGCCAAAAAATCCTTCCCATGATTTTTTTGGCGAGAGACGCGGGAACAGCTTGTGGCGTCCCAACAGAGAGCCAACGATAAAGGCCCCCGTGTCACTGAGCCATATCAAAACAAACATTTCAAGAAGAACCACTTCGTGGCCAAGCGTCAGTATGCCTTGCATCAATGCGATAGGAAATGCTATGTAGGCATGTGCGGCGAACGAACTGACAAGCGATGCGACGGGGTTCTCATCGCGGGTGTAAATTTGCGAGATTAACCTTGCGATGAAATATATGGCGTAGAAAGGCAAATATATTAATCTTATCGGCAGGGAACAACAGAATAGCAGGAACGCGGCTCCGAGCAAATCGATGAGGGTGTTGAGGTTTGACTCGCGCCTCTTGACGGTCATGCGTTTAAATTCCATAATAGCCGGTAGCGCAAGGATGAGGGTCATTGCGAGATACCACCAATTTCCGAGATATATTCCGCCTACTATCACGGCGATATAAACAATCCCGGTGAGCGATCTGACTATCCAGTTTTTCATCTTGAAATATTGATTTTACCGTTTGGAAAGCAAAGGTACATAAAAAACATGATTTTTCAGTGTATTCGCTGTCTGAATAATGGATTGATATGCTTAAAGTGTTTTGTGAATGATGGGGATGATTACCGCTTTGCAGCTCATTATGCTTTGCTTGGCATAGGACAAGGGGTGCATAATCAAATGCGGTTCATCTGATGATGATTTTAACTGAGTGTACGGTTCGTTGCCCGGCGTTGATGCGGCAAACATACACACCGTTGGCAAGCGTTGAGACATCGACTGAAAGCGTGTCACCTTCCCCCGAAGCAGATGTGGCTTTGCGCCCTTCGATAGTGAAAATCTCCGCTCCGATGCTGTCAACACCGGGGCAGACTATGCTTATTTGGCCATCTCGGTAAGCGACTATGGGGGACGAGGAATAGTCGGTCTTGACATCATTGACCCCTGAAAGTGACAACACCTTTTTGATTCCCTCAAGGGCATCAATCTGACCTGCGCCCCATCGTGGGTCGCTTATGTCGGGATAGTCGGTCTTGGCTGTCGATGCGGCGATGTAGTGAGCGTCATCGGCTGTCAAAGAGGGGTCGGCCTGTAGCCACAATGCGATAATCCCGGCGACATATGGGGTTGCCATTGAGGTGCCTCCCTCAAAACCCCAATACACGTCCCTGCCATTGACAGTGGCTTTAGCTGTCATGCCTTTGATTTGTGACTGATTTCTTTCAAGGTAAGGGGTGGAATAAGATGATATTACGCAGCACCCGGGGGCGGCGATGTGTGGCAGGGTTCTCCCATCGGGGAGCGTTCCGTAGCTTGTGAAGGCAGCAGCACGGTCAACGGTGTAATCGTACTCCCTTGTCGAACCGTCAATCAAGGGGATGGTGTTGCGCGCGCATGAAGCTCCGACAACTATTATGTTGTCGCCGCAAGCGATGTCGCTGATTGACATAAGTGAGTTGGGTGTGGCGAACGACGCGCTACCGTTTGTCCCGAATCGGCAACGGTATCCATCGGCGTATCCATCGACGTGAGTCCCGGGTTCGCCTTTGATGGTTAAAACTAATGAATATCTGCCGACTCTATCTACCGTCTCATGATTAGTGACATCAAAAGATGTGTAGATGGTGTATCTGCCGTTTTCGGAATCTATTTCCGCTGAAGCGCGGAAATATCCGTCGTAGGCGTTATCAAAAGCCGGGTCGTGTTCCGACTGTCCGTCGGGATTATCGTAAGTGCTTATCGACCACTCCGACTGTCCGTCGGCTCCGAACCAGGGGGATGTGTAGACTGTCTTTTTGGTTCTGATATCATAGAGCGATATGCGCATCGAGAACGTGGTGCTATCGGCACTCCAGAAGTCGGCGGCCCCAAAGATATTGACATCATCCCAACCGCCATAACAATCGCGAATGAACACCGACGACTCGCTTTTGCCTGATGTGAAATCGAGTTGCAGATTATTGGGGCTTGCGCCCTCATTGCCTGCCGCTATGCAGATTATGGCATCTTTGCCAAGTTTGGATAGATATTGGTTGAAAAGGGTAGTGCCGTCGTGCGGGCCTGTGTATGAACCGATTGACATATTAATAACCGCAGGTTTGCCTACTGAATGGGCATAGTCTATAATTTCCTCCGCGCCATCAAGAATGCACGCGTCGGTCAGCATACTTGTCGCCGCCACGATGTCGCTTCCAGAGGCGATGCCGTAATAGCCGTTGCCGCGATAGCCCCCGGTCATGATTCCTGCAACGTGAGTGGCATGGTACTCGTTTTCATTATCAGTTGTCCATCCGGCTATATCCTCCGGACTGTACAGGCGGGTGACGGTGGCGAGAGTATCACGGTAGTCTACGATGCGTTTCACTCTCGGATTTCCGTGCCGGTCAATGAAGTTTGGATGCTGCGGGTCAAAACCGATGTCGCACAGACCGGTGACCACTCCTCTGCCATCCCAGCCGTCAGGCCACTGCTCGGAAGGAGTGATTACTTCGTCGACGTTCCCGAATGGACGTGATATATCGAGGTTGGGTTGGAGTGACTGACCAATGGATACGCGTTCCACTCCTGAAAAAGTCAAAAGCTGGTCGATGTGGTCGGTGGGGATGAACGCAAGCAGGAGATTGTCGCGTTGTCTCATTATTTTTACTCCCTTATCTTCAAGTTGCCCGACGGTCTCACCGTCTTTAATCTTGATAATCGAGGGAAGGTATGTTTGTTGCTTCGACGCCGCGCGGCTGTGCTGCATTGAGTTGTATCTCTCCACAAGGTGACGGCTGTGTGGGTCGAGTTTGACCGAAGCTGTTGCCGCCAAATGAAACAATGTGAACAGAATTATGATGTTGATGCGTGTCATTGTGGTATGAAATACAATCAGATGAATTTATGCGCAAGCCGACGCGCTTTGCGCAAATCTTTATCAGTGATAGGACACCGATTGGTATCCCCTCGTTGTATAGAGGCGATAACCTTGAATCCGCTCCACTTCAAAATCCCTTTTAACGCCCTGACTACACCCGATGACTGGTGAAACAATATGTTCCAGGGCCAACGTGTTGTGCAGGTGGCTACAATCGCTGCCTTTTTGCCGCGGTGCAGAGGGATGGGAATGTCACCGAGTGATTTCCCTATCATTCCGTAAACCATGCGATCAAACAGCGATTTTAGCTGTCCGGGAATATTGCCCCAATAGCATGGTGAGCCGATAATAAGCGTGTCACACCAATCAATCATCCGTAAAACTGATTGTGCGTCATCCGGCGGCAACACGCAGTTGAGAGTGGAACGGCAAGCCATACAGCCCGTGCAGGGTGAAACGGCGAGCCGGGTTATGTCCACTATTTTTACTTCATGGCCTTTATCGCCCAATTCCGCCGCTATTTCATCGAGCATCCGCCTTATTTTGCTGTCGCGGCGCGGTGAACCGTTTATTATCAGAGTCTTCATACATCAAAGGTAACGATTATTTTGTAACTTTGTAACCGACAATGGAAAATATTGAATTGACCAACGCTTTGCGTAAGAAAATTTACGCTCTTGGCTCGGCGAAGCAACGCAATGTTGAGCGGGCATTTGTGGCTGAGGGCACTCGCTGTGTCCTTGAAATCATCGGCCACTTGCCATGCCGTTATCTCGCGGCTACGGCTGAGTGGTTTAATCAGTGGGGCGCTCGGCTGGCTGATGTCGACAAATTGATTGTTGTGCCTCAAAACGAAATTGCGCGACTGTCACAACAAAAGTCGCCTCAACCTGTGCTTGCCGTTTTTTCCATGCCTGTTTGGCGTGATAGGCAACCACAACCCACTCGCGGACTTTATCTCGCTCTCGATTGCGTTCAAGACCCCGGCAACTTAGGCACGATAATTCGTCTCGCCGATTGGTATGGTATCACCGATTTGTTCTGCTCGCGCGACACGGCCGACGTGTTCAACCCCAAAGTCGTTCAAGCCACAATGGGAGCATTGGTTAGGGTAGGGGTTCACTATGTTGACCTTGCCGACTTCCTGCGCAATTCATCATTGCCGGTTTATGGCACATTTTTAGATGGCGAAAACATCTACAATGGCGATTTAGCTGGCGACGCTATCATCGTTATGGGCAACGAAGGCAACGGCATCTCTCCCCAAGTAGCCCAAACCGTCACGCGGCGCATTTTCATCCCGCCGTTCCCCGCCAATCGTTCCACGGTTGAGTCTCTCAACGTTGGGGTCGCGGCGGCGATTACCGTGGCCGAATTTCGTCGTCGACAAATTCAGTGATTGATACTTCTGCCCCAAAAAAGTGGAAAACAACAGTAATAATGAATAATCTCAATGTTTCCATAGTGACTTACCACACCGACACAGCCGAGTTAAAAGCGTGTCTCGACTCGCTTTTGGCGTGTGACGCTGTGCAAAGGGTCGATATAGTCGATAACGGCAATGAACAGCGCCTCGCTCATTTCTGCCATGAGTTTAATTCCGATAAAGTCGTTTATATCCCTAACGATAATGTCGGCTACGGTGCTGCCCACAACATCTCATTGCGCCGTTCGCTCGATTCCGAGATTGATTACCACCTTGTTATCAACTCTGACGTGTATTTCGACCCGGGAACGCTCGAAAAGTGCCTTGAATACATTGACGCCCACCCGTCGGCGGGGCAGCTAATTCCGCATACGATATTCCCCGATGGCAGTTTTCAGCCGGTTTGTCATCGCATCCCTTCGCCACTCGACTTGATTATGCATCGTTTTATGCCCAAGTCGCTGTGTAGACGATGGTGTGACCATTATGAAATGAGAGATTGCGACCTGACCAAGCCGTTGAATGTGCCATATCACCACGGCTGTTTTATGCTCTTCCGATTGGATGCCCTCCGTAAAGTCGGGCTGTTTGACGAACGCTTTTTTATGTATCCCGAAGACATCGACATGACGCGCCGTGTCCATGAGCGATACGAAACTGTCTATTATCCCGAGGCCACGATTGTCCACGCCCACCGAGCCGAGTCGCGTACAAATTTCAAACTCTTGCGCATCCACGCCTTCAATATGTTGCGCTACTTCTGCAAATGGGGCTTCCTCTTCGACAAAACACGCCGCGACATCAACAACGCTCTAAACGCCCGGCTATCCAAATCTTGACCAATAAGCCAAAAAACAGGTTGAAATGTTAAATCCCCCTCCCGAGCCTAAGAATAATTCATGGGGGCAACGTAAATAGCGTTTGCGTTTGCGGAATTGTCTGACTGGTCAGCGTTGAGTGGTAACCTTGTCGATTCCCGACAGGGAAACTTTTCTGTGTAGCCGGGTATTGCCGCCAGGCAATGCCCGGATGTAGTGACCACCCCTACAGCCGCAATCTGCAAAGATTGCTTTTACGTCATCTCTCCTGGCTTGATGGTTGTTTGAAAGGGTTTACATTAAAAAAAGAGCCTTATCACACTGCGAAAGTGCGCTAAAGCTCCCCATCGTGAAAAACCAAGAGTTCTAATCAATATAACTGATCAGGCACTTCCACTTCACTTGGGTCTGATACGTAATTTAACACACGAATACAACCAGGCCAAGGGCTGAAATTATCTATACTACATTGCCAATTCATTTTAGAAAAGTCACTGGAGAAATAGAGTACGCCTTCCCCGTTGCGAAACATATTCTGATTTTGCTCTTGATATATATGCATACCATTTTTGGTGCCACAGAATCTATATGTATTTTGACCGTAACCGCCATTATATGTACCATTCATATCCGTTAGATAACACATAGCCTTCCCATTTGTGAATGTGAAATAGAACACGGCTCCTTTAGATGGTACTCCTTTGACTTTTACTCCATCTTTGATTGAATGTGAGTATCTATATGCATATGTTTGTGCTTGTACACAAAACGAAAACATAGAAAATGTTGAAACAATCAATAGAAAGATTTTTAAATTAATTATTTTCATATTATTAAACGATTAATGAATGTTATTTTTAGAACTCTAAATAACCTTTTCCACAGCACGTCCTACACATCGGAGACCTATGGGAATGTGGACTTCCCCATTTCCCGCATTTTTGGCAATATTCGTCATTTTGTTGCCCGGTATAATTTGGCCTATATGTTATTTGATCCATACCTTTGCCTGTTCCGTTGCACGCTGGACAAATCTTACGTTTATTATTTGAATGCGTGCATACACTTGAATGGCTTTGATTTGAACGGGGGTTTATTATGGCAGGAGGTGTTGTGTTAGAGCAAGAATATTGTCTGAGCGCAACATTTGAATATGGTGCACATTGGACATAAACATATGTTTTACCGTCATCTTCTATATTCAATCTTTTAAAATCACGAGATGCAAAGCAATAACATTGTCCAAAGTGAGATTGACCGTAATATGTTTTTATTCCGTTTTCTGTTTTTACATATTTCATATTTGAATTACCAATGCTGAAGCCGTCAGCATCAGAGTCATAGATGCAATTATTGCCAATTGTCATATAATGTCCATCGTCATTTACACTATATTCATGCCTATTTTTTACTATTTTTACCCGTTTGTAAAAATAAGTTTGTGAAGGTAATGGTACGGATACGCTTAAAAGCGTAATGAATAAGAGAATAGATCTCATAAAAAAGATACGGTGTAATCAGTCCATTACACTAAATATATTACAACAAAAAACGTGGACTGACTTTGCCACATCTATCGCTGACGGTCGTAGGAAACCTGAAGATGAAGATATGAGAGTAGCAGCCCACGCTATAGCGCGAGAACCGCTTCGTTACCCTCTCATCTTCATGAAAATTTCCTACGTTTTCAGCGATGAAAGATAGCAAAACGCTTCTTCGTTAATCGTATGTATATCGCTCCCTATGGAACGATATGCAAAGTTAGTGATAATATTTGAGATATAGAACAAACAATTATTTATGTTATATAACATATTACAAACGGCTCCCTTTTGAGAAGCCGTTGCAGTGGGGAGGCGTTTAGTTGTCTGATTATCGAAGTGAATATACGGTTAGGTAATCTTGGCGGTGGTAAAGCCGCCTAAAACGTCGACGTTGGCAATTGCGGCGTTTTCGGCGAAGAATACGGCTTATCTAACTCATGCTTTTTGGGAATAAAAAGTCGGAATAAAACGAGAGAGGGGGCTTGTGTGAGGCCCCCTCTCTCGTTTTAGGTATAAAGTAAACCGTTGTTAAACGGGTTTATTTGTTGACTTGGAACTTGTTGATGCCGTCGCGCAAGAATGCCACGGTTTGACGTGCGGCTGCGAGTCCGGCGTTGATGTTTGCTTCCGATGTCTGCGCTCCCATCTTTTTGGGCGTGAAGAACACGCGGTCGCCAAACTTCTCTTTCAACTCGTCGGCTGTGTCGGGCTTAATGTCGGCAACATATTTGATGTCGGGTCGAGCCTCAAGCGCGCGTGCCAAGCCTTCTTCATCTATCACCTCTTTGCGGGCGGTGTTGATGAGTATGCCGTTTTTAGGCATCAACGTGATTAGGTCATAGCCCACAGATTTTTTTGTCTCGGCGGTGGCGGGAATGTGGAGCGATACATAGCGGTTGTTGCTATACAGCTCCTCAACCGAGTGGACGGGTTTAACTCCGGCCTCGGTCATCACCTCGTCGGGGCAATAGGGATCAAGCGCGCTAACTTCCATGCCGAAGCCTTTGGCTATGCGTGCCACGTTGCGACCCACTTGGCCGAAAGCGTGGATACCGATGTTCTTCTCTTTTAGCTCCGAGCCCGAGGTGCCGTTATACATATTGCGTGCTGCCATCACAGCCATGCCAAACACCAATTCCGCTACTGCGTTTGAGTTTTGGCCGGGGGTGTTTTCCACACACACGTTGTGAGCGGTGGCCTCTGCGAGGTCTACGTTGTCATATCCTGCTCCGGCGCGAACCACGATTTTCAAATTCTTTGCTGCGTCGAGAACTTCTTTGTCGATGATGTCGCTTCTGATGATGATACCGTCGGCTGTGGATGCGGCATCGAGCAACTCTGATTTCGATGTATATTTCTCGAGCAGTTCAAATTCATAACCTGCTTCCTCGATAATCTCGCGGATGCCATTGACTGCCACGGCGGCAAACGGCTTCTCTGTTGCTACAAGTACTTTCATTTGAGTAGTTGAGTTGAGGGGTAAACGAGTTGGTGATTAGTGCTGGTTCTGGAAGTCCTTCATCGCTTGGATGAGCACCTCTACGCTCTCCATCGGCAGTGCGTTATAGAGTGAAGCGCGGAAGCCTCCTACCGAGCGGTGGCCTTTGATGCCGACGATGCCGCGGGTCGATGCGAAGTCGATAAACTCTTTCTCGAGTTCGGCATATTCGGGTTTCATCACGAAGCATACGTTCATAATCGAACGGTCTTCGGGGTTGGTGACAGTGCCGACAAACATTTTGCTCTCGTCGATAGCTTCGTAAAGACGTGCGGCTTTGGCGATGTCGAGTTTTTCGAGCGCCTCGATGCCACCCATCTGCTTGTAGTAGCGCAGAGTTTGGAGTGCCGAGTAAATCGGAAGCACGGGGGGAGTGTTGAACATTGAACCCTTTGACGTGTGGGTGCGGTAGTCGAGCATCGTCGGGATGGGGCGGTCAACATGGCCGAGGGCCTCCTCTTTTACGATTACGATTGTCACACCTGCGGGTGCGAGGTTCTTCTGTGCGCCTGCATAGATGGCGTCATATTTCTTGATGTCGATGGGGCGAGAGAAGATGTCGCTCGACATATCGGCAACCAAGGGTACACCCACTTCCGGATCTTTGCGGATTTCAGTTCCGTAAATTGTATTGTTGGTAGTGTAGTGGAAATAGTCTGCGTCGGCGGGTACGGTGAAACCTTTGGGAATGAATGTGTAGTTCGCATCCTTTGAAGAAGCGACAACATCTACTTCACCAAATAATTTTGCCTCTTTGATTGCTTTGTTTGCCCATGTGCCTGTATCCAAATATGCTGCTTTGGTTTTGAGCAAGTTGAACGGTATCATGCAGAATTGCATACTTGCGCCGCCTCCGAGGAAGATTACCTCGTAGCCCTGGGGCACTGCGAGCAAGTCTTTTACTGACTGGGCGGCCTCGTCGATGACAGCTTGAAACTCTTTGCTGCGGTGAGACACTTCAAGCAATGAAAGGCCGGTATCGGCGAAATTCAACACTGCATCGGCTGTGTTCTTAATGGTGTATTCACTAAGAATCGATGGGCCGGCATAAAAATTATGCTTCTTCATATTCGCAAATTTTACTGAATAAGTGATTTTAGGGTGCAAATTTAATGAAAAATTTCTCTTTGAGCCGTGATTTGTCATAAAATCGCATATAATTCAAGAAAAATTTCTTTAATCTCTGTTTTTGCTGCCATTTTGCTCGTTATTTTGCCTTTTAGACGGTATTTTTGTCGCATCCTGTTTGTATTCGGGCCGATTTGTTAATAGCTTCTTCCTTGCCCGTTAAGTTTAATTAAGTTTTGGGCGTTGGCGAGTATCGGGGTTGTGGCTTAAATTTGTCATAATTATGGCTATAATTGAAATTCACTCGCTTGATTTACCCGAAGTGGCTGTATTCGGCCGTTTGACTGAGGCTCAATTGCGCAATCGCATTGACCCGGGACGCGGAATTTTCATCGCAGAGAGTCCCAAGGTGATTAATGTGGCTCTTGATGCCGGCTGTGAGCCGGTGTCGATGCTTTGTGAACGTCGACACATAGATGGCGATGCCGCTGCAATTATTGAGCGATGCGGTGATATACCGATTTATACCGGGAGCCGTGAATTGTTGGCAGAACTGACCGGTTATAAACTGACCAGAGGTGTGCTGATGTCAATGCGGCGTCAGGCTCATCGCGATGTAGTGGAGGTATGTGCCGAAGCGAGAAGAATTGTGGTAATAGATGGTGTGGTCGATGCGACAAATGTCGGGGCTATATTCCGAGCGGCAGCCGCCTTGGGCATTGAAGCCGTGCTGTTGACGCGTCAATCGTGCGACCCTTTAAACAGACGCGCTGTGAGGGTGTCGATGGGTTCGGTTTTTCTTGTTCCATGGACTTGGTTAGATGAACCTGTCGAAAGCCTGAACCGCTTAGGCTTTAAGACGGTTGCGATGGCGTTGACCGACGATTCGGTATCAATCGATGACCCTGCGTTGTCGGCGGAGCCGCGACTGGCTATCGTGATGGGCACTGAGGGTGACGGGCTGGCAGAAAGCACGATTGCCAAGACTGATTATGTGGCGAGAATCCCCATGTTCCACGGGGTTGATTCGCTTAATGTCGCATCTGCGGCTGCGGTCGCTTTTTGGCAGCTTAGGGTGCGCTGATTGAGCCGCTGATTAGTAACGCTTCATTCCGTTCCAACGCGAGCGTTGCAGTTCTCGCATTTTTTGCTCCGCCGGGTTGTCGGCCGGTTCCCATAGCTGCCTTGTTGACAGAGTGTCGGGCAAGAATTGCTGTTGTATGAAGTGCCCGGGATAGTCGTGTGAATACTTGTAATCATGTCCATATCCCATCTGCTTCATCAGCTTGGTCGGTGCGTTGCGCAGGTGTAGCGGCACAGGCAAGTCACCGGTAGCCTCAACCAGTTCAAGCGCCGAGTTTATAGCTAAATAAGCTGAGTTGCTCTTGGCCGACGTAGCCAGGTACACAGCGCACTCCGATAGCGGTATGCGCCCTTCGGGCATACCTATTTTTTGAATCACTTCAAATGTGGCGTTGGCGAGCAGTAGGGCATTGGGATTTGCGAGCCCTATATCTTCGGCGGCGAGTATCACCATTCGGCGAGCTATAAACTCCGGGTCCTCTCCGCCGGCAATCATCCGGGCGAGCCAATAGATGGCAGCATCGGGGTCGCTGCCGCGTATGCTTTTGATGAACGCCGAAATTATGTCGTAGTGCATCTCGCCGTTTTTATCGTATGCCGCGGGGTTTTCCTGCAATCGGTCGGTAACGAGCCGGTCATTTATGACCATTGGTTCTTTGGCGGGTGTTGATTGCTCAAGCAGATCGAGGATGTTGAGCATTTTGCGGGCATCGCCGCCTGCGAATCGGAACAGCGCGTCGGTTTCCTCGACTCTGACATCCCGCTTAGATAGGATTTCGTCGTCGGTTATGGCATGGTCGAGTAGCTGCTGTAATTGCGATGCTTCGAGCGGTTTAAGCGTGTAGACTTGTGCGCGTGACAGCAGTGGGCGTATGACCTCAAACGACGGATTCTCGGTTGTCGCACCGATTAGTGTCACTATGCCGCTCTCGACGGCCCCGAGCAGCGAGTCTTGCTGCGACTTGTTGAAACGGTGGATTTCGTCGATGAACAGGATGGGGCGGCTGTCGGAGAACATACTTGCCGCGTCGAGGCGACAACGGTCGAGCACTTCACGGACATCTTTTACCCCGGCATGGACTGCGCTAAGCGTGTAGAACGGCGATTTCGTGGCATTAGATATGATTTTTGCCAACGTGGTTTTGCCGACACCTGGGGGTCCCCACAGAATGAACGATGATAATTTGCCGCTGTCAATCATGCGGCGCAATATGCAGTTCGGGCCTATCAAATGGTCTTGACCTATGTAATTGTCAAGCGATGTCGGCCTCATACGCTCGGCTAATGGTGGTAACATAACGTGTTGTTGGTTTTATGCAAAATTAATCAATAAGTTTTAGCGGAGATGGCGCGAGCGTGTTAATAGATTATAATCACTTGTCGTTAAATCGTTAAATCAAATATTTTTTTACTACCTTTACAAACGCAAGTCTGCGGTGGTGTGATCTGTCGCGCTTGTGCGGCAAGCCGTTGACGCTTGTGTGTAAACTTTAATTGATTGAATATGTTGAGCTTAATAGGCTTGATGCCCATGGCCCGAAGTTTGACGTTGTAAATATAAGTTGAGATGAAACAATCTGATAATAACTCTGTTGCCGGCAGTTTGGCTCGCACTATATTTGGTGCGGTTATGATTGTGATTTATGTTGGAATGGGCGTGTTGTTCCTCATAAATTTCTTTGATTGGATTCCTAAATGGGATTGGCTCCGCTATGGCGGTGGTGTCGTGTTTATCATCTATGGCATTTGGAGGGCTATCCGCCAAATACGCGGCATTGATTCCAATATTTAATTAGCCCTTACCACTCTGAAACCATCATCATTTATGAAGAAATTTTTGATTTTGGCCGGCCTGGCGTTATCATTAGTTGTAGGCGGTTGTGCAAAGTACTCCGACCGCCCGAAAGGGGTTACCTCCACGAGCGGCACAACGATTTTGGCGTGTGACGCAAGTTTTGAGAACATAATGGAGCAGGAAATCGGTGTTTTTGAATACATATATCCCGAAGTCAGCGTATTGCCTTATTACATCAGTGAAAAAGCCGCCGTCGACTCTTTGATGGGTCTCAATATCCCCTCGGCCGTGCTCGCTCGCGACCTCACGCCACAGGAGCGCGCCTACTTAGAGTCAAACAAAAAGAAGCCGAAGTCTAAGCGTATCGCTATCGACGCTATCGCCCTCATTGTCAATCCGGCAAACAATGTAAACATTCTCTCAATAAAGGAAATCAAAGAGATTCTCTCTGGAGAAATCACCGAGTGGAACCAGCTTGAGCCGAGTAAACTTGGCAAAATATCGGTCGTTTTTGACAATGAAGGGTCAAGCACGGTCCAATATATGAAAGATTCTCTCCTCAACGGTGGCAAATTCGGACAGAACGTATTCGCCCAGAGCACCAACCCCGAAGTGTTTGAGGCCGTGAAGAACAATAAGAACGCTATCGGCATCATTGGTGTAAGCTGGATTTCGGCGGATATGCGCAAAGCAGAGACATCGTCGGCAGAGTCGCTGGCAAAGAGCCTTGAGGTGGAGGACACAGTAGCCTCGACTTTTGACACGTCGGTCAAGGTTTTGAAGGTGCGCCGCGACGATAGCATAGAAGCATATCAGCCCTACCAGGCGTATATCTACGACGGACGCTATCCGCTATATCGTTCCATATATATGATAACAACCGGAGTGGGTGGAACTCCGTCCCATGGGTTCTTCTCGTTTGTAACCGGTTTTCAAGGTCAGAAAATAATCATGAAGACGGGAATATTACCCGCCACCGTGCATCCCCGCATGGTTAATGTTGAATAAAAGAATAAATAATACATAACTAACCAAGTAATTAATATGAGAATTAAATTTTTGAGTTCTTTACTGTTGGTAGGTGCCGTTACAGCTTCGGCGCAAGGATTTAAAGATGGAATCCAATATTACAATGCCGACAATCTCGAGGAGGCCTCTATCATCCTTAACCGTACCTTAGGCGACGCTGACACCGACAAGGCTCAGGCCAACTACTATCTCGGTGCTATCGCTTTGAAAAACGGCAATAAGGCTGATGCCGAAAAGTATTTCAATGACGGTATCGCTGCTAACCCCGAGTATTCTTACAACTACGTGGGCCTCGGCTCGCTCGCCCTCGCCAATGGCAACAAAGACGCTGCCGAAGACCAGTTCAAAAAAGCCCAATCGTTAGCCAAGAAAGACGCTGTCACCTATGTCAACATAGCTCGCGCTTACCACATGGCCGACCATGCGCTCTACGCTAAGGAGATTGACAAAATGATTGCCAAGGCACTTAAAATCAACAAGAAACACCCCGCAATCTACATCCTGCAAGCCGATATGGCGGCTCCCACCAACGTTGGTGAAGCAGCCGGCCTATATGATATGGCAATGGCGTTTGACGGTGAAGACAACGGCGAAATTGACCACCCCGAAAGCTATGTGAAATATGCCCGCACTTATTTTACTGTCAATCCCGCCTATTCAATTGACCGTCTGAAAGCACTTTTGGAGAAACAGCCTAATTCGGCTCTCGCTCAGCGTGAGCTTGCCGAAAAATATTATGACAACGACCAGTTCACAATGGCTGCCGAACAGTATGGCAAATATATCCAAAACCCCAACCACTTCAAGAAGGATGAAATCAGATATGTGGCTCTGCTCAACTTTGGCAAGAAATATCAGGAATCATTTGACTTGGCTACCAAAATCCTTTCGGAAGACCCGAATAACATCTATATGCAGCGTATGCAGTTCCTTGATCAGGCTGCGATGAAGAATTATCAAGAGGCTGAGAAGTATGCCAAAGTATTCTTTGCCAATCAAGCCGCTAAAGGTAAGTATGTGCCCAACGATTTCACCACATACGGCACTATCCTTCAAGAACTCGGTCAGGATACAGTGGCAGTAACCCAGTATGAGGCGGCTGTCAAGACCTTCCCTGATAAGAAAGAGCTTTTGCTTGACCTTAGTGCTGCCTACTCAAAGGCTAAAATGTATGTTGAAGCGGCAGCATCTCAGCAACAATATGTTGACCACGGCGACTGTTCTACCAACGACCAATTTGTCCTCGCTCGCCGCTACCAAAACGTAGCAGCTACGGCTACCGACTCGCTTCAGCGCATGGAGGCTGTTGCCAACGCTCTTAAATATGTCGACATTGTTATCGCCAAAGTACCCGACAACTATAACCTTCCTTTCACCCGCGCTCGTATCCTTCTCATCAAGAACGGCGGCAAAGCTGACCAGGAAGCTGTCGACGCATTTAACAAGACTATCGAATTGCTCGACGCAAATCCCGATAACAAGACTGCGCGCAAGGACACATATGTCACCTGCTACAACCAGATTGCTAACTACTATCTCGCACTCGGTGACAAGGAAAACGCTAAAATTTATTTCACCAAATTCCTTGAAATCGACCCCGAGAACGAGCCTTTGCGCAACTACATCGAAACACAGTTGAAATAATACAACTGCGATTTTAATCAGATTCTTTCAATTTCAGGCCGCGTCGCAAGATGCGGCCTGATTTTCTTTATCGCCCTTTGCGTTTTTCTGTTTGAAAAGTGTTAAATTTGTACTGTAAACAGCCCGTTTGCGCTATTCTATAATCGTCAGCCTACAATTCGTTATTTATGACCTGTTTCCTGCAAGTAGAAAACCTCACTAAAAGTGTCGGTGACCGCATATTGTTTAAAGATGTGACTTTCGGTGTCAACGAGGGAGATAAAATCGGTTTAATAGCTAAAAACGGTATGGGCAAGACAACCATGCTCCGCTGTTTGGCGGGGGAGGAGGCGGCCGATGAAGGCTCCATCGTCTATCACAACGATTTGCGGGTAGGCTACCTTGCCCAAATCCCCGAGTTGCCCCCGGAAATGACGGTGGCCGAATGTTGCTTATTGTTTGACACCCCTGTAACCCGGGCGGTGCGCCGCTATGAAGCCGCACTCGCTTTGGCCGACGATGATGAAATCAATGCCGCCGTTCACGATATGGATGCGGCTGCGGCTTGGGATTACGAAGACCGTCTAAAGCAACTGTTAACTCAGATGTCCATTACTGATTTGTCGCAGAGAGTAGCGAGCTTGTCGGGCGGTCAAAAGAAACGTGTCGCGCTTGCCCGCGTCATACTGTCGGAACCTCAACTCATCATTCTCGATGAGCCTACCAACCATCTCGACATTGAGACCGTGGAATGGCTTGAGGGCTATCTGTCGAAATCGAGGGTGACATTGCTCATGGTGACCCACGACCGTTATTTCCTTGACCGCGTCTGCAACAAAATCATCGAAATCGACCGCGAAACGATTTACACCTACGATGGTAATTATGACTACTATATGCGCCGCCGTGCGGAACGCATCGCGGCGATGACCGCCGAGCTTGCCAAGGTGAAAAACCTACTCAGCAAGGAGCAAGAGTGGATGAACCGCCAACCGCAAGCCCGAGCCGGCAAAGCGAAATACCGCATCGACGCTTATTATGACCTCAAGCAGCGGTCGCAGGTAAATCTATCGGAAAAAAACGTTAATCTTCAGGTAAAATCGTCATATATCGGTTCAAAAATATTTGAGGCCAAAGGGGTTTCCAAGCGTTTTGGCGACAAGGTGGTGCTTGATGATTTCAACTACATTTTTGCTCGCTATGAGAAAGTGGGAATCATCGGAGTGAACGGTGTCGGCAAATCCACCTTTATAAAAATGCTTCAAGGCATCGTCAAACCCGACAGCGGCTCGTTTGACGTTGGCGAAACGGTCAGATTCGGCTATTACAGCCAAGACGGAATCACTTTTGACGAGAACAAAAAGGTAATCGACGCTATAACCGAGATAGCCGAGGATGTGGTCATCAACGGCGATACTCACTACACGCCGATGCAATTTCTCACCCACTTCCTTTTCAGTCCCGCAGACCAGCAGAAATATATTCACACATTGAGCGGTGGCGAGCGTAGCCGTTTGCATTTGGCGGCCGTGTTGATGCGTTCGCCCAATTTCCTAATTCTCGATGAGCCGACCAATGACCTCGACATCGTCACGCTCGGCATTCTTGAAGATTATCTTAAAGAATTTAAGGGATGCGCCATCATCGTCAGCCACGACCGTTTTTTCCTTGATTGCACCGTCGACCACCTGTTTGTGTTTGAGGGTAAGGGCAAGGTTAAAGACTTTCCAGGCGGTTACAGCGATTACCGTCAGTGGTGCGAAGAGCGCAAGCGTGCCGATGCCACTGATGCGGCTGCGGCTAAGCCTAAAACGAATCAACGGCCCAAAGCCGAGCGCCCGGTCAAACTCACATTCAAGGAGCGCAAGGAGCTGGAGGCTCTGACCGTCGAGATTGAACAATTGACGGCCGAGAAGGCTGAGCTTGAACTTTCATTCCAATCGTCAGAGGCTTCGGCCGACGACATCATAGCCCGCTCGGCGCGATATGAAGAGGTCAAGTCGCTTCTCGACGATAAAGAGATGCGCTGGCTCGAATTGTCAGAAAAAGAGTAATTCCCACTGATTTGAACTATTTTATAATCTGAAACATTTATATCCATAGTTGATAATATGAATCTTTTGACTCCTGAGAACATACTATTGGTTGGCTCGGTATTATTGATTGCCGGCGTATTCCTCGGCAAAACCGGTTACCGTCGAGGCTTGCCCTTGCTGTTGGTCTTCCTGTTGGTGGGAATGTGCTTCGGCACTGACGGCCTCGGCATCCAGTTCAGCGACACCCACACGGCGCAGAATGTCGGTATGGTCGCTCTCTGTATCATCCTTTTTTCGGGTGGTATGGACACGCGCATATCCTCGATTAAGCCTGTCGTGGCTCCCGGTTTGATTCTCTCGACCATCGGTGTTTTTCTGACGGCATTGCTTACGGGGCTTTTTGTCTGGTGGCTGTCGGGGATGTCGTGGACCAACATCCATTTCGCGTTCTTGCCGTCGTTGCTGCTTGCGGCAACGATGTCGTCGACCGACTCCGCTTCGGTGTTCGGCATACTTGGCAGTCGCAAGGTTCACCTACGCGAACACTTGCGCCCTATGCTCGAGCTTGAGAGCGGTTCCAACGACCCTATGGCTTATATGCTCACCATTGTTCTCATCCAAGCCCTCAACGGCGGGGGAGAGGTGTCGGGCTGGACGCTTATCTATCAGATACTATTGCAGTTTACTGTCGGCGGTTTGGGCGGCTACTTTATAGGCAAAGCGGCTCTTTGGCTCATTTCGCTTTATCGGCGCATAGGCAGCGGCGGTCAGTTGAGCGAAGACGCGTCTCAAGCCTCGTCGATGATTTCGATATTGCTCCTTGCCGCACTATTCTTCACATTCTCGTCGACATCGGCTTTAGGCGGCAACGGCTATTTGGCTGTCTACATTTGCGGTATAGTGATTGGCAACTCATCGTCATCGACAGTCCGTGCCACATCTAAATTTATGAATGGGCTGACGTGGTTTGCCCAGATTGTCGTCTTCTTGATGCTCGGGTTGCTTGTCAATCCACACGAGATGATGGTAGTTGCTCCCGTGTCGTTGTTGATTGGCGTGTTTATGATATTGATAGGCCGACCGCTGAGCGTGTTTCTCTGTCTCGCACCGCTGCGCAAACTCTCGTTCAACGCTCGCTGTTTCGTTTCGTGGGTGGGGCTTCGAGGTGCTGTGCCTATCATCTTTGCCACCTATCCGGTAATCGCCGGCATCGACGGTGCGAGTCAAATCTTCAACATAGTGTTTTTCGTTACACTGTTGTCGTTGCTTATCCAGGGCACCACTGTTGTTAAGTGCGCCGAGTGGCTCAAGCTCGATGCGCCCCAAGAGGCCGACGATAGCGACTTCGGCGTTGAACTTGCCGATGATATACCCACCTCGCTCGAAACCATAACCCTGACCGAATCACATTTTGCCAGTGGCGACACGTTGCGCAACATGAACCTCAATCTCCCTGCCGACTCTCTCGTCATAATGGTGCGTCGCAAAGGTAAATATCTTGTCCCTAACGGTAGCCGTCACCTTCGCCCGGGCGATGTGCTCCTTATTATGAAAGAGGAGCCCTCGAAATAGTCAAGCGCTCCTCCTTTTGTCTATGGGTTGAAATTCGATTATTCTACTTTTATGAATGACACACAGTTGTAATTGGTGTAACCTTTGTGGTCATCATAATCCGTTGTTTCAAGATCGAGGGTTGTCGGTGTCAGATTCAGCACGTGGTGGCTGTCTATCTCATCATAATCACTTCCCCATGCGGTGGTTATATAGCCATTTTTGTAGCTCCATTTACCATCGCGGTATTCACTACTTTGCCAAAGCGGTGCGCCGCCCTTGTATACATAGTATGTACCGTCGTCAAAAAATTCGACTTCGGTATCGTAGTAGGCCGATTCAGTTTCCGTTGTTTCACCACTGTCCCAGCTTGTTGTTCGGCTTATTCGCGACTCGCTTTGCCATCTTCCTATTAGATTTTTGGGATAGCTTTCGTCGTCGTCATCGTCAGAACATGCCGATAGGGATACACTGATAATAGCTGCTGCTGCAGCGAATAAAAAGAATTTAAATTTTTTCATTTTGCGAATGTTTTTAGTTAATGACTAAATGAAAATATTGGCAAAATTATCAAAATATCCAGTTATTACCCCCTCCATTTGTTAAAAATGATTAACAGTAATGAGCCTTTCCGAATTTTTATGATGATGCTGTGGTTATCGGGCGAGGTTGAGGTTGAACGACAAGCCGTAGGATGAGTTTGTGGTGGGGTAGGCCGAGTTTGAGACGAGAGGTGTGTTGACCTGGTGGTCAAAGAACGCCGAGACTGAGAGGCTCAAATGGGAACAAATGTGCTCAAATGGGAACAATTATTAAGACTATTGTATTTTCTTGATTTCGTTATATAAAGCCAACCCTTTTGCTGTAAGCAGGTATTTTTGTCTCGGATGGTTAGGCTTGTCGGGATATAGCACCTTGAGAATACCGGCTTCGGAAGCGGGGCTGATATAATTCTCCAAAAATGTCGGACGATGTTTCAGACCGACTTTCTCCATCAACACTTTTAACGGTAATTGTTCGTTTGATAAAGCTAATAGCAATGAGTGAACTTGTTCGGTTACTTGTACGGTAGGTTGTTCGGTACTTGTACGGTCGATTTGCCTGATTTGTTTTGCCGTCAGTTCTTCCGGAGCGTTAACCACCATATACCTATTCCGCAACTCATTCGTTTCACCCAATAGAAGATTACGAAAGAACCGTTCCAAATATTCGGACGAATAGTAAAGTCAAACGATGCTTGCGGTGCGGAGTTAACGGGCGAGGTTGAGGTTGAACGACAAGCCGTAGGAAGAGTTGGTGGTGGGGTAGGCCGAGTTGGAGACGAGGGGGGTGTTGACCTGGTGGTCAAAGAACGCCGAGATGGTGAGTCGTTTGCTCATCACATAGCTTGCCATGACGTTGATGTTGAACGTGCGCGTGCCGCTTGTCGGCTGGGTGTAGTTGCTCTCAATGCGGCGTATCAGTGCTTGGGTTTCTTGCAGCGAGAGGTCGGCGTTGATGGTGAGGTCGTTGCTGATTCCCGTCTGTGAGCCTTTCATCTTGAGCACGCTGTTGAACCCGACGATTTTGTAGCCTGCGCCGACGGTTATCCCCTTGGTGGTCGCCTCAACAAGCTGTCCGGCAGCCGAGTTGAGCGTAAGTGTGCGGCTATCGCGGTATTCGGCATTGAACGAGAGGTCGTTTTTGAGAGTGACGTTGACGCCGATGAGAGGTGCGAATTTCTCGTTGATAGATACCGACGAGATGTTGTAGGGCGACGATGGAATTGGGTTGCCCGACAGTTCATCGAGGGTGAATCCGTAGTTGCCGTCGACGCTGAGCCAATTGAGGTAGGATGTATAGCTACCGACTGTATAGGTACACTGGTAGGCGTGGGTGAGGGTGAATGTCTTGAATATGTTGCGCATATTGCCGATGTTGACCAAGCCTTCGTAGGTCACGCGCCAGTTGGGCATAGCGTGGGCGAACGAGGGGAACGGGTCGGTGTAGATTTTGTGGGGGTCTTTACCTGTGTATGCGGCTATGAATGCGGGAATCAACACGTCGCTGCTGGTCTGGCTGACGGTGCCCACTTCGGGGTTGAACGGAAGTCCGGCGTAAGGATTGTCGCGCATGAAGCCCCCTTCAGGATAGTTCATGCCGGCATACTTGCTTTCGATACGGTCGGCAATGATGGGAATGTTGTTGAGGAAGTCCTGGAACGCCTTTGAATAGTAGCCGTTGTCGGCTTTGCTCGACCGCAGTGAGGTGGCTATGGCGCAGTGGGTTTTAGTATAGCTTCCTGAACGTGTTATCGGCATATTGTCGTACATGAACTGTATCTGATTTGTGCGGTTGTCGGTGCGGTTGGTCGTGAGTTGAATCTTCAACCCCTTCAACGGCTCGAGGTTCAGCTCAATGTTAAGCTCATTGCCCTTTGACCAGATTGCGGGAGATGTCTGACCGTCGTCGGTTATGAGCCAGCCGCGGCTCTTAGCCTTGTCGACATAGCTTTCATCGGTAAATCCGAATGCGAAGTCAAGACCGGGCGACATCGGGCCGTAGCTTGTGCTTTGGCCAAAGGCGTTGCCGATGTCGTTGCGGAACAGAGGTAGCGACAGAGAGTGGGATGTGCGCCAGCGCACGCTAATCGACCTCGGGCTCATGGCGAAGCGGGTTGAGTATTCCGCGATTTCTTTCCACACCGAGCGTTCCTCTTTGAGAATCTCGGTGATGGTGAATTTGACGTTTTTATCAGCTTTTGTGAGTACCTCGATTGACGATTGGTCGATGACGCGCGTCTGCACCGGGAACGGCTTGCCGTCGGTGGTGGTGGCAACGACCTTGACTTTCTTGTTGCGCAGGTTGTGCTTGATGACGAGCGTTGTGTCGGGTTTCAGCTTATAGGTGCGCTCAAATTTCTTAGGTTTCTTGGTTGTCGTTGTGGTGCGGCGGGTGTTGGCAAATCGTTTGTTGACTTTCTTGAGGTAGTCAAACTTGTTGTAGAGCGATTCGAAATTCAATCGCCCGTCAACGTTCCATGCCGCTTGGTTTGAAATTGTGTTGCCGAGGTTCACATCGTCGATTGTCGCGCCGCGGTCCCAACGGTATGTTGCGTTGTAGGTCACCGACCCGGTGAGGAAATCGACCACGGGGATGCGGCTAAACGGCAGCTTGTATGTGCCTGTGAACGTCTGGTTATAGGCCCATGGCGTTCCGAGCGAGAGTATGCTTTGCCATACGGTGTCTTTCCACTGCTTGTATTTGTCGGGGAACAGTTTTTTGTTAACCGCGCCGACGGTTTCTTCGATGCGGGCCGAGGTGTTGGAGTTGAATGTAAGGCTGAGCTGCTTGGTAAGGTTCCATGTGAGTGACAGTTGTCTGTCCCAAAGGAAGTTTTTGCTCACCGACACCGGCAACTGGAACATCACATCGGTCTCGCTGCGGGTCTGTTGCTCGTAGTAGTAGCGCGACATGGTGGTTAGGAATGTGATGTTGGTGGGCAGATAGTTCAGCTCCCATTCTTTGATGAACTTAAGATTTTTGTCTTTGCTCTTTATCCAGCCAAACGGTCGCAAACCTTTTATATAGGGGGTGTAGGAGTATTGGAACGAACCGCGGTAATCGTTGGTGTACTCATACTCGGTCGTGGGGTCCATCTTGGTCTGCTTGTTGAATGAGAAATTAAACGTGAAGTTGGCGGGGTCCCAGGGCATCGGGTTCTTACTTTGAATGTCAAATTTAAGTCCCGAAATGCTGAAGCTCTTGATGGTTGTGCGCTCAGTTGAGTAGTCGGTAATAGAGTCGCGCTCATGTTTATCCTTAGCCTCGTCGAGGGCGTCTTTGAGCAGTACGTCTTGGTCGAGAGGGTTGTATTTGGGAGAAGTCTTCTCTTTGGAGATAGAGTAGTAGATGGGGGCTTTGAGCTTCACTTTTTCGGGGAGGAAGCGGCCGACATCGCCCTGCACGGCGAAGTTATACTGCTCGTAGTCGTCCATGCGTCGCTCGTTAAGCGACTGGTCGACGCCGCCAAATCCTGCGGTTTCGATGTGGGTGCCGAAGTTGAGCGTGGCTATGTCCGACAGTCCGAGGTTGACGTTGGCTTTGGCAGCCCAACCTCCGCTGTTGTCAAAATCGGTAACTTTAAGTTCGTTGACCCAGACTATGCCGTTTTTTACTGTCGAAGAATTGTTGCGCACGCCGATAAGCATCACGCGGATGTCGCTGAGCGATGGGTTGCCCATGACGGCCATGCGGTTGTTCTCGTTATCGGGGTCGCGGCCTGTATAGAGGGTGGCATATCCCACACCGCTTCCTTCGATGTTTTTCTCGGCATTACGTTCTTTCTTGAGGTTGACGAGGTTTTGCAGCTTGAGATCCATGAAGTTTTCTATTGGCCATACGCGGCGGCGGTCGTTGTCGCCGTCGTTGTACTTGCCTTCGGGGGTGAGGGTCAGCGGAATCTCGTATTCATAGAAGTTGTTTTTTACATCGGTGCCGATGCGGATAAATGCCGATATTTCACCCGATTTCAGCCCTGAGGAAACGTCGTTGATGAGTTTTTCGGCGTGAATCCACATCTGCATACGTTTATAGTTGCGAAGGTCGTGCTGGGTGTTGCGATAAACGCCGCGGGCATCGCCGGCTTGCAGTCCGGTGACTTTGAGCGACATTGATTGTTCGTTGAGCTGTGTTATCTGTGATTGTCCCGGGTCGGTGACACGGCTTACGCCCGGGGGGAGAACGTAGTTGACAGGTTCGCGGTCGGAGTTTTCCTCGATGTTGACTACCGATATGTCGAGCGTGCCTTCAGCCGGAGCGTCGCCTCGGGCATTGAGATTGAATTGGTAGGGGCGCCACTCGCCTCTGACAAGTTCCAGTGTGGCGAAACGCAGGTGTGTGACCTGTTTGAATCCGGTCATGAATATGCGGGCGAATCTGATGGTCGAGAAGTCGTTGATTGAGCCAACCACGCGTTCATAGTCGCTCAAGGGTATTTTGAACTGGTACCATTCGACCTCTTGGTCTTTGCCGTCGCGTGTTCGCACGAGCGACACTTGTTTGTCGGTTATGTAGTTTTTGCCCACAACAAAATCTTCAGGACGAATAGAAACCTTGTATTGGAAATAGCGTTCGTATTCGTTTAGGGTGTTGTCTTGATTGATATCCTCGACATCGGGGACGCTCCGCGATGACTGGTAAAGCTGGTCATCGGCGTCTTCCGGTGACAGTGAGTTGCCTTCCACGCCGTTGTAGCGTTTGTAACGTTCGAGGATTGAAAGGCGCTGCTCGTCGTAGTCATAACCGCGGAAAAAGTGGTAATTGTCGCCTGCGGGGTCATTGAACGGAGAGAACTTGTCGCTTTGCATCTCGGCGATAGTGGCTGCCGACAGTTTGAGCCTCAGTTGGTCGAGAAAGGTGCTATAGGAGTCAAACGTGAACTCATCGTCATTGGGAAGGCCGTCGAGACCCACGTCCTGCGCTTTGCGCGAACCGGCGTTGTTGTCAAATGAATAGGTCAGTGAGTTTTGTGTAGAGACGCGTCCCCACGCAGTGTTGGTGAGAAATTGCGTGTTGCCGTCGTAGGGTATGCCGTTTTCGTATGATTTCAATCCGTCTTTGAGAATATCCTCGCTCATCTCACCGAAATTGAAGTACAAGTCGCCGCCGTCGTAGTTTTGGTTGTTGGGGTCGAGGAAGGGGTTCATCATCCAGAACTGCACATACTCGATGTTTGATTGCTCGAAGTTGGTGTTGTCCATTTTGCGCATGATTCCGCCCCAACGTTTCTCGGGGTTGAGCAGGTTGCCCTTGTCGTCGATATTTGTAGCGTCGAGGTTGTAGGGCCCGCGCTCGGTGGGATAGAATGATAAGTTAAGCGTCTGTATAATAGGCGATTCGCCGTAGTTGAGTTCTCGCTTCGGGAATATTTCGCGCGATGTCACCTCGCGGACGTAAGGATTTGACAGTTGTTCGAGGTCGCTCCGTATATAACCGGGACACATCGACGAATTGCGCTGGGTGAACATTCGGTCGATATAGTACCAGTTGATTAGCGCGCGGTTTTTTCCGTAATCGACGTTGTTTGACAAAGCCGCTTCGGGGAACAGTGCGTTATTCCCGCTTTCGTAGGGGGTGGAGGCGAGGAACCATGAATAGGGTGAGCGCAGGTCGATGCCGGTCTGTGTCGACTCGAAGTCATCGACATAGGAGCTGCCTTGTGCCGACCCGGTCTTTTGCTTGTGAGGGACAAGTTGGGCAAATTCGGCTGTGACGCTGAGTTTTGACGGCTGAACGGCGTTGACCGTGGGGATTTTGTTCAGCAAGTTTGTGAGCCACATGAACTCGTTGTTGTAGCTCATGTTAAGGCCCCACATGGTGTTGTTGATAATCTCGTCGCCGATGTTGACTTTCTCGGTCAGAGCTTTCTCCGAGAAGTGCAAGATAGTAGCCCCGATGTTGAAGTTTTTGTTAAAGGCGTATTGCAAGTCGAGACCGAGGAGCGTTTTCCTTTGCATCGAAAATAGTGACTGATTTTCAAGGGTCACGCTGATGCTTTGTCCCGAGTCGATGATGCTTTGGTTGGTTATGGTGACTATACCCATAGAGTAGTCGACGGTATAGTCGCTGTTTTCAGTCAGTATTACACCTCCGGCGGAGACTATGACCGAACCTCGCGGCACGTTCATGGCGTTGAGCCTGATTTGCGCTCCCGACGATGCCTGATATTTACCTTTCAGAATGAACTTATTTTTGTCGGCAAACTGTCGCGCCACAACGAGAGTGGAGTCGTAAAGTTCTTGATAGACATAACGTTCGGCAAGTGCGGGATCGTCGATTTTCTTGGCTAAGTGGCTGCCAAACGGCTCAACTACGGGGAAGATTATTTTGCCGTTTTGAGACTGCACGGTGTAACCCTCTATATAGTCGAAAAATCCATCGGGGTTGCTTTGCTGGTTTGAGTCGATACGGTCGAGGTTCATCACCTGTAGCAGCGGCTGGTTGTTAAGTTTAGGCACTGGGAGGTAATTGATTTGTGTGCCGGTCGTATCGCTGAGGTACATGATGTTTAGCCTGAAGTTGTTGGACTGCAATTGGTATGCGCCAAGACTATAGACATTTTTCATCATAAGGTCCCACATCGGCAACTTGGGAGCCACGGTGGTGCTTTTGAGCATCTTGACATAAAGAGCCTGGCTCGTTGATGTGATGTCGCTCGAAAACTCACCGACTTGGTATACTTGTCCCTGATAGGTGTATTCGTAGGCGACGCCCAGCACTTCATCGGCGTTAAGTGCGCTTTTTATTGAAATGTAGCCGAGAGTGGAATTGAGCGTGTACTCCGACGACGACAGCAGGCGGGCGCTTTCGACTTTTTCGTAGTCGCGGCCACCTTCGATGCCATAGGTCGACAATGAAGCGAGCGCTTGGGTGACGCTGTTGATGTTGCGCGCTTCAGGAAAGTTATCCTTGATTTCCTCCAATAGGTTGTTTGATGTATTGGCCGGCGGGATGTTAAGAGTCGGATCGATTGGTGTCCAGTGGTCGCTGGCAAGTACTTTGTTTTCACCTAAGTCCATGAACGCCACAATGTTGCGCGCTTCGTTGAAGTTGCTGTTCTTGTTTGTCACCCACACCTCGATGCGCGTGATGTTGACCCCTGAGGCAACGTAGGGGAGTCGCGCCGCGAACTGGTCGTAGTTGTCGCGGAAGAAGTGACCCAGAAAATAGTGGCGGTTTTGGTCGTAGTTGTCGGCGTTTACCGAAAAGTCGGTAGTTTGCACACCTCCCTTACTGCTTACCGATTTTGATTCGGAGTTCTGTTGCGACACAAGGGCGGTAGTGGTTAGTCGGCCAAACTGCAATTGCGCTTTTATACCAAACAGAGCGGTGCTGCCCCTTATCAGTGACGACCCTGTGGTCATCGACACGTTACCGGCCTCGATGTTTTTGACGATGTCGTCCTCTTTGCCTTCGTAGGCGAGCTTGATGTTTTTGGAGTCAAAATCAAAGGTCGCGTCGGTGTTGTACGACATATTGAATTTTAGCCTGTCGCCGACAGTGGCGGCAATTGTCGCCTGAATCTTTTGGTCAAAATCAAAAAAAGTTTTGCGCCGGGCCGACAGGGAGAGTGATGGGTTGTCGGTCTTGTTTGACTTTATGCCCATGCGTATCTGCACCGAGCCTTGAGTTTTGAGTTGCACGCCGCCGGGTCCGAAAATCTTTTCCAAAGGGCCGAGCGCGAAATTCATGTCGAAGATGTTGAACGGCTCTTTGTCGCGTTTCTCCTGAAGCTCCATGTTGCGCTCGCGGTAGTATTCTTGGAGTGAGCGTCGCAGTTGCCAGTTGTTGTATTGGCTTTCTGAGAGGAGAAACGGTGTTGCTATCTCTTGGTCTCCGAGTTTGGTTCTGACCACATAGTAACCTGTCTCGGGGTCAAATTCGGCTTGAGTGGTGATGTTGGACGGCGATGCGAGGTCAGCGGCAAATTGATCTTCCATCAGTTCTTCATAGTTCTGCGGGATGGTTTGCTGCACGGGAAACGGCATCATTATCGAGTCGGCGGGATTGGCAGGCGAGGGGAGAGCCGGAGGCGCGGGCGGCGGTGGCGTGATTGACGGCTTATAATATTGGCCGACGGCAATAAACGACGACGCTGTGAACGCTGCCACGCATCCACAGGCTATAATCAGTCGTTTTATTCGTTTTCGGTCGATACTCTTTCTCATTGCAATGTCACTGCGGACGCCGCTCAACGGTTCAACGCGGTTAAAAGCGACAAGGCGCAAGCGTTTCAGAACGGCGTGTCCCGCTGCTGTCACATCATCGTCAGCGCGCGTTTGATGGCTTGCTCCACTTTCAGAGCGGGGTCGGCATCAAACAGTTTCTTCAGCACTTTTGCCGACTGTGGACGCGGGAATCCGAGCATCACCAGTGCGGCCAATGCCTCGTCGTGGGCTTCAGATGATTTGACAGGCTGCAATATTAACGCATCGTCGTTGGGTTTTATTTTATCTCGGAGGTCAACAATTATGCGTTGGGCGGTCTTTACGCCGATTCCTTTTACGTTTTTGAGGCGTGAGTGGTCGCCAGAGGCTATCACAGTCTCGAGTTCGGCGGCCGGGATTGACGATAATATCATGCGTGCCGTGTTGGCCCCGACCCCCGACACGCCTATCAACGCTCTGAATAATGATCGTTCGCGTTCGTCGGTGAACCCGAACAGGGAGTGGGCGTCTTCTCTTATCGTTTCGTGAACGAGCAGCTTGGCGGTCGGTTTACCTTCAAGACGCTCATAGGCTGGCAGTGTGATGTTGAGCAGGTAGCCAATTCCGCCGCAGTCAATCACGGCGTAGGTTGGAGTCAATTCGGCGATTTCGCCTTTTATATATTCAATCATTGGGTTGTTTCTGACATTAATAGTTGCTGCAATGCAAAGTTAATCCATATCATTTGAAATACGAAATTTTGGAGGTTAATGTGAAAAGGCGGTTGTTAAATTTATGGTAACGGCTCGCCATGCGTTACTTCTTATTGTATGGCGGTTATGTCATAGCAAAAGCAGCACCCCGATGTCGAGGTGCTGCTTGTGAGATACAAGTAGTTGTGTCGCCTTTTTTCGCTTTGAGGCGAGGCCGAGAGAGAGGCTATTAGCGGGCGATGAATTTGCGGCCGTTTTGGATGTAGATGCGGCCGGGCGTTGTGGTGCTGACTTTGCGGCCCATGATGTCGTAGATTGGTGCGTTTACCGAATCGGTGTTTTGGTCGACAACGACATCTTCAACTCCGGCGTTCTCCTCGATAAAGAAGAACTCTTTCCATTGGTCGGCGGCTTTGTAGTCATCGACGCTTCCGGGCAAAACGTAAAGTGTGCACTCCCATTTGTTGATGTCGTCGAGAGCCTGGTTGCCGCAAACCGGTGGCGCGGCGGCATACGAGGTAAAAGATATCAGCCCCGTGCAGTCGCTGAATGCTTCGTTGCCGATGCTTACCACGCTTGTTCCCGATGCGTACGATTGCAACGCCGTGCATCCCGAGAACGCCCATTTGCCTATCTTCGTCACGCCGTCGCCACACTCAAACGATTGCAAGTTGGAGCAGTCATAGAACTCGTTGTCACAGATTTCTGTCTCCTTGTCGGTGATCTTCACAGAGCGGAGCGACCTGTTGCGGTAGAACGGTGAGTAGCCGTACGATGATGACGTTTTATACGACAACTTCCGTCCGATATAAACCTCGTCGAGCGGACAGTCGGCAAATAACGGCGACGAACCGTTGCTTCCTAATGCTAAATCATATAAAGAGCCGTTGATTGAATAAACAATAATATTTCTGATGCCGGCTTGGTCTGTGCCGTGGCTTTGAGAACTGTCCTTAACATACTCGACTTTCAAATTAAACGTACCCGACTCGTTAAATGTATACGTCACCGTTTTTTGTGCGTTTAATCCGTTGACGGATGCGAGTTTTGCCCCGTTGAGATAAACCGTCAAAACGTCATAGCCGGCCTCGCTGTCCGACCAGATTTCAAACGAAAGCGTATCTCCGCTTTTCACTTCGATATCGTACTGAGTTGAAGACGTTGAAGAGTTTGAGTGATTTGTTGATGTCCAACTTGGATATGTTTGTGTGGTATTATTTGTACCGGTATTTTCTGATTTTGAATCTTCAAAAGTCACGTCGGCTAATTTCGTGCATCCCGAGAACACATAGTCGCCGATAGTTTTGATGTTGGCTGGAATTATCAATGATGTCAATGAAGAGCAATTCTTGAATGACGATGCGCTCATCACCGTGAGGCCTTTGCCGATTGTCACGCTATCAAGCGACGAGCAACCTTCAAAAGCCGAACTGCCTATCGTTGTGACGCTATCTGGAATCACCACTGTTTTAAGCCTGTTATTGTTATAGAACGCATTGTTGCCTATCGAGGTGACATCACTTCCGAGCGTGAGCGACTTGACCATATTGCACCCTGAAAATGCGTAGTTGCCGATTGCGCCATGATTGTCTACAACTGCGCTTGTTAAAGCCGTGCACCCTGAAAAAGCGTAGTTGCCGATTTTGCCGTTATTGCTGATTTCAACCGACTTCAGGGCTGTGCACCCTGAGAAAGTGTTGTCGCCAATATGGCCGTTATTGTTGGCTTTTACCGACGTTATAGCCTTGCAATCTGAAAATGCGTAGCCGTCAATGTAACCGTTGTTATTGGCTATTACTGACGTTATAGCTGTGCAGCCCGAAAAAGCGTAGTTGCCGATGTTGCCGTTATTATTAGCTTTTACCGACGATAGGGCTATACAATTTGAAAATGCATAGTCTCCGATGTTGCCGTTATTGCCGGCTTCAACCGACTTCATGGCTGTGCAGCCTGAAAACGCGTAGTTGCCGATATTGCCCCTATTATTAACGATAAGCCCTGTTATTGAGACATTGTCATAAAAAGCGTAAGTCTTGATGTTTAGCACTTTGAACTGTATGCTGCGGTTGGAGACAACGCTGTCAATCGTGACCGTTTTGGACGTTGGGTTATAATTGCAGTCAATCACGTCGCATGTGCGCTCCGACGGGCTTACGGGAACGTACACAACATTGTCTACCTCAAACTTGGAGCTAAGGGAAGGGTATACTATCTGGTTTGAAAAACTGTATTGGTTGTTTGACACGTAATTAATTGTCGCTCCAACGTTACTTGCGCCTGTGGGCGGCGTATTCTTGAGCCATATAGCTTTTTTGATATTTGTGTTGTAGAACGCTGAGCTGCCAATCGAAGTCACTGAGTTTGGAATCGTCACAGAGTTCAACCCGGAACAGCTACTGAACGCATAGTCGCCGATCGTTGTCACCGAGTTGGGGATGGTCACCGACCTCAGGCCGCTGCAATAGGAGAATGCTCTGGAGCCGATTGATGTCACCGAGTTGGGGATGGTCACAGCGGTCATCCTGGAACAACTATTGAACGCATAGCTGTCAATCGATGTCACGGTGTTTGGGATTGACACAGACGACAAATTGGAACAGCCGTAGAACGCCGAGTTGCCAATCATTGTCACTGAGTAGGTTGTGCCGTTGTATTCAATGGTTGAGGGAATCACCAAATCTCCCGAAACGTAATTTTTATTGCTACTACTATTGTTGCTGTAGTACGTCACCACTGCGGTTTTAGTGGTACCGTTAAGGTTGTAGTAGAGTTTCCCGATTTTGACGCTTGCCGAGATGGCCGGAGCGCAACAGAATGCGGCGAGCAGTGTTAATAGACACAGTTTGAGATCGCGTTGTTTCATATTTGATTAAAACAGTTGCCGCGGGATCCTCAGCGTTGGCGGTTAAGGTCAATAAATAAAAAAGCGCAAGGACCTTACTTGTTGCCCGTCCCACACTGTGAGGCCTTCGCATTGCCCGAATGAGTCGAACGGGCAAACATGGGGTGACCTTACGCCGGAATATGCCAATGCGCCACCATAGCGTGGCTATTGTATACATATCCGCCTAAGCCATCTACCGTTTGCCTCATTCCTTGACTCATTCTGAAAGTTGCGAAGTTCCACAGTGTCAAGAAAGAGCGTTGAGTAAACGCTTTTCAATAAAATGTTGTCGCAGCCCCGCCCGCTTTGCCCCGTGACCGGGTCTCCGCTTGCGGTCTGCCCCGCAAATATAGCGATTTTCTCAATAAAAACTGCTTGTCAGATGGAAAAAACATCGGGCACAAAAGATGTAGGCAGTGTTGGAAAACTTTGGAATGACATAACGGCGGGGTGCATTTCAGAGTTTTGTTAACACGATTTCCGCCAAAATCCTTGCAGTTTCCGTGGATTCTGACGAACTTTGCTACTTTCCATTTAGAAATAGTTAGAATCTTAATTCAACCAATGATATTGATATAAAACGTTATGAATGATTATATTGAAACGAGAGTCAATCTGACCCCATGCGATGAGGTGGCAACTGATTTGCTGGCTGACGCTTTGTGTGAAATCGGCTATGAGAGTTTCGTGCCCGACGAGCATGGATTGACGGCTTATATACGACAAGAGCGTGCCGATGAGGCGGCGGTCGCAGCGGCGGTCGCCGAATTGCCCGGCGGTGAACGTCGAACTGAGGTGACCCACACTTTTGTGGAAGGTCGCGACTGGAATAGTGAATGGGAAAAGAATTATTTTCAGCCGATAGTGGTCGATGACCGTTGTGTGATTCACAGCTCGTTCCATACGGGATTTCCGAAGTGCCGTTATGATATAGTGATTGACCCGAAAATGGCTTTCGGAACAGGCCATCATGCCACTACATCATTAATTATCGCTCGTCTGCTTGACACCGATTTGCAGGGCAAGTCGATGATTGACATGGGCACCGGCACCGGGATTCTCGCCATCCTTGCGGCTATGCGTGGCGCGTCGCCTGTGACCGCCATTGAGATTGACCCGATGGCCCATGTGAACGCGGTAGAGAACGTGGCTACCAACGGACATCCCGAAATTGATGTTTTGCTTGGCGACGCGTCAATGCTCGAAAGCCTCGACCCGGTTGAACTTTTCGTTGCGAATATCAACCGCAATGTTATCACCGGAGACATCGCCGCTTACGCTCAAAAACTTTTGCCGGGCGGAACGATGCTCCTTAGCGGTTTCTATGAGGAGGATGTCGAGATTGTGGCAGCGGCTGCCGTTCCTTGTGGGTTAACGCCTGATGGTGTCACGTCGCGCGACCGTTGGGCTTGTTTGCGATTGAAGAAGTCGTGAGAGCCGCTGATATTGCCGATAAAATTATAAATAGTAACTATGAGGGGCGAAATAATTGCGAATTATTTTGTCTCTCATGATTTTTATGGTAACTTTGCAACAAAATAGCACTGTTAACGGTTGAAGTGTTGAGTTTGAAGGTTTGCATATTGATATACTCCTTTGACCCCTTAGCTTTTAAACCGGCGCTAATCGGAAGATTAGGCTAATATATCCATTTAACCCGCGGGGCTACCGGCTCCGCATGAGTCAAAGTCTATGAGCGATAGATTATTTATATTTGACACGACATTGCGTGACGGAGAGCAGGTGCCGGGGTGCCAGCTCAACACTGTGGAGAAAATCGAAGTGGCCAAGTCGTTGGAGGAACTTGGCGTGGACGTTATAGAAGCGGGTTTCCCGGTTTCAAGTCCGGGCGATTTCAACTCGGTAGTGGAGATTTCAAAGGCTGTGACATGGCCCACGATATGCGCTCTGACACGCGCGGTGGAGAATGACATACGCGTCGCAGCCGACGCGTTGCAGTACGCTAAGCACAAACGCATCCATACCGGCATAGGCACGTCGGACTATCATATCAGATACAAATTCAACTCCACGCGAGAGGAAATCATGGAACGCGCCATAGCTTGTGTGAAATACGCCAAGCGTTTTGTCGAGGATGTTCAGTTTTATGCCGAGGATGCCGGGCGCACCGACAACGAATATCTCGCCCGAGTTGTCGAGGCGGTTATCAAGGCGGGTGCCACTGTGGTCAACATCCCCGACACGACCGGCTATTGCCTCCCGGCTGAGTTTGGTGCGAAGATACAGTATTTGATGGATAATGTCGACGGCATCGACAAAGTCACCATTGCCACTCACTGCCATAATGACCTTGGTATGGCCACGGCAAACACAATGTCGGGCATTATCCACGGCGCACGTCAAGCCGAGGTGACAATCAACGGCATCGGCGAGCGCGCGGGCAACACCTCGCTTGAAGAGGTTGCCATGATTTGCCGCTCTCACCGCGAACTCGATATCGAAACTAACATCAACACCACCAAAATTTATGGCGTTAGCCGCATGGTGTCGAGCCTGATGAATATGCCCGTGCAGCCCAACAAGGCCATCGTTGGGCGTAACGCTTTTGCTCACTCGTCGGGCATCCATCAAGACGGAGTGCTTAAAAACCGCGAGAGTTACGAGATTATCGACCCTAAAGATGTGGGTGTCGACGAGAACTCTATAGTGCTCACCGCCCGCAGCGGACGTGCGGCGTTGAAACATCGCCTTCATGTGCTGGGCATAGAGCTTGACAAAGATGCGCTCGACAAGGCTTACGAATCGTTCTTGAAATTGGCCGACCGCAAAAAGGAGATTAACGATGACGATGTGTTGATGCTTGCCGGAAAACATCACGCGTCGAAACATCGCATCAAGCTCGATTTCCTCCAAGTCACAAGCGGAGTCGGCATACAGTCGGTTGCCAGTGTCGGCCTTGACATCGCGGGAGAGAAATTTGAAGCGTGCGCATCGGGCAACGGCCCCGTTGATGCCGCAATCTCGGCAATCAAGCTCATAATCCACCGCACGATGGTTGTTAAAGAGTTCTTGATTCAGGCAATCAATAAAGGTAGTAACGACATCGGTAAGGTTCACATGACAGTTGAGCATGACGGTAACAGCTATTATGGTTTCTCGGCTAATACCGATATTGTGGCTGCGAGTGCCGAGGCGTTTATTGATGCGATTAACAAGTTCGTGAGATAGAGTGGCTGGGATATAACCATTTACGCATAATATATTAGCAATGGGAAAGACATTATTTGACAAAATTTGGGACGCACATTCGGTCAACGTGATTGACGGCGGCCCGACACAACTCTATATAGACCGTCATTATTGCCACGAGGTGACAAGCCCGCAGGCGTTTGAGGGGTTGCGCCGTCGCGGCTTGAAAGTGTTCAGACCGGAACGAACTTTTTGCTCGCCCGACCATAACATACCGACACAAAACCAGGATAAACCGATAGCCGACCCGGTGTCGAGAAATCAGGTGGAGACATTGACCGCTAATGCTAACGAGTTTGGCGTGACGCTATATGGACTCGGTCATCCTAAAAATGGCATAATCCATGTCATCGGCCCGGAAAACGGTCTTACTCTACCGGGTTACACCATAGTCTGCGGCGATAGCCACACGTCGACACATGGGGCATTCGGAGCTGTCGCATTCGGCATCGGTACGAGCGAGGTTGAGATGGTGCTTGCTTCGCAGTGCATCTTGCAACCAAAGCCTAAAACGATGCGTATCAACGTGAACGGCAAGTTGCGCCAGGGCGTTACCGCCAAAGATATTGCCCTTTATATCATCGCCAAGATGACCACAGGCGGAGCTACCGGCTACTTCGTGGAATATGCCGGAGAGGCCATCAGGTCTCTGTCGATGGAGGAGCGTATGACGGTCTGCAATCTCTCAATAGAGATGGGTGCCCGCGGGGGGATGATAGCTCCCGACGCAACAACGTTTGAGTATTGCCGCGGTCGCGAGTTCGCGCCCAAAGGTGACGCATGGGACAAAGCTGTCGAGGAGTGGAAAAAACTTTATAGCGATGACGACGCCCACTTTGATGCCGAGGTCAATTTTGATGCCGCCGACATTGAGCCGCGTGTGACATTCGGTACAAATCCCGGTATGGGAATAGGTATCAGTGAAGCGATTCCAGCTCCCGACGAAAGCGACGAGGCCGGAGCGTTGTCCTACCACAAGTCATTGGAATATATGGGCTTTGAAGTCGGACAGACTCTTGAAGGAACGCCTGTCGATTACGTCTTCCTCGGCAGTTGTACCAATGGTCGTATAGAAGATTTCAGAGCGTTCGCATCGCTTGTTAAGGGAGCTAAAAAAGCTCCCGGTGTGACTGCTTGGCTCGTGCCCGGTTCGTGGATGGTGGATAAGCAGATTCGTGACGAGGGTATCGACAAGGTGTTGGCTGATGCGGGTTTTGAGCTTCGTCAGCCCGGATGCTCGGCTTGCTTGGCTATGAATGAAGATAAAGTGCCTGCGGGAAAACTCGCGGTATCGACCTCAAACCGAAACTTCGAGGGACGTCAAGGTCCCGGTGCGCGCACTATTCTCGCCGGCCCGTTGGTGGCTGCCGCGACGGCCGTCACCGGAGTGCTCACCGACCCGAGAAAGTTTATGTGAACTGATGTTTAACGCTCCTGAACGTATAAACTAAAAGAAGATGAAACAGAAATTTGAAGTAGTCACCTCCACTTGCGTTCCGCTTCCGATGGAGAATGTCGACACTGACCAGATAATACCGGCCCGATTCTTGAAAGCCACATCCCGTAAAGGTTTTGGCGAAAACTTGTTCCGCGACTGGCGTTACGATAAAGACGGTAACCCGATTAAAACATTTCCGCTAAATGACACCCGCTATCAAGGAGCCAAAATACTTGTGGCGGGGAAAAATTTCGGCTCAGGCTCGTCGCGCGAGCATGCCGCATGGGCAATAGCCGATTATGGTTTTCGCGTGGTTGTATCGAGCTTTTTCGCCGATATTCACAAAAACAATGAGTTGAACAATTTCGTGTTGCCCGTGGTGGTAAGCGAAGCGTTTCTCGCTGAACTTTTCGCTTCGATAGAGGCTGATAATCTGACAGAGGTCAAAGTGGACCTCCCGGCGCAGACGATAACCAATCTCGCTACCGGGAACGCTGAAAAATTCGAGATTAATCCTTACAAAAAGCATTGCCTGATTAACGGGCTTGACGATATTGACTATCTGTTGTCGAAAAAAGAGGATATAGAAAATTATGAGTCAGTTAGATAACTGGCCAACGCATACTCCCGCCCCGCGCGGTCGATGGGTGGAACTGATGGATACTACACTCCGCGATGGCGAACAGACCTCGGGGGTGTCGTTTTCGGCTTCTGAGAAACTGAGCATCGCGCGTTTAGTGCTACAGGAACTTAACATCCCGCGGATTGAGGTCGCTTCGGCAAGGGTGTCGGACGGCGAGTTTGATACCGTCGGCAAAATTTGTGCTTGGGCCAAACGTCATGGAAATCTCGGCAAGATAGAAATACTTGGATTTCTCGATAGCGGGCGTTCAATCGACTGGATTAAGCGCGCCGGTGGAACGGTCATTAATCTTCTGAGTAAGGGGTCGGAATCTCACTGCGTCCACCAGTTGAAGATGACTCCTGACGAACATATCGCTGCGATTGCAGAGGAGGTGAAGCGAGCAAAAGAGGCAGGACTTACCGTCAATCTCTATCTTGAGGACTGGTCAAACGGCATCAAGAACTCCCGTCAGTATCTCTATCATCTGATGGATGCCATAGCCGGACTGCCGATAGCGCGTTTCATGCTTCCCGACACGCTTGGCATACTCACGCCTACACAAACATTCTATTATGTCAAGCGCATGATAGACCGCTATCCGGGACTTCATTTCGACTTTCATGCCCATAACGACTATGACCTCGCCACCGGCAACGTGTTTGCCGCTTTGCAGGCTGGGGCGCATGGCGTTCATTGCACTATTAACGGACTTGGCGAGCGTGCGGGAAACGCCACATTGTCGAGCGTTATTGCCGTGACACATGACCATCTCAAATTAGTGACGGGCGTAGATGAAAAAAGCATCAACAAGGTGAGCCACATAGTCGAGTCGTTTGCCGGGATTCTCGTGCCGCCAAACCAACCGGTGATAGGGGAGAATGTGTTTACTCAATGTGCCGGTGTACACGCCGACGGAGATAGTAAGAATAATCTGTATTTTAACGATTTGCTGCCCGAACGATTCGGACGTGAACGAGAGTACGCACTTGGAAAGACATCGGGAAAAGCTAACATACAAAAGAATCTTGAGAGCTTAGGAATTGAGTTGACCGAGAGCCAGATTAGAAAGGTGACCGACCGCGTGATTGAGCTTGGCGACAAGAAAGAGATAGTCACTCCTGGCGATCTCCCATTTATCGTGGCAGACGTGATAAAGCACTCGGCGATTTCAAACAGCGTCAGGATAATTAACTACGCGCTCAATCTATCGCACGGTCTTAGACCGACAGCTACCATCCGTCTTGACATCGACGGTGTGGAATATCAGGAAACGGCGGTCGGTGACGGACAGTATGACGCGTTCGTCAAAGCCGTAAGGCAAATCTATAAAGGTCGCCTCGGCCGCAGGTTCCCGACGCTTACCAACTACGCTGTCAACATACCTCCCGGCGGCCAAACCGATGCTCTTGTGCACACCACAATCACTTGGGATTATGACGGCCATATATTGAAAACCCGCGGGCTTGACGCTGACCAGACCGAAGCGGCGATTCAAGCTACTGTGAAAATGCTTAATTTGATAGAAAATTTATAGATTAAAGATATGAAACTGAAAGTAGCAGTGTTGCCCGGCGATGGCATCGGGCCTGAAATATCCCGACAGGGGGTAGATGTGATGACCGCCGTGTGCGAAAAATTCGGACATGAGGTCAGTTATGAGTATGCGATATGCGGTGCTGACGCAATTGACAAAGTTGGTGACCCGTTTCCCGAAGCGACATATAAGGCGTGTAAAAATGCAGATGCTGTGCTGTTTTCGGCGGTAGGTGACCCGAAATTTGACAATGACCCCACTGCAAAGGTACGCCCCGAACAGGGGTTGCTCGCCATGCGCAAAAAGTTGGGCTTGTTTGCCAACATCCGTCCGGTCGAGACATTCAAATGCCTGCTCCACAAATCTCCCTTGCGTCCCGAATTGGTCGACGGAGCCGATTTCATCTGTATACGTGAATTGACAGGTGGAATGTATTTCGGTGAAAAGTATCAGGACAATGACCGTGCGTATGACACCAACGCCTATACTCGGCCCGAGATCGAGCGCATTTTGCGCACGGCGTATGAGTATGCTCGTCGCCGTCGCAAACATCTGACCGTGGTGGATAAAGCCAACGTGCTTGCATCGAGCCGTCTGTGGCGCAAGATAGCGCAAGAAATGGCTCCGGAATATCCCGATGTAGTGACCGATTATATGTATGTCGACAATGCCGCTATGCGCATGATTCAGGAGCCTCGCTTCTTCGACGTGATGGTTACTGAGAATACTTTCGGCGACATTCTTACCGATGAAGGCAGCGTTATCAGCGGGTCGATGGGTTTGTTGCCGTCGGCATCGACAGGCGAGAGTACGCCGGTGTTTGAGCCGATTCATGGTTCGTGGCCTCAGGCTAAGGGCTTGAATATCGCTAATCCGCTTGCCCAGATACTGTCGGTCGCCATGTTGTTTGAGTATTTTGACCTTCAGGCTGAAGGTCGATTGATACGCGACGCGGTCAATGCCTCGCTTGACGCGAATGTGCGCACTCCTGAGATTCAGGTTGACGGTGCTCCGAAGTATGGCACTAAGGATGTCGGCGAATGGATTGTGGGGTATATTAAGGCGGCTAAATTATAGGATTAGAGGCAGATATATTTGATTGGTTTCAAAAATCGGTGATGTGTCAGAGGAGTTCGCCAGGGGGCGGGTGACTTTCGCTTGAGAGATTCCTGTAATTTCTCTAAAATAAAAGATGTTAAAAAATTTGTCATTAAAAAAAGAAGACTTATTTTTGTCACCGAAAACGTGAAAAGACATTATCACCATATTCCATAAATAATCACATCCCTGTATACACTTTACAACATGTTAGGATAGAGCTTTGTCGTGAGACAAGGCTCTATCATTTTATGGTATCTCCCGCCGTCTGTACTTGGGGGCATAGTAATAAACCTGTGTTTAGGCATATATTTTACAGAGGCGGAAGA
>CAZECG010000004.1:0-110633 GCA_964510535.1 uncultured Muribaculaceae bacterium
TCTTCCGCCTCTGTAAAATATATGCCTAAACACAGGTTTATTACTATGCCCCGTTTATTACTATGCCCCCCGGTTTTGCTGCGCCCCCCACAAAAGAAAAGCCGCTGCTTGAGGGCAACGGCTTTTAGCAGTTAGTGACTCCTACAGGATTCAAACCTGTAACCTTCTGATCCGTAGTCAGATGCTCTATTCAGTTGAGCTAAGGAGCCATCCTTATCAGTTAGTGACTCCTACAGGATTCAAACCTGTAACCTTCTGATCCGTAGTCAGATGCTCTATTCAGTTGAGCTAAGGAGCCATCCTTGTTTTGGATTGCGAGTGCAAAGTTAAGATAAATTTTTTTCTCGGCAAAACTTTTTAGGGGATATTTTATGGAATGTTTTGTATGTGTCTGTTTTGTAGTTTATTGTAGACTGATTTGTATTATTGCTATTCTTGCGAGATTAACCGCTGGATTTGTAAATCGTTGGTTTATTGGCTCGATTTTCGTATCTTCGTAGCAAAACACAATCTCTAACACTGATATGCAACAATTCATACTGAAGTCATTAGCCGTTGCCATAATTGCAACATCAATGTGTGTCCCCGCCCGCGGCGAGCGACTCGTACTGCTCCACACCAATGACACCCATAGCCAGATTGACCCGCTTGATAGTGGCATGGGTGGTGTGTTCCGCCGAAAGGTGCTTGTCGACAGTGTAAGAGCCGCTGAACCAAATGTGATGCTAATTGATGCCGGTGATGCTGTTCAAGGTACGCTGTTTTTCAATCTATACAAAGGTGAGACCGAGCATAAGATGATGAATCTTTTAGGTTATGACCTTGCGATACTCGGGAATCATGATTTTGATAACGGCGTGGATGCGCTTTCAAAAAATATCGAAGCCGATAGCGTGATATGGATTACTACAAACTATGACCTGAAAGGGTGTGCGCTTGACCGTTATTTCCAACCGTATTACATCAAGAAAGTCGGAGACAAGAAAGTAGGGTTTATAGGGGTGAATCTTGACCCTAAAGGGATGATTGCAGAGGGTAATTATGAGGGGGTTAAATATCTTGATGCGATAAAGGCGGCCAATGCTACGGCGTGGCATCTGAAGCATAATGAGAGGGTAGACGCTGTTGTCGCTGTCACCCATATAGGCTATGAGCCGATACCGGGACCCGGAGATGTTGAACTCGCACGCCAAAGCGAAGATATTGATCTCATCATAGGAGGTCATACACATACGCTGATAAATCCGGCTGATGTAGGCAGTAAATATCCGTCAAAGGTGGTTAATGCCATCGGTGACACGGTCGTAGTGGCGCAGGTGGGGAAATCGGGCCAGTATCTCGGCGAAAGTGTGATAGATTTTGACAGAGGCAGAATTGATTACCGCTTGATACCTGTCGATTCCAGGCTTGATTCACGCGTAGACACGGCGTGGGGCGAAATATTGAAGCCATATCGCCAAGGTGTGGACTCTCTCATGAATGTTAAGATTGGTACGTCACCTATCGCCCTTAACAACGATGAAGCTCCGTTGCTCAATCTCGTCAGCGATTTTGTGAAAAGTCGCGGCGACGGCATAAGCGACAAAGCCGTTGAGCTTGCAATTGTCAACAAAGGTGGTATACGCCGCAGTCTTCCGAAGGGAGCTGTCACAGAGGGTATGATAATGATGATGTTGCCTTTCAATAACTCAGTTTTGGTCATGGACATAAAAGGTAAAGATTTAAAAGAGACCTTAGACATCATGGGTATCCGGGGCGGCGATGGTGTGAGCCGTGAAGTCAATGCGACAATGGGACCTGATGGTCGTTGCACTTCTATTTTGATTGGAGGTAAACCCATAGATCCGGATAGGACATACAGGCTCGCTACCATCGATTATTTGGCCAACGGAGGTGACTATATGGAGCCTCTGACCCGCGGAAAGGTTATTTCCCGCAGTGACAGCGTGCTTTATGACGACCTTATCGATTGGTTCCGCATTACCAATAAAGGGAAAAAAGTAAAAATAGACGCTACCCAACGTATGCACTATTAAGTTAACAAAGATGAAACGTCTTTTCCTGCTCTCATCGCTATGTCTTGCGGCACACCTCTTTGCTTATGCAGCGGAGCTGTCTCTTTTGCATCGAGCCGACACTGAGGCCGGTCGCCGTTGGGTCGATTCGGTCTATAACACGTTGTCGCCGCGCGACAGGATTGCCCAATTGTTTGTTCCGATTGTTAATCCCGCGTCGGGGGAGGCGAGCCGCAATTCCATAAAACTGCTTGTCGGCGGCAATCATGTCGGCGGTCTATTGTTTAATGCGGGGACGATAGCTCAGTTTGCCGACTTGACATCCTATGCCCAGTCACTTTCGCAGGTTCCGCTCATGATGACTCTTGACGGAGAATGGGGACTGTCGATGAGAGTGAAAGACACACCCCGCTTTCCTCATAATATGGGTTTGGGGGCTATTGCCAACGAACGATTATTGTATGACTATGGTCGTGAAGTCGCTCGTGAGTGCCGGCTTATGGGCATATCGGTCAATTTTGCCCCGGTGCTTGATGTAAATTCCAATCCCGAAAATCCAGTGATAGGTTATCGCTCATTCGGCGAAAATCCATCGAAAGTAGCGTCGCTTGGCATTGCCTACGCCAAAGGTCTTCAGGCCGGAGGAGTGATGGCCGTGGGGAAACATTTTCCGGGTCATGGTGATACATCGACCGATTCACATAAAACGCTATCCACAGTTAACCATGACAGAAATCATCTCGACTCAACCGATTTACTTCCATTCAAACGCTATATCGACGAAGGGCTTGACGGTGTCATGGTGGGGCACCTTAACGTCCCGGCCTTAGATTCATCAGGCATGCCCGCATCTCTATCCCATATAATCACGACAGGGCTGCTAAAAGAACGCATGGGTTTCAACGGGCTTCTGTTTACCGATGCTCTGGCGATGAAAGGTGCGGTTTCCAATCAAAATAAATGTGTCGCAGCTCTGCTCGCCGGGGCTGATATACTTCTCGGGTCGGGGCAACCGGCATCTGACATCAAAGCTGTTGAGAAAGCCATACGCGATAAGCTCCTCAGCCAAAAGATGATTGATGACCGTTGCCGCAAAATGCTCGCCTACAAATATGCGCTCGGACTGTCGTCACCATCAACAATTACGCGCCAAGGGCTTGACAAGGCGATAAACTCCCCGCAAGCCGATGCGGTCAACCGACGTTTGGCAGCGGCGTCAATGACTGTCGTACGCAACGACGCCAATTTGCTCCCAATCGGCGACCTCGCCGGGAAGTCGATAGCCGTTGTCAGTCTGGGTGCAGCCGCCGACAATACTTTTTCAAGATATTGCGCTAAATATGCGGGAGTTGACAATTACGCAAGCGACGGGACTCCTTTCTCGGCGGCCAAAATGTCGCAAATTAAGAAACACGATATAGTCATAGTCGGAATATTCAATGACCATGCTTCGACGCGCAGTCTATTGGCGCAATTGCATCCGGTGAATAATGTGATTCCGGTGTTTTTTGTCAATCCATACAAAATGGCCAAATTCTCGGCATCTTTACAGCACGCCGAGACGCTGATGATAGCCTACGATGACACTCCCTATACCCGCGAATATGCGGCACAAGCTATTTTTGGAGGTGTCAATGTCACAGGCCGTTTGCCGGTAAATCTCAAAGGCATTGCTCCGATGGGTACCGGGGTCAAGCTGTCGAAAACCCGTCTTGGCTATACATCCCCCGTCATGGAAGGGTTGCAAGAATGGCTCATAGACAGCATCGACTCGCTTGCCAATGCGGGATTGCGCGCCAAAGCGTTTCCCGGTTGCCAGATTCTTGTTGCCAAAGGAGGAAACGTCATAATCGACAAGTGCTATGGCACACTCGATTACCATCATCGCGCCCCAGTGGCCGATGGGACAATCTATGATCTCGCGTCGGTGTCCAAAGCTGCAGGAACACTCCCCGGGGTGATGGCGGCTTACGATGACAAACTGTTCTCGCTCGACGACTGCGTGTCGAAACACATCCCGGCACTAAAAAATGGAGACAAGGAGGGGATTACCGTGAAGCAATTGCTCTATCATGAATCGGGGATGCCAGCTTCACTCAATATGTTTCAGACAATGATGGATACAGCGAGCTATTCCGGCCAGCTTATCACTGCGAGAAAAACGACAGCAAACCCAATTAAGATAGCCAACAAGGCTTACGGCAATGCATCAGCCCGATTGCGTCGCGACATAACATCGCCCCATCACTCGGCTGCCACACCGATTGAAGCGGCTAAGGGCATATTTGTAGGCAAAGCAACCTACGATACGATAATGAACCGCATCTACAATGCCCAGTTGCGTCCAAGCAATAAGTATAACTACAGTTGCCTTAATTTCGCATTACTCACCGACATGGAGCAGCGATTGACCGGCATGGGGCATGACAGTTGGGTCGCTCAGCGGATTTTCGCTCCGCTCGGAATGTCGCATACAACATATCGGCCACTTGATAACGGATTTAGCACCTCGGAGGTAGCACCGACTGAACATGACACCTTTCTGCGTCGTCAGACTCTCCGCGGCTATGTGCATGACGAACTTGCCAATATGTCAGGGGGCGTCCAGGGCAATGCCGGGCTCTTTTCAACTGCCGACGATCTCGCCAAGCTTTGTCAGATGTGGCTTAACGGTGGCATTTACGGTGGTATCCGCATCTTGTCGGAACCGACTGTCAAGCTGTTCACTACAAGTAAAAGCCCTACCTGCCGTAGAGGTCTCGGATTTGACAAACCCGATATTGACGACCCGCAATCATCGCCGACCACAGAATTAGCGTCACCGTCAACGTTTGGGCATTTGGGATTCACTGGCACCTGCTTTTGGGTTGATCCTGAAAACGATTTGATTTTCATATTTCTCACCAATCGAGTTAATCCAACCCGTGACAATGACGCATTTTCGCAATTGAACATACGCCCTCGCCTGTTTGAGCAGGTTTATCGCGCTCTCCCTCCGAAATAACCGCAGACATTGTTGGCTGAGGCTTATGGAAAGTGAGTGTCCGCAAATGAACTGCACCCCAAAAGTTTTTTGTCGAACTTTTGGGGTGCAGTTCATATTTATAGAAACCGATTATTTTTGCGGCAGTTCTTTTAATAATTCAGCGACAGCACGTCGCAATTGCTCATCTTCTCCTGTCACAATCGCCTCGGGTGAGTTGGCGATTTTCACGTCGGGTTCCAGTTGAGAGTTTTCAAGATAGTTGCCTTCGGCTGTCCGATAGCCGATGACTGGTATTCCATAGACCATGGTCGGATCCTGCATCGTCACCCAATTGACGCTGGTCATTGTCCCCGGTACAGGCATACCCACTAATTTGCCGATACCCTTGTGTCGGTAGACCCATGGCGTTCCATGCGCATTGCTATAGCAAGCTTCAGACATCAGCATCACGCTCGGCTTATTCCATCGTCGGCTCGGCATATCGCACACATCTTGTCCTCTGATTACTTGAGTGAGATATTTTTCTCCGCTCAGTAGCACCTCGATATCTTCATGCAGACGGCCGCCCCCATTCCAACGTATGTCGACAACCACACCTTCGCGGTTATTGTATCGGCCAAGCATCTCGCTATAGGCCTTGCGGAAACTTTCGTCGTTCATCGATGAAATATGCACATATCCGAGCCTCGCGTTAGACCACCGGTCAACGTCGGCGGCGCGTGCTTTCACCCACCGTTCATAAAGCAAATCGCTCATTTTGCTGGAGCCGATAGGAATCACTACTTCTTCCCAACGTTTGCCGTTTGATGGGTCATAAAGCCCAATGAGGGTTTTCTTCCCGGTGAGGTCGGTGAGCAGCGAGGCGTAATCGGTGTCACCGGTCAAAATCTCGGAATTGACGCTCTCTATGACATCGCCCGGTTTCACTTTTGTGGATGCGTTTGCGAACGGGCCGCCCGCTACGATTTCGTCGATTTTAAGCCCCGGGCCTTCATAGTTCCAGTCATATAGTAAACCAAGCGAGGCTGTACGGTCAGCACCGGGCGCGGTAGGGCGGTAGCGGCCTCCGGTGTGGGATACGTTTAGCTCGCCAAGCCATTCGCTGAGTAATTCAGCGAAATCGTAATTGTTGTCGATGTGTGGAAGAAAGCGGCGGTAAGCGGCCGTCATGCCATCCCAGTCGACACCGTGCATATTCTTGTCGTAAAACCGTTCGCGCTCTTGCAAATATGCGTCGTTGAACATATATTCTCGTTCAGCGGCGGCATCGAGTTTCATCACGGCGTTATATGTCACAGAACTGATTTTCTCACTTTTCAGTTCCATCTTCTTAATTGTCGACGCCCCTGCGATAAACAGGTTCTTGCCATCGTTATCGGGCAAGAGATAGCGGGCGTTGTCTCCTACTTTTCCGACTAATTTAGCTTCATGTTTCCTTAGCGAGATTTTCCATAAATCGAGTCCCTTTTCATACTCGGTCAGATAATAGAGCGTTTCGCCGTCGGGTGTGATATATGCGTCGGTCATCGGCGACGATGCCGGAGTGAGTCTGACAAGTCTATTGTCAAGCCCGGCAGGTTCCACAATGCTTTTTTTCGCCTTGTTTTCGTCAGCCTTTTCTGAAGCCGTTTCATCTTTGGCACCTTTTTTCTTGGATTTGTTTTTGGCGTTTGTGGTGGTCGCAGGTTTCTTCTTGGCCGCTTTCTCAGCTTCTTTTTTGATTGCGTAGTCTTGCTCGCTCAGGTTGTAACGGTCAAATGCGTCTTGGTTTAGGAACAGCAACATAGCGTCATACTGAGACCCCCATGAGGCATGATTCCTCATTCCATAGCGTTCCGATAGGAACAAAATCGCCTGTCCGTCCATAGCCCAGCGCGGCATCTCGTCGAAGTATCCTGAATGTGTCAGGTCTATCACCTTGCCCGATGCGACATTGATTAAAGCTATGTCGGTGTAGGGGTCGCGTCCGTTCATGACGGCTTCCATCACAATCCACTCGCCATCGGGACTCCAAGAATAGTTGATTTTGCCGCTGCGGCGCGGTGTCAAGGTGGAGTCGGTCAACTGCTTCACCGACTTGCTTTTGGTGTCCATCACCATCAGCCGATTACGCTCTTGGATAAAGGCGAGTTTCGAGCCGTCGGGGCTGTATTGTGGCTGGGTGCGTTCCACCCCGTCGTCGGTGAATAGCGCCACCTCGGTTATTTTGGTCGCATTGGGGAAATCCGGGTCTTCCTTGCGCGCCAATGTAGCCTGATATATATTGTTTAACCCTGAGCGGTCGCTTGCATAGACAATCGAGCGTGCGTCAGGCCCCCATGCGACATGGCTCTCCGCTTGCGGCGTTACGCTCACCTGGCGCGTTGTCGGGTATTCCACGGATGTTGCGAACACTTCTCCGCGCGCGGTCAGAGCGAGCGATTTTCCGTCGGGAGCGACAGCCAGCGATGTTGTGCCTTTTTTTATGGACATTTTTTTTGTTTGCTCTCCCCAGTCCTCAATAATCTCAATGTCAACTTTTTGCGGAGTGGAATTGCCGCGTTTAATGTATATTTCACCATCATAAGCCATCGCCAGAGTGCCGTCAACAGCTCCCGATAGGAATCTCACCGGGTGAGTGTCGAAATCGGTTAGTCGTGTGATGGCTGAGGGATTATCAGCCGGGAATGAATACAGGTTCATAGACCCTCCGTCGCGTTCGCTCAGCAAAAAAATGGTTTTGCCGTCGGGCGAAACCCACGGATTGCGATCCTCTCCTCCCCGGGCGGTAAGATTGGTATGCTTCCCGGTTGCGAAGTCATATCGCCAGATGTCTCGGGTCACCGATGAAGTGTGATGCTTCCTCCATTCGTCCTCAAATCCTTTTATATCTTGGTATACCATCCATTTGCCGTTGGGGCCGAAAGCGGGCATCTGAGCCGGAGTGCCAAGAACTTGTCTAACCACTCCGCCATTAATAGGCACTCGGTATAGCTCGGTCATTCTGGCGGATGGGTGCATCGCGCTTTTGGCTGGATCCTGTATCGATGCCGAGAATAGCACCGCCAAGCCGTCGGGAGTGAAGGCTTCGGCTATCTCGTTAGCTGAATTTGATGTAAGCCTTTGTGCTTGCCCACCGGCGGCATCCATGACAAAAATGTCGAAATTCCCATGTCTGTCGCTTGAAAACGCTATTTTGGCACCGTCAGGCGACCAAACGGGGTTAGATTCATAAGACGGTTGTGATGTGAGCCTCGTGGCTCGGCCGCCCGTTACTCCGACTTTGTAAATGTCACCTCGATAGGTGAAAGCGATTTCTTTACCGTCAGGCGAAATCTTGACATCACGCATCCATAACGGCGTGACCGCCTGTAGCTGCATTGCGGCCATTGCCAATGCCGCCAATGCCGCCATTCTGTGCTTATTGTTCATTGGTTTAATATTTCATATGAAATTAACACTCCAAAGTTACAAATTTTTGTTATCTTTGTGAAATCACATGACCCTAAAGAAAACACTACCCTCATGTTAACACCTCAAGATCTCGAACAACTATCCCAAAAGGGGATTACAATTGAAAAACTGCAATCACAGCTCGACAAATTTAAAAGCGGATTTCCGTTTATGCGCATAAAATCGTCGGCAGTGGTGGGAAACGGAATCAAGCGTTTATCGGCAGATGAAGAGACATCGGCCATAAATCGATGGCGGCGTTATCTTGCCGAGGGCGGCGATGTAATCAAGATGGTGCCTGCTTCGGGTGCCGCGTCGCGAATGTTCAAGGCACTTTTCGCCTTTCTCGATGACGAGGCATCCGAACCTCAGCCGGGAAGCCCTGTCGATGAACTCATTAGCAATATAGACCGCACTCCTTTTAAAGCTGAGCTTGACGCTACCTTGCAACGCATAAATGGCCGTTCGCTTGACGATTCCCTGAACGAAAAGCGTTATAAAGATATTATAGCGGCGCTAATCAGTAGCGATGGTATGAACTATGGTAATCTCCCCAAGGGGCTGCTTTCATTCCACACCTATGCTGGCTCGCCGCGCACGCCGCTTGAAGAGCAATTGGTTGAAGGCGCGCAGACTGCGCGTAAAGCCGACGGTTCAGTCCGTGTGCATTTCACGGTCTCGCCCGCCCATCATAAACTCTTTACCGAAAAGCTTTCGGCTGTGATTTCCGTGATGGAAAAATCGCTCGGTGTAAAATATGATATCTCCCTCTCTGAGCAAAAACCGTCGACCGACACCATTGCCGCTAATTTAGACAACACTCCGTTTCGTGATGAGAACGGCAATCTCGTATTTCGCCCGGGAGGTCACGGAGCTTTGATTGAAAATCTAAACGATCTTGACGCTTCGGTCGTTTTTCTTAAAAATATTGATAACGTCACTACCGATAGTCGACGGGCTGATACCGTGAAATATAAGGAAATCATTGCCGGGTATCTGATTGAGGCCCATGACAAAATTGCCGGTTATCTTGAAATGCTCAACAGCGGTGACTATACTATCGAAGAGTTGCGAGAGATGATTCGTTTCATGCATGACACGCTCAATATCCGCAATTCTGAAATGAAGTCGATGGAAGATGCCGAGTTGGCACTATATATCAAACGAAAACTTAACCGCCCCCTGCGAGTGTGTGGAATGGTTAAAAATGAAGGCGAACCCGGCGGTGGCCCGTACATAACTTACAACTCTGACGGAACCACGTCGCCACAGATTCTTGAGAGCAACCAAATAGACAAAGAGAATCCCGAATACATGGAAATGATGAAAGGGGCGACACATTTTAATCCTGTCGATCTTGTCTGCTACATAAAAGATGCCGATGGCAACAAATTTGACTTGACCGCTTATGTGGATGCCCAAGCCGGTTTCATTTCCTCCAAATCACTTCATGGCAAGGAGTTGAAAGCGATGGAACTCCCCGGACTGTGGAACGGAGCTATGAGCGATTGGAACACAATCTTTATAGAGGTACCAATCTCGACATTCAATCCGGTCAAGACTGTTAACGACCTGCTGCGTCAGGCACATCAGTAACAGGTGTAAATCCCGATTAACGCGAGTTCGAGGCAGAAGCCTGGATTCGCGTTAATCGGTTATTTCATTGCTTTTCTTATGTTTATTGTGGCATTTTCCGATGTTGGAGAGAGCTACACCTCCGACGATGATGACCATTGCGGCTGTTTGCACCCATTTAAGTTTATCAAGCCCCATCAGAACCGCTGAGGCGGTAGCGAATACAGGGAGTAAATATTGGTATATGGAAACCAATTCAGAGCCGATAAATCTGATTGCCGGCTGAACGAGGAAATAGGCGATAAAGGTCGGACATAGCAGAATAAAAGAGATTTCGAGCCATGGCTCGGTGGCGTCGGTGTGTAGAATCGCGAGCTGGTCAATGCCGACTGTGAGCGCAATGGCAGGTATAGCGGCAAATAGGAATACCCATCTCAACATTGTGACAGGTCTATACTTTTGTGTAGGTCTTTCAAGGATTACAAGGTAGAACGCATAACATATCGTCGAGGCAACTGCGAGTGCATCTCCAAGCAGGTTATCGCTCCCCGTTTTCCCGCTTCCGCCGGCGGTGATGACGATTATGGCTCCTATGAACGATATGGCAACTCCGGCTATCTCTACGGTCGTCGGGCGATAGTGTCGGAATAGAATGTCCATCAAAATCACAAACATTGGTGGAAGCGTCATGATTATAGACACGTCAATAGGGTTGGCGTAACGAAGTGACATGACGAACAGATAGATGAAACCGAACAGACCGACGAATCCGCCCAAAAGTAGGTTGCGCCAGTCTCTGTGGTCGATGTGTGAGTTTTTTATGAAAAGTGAAGCAGCCCAGAATAGGATGCACCCCCCTATAAGGCGCACGGCTGAAATGCTATCGGAAGTCATCCAATGGGGGATAAGTGCCTTTGTGAACGATATGTTTATGCCCCAAAATATTGTCGCGACAAGTATGCAGGCGTTGCCGGTCCAAAAACGGCTTGTCGATGAATACTGCTGCCCGCCTGACGTTTTATCATTGCGAAAAGTTTCGTTTGACATGGTTATAATCGTTTAGCTGTAGATAACGATATAACAATTTGTCAGGTTAGTCAGTTTATTGCGTCGAGGTCAAGTTTCGGTTGCGGTCTTATCGTACACTAAGCAATTGCGGGTATTGCCTTTTTGTTTTTAACGTCATCTTTTTCACCACCTCGCTGTAGCTGTGGCGTATGAGCGATTCTATAAGCTCTCTTGAAAGTGAACCCTCCATGCTGAGTTGGTTCCAATATCGCTTGTTCCAGTGCCATGCCGGTTCGATTTCGGCGTGATGCTCGCGAAGTCTTAAGGCGTAGTCGGGGTCACATTTTAATGCAAAATAATTATGGCCCGACAGACCGACACACGCAAAAATCTTTCCAAGTATGCTGAATATTAGACACTCCTCGCCAAATCTCATATCCTCCGTGGCTAATGGTAATGAAAGACAGTAGTCTCTAAATTCCTCGATGTTCATGCGGTTGTGGTGTGAATTAATCTGTTGTGGCGGAATTAAGTATTTCAAGAAGCTCTTGACGGGAATTTATGCGTATTTCGTTCTGGTCGTAGGTGATAATACCGCGCTCGCGCATTGAATTGAGCGTGGCGAGAAATGATGTGCGTTGAACCCCGAATAACGAATAAAGGTCGCGTTGGCGGCAGGTCAAGGTAATGTCGTGGCCGCGACGTTGAGTCAAAGCCACAATCCAGAAAGCGATGCGCTCCTCGAGGTTGCCCGTGGTTACGGCGAGTATTCCCTGTGTGGCTTTTTGGGCGTTCATCGACAGCGTGTTGAGATAGTTGAACAGAAATATCTGGTCGATGTTGAGAATCTTCAGGTAATCGGCTTTTGATATTTGTAATATCCCGGTAGGGGCGATAGCCGTCCCTGAGCATGGATAGGTGGTTGCGCTACCAAATAGGAACTCCGGTGCTATGACATCGGGGGCGTCGAGCGTTTGCGTTACCTTGAAGCGGCCATCGTTGTTGGCTACACTGAAACGCGCTTGTCCCGAAATGATAAATTTGATGTGGGAGCATGGCTCTCCGGCAGAAACTATTGTCTCGCCGGGAAGATACTTCAGAAAATGAAACTTAGCCATCCCCACGATTTCAGAGATGCGCTCTCGGCTTACCCCTTTGAACAGAGGAAGACCCAGCAGAATTTCATACATACTATCCATGACTAATGTTTTTATACTTAAACATTCGGTTAAAGAATTTTGTTTTAAAACACACATTTAGCCTCGTTTAGTTCTAAAATATAGTTGCAGCGAGTTAATTGTGTTTTGCCATGCGACATAAGCGGCAGGTGCCACCGATGATATCGGACTAAGGAATGTCAGAGCCATCCATATCGCCAACACGGTGTTTTTCTGGCCAAGCCCTTGCGCACCGGCGATTTTGTCGCCACATCTGCGCCCTACTTTGCGCCCGATGTAGAATTGCAGACAGCACACGATTCCTGATGTTATCGCGAGAGCAAGCATTTCAGGGACATTCTCGTGGTGGGCTATCATGTAGCTGACGGCACGACCGACGACAATGAAAAGAGACACAGCCCATATGTAGAACGATAAAGACTGATGCGACGCAATCGCTTTATGAGCTTTGGGCATTGTCTTGAGCATCAGAAACGCGAGTAGCAGAGGTGTCACAATCAGCGGAAAGACACTTCGGAATATCTGCCAAAACACCGAAAAAAAGTTTAGCGCATCGCCATCCATCCCCATGAACGTGAACAACAGGGGGGCGAGCAAGGCGATACTCATGTTGCTGACAATGGAATAGGTGGCAACCCTCGTTATGCTGCCGCCAAGCATTCCCGTGATTACCGGGGCGGCTGTAGCCGTTGGGCAAAAGACGCATATAAATGTCCCTTGAGCGACATCGGAGTTTATGGGCAATAATAGGAAGTAAACGGCCAATGAGCCGAGTAGCTGCACAAAAAGTAACCTGTAGGAGAGTCCTGTGATTTTGAAATCGCCCGGCCTGACTTTGCAAAAAGTGATGAGCAGCATCACAAAAATCAGATATGGGGCAACAGGTGCTATTATGTCGATGAAGTTGTGGAACACCGCACCGCAAATCATGGCGATAGGCAGCATCCACGGTTTCAGCCGTTGGCGGAACGATGACGTATTCATGCCGCGAAGTTAAGGCTAATATCCTATTGTGCGATTAACCACGCATCCCCATTTAACTTAAAATTTGCAAACTCATAGATGACATCCCGAATACAGTAGCCCGGTCGGAGTGTTGATATTTTTGTCGTGTGGAAAAAATTGAGTATTTTTGTCGGTAGAATGGTAATTTTTAAAAGGGAACACGGTGAAAATCCGTGACAGTGCCCGCTGCTGTGAGTTCCAGATTAAAAGATTGTGGCAACCGCCACTGGAGTTGAGTCCGGGAAGGCGTCACAATCGGAACGAGTCAGAAGACCTGCCATAACAACATAAGAACAACGCCTGCGGGATTATAGGTGTGTCGTAGATGTAAAGGCCTGTGGCTTTGCGTCTTGAGAGCAATGATTTCCCGTGAGCGTGTATATCTGCCGCTTGTCGGGAGTTTTTGTTTCTCATGAGTAAGCTGATGAATCGAAGTGAAATAACCGATAGATATAATGTAAACGTTGTCAGTCTATTTGGCGGATTGACGTTAGCGGTATTGGCGGCCACCGTTTCACTGCCATGTGAGGCCGTGGAGGTTACTGACGCTTACCTCGATTCAGTTTTCAATATGAACGAGGTTGTGGTTACGGAAAACCGCCGGCGGGAGATTTTACCGTCCCAGACCCTTGAAGGGGAGCAGCTTGAAAAGCTCAATTCCCAGTCGGTAGCTGATGCGTTGCGTTACTTCTCAGGCTTGCAAATCAAAGATTACGGTGGAGTCGGAGGCATCAAAACCGTCAATATGCGTTCAATGGGGAGCCTCAACGTCGGAGTATTTTACGATGGGCTACAACTCGGAAACGCTCAAAACGGCCAAGTCGACCTCGGCCGATACTCGCTCGATAACGTCGAAGAAATTTCGGTCTACAATGGGCAAAAAAGCAACATATTCCAAAGTGCGAGGGACTTTGGCTCGGCGGGGGCAATCTACATCCGCACACGACGGCCGCGGTGGACCGGCCCCAACCAGCGCACGCGAATCACAGCCCGCTTGCGTTTCGGCAGCTTTGGTCTCGCAAACCCCGACATCGTCTGGGAACAACGTCTGAGCCACACTGTCAGCCTTTCGGCATCAGCAGGATACACTTACGCCAACGGCAAATACAAATACACCTACCGCCGACGGCTATCTAACGGCGATTTAGCCTACGACACCACGGCTACCCGACAAAACGGTGACATCGAAGCCTTGCGTACCGAAGTCTCTCTTTTCGGGTTCACACAACGCGGCAGCTGGACCGCGAAACTTTACTACTATGACTCAGAGCGGGGCATCCCGGGCGCGATTGTCAACAACTACCTCTCCAACGGCGAGCGGCAATGGGACCGTAGCTTCTTTGCGCAAAGCAGCGGCGAATGGCTCATCTCGCCTTTCTACCAGCTGAAAGTCAATGCAAAATGGGCATGGGACTACACCCACTTTTTGCGCGAAAATTCCTACTTGATGCCGGTCGACAACCGATACTATCAGCAAGAACTATACATCTCGGCTGTACAATTGTTCAAGATTAAGCCTTGGTGGAGCGCAACCCTCTCGACCGACTTCCAGTGGAACAAGCTCAACTCTGACCTGCGCGACTTCCTGTTCCCGCGACGCAACACCGAAATGGTAGCCGTCGCAACAGCTATATCAGTCAACCGCTTCGACGCGCAAGCCTCATTGCTGGGCACATTTGTCCAAGACCGCACCCACAGCAACCCAAGACAACCAAGCACCACCAATCGCTTCCAACGCTTCACCCCGGCAATTTTCCTATCGTGGCGACCGTTTGCCAACGTCGGTTGGTCGCTCAACGGTTTCTTCAAACGTGCGTTCCGCATGCCAACATTCAACGACTTATACTACACCGACTTCGGCAACAAATACCTAAAGCCCGAAATGTCGACACAATACGACATCGGCTCTGCCTACAATGTCGATTTCAAAAATTCATTCCTGCAAAACTTCTCAATCAGGCTCGACGCTTACTACAACCGAGTTGACGACAAAATTATCGCATACCCCGCCGGACAACAATTCCGCTGGACTATGCTGAATCTCGGTAAAGTCGACATTTGGGGGCTCGACGTCAACACCGCGCTATCCGCAAAAATAATCAATGTCAACGCCAACTTGCGAGTAAACTACACTTTTCAAAAAGCTATCGACGTGACCAACCCCGCCGACCGATACTACCGCGACCAAATCCCTTACGTCCCGCGCCACTCAGCAACGGTAGCCGTTTCCGCCGACTGGAAAGGGTGGAGTCTCAACGGTAGCATAATCTACACCGGCCAACGATACAACGCGCAAGAAAACTTACAAAAGTTTTTTGAGCCGGCCTGGACCACTACCGACATTTCGCTGTTCAAAGATTTCAAGATATTCAACATCAACTGGCGAGCCGGAGTAGAAGTCAACAACCTATTCAACCAAAACTACGAAGTCATTAGCTGTTATCCCATGCCGGGTACAAACTACCGATTAAACATTAAATTAACAATATAACAAATTTAATTATGAACAAAAAAATCTTATTCAAAACACTTGTCTGCCGTGTGCTACCCTGCATGGCCATCGCCATGCTCGCTACCGCTTGTGACGACGATGACAAAGAAGTCGTCATTCCCACCGGCGACAAAGTGACCGAGCCTGTAAACAACAATGTTAAAGGTGTCTACATCCTCAGCGAGGGCGCTTTTGGGAAAAATCAAGCCTCTCTCGACTACTTTGACGCAACTACAGGCTACTACGCTGCCGACATCTATGCTTCGCGCAACGACTCGGTAGTTCTCGAACTTGGCGATGTCGGCAACGATGCTAAAGTCTTTGACGGTCGACTCTATGCCGTTATAAACAACTCCAACAAAGTTGAAGTGATGGATGCAAGCACAGCTCGACGCATCACTCAAATTAATATCAACGGCGCGCGCTACATCACTGCCGACGATAACAACCTCTACGTGTCGGCTTACGGTGCAGGCGCTCCCGGTTCAATCTACAAAATCGACCCGGTTTCCAATCAAATCACCGGTTCGGTTACTGTCGGTTATGAACCCGAAGAACTCGCAATCGCATCAGGTAAACTCTATGTAGCCAACTCCGGCGGATACCTAACCAACGGTCAATACGAGCGTACGGTTTCAGTTATCGACCCCTCTACATTCACCGTGACCAAAAACATCGATGTCGATGTCAACCTCCATCGACTTCGCACTGACGGCAACGGTTACATCTACGTCAGCTCGCGAGGCAACTACTACGACATACCGTCAAGCCTCTATGTCATCAACTCTGCTAACGACCAAGTCATCAAACACTTCGACTGCATCGTGGCCGACCTCGACATCTACAACGGAAAAGTCTACTACTACGGCTCTTCTTACGATGCCAACTGGGTGGCTACCTACAAATATGGCATCATCGACACCAACTCTTTAACCGCAAGCGAATCGAGCTTCATCACCGACGGAACTCAAAGTCAAATCGTTAATGCCAATGGCATAGCCGTCAACCCCGCTAACGGCGACATCTACATAGCCGACGCAGCCTACTACACCTCTACCGGAACAGTTTACTGCTATAGCAACGATGGCAAACTGAAATGGAGCCACGCTTCAGGCATTGTGCCCGGTCACTTTGCTTTCGTTAACCGTTAATAGATGGCCGATACTTATCTGACTCTCGCCGCGCCCTGCGAAGGCATTTACAAAGAGAAAATGAGTAAATTTCTCGCTTTCGCCTATCCCGTTTCGACTGCAAAAGAGGCAAAAGCGTTGGTAGCGGCAGCCGCTAAGAAATACTTCGATGCGCGCCACGTCTGCTGGGCTTATATGCTCGGCACGGCGCGCACCGACTTTCTCAGCAACGACAATGGCGAGCCAAGCGGCACTGCCGGCAAACCGATTCTCGGTCAAATCAACTCTTTCGGTCTCACTAACGTCGTTATTATCGTCGTGCGATACTTCGGCGGCATCAAACTCGGCACATCCGGGCTTATCGTCGCTTATCGCGAAGCTGCGCGTGAAGCTATTCAAGCCGGACAGATTATAGAATGCCACGAGATGGCTACCGTCTCTTTTACATTCCCCTATCTCGCGATGAACGACGTGATGAAACTCGCTAAAAATGACGATATAAAAATAATCGAGCAACAGTTTGACAACTCTTGCTCGATGACTCTTTCGACGAGAGCCGACTTTATCGACCCCTTGTGTTCAAAACTATTATCGATTGACGGTGTTACCGTTCACGACGACTAAACCGTCGAAATAGCGATTATTTCATTGACGGTCGGTCGAAATAAGGACTTTTCGACGAAACAGATACGAGGATTGCCACGACTTGATGGCAATCCTTTATCATTCCCATCATTTGGGCGGCAAGCCCGGCCGAATACATCACGCGAGTATCGACACGGCAATCTGCCGCCATCGCACACGCCGACCCGACAGCTATGCCCACATCGATGCTGTTGAATGCGCACGGTTCATCACTCGGCTTGCTCTCACAAGTCGGGTGGCCGCAATATCCGCAGTTAAGTCCCATGGGATTGGGACGAGTGCCGATTAGCACGACGCATTCCGACTGCTCGACATTCCGGGCGTCGCGTATAAATGATGGCCGTGATGTTTGTTCACCGTAGATGTGCATCTGTTTGCTAAGTGCAATTAGGTCGTCTCCCTCTACGGTTAAGATTTCTATGATGTCAACACCCTTCGCCTTCGGTGCGGTGCGGGCGGCTGTCATCATCAAACGGGCGGCTGTCATTGCCGCTTCGTGGCGGCTTTGGCGTTCGTTCAGAATCATCGGCTTAGATTATCAGCATTGCGTCGCCATAGGCTCCAAAGCGGTATTTATCTTTTACGGCTCTGCTGTAAGCCTCCATAACAAGGTCATATCCACCAAAGGCGGCTACCATCATGAGCATAGTGGAGTAGGGGAGATGGAAGTTGCTGACCAATGCGGTGGTGACTGTGAAATCATAAGGAGGGAAGATGAATTTGTTAGTCCATCCGGAATAGGTCTTCATGTGGCCGCCCATGCTCACTGCGCTGGCTATTCCGCGGAGTACGGATGTCCCCACGGCGCAAATCTGCTTTTCGACATCTTTAGCTGCGTTGACCCTGTCGACAACCTCTTGCGAGATTGACATTTCTTCTGAGTCCATACGGTGCTTTGTCAAGTCTTCCACATCAATTTCGCGGAAGTTGCCGAGACCACTGTGAACAGTGATGTATTCAGATTGTATACCTTTGATTTCCATCCGTTTTAACAGCTCTCTGCTGAAGTGCATTCCGGCGGCCGGGGCGACCACAGCACCCTCATCGGTTGCGAAAATGGTCTGGTAAAACTCTGCGTCCTCGGGTTTTGGCTCACGTTTGATGTACATTGGCAGTGGAGTCTCGCCTAAAGCGTACAGAGCTTTTTTAAACTCCTCGTGAGTGCCGTCGTATAGGAACCGCAGTGTGCGGCCTCGGGATGTGGTGTTGTCGATAACCTCTGCCACCATCGATTCATCGTCGCCGAAGTAGAGCTTGTTTCCAATGCGTATTTTTCTTGCCGGTTCGACGAGTACGTCCCACAATTTATGGTCGGCGTTGAGCTCGCGAAGCAGGAACACCTCGATTTTAGCCCCGGTCTTTTCTTTATTCCCATAAAGCCGTGCGGGGAAAACCCGAGTGTTGTTGAACACAAAAATATCGCCGTCGTTAAAATAGTTGATGATTTCTTTGAAGACATGGTCTTCAATCTCGCCTGTTTTGCGGTTTATGACCATCATGCGAGCCTCGTCGCGTTGTTCGAGTGGATCTTGAGCGATAAGCTCTTCGGGTAGTTTGAATTTGAATTGTGAAAGCTTCATAATCTGCGTTTAACGAACAGTCGTTTTTTTATTCAAATATGTGTTATTGTTTCTCGTTTTGGTTACTCTCATCGGGCATTACGATTTCGACCGATTCAAGATGTTTCACTGCTTCATCGACAGTCATGCATCGGTCAATGCCGATATCGCCGACACGAGTGCGACGTAGTGCTGTCAGATGTGCTCCAGAACCAAGTGACTCTCCAATATCTCGGGCGAGAGCGCGTATATAGGTGCCTTTGCTGCACACTACGCGCAGGGTGATACTGTCGGGCTTGAACTCAATCAACTCTATCTCATCGATTACCAATAATTTGGCTTTTAGATTGACTTCGTGCCCTTTACGAGCCATCTTATAAGCCCGTCGCCCGTCAATTTTGCATGCCGAAAATGCTGGTGGTACTTGCTCTATCGTTCCAATAAATTTGGTGAGTGTTGACTCTATAAGTTCGCGGGTGATGTGGTCGGTGGGATAATGAGCGTCAATCTCAGTCTCAAGGTCAAATGACGGTGTGGTCGCTCCGAGGGCTATAGTCGCGACATATTCTTTCACCCCGGCTTGTAGCTCGTCGATACGCTTTGTCGCTTTCCCGGTGCATACTATCATTACTCCGGTAGCGAGAGGATCAAGAGTCCCGGCATGGCCAACTTTCATTTTTTTTAGGTGCATACGCCTAAGCAGAGTCCCGCGTATGCGCTTCACTGCGTCGAACGACGACCAACGCAAAGGCTTATCGATATAGAGCACCTCTCCTGTGAGGAAATCCATTGCCATTTTGTCGAGTCGCTCGTTTAGTAAAGTATGCAAACGATTCCGGCAATCGCACAATAGACAGCAAACCACACGAGTTTGCCGCGTTTAACTATCTCAAGCATCCAGCGGCAGGCGATACATCCCACCACAAACGATGCCATAAAGCCCACTGCGAGCGGTAAAAAACCTATCGACTCGGTAGCCGCGTCGGGTGCCTCTGTTATTATATCTTTCAATCCGAGCAACGCTTCGCCAAGAATCGGGATGATGACCATAAAAAACGAGAACTGGGCAACCTGCTCACGCTTGTCGCCAAGCATAATACCCGTAGCTATCGTTGTGCCAGAGCGGCTCAAACCAGGCAACACTGCCACAGCCTGCGAGCAACCTATGTTAAATGCGTCAAGCCAGGTGATGTCGCGCGGCTTGTAAACTTTTCCGGTCAATTTATTCGTTTCCAATGGCTTCGTGCGGAAAAAATACGCAAACGACAACAATGCCGCAGTCACCAACAAGCAAACGCCGACGAGCGTCAACCCGTTACCGAAAAATTGCTCCACTGTGTCCTTAAAGCAAAGGCCTACAATCGCAACCGGTATGCATGATAACAATATTTTGCAGACATAACGTGTGTTCTCGTCATTCTTAAACGTGAAAAACGACTTGCACAGAGGTTCAAACTCATGCCACAAAACCACAATCGTGCTCAACACCGTGGCAACGTGGAGTGTCACGTCAAACTGCAACGAGTCGGCACCCGAAAGATCCATACCCAATATCTCTCTAAAAATCTCTAAATGTCCGCTACTGCTTATAGGCAGATATTCCGCCAATCCTTGCACTATGCCCAAAACGAGGGCGTCCAACCAACTCATAATTATCTTCTATTCTGTGTAATAAATTCTATATACCTGATTTTACGCCGACATATGTTCAGACACCTTTTTGCCTGAATGTGCCGACATGACAATCGTGCCTGCCTATCTTATTTTTTCGGACGGTAAATGATTCCGAAACCCATAAAAATAAATCCCAAGAAAGCCACTATCGGGCCTACAACGATGCGACGCGTACTGAATATGTCGATGTTGAATCCGTTTGCTTCAGATGAACCGGAACCAAGCATCAGCAGGAATCCAATAACGATGGCTGCGGCTGCTATGCCCATTAATATAAAATTAGCTCTTACAAGCGGGAATTGAACCGCTTTCTCTTTTTCGATTTCCGATTTGGCCATCTTTTGTGAATTTATTTTGTCTGACATTGTTTCTGAATACTTATCTGAACATATCGTCGTAGCTGAGTCGCAGGTAACGGTTGGTGGAAATCAGTGCCGATATAAAACATATCAGCACACCTGTCACCAGTATTCCGCCAAACACACACGCCGCATCGCTCCATGTAACTGCATAGGCGACCGATGTGTCGAGTGAGTGGGAGTAATAGAGAAGACCGGCGAGTATGGCCGTTGCGATAACTGCGGCTATTATGCCGTGGACGATATTGTTGATTAAAAACGGTTTTCTGATAAATCCCGGAGTGGCTCCGACGAGTTTCATGGTGTGTATGATGAATCGACGTGAATAGATTGTGAGCCTCACGGTGTTGTTAATCAGCATAAATGATATGAGCAGCAGTGTGGAGGCTATTATAATCAACACGATAGCTACGCTGCGGATGTTGCGGTTGATTGTCTCGACAATTTCGGTGTGGACTGATATTTCACTGACGGCGGGGTCTGTCTTCAGAGTTTCAGTGATTGCACTGATGCTGTCGACATTAGCATACAGCTCTTTGACTTTGACATCAAACTCTCCGTAAAACGGGTTCACGTCTAACACGCCGCTGAGGTCTTCTCCCGTGTCTTCCTGCCACTGGTGCAATGCGTCATCGGCAGATATGAACGAATAGCTTGACACATATGGCGATTGACCGAGACGTTGCTTTAAATTATTGACGGCCTGATCTGCGACATCCTCTGCCAATATTATGTTGAAGCCCATGTTCTCTTTGATGTCCCGGGTGACCGAGCGTGCCGCAATTCCCATCAACGCCATTATGCCGAGCACAAGCAATACCAACGCCACACTGACGGTCGACGTGATTTGCGCGCTGAAAGTAGAGACGAGCTGATTTCGTTTTTTGTTCATAAATGATTAATTGGCACTATAAACCCAATTTTCCGCGAAATTAATACATTTCCACCCCCCTTGTCAAGTATTTAATCAAAAAACTTTGGCAATGGATGGCATTTTAGCCTTGATTTTCTCGCAACTCTCACAATGCAAATACCCGACGGCAAATCGCCGTTTGCGGTGCCGCCGTCGGGGGGGCCGAAATAAAAGATGGGGGTCTTGGTTGCGATTACAACAACCAAGACCCTCATGGTATAAAGCGAATTGTATTATTGTTTGACGAGTTTATGTGCCGGTCGGCCGTTGACGCTTAATAGGTAGATACCGGGTGCGAGCTGCGACAGGTCGGTGTGTAGGGTCGTTTCACCGTTGCCTGCTAAGGTCGTCGCTATGCGTCCATCGATGCTGTAGATGACCACGTTGTTGATGGCATCGGGCGAAGTGACCGTTACGTCGCCACTGGTGATTGCGGGATTGACACCCTCAATGGTCGCGGCGTCGGTCAGTTCGGAGGCTCCGGTTGTGCCGCGGAAGGTGGGGGTGATGCGAGCCGATGTGGCTTCGTGTTTGATGGCTGCATTGTCGGCATTGTCGGCGTAGCGGGCTACTATGTAATATTCCCAATCTGATGGGTTTTCGTAGGTATTGAGCAGGGTGCCGCTTTCGTCGACTTTGGGCTGGTGGTAGTAGCGGAGTACAATGTCGCCGGATTCGCTATCGGCATATTTCGCATCAAAATTGTATGTGCCGCTGAGCGTGCTTTGACCTTTAACTGCGGGACTATCGGCGGAAAGCACCGAGAAGTTGGTCAAACGGTTGGGATGGGTTCCGGCGGGGTCGTTGGCTTTGCGATACCACACTTCGTAGTGGCTTACAGGCTCGTCGCTGTCGGTCGCACCGTTGAGGTCGATGTCACACTGGTAGTTGACGAAGTAGGTGTCTTCTTCGGGATAAGGATTAGCCCCGAGCTCTGAACGAGAGAATGTAGTGGCTCTCCAGACGTTGATAGTTCCGGTGGGCGTCACCGTCTCGTAGTCGATGGGGTTGCAAGCGGCGAGAAGCGGCGAAGATGTTTTCACCCATTCGGGGTCGAGGTTGTTGACATATCTCGCTGAAATGCGGGCGGTGTAGATGTGGTTGGTCTCGAGGTCGCTGTCGGTTGTTAGGCGCAAGTATCCGTCGGCATCGACTACGGCGTCGGCCGCCACTGAGCGAGACTCGATAACTTGGTCGTTTTGGTTAAGGATTTCGACAGTGTAGCCTTTGAGAGAGTAGCCTGTGTCGAGGGTCAGCGGTTTCCATGCCACGGCGCCTTTGACGGCTTTGATGTCGATGTTTTTTCCGTCGGCTTTGTCGTAGACAATCGAAAGGTTGAGGTCAGCCTCCCCGGAAATGATTAGCTGCGGGTAGATGCGGTATTTAGCGAATCGCATACCAGGAACAAACAGGTAGAGGTCGAAGTAGCGGTTGCCGGTCTCCTCGTGTTTCTCGATGCCGTACCACATGCCGCGGCTGTTGTAGATGGTGGGGTTGGGGAGCGTGGTTTGCTCGACTGATAGGATTGGAATCATTTTGTCCTCGGCGAGCAGCACGTCGGCGGCGTTTACGTTTTTGTTAGTGCCCTCGACCAGAGGCTTTGAGAGGTCGGGCGAGCCTTTAGCGAGCAGGAAGTTGCCGGGATTTTTGAGGCCGGGCGTGTCGGGGACTACAAGAATCAAGTCGTTGTTGAACCAAACCGAAGCGCCGCCGACGTTGTAGTGGTGGCGGTCGGTGGTGAATAGAGGCACGTTGTCGGACTTGGTGCCGTTGTTTTTGATTAGATAAACGCCCGAGCTACGGAGGTCGAGAATCATATCGTCGCGCCCGTCGAGTTTGTAGAAGAAATTTTCAGAGCCGTTTACCGATGTGTTGGCGGTGTAGTCTTTGTAACCGGTGATTTCACCGTTAGCGAAACTAACCACTTTGCCGACATTTGAGCCGGATTGGGTCATATATAGCTTTCCGGTGCCGTTTAGCAGATCACCGCCGTCGTTAGAGTAGAAGTCGTAGCGGAGCAGCGTGGTGGATGATAACGGGATGCCGACAGTTCCTCCCATATTAGTGAATACCTTTTCGTTAACGACCGAAGAGTAGTCGTCGGCGAATGTCACGAGTTTTCCGTGATTGAACGTCTTGGTGAAATCGCGGTTGCCGCCGGAGGTGCCCCAACGGTAGCGCATGAAGAAGTTGCCGAGACCGTCGATGGTCAGCCCGATGTTGGTGTAGGATGAGTAGCTGAAGATCTTTTTAGCCGATGCTGCCATAGCTTCGGCGCTGCCGGCGTTAGCATCGAAACAGATGATACCGCCGCCAGTCTCGGTAACTTTTGTGGTGTCGGGATTGTTGTCGTCGCGTTGGGCGATAAACCACTTGCCGTCGCGAATCACACCTTGTCGATATAAGTCTTGCTTGTAGAATCCGGGAGCGGCGTCGAGGTTGGCGAATACGGAACTTTCGTTAATGTCGTAGTTGTAAATCTCGTCGATGCCGTAGGTTTCCATCAGTTTGTCGCGGTTGCCGATAGTGACAGGGTAAATGACGCTGAAGGCGGTCTCGGGGCGCCGGACGGTGTTTCCGGCTTCGTCGGTCGAGTAGTAGACCGATGCGACTTTGTATTGGTAGTCGCCGGCGGGAAGGTTGTGGTCGACATAGTTCATCACTTCGACACCTTTGGCGACGACAACGTTGTTGCGGTATACGTCGTAGGCGTCGGGACGAGTGCCAGTGCCGCTATAAGTCCAGAGGAGCTGCACTTTAGCGTATCCCTCGTAGACGCGAGGTAGCTCAAGTTGCGGCTCAGAAGCGGTCACGGTTGAAGCTCTCATAATCACAGGTGCCGCATTGAGAGAGAAAGCGGCGGGAGTAGGGGAGAAAAGCGATGCGCAGAGTGCGAGCATCGGAGCGATGTAAGTTTTCACGATTCGGTAGGTCAAGGTTGGCTCTGCAGATAGCTGATTGAGACGTTTGCACAGAGATGAGAGCCTTTAAATCGCAGTGCAGTCGAAGTTATGTTTTGTGTCGGCACAAATTTACAAATTTTTTGAATTTTACAAAGTGTAATGTCTCAAATTTGTGTCGTAGAATCCAACTTAAAGTTTAGCATTTCGATTTGGAATTTTTAAAAGTCGGGGCCGTGTCGCTGATTTTGCGATACGGCCCCGACTGTGGGTTATATGAACGTGTTGTTAGCGGACGATTAATTTTTTGCCGTTAACGATGTACATACCAGTAGCGAGAGGAATGAATTGCTGGCCGTCGACAGTGACGTTGGCCACAAGAATACCCTGGAGGTTGTAGCAAGTGATAGTTCTCGGGCTATCGGTGTTTGCGATAATACCACCGTTAGTTGCGTAAACGCTCCAGCCGTTAGCGTCGTCGGAATCGAGTTGCTCTTCAACGCCAGTGGTGATACCAGACTGGTTGTTGATGGTGAGCGACTGAATCTGGATTTCGGCGCCGACGGTGTATCCGGGGTCGATGCGAAGAGCGTCGCCAGCGTAACCCCAACCGTAGGATTTGCGAGCGTCGGCTATGTCAAGGACGATTTCGTTCCAATCGGAAGACGCAGGCATCGCGTTAGCGTAAACTTTGTGACGCTTAGCGTTTTCGGGGTAGAGGAAAAACAGCTCGACGTTGCCAATGTTGACGCTTGACTTGTAGACGATGTGGAGCTTAGTAGCATCGTCGTTTAGGCTGAGCGTGAGCGGATTGACAGCGAAGTGGGGGTCATTGCCGGTAGTGTTGACATACCAGCCGTTGTACATAAGTTTAGAAATACTTTCAGACGTGTCGGCATCGGGGTTGTAGTCTCTCGAGAGCGAAAGGTTTTGTGCAGACTTGCTGTCGACGAGCAGTTTGTGCTCAGAAGTGAAGTTGCCATCGTTGATGCTGAGCGCACGCATTTTGAAAGTAACACCAGCCGTCGAACCGGGGTCGATGCGGAGGTAGTCGCCTTCAAAACCCCAACCGTGCTCAACGATAATGTCGTTGATGTCGACAACGCAACGTTTCCACTCGGTTGACGCTTGTAGCGTACCGGCGTTGATCGAACGCTTTTCGCTGAGCTTATCGCAGAAGTAGAATTTGAAGTTGGGAATATCGGCCGAGGCTTGGTATTCGAAAGTGATTTTATTAGCAGTCAGCTCGAGGTTTGTTTCGAGAGGATTGGTAAAGAAGTAGGGGTCGGTTCCACTTGTAACCATAGTGGCTGTGCCGAGGCTTGAGTCAAGTGTGAGAGTGCCATTGTAAGAACCTGCCGATTTAGCGTTTAGGCGAGCAGCGGGAGCGATAGCACCGTTGTTGATAACCATGTGGCGCACGATGAACCATTTTGTCTTTTCGGTAGAACCCGGGTCGATGCGTATTTTGCTACCAACACCGCCCCAGTTGTCGCAGATAGTGCGTAATGCAGAGATGTTAATGTTAGCACGTTTCCAATCGTGAACTTCTTTGATTTGGTGAACCAAAGAGCGGTCAGCCGCATAAACGGGAGAGAAGAACAATTCGAGAGAGAGGTCGGTGCTCGCTTTGTAGTCGAACGATAGGAAGTTAGCGTTGCTCGAAACGGCTTTAGTAGTTGCAACAGTCTCGATGTGAGGGTCGTTGGTTGATGTTTTGAGCGAATAGTATTGGTAGTCGGTGTTCCAAGTAGCCTCGATGTTGGAAGCCGTGGCCGGGTCGATTTCGAGACGTAGAGTGCGCTCACCAACACGCGAAACAGTCTTGTAGATATCGCTCCACTCAGAGATGCCGAGCGTAGACTTGTATTGGTCGAGAACGGCAGACTCATTGTCGGTTCCGGCAGCTTGCCAAACGTACCAAGAAGGCTTAGGATTAAGGTCGGAGTCGCGGAGACCGAGGCATATACCTTCGGCGGGGTTGTCCCACCAGTTGTGCCACATAATAGCGTCGACACCTGAGTTGGCTTTAGACTTTTTCCAAGCCCAAGCAGCGCCGGCGGCCTGAACCTTGAGGTTTTCAGTAGAGTTGTCGAGTGAGTTTACGCCATTTTCGGTGAAGAAAAGGATGCGTTTTTCCTCGTTCTTGTAGTAGTGCTCGCGACGCAGAACCCAGTCGGAAATAACTTCGATGTTTTTGAATGTGCTGTAGCCAGAGTTCTCGTCGTAAGTAGCGTCGGTGTCAGCAGTCCAGAATTTGGGTTTGAAGAAATCTTTGGGATAGGGGTGAGCCGCGATGCCCCATCGGTAATCGCCTTCGACTGCGCTGTAGTTTACAATGTGCTCGAGCATGGTTTTAGCAGAGAAACCGCCGTTACCGTGAGTGCTTGCCCAGCTTGATGTGAAAGAAGCGAGGACATAGGCGTTGGGGTCGTATTGACGCACGATGTTAGAAACGAGACGCATAGACTTCTCGTAAGTGTCGACGAGACGAAGGAGTCGGGGGTCGGAACCCATATTAGTCCAAGAACGGTGTTGGTCGACCTCGTTGTGGATGACCCAGTGGTGGATGCGTCCGTTACCGGTCTGAGAGTAGCGGTTAGCGAGGTAGTCAATGGCTGCGGCGTAGGCGTGAATAGCGTCAACCTCACCCATGTCGGGCATTGTGTAGTAAGTGTTAGTTCCGACTTTTTGGAACTCGGGGTGATACATAGTAGCGGCAAATTGGGGGTCGCCACCAGTAGGAGCGATGAGAATGATACCGGCAACAACAACACCATTTTTTTCGAGTGATTTCAGAATGTTGTCGTGGTAGGTTTGCTTAGCGGCGTTCATATAGTATTTGCGTCCGCAGTATTCATGTTCGACGTAGCCCGAGCGTGGAGTTATAGAAACGAACTCGTTGAGGAGGAGGTTGATAGTAACGCTGTGAACTCCGAGTTTATCGGCAGCAACGTCGGCGAGGCTTTGGTTGGTGAGACCACCGAGACCTTTTTTGCTTTTGAGGACACCGGGAGAGGCATGACGAATAGCGGTGACATCGTCGGCGTAGTGACCGTGGGATTGGAGATTGCCTGTCGCGTCAACGATAGCCCAACGCGAGAGCAGACGGTCGTAGGTGTAGCCGCTGGCTGTGACGTAGCGAGGCACTTCAACTTGGAATGTACCTGCAGAGTCGAGAGTTGCAGCTGTGGAGTAGTTTGAAAGCGGCTGCACGTTGCCGTACATACGCACGTCGAGTAGTCTGCCCGGACCGACGGCAGTGCCGGAAATAATGACTTTGTCGGAAGTCACTTTTACGTTTTCGACTTTAGCGGGGTAGTTTCCACCAAGGTATCTCGACAGGTTTACAACTTGAGTGTTTTTGTCGGTATCAGAAACCGAAGCGGTGCCATATATTCCGAGCTGACGAATTTTAATTGTCACACCGGCTTTGTTGCCGAAGTCGAAACGAAGTTTGTTGCCGGTAGAGCCCCAAGAGAAAGAACTCTTCTGGTTAGCGATATTGGTCGAGGCTGTTGTCCAAGAAGTGCGCGCACCGATTAGGTTGTTGTAGTGGACTGATTTGCTTTCGCTTTCGTCGGGAGCCATAAAGAAGACTTGAAAGTCGGAAATAGCTTCGGATGATTGGTACTGGAAAGCCAATTTGGCATCACCGTCGGTACAGTCGCTGGCGAGAGCCGTAGAAGTGATGTGAGGGTCGGTACCGGTGGTAGTGATTGTGTAGATGTTGTCGGCGTAGGTGACAGTTAAGTCAACAGCGGTTGCCGTGTCGAACTTAAAGCCGACAGCCGCGTCGGCCATTAGGCAAGAGGATGCCAAGGCTGCGCAGAAAAAGGACTTCAAAAATTTCATTTAAGGTAAGATTATTTCGTTTAAAATTAAATATAAAGTAGTTTAAGGTAAAAGTATAGAGCTGTTAGGCATTAGATAAAAATGCACACACAAACCGGGCGCGAATTTAAGAAAAATTCTGTTTCTATAAAAATGGAAAGAAAAGAGCATTTTAGCGCTTAGACAAGCTCAGCGATAAGCGTTGCCGACGAGGCATCAATGACACGGATTCTTACTGTGTCGCCGACACGGTAGTCGCCGCGGGGGAAGACTACAGCCTTGTTTTGAACGGTGCGACCCACCCATTGATCGCGGCTGCGTTTTGAAACTCCCTCGACAAGGACATCAAACATTTTGCCGATGTCGCGACGATTTGAGGCGAGTGAAAGCTCATTTTGCAATGCAATCATTCGGTTGAGCCGTTCTATTTTCACTTCTTCGGGTATGTTGTCGGGCATTGTGCGGGCTGCGAGAGTACCAGGACGTTCAGAGTATTTAAACATAAACGCCGAATCAAACCCTACTTCTCGCATCAGGCTCAGTGTCTGCTCGAAATCGTCTTCGCTCTCATCGTGAAACCCGGTGAACAGGTCGGTCGAGATGCCACAATCAGGAATGGCCTTGCGTATGGCTTTCACGCGGTCGAGATACCATTCGCGTGTGTATTTGCGGTTCATCGCCTTCAACACTTTGTCGCTACCAGATTGGACCGGCAGATGGATATGGTTGCATACGTTAGGATATGCCGCTATCACATTGATTATTTCGTCGGTCATATCTTTGGGGTGTGATGTGGTGAACCTGATTCTCATGTCGGGTGCCGCCTCTGCCACCATGGCGAGCAGGCGGTCAAAACCGACTATTGTTCCGTCGGGATGCTCGAAACGGTAACTATTGACATTTTGTCCCAACAACGTAGCTTCTTTGAACCCTTTCTCTCGTAAATCGGCGAGTTCGTTGAGTATGCTTTGCGGTTCGCGGCTGCGTTCGCGGCCTCTTGTGTAAGGCACGATACAGTAGGAACAGAAGTTGTTACACCCCCTCATTATGCTGATGAAACCGCTGACACGGTTGCCCGTGATGCGGCTCGGAATCACCTCGCGGTAGGTCTCGGTGGTACTCAGTTCCACGTTAATGGCTTTTTCTCCGGCCTCGGCGGCGGCGAAAAGATTAGGAAGGTCGAGGTAGGAGTCCGGTCCCGCCACGATGTCAACCCCATGATTGTCGATAAGCTCGTCGCGGACTCTTTCGGCCATGCAACCGATTACCCCTATGATGAGCTTGGAATCCTTGCGCTTGCGCCGCAGCGAAGCGAGATATGCAAGTCGACCGATAATTTTCTGTTCGGCGTTGTCGCGTATGGAGCAGGTATTGAGCAATATGGCGTCGGCTTCTTCTATGTCATCGGTCGCAGAATATCCGGCCATGCCGAGAATCGAAGCTACGACTTCACTGTCGGCAACATTCATCTGGCAACCGTAGGTCTCTATGAATAGTTTGCGGTCTGATAGTCCCGACTGTCGTATATCGTGATTGTTGTTTGTCATCGTGAAAATGATTACTTTGCCATTTTATCTATAATCATAGATTTAATGGGCTAAAAATCTTGTTAATAAATAAGAATTTGTCTATTTTTGTGCAAAATTACTGAAAACAGAGTTTTTAGCAAAACCAATTTAACCCAATTAACCCAATTTTATCATCATAATGGCATTTAATTACATCACTGCCGATGAAGCGGCTGCCATGATTAAGGATGGCGACACCATTGGCCTGTCGGGGTTCACTGCCCCAGGTACCCCTAAAGCTATACCCGAGGCTTTGGCCGCTAAAGCGGTTAAGGAACATGAAGAAGGACGACCCTTTAAAGTCAATTTGTTCACCGGTGCATCTACAAGTGACCACGTCGACGGAGCCTTGTCGCGTGCCAACGCTATAAACCGCCGCGCTCCCTACCAGAACGTGCCCGATTTGCGCAAACGCATCAACAGCCATGACACCCACTACTGTGACCGTCACCTCTCAGAAATGGCTCAAGAAGTGAGATACGGCTTTTACGGCAAAATCGACTATGCCATTATTGAAGCCGCCGATATTACTCCCGATGGTGAGGTGATTCTTGGAACGGGCGTTGGCAACGTGCCTACTTACGCCACTCTCGCCGACAAAATTTTCATCGAGCTTAACGAAGCGTTGCCCAAAAGCCTTTGCGGTATGCACGACGTTGTCCTTTTGCAAGACCCACCCCGTCGCCGCGAGATACCCATCTACGCCGCCAACGACCGCATCGGCTCTCCCGTGCTAAAAATTAACCCGGGCAAAGTTGTGGGAATCGTTAAAACGAATTTCCTTGACGGTGTGAAACCGTTCACGGCTCCCGATGAGGTGTCGAAACAGATTGGTTCCAATGTGGTGAAATTCCTTTTGGGAGAATATCGCCGAGGTGGCATACCTAAAGAGTTCCTGCCGTTGCAATCTGGTGTGGGCAATGTGGCCAATGCAGTGCTCTATGACCTTGGAGAAAGCACAGAAATTCCTCCGTTCATGATGTATACCGAAGTTATTCAGGATGCCGTTATCGAACTGATGAAGAAAGGTAAATGCACGTTTGCCAGCACTTGCTCGATGACATTTTCCGATGATACCGAGAGGAAGTTGTTCCCGGATATGGCATACTTCGCCGACAAGATTCTGATGCGTCCCGCCGAGATTTCAAATAACCCGGAGGTAATACGCCGCATAGGTGTCATTGCCATGAATACCGCTCTTGAAGCCGACATCTTTGGCAATGTCAATTCCACTCATGTGCTTGGCACGAAGATGATGAACGGTATTGGTGGCTCCGGTGACTTCACGCGCAACGCCTATATATCCATATTCTCTTGCCCATCGATTACCAAAGGCGGCATGATTAGTAACATCGTTCCGATGGTGGCTCATGCCGACCACAGCGAGCACTCTGTTGACATCATTGTGACTGATCAGGGCATTGCCGACATACGCGGCCTTGACCCGGTCGACCGCGCCAAGTGTGTCATCGAGAATTGCGCCCATCCCATGTACCGCGAGCTTCTCATGGATTACCTAAAAATGGGCAAAGGAGGACAGACCCCTCACAGCCTGAACGCTGCGTTTGCATTCCACAACGCATTCAACGAAACCGGAGATATGCGAAACGCTGATTACGCTCGTTACGGTCTCTGATTTGTTAGCCTGAAACATTTATTATACATATGACAAAGCCCTGGCTCCTTCACAGGTCAGGGCTTTGTTTTGTCGAAGCAGTTTTCAGAATTGATTGTGGCGGGCTTCATTTTACCATTCGTCGAAGTCTCCAGAATCGTTGAAATCATCAAGTTCGTCATCAAAACTGTCATAGCTTAAATTGCTATCATAGTCATTGACACCGCCGTAATCGCAGCCACAATCGTGGTAGTGGCTACCGCCACCATAATATGGCGGCGAGTAGCTGTCAGATTGCCGAGAAAACGACGAGCTGTCATCGCTTCGGTGGTCGGATGAGCCGAATAGCCATTTAAACACAGTTAATTTCCACAAAAAATTCCAAAAAGACATCTTGTTATCTTAAGGTCTGATAAATCCAACTCAGCATCAGCGAGCAGTCAGAACCTCATTAATGCTACCGCTAATGTGATTTCATTTTTACAAATATATATAATATTTTTGTCTTTTGCGCTAATTTCAGTTTTTTTGGGGGCGGTAGCGTAGCCATCGCATCGCTTTTGCGTTCCGATGTTTGAAACTAACACCCAAACAGAATTTTTCGAGTATGGAAACGCAACCGTATAAGAGATGATAAATTCGATACGAGAATCAGTAGCGGCGGCTGAGGGCTTTGGTGAATGTGGCGTGGCGTTTTAGCCAGACGTTTAGCGAGTCGCGAAGGTCAGGGCGGTTTTTGTTTATGGCCCACGATTGAAATTGAGTGAACGATATGTCAACCGAGAGGTCAAGACGGGGATATTGCTTTGTCATCGGTTTGGCAATCCGCTCATTGACTACTGCGCGCGGTATGTCGCCGAGAGCAACGAGCATCACCAATTGCTCTGACGCATAATCGGGATCTTCGAGAATATAGATTGTATCGCCTATTTCGTGTGACAGGTTGATTAGGCGGTCGCGGAAAGGTGAGCCTGCGGGAATCCACACGGTGTCGCCACGCAAGTCATGCTGTGTTGTAGCCTTTATCTCGCCGTTAACCGAGTCTTTTAGCTGTACAAGCACCTCACGGTCGAGGACTATCGGGTCGGTTAACAGGAACTTCTCTTTCATTGAGGTCGTGACCGGCAAATCGGCTATCACAATGTCATATCTGCCTTGACCAAGTCGGTTGAGGGCGTCGTCAATCTTTGAAAATGGAACGAATTTTACAAGTAGCCCTTCGCTTGATGCTATATGCCTGATGAGGTCGTAATAGAATCCTCCGAGGGTGTCGGCGCGTGTCGATAATGATATCGGGGAAATCTCTATGGCTATGTCGATGGTGTCGCCCCCGGATTTTAAGTCGCTTTCAGACGGAGTCTTATGACTGCAATTTTTAAGCATCACCATTGTCACCGCTGTGATGATGAGCAGTAGCATATAGAGGGGAAGTCGCCCTTTTATCGGCTGTAGGGGTGTCATTTGATTGGGTTAGTTGGCGAAATCGACTGAAACCCCAAGCAGAAATCGGCTGGGATTGAGGGGATAATGGGGTGATGAGAAATAATTGTCGCCTCCAAACATACCCTTGTTAAAGTGGGAGTAGAGCAGGTAGAATCGGGTTTTGCTGAGCTTCATGTTGGCATAGAGGTTCATGAACGGGTAATTGCCGAGTTTAATCTCTTTTTGGGTGTGGAAACTCATCGTCGCCGGCTGATAGGCCGGGGCATAATATTTGGTATAGTAGTCGCAATCTACTCCGAGTTGAACATGGAGTGTGGCTATCTTGAAAAGCAGATATAGGTTGGAGTAGACGGCGAATTTCGGCAACGGGATGACGCTTTCTTCCGATGACGTCTGATAGGTTAGACGATTTTCCCAGTGCAAGGCTCTGAAACTGAAATTTTGATTGACGGTTGCGCTGAACACCTGCACGCTTCCGCCGTGCTGGGTCGGCATTGAATTGTCACCGAAATAGATGTAGTTTTGAATGTTTTCCACCCCGATGTTTACTCTCGTCTTTGAAAAAGGCACGTCGAGGATGCCTCCCGCTCTGAATCTTCGTTCTTTCCCGAAATCATTATCCCAAATGAAATGGTTGCTTACATAATGGTTCATCAGATATGGTGCCTCACGGTTGGTGAAACTGCCATACCCTGTGATTGTTACTGAGTCACGTAACAAGTGGAAACGAGTGGAGATGCGCCCATCGATTTTTAGGTCACCTGCCACCGGGCCTACAACACCGATTTCGGCTGTAGCGTCGTAAGTTAGCAACGACCCACGCTGCTTGGTGAGCTGGGTTCCCGCCCATATCAGGTTTTCGTTGGACTTTTCTGGCACTTTACCGACAGGGTAGGGTGAGAGACCTTCGGGCAATACCGGCAGCCGGTCGACAGTGTCGGTCGTTTGATGGTACTTTCTCAACTGGTGTGTGACATATGCGCCGAGTCCGGCTTTGGCGTATTTGTGGAATCCTTCGAGCAAGGATATTCCGAGTGTGTTGGTTAAAGTGCTGTAGGTCGTGCGGTCATACGTCCCGCTGCCGTTGAGGTAGGTGTGTTCCCAAAAATTTGCGGCTTCGCCTGGAGCGTCATTTTTGAATATATGCTTAGCTTCGTTGTATTTTAGAGTCCAAATGAAGCTCGAAACGGGAATGTAGGTGCGCCGTGTTGTGGTGTCATCTATCTCTTCCTCGTGCCAGTATCCCACTTTGTATCTGTTGTTGAGCAAAAGCTCGGTTCCCACGATTTTGGAGTGGGCGGCGGAGAGGTTGGTTGGTATGGTCTTTGTGTTTACGCTGGTCGACCCGCCTTGTATCTCGGCGGGGTCGGTGATATATCGGTCATCGGTGATACCTCCGTTTTCCTTGTTTAGCAGGTTGTAGTGGTTGAGGAATCCTTGAAATTCATATCGGTCACCGATGTAGCTCCCGGAGAATCCCCATATTAGGTCTTTAGTGGCTTGATAGTTGTAGCTGCCTTTGGAGTAGAGGTAGTCAATGAGTGCGCCTACCTGCGCTTTGCTGTTTATGTTGCCTGAAAAAGTTCCGCTTAGTCGGTCTTGAGTAGTCTCTTTTGAGCCGCCGGTGTTATATGACAGCAGGGTCATCGGGAGGCGGGTGTTGTAGAATTTCATCGTGTTTATTGATGGAATCCATGCTCTGAGCGCATCCCTGAAAAAAAAGTCGCTCATCGGCTCCCGTTCGAAAAATATCATGTTTATGCCTTCCGCACCGAGATTGCCGGTGGTAGCGTAGGCGGCTGATATCGCTGACGGTATTGCCTGACGGGAGTAGTCGATATAGTTGGTGTCAATTGATGCTGGTTCGCGCAACCCGAGCGGTGGCATCATTTTCCATGCGTACGATGGGGCTATGACCTGCTTTTTAGCGGCATGAGAGCTTGTGCCTATGGCCAGAATTAGGCTCGCTGACACAATTATCGTTCTAAAAACTGAACTTATTTTCATAATTGCCACAAAGGTAACGGTTTTACTCCAAACCGTCAAACGAATTAGTTTGGAGAGTCTGTTGAATATTTATGACTATTTTTATTCATGGCGATTAATCCTAATAGCACAGAAAAATAGAGGCTGTACCATAAAGAAATATTTACAGTACAGCCTTTTGAGGATTAGAGTGCTATAATAAGCCTATTTCATAAACACAAAGTAGACTGCAAGAATGAGGCAGATGAATGCGGCGAAGTGATTCCAATGAAGCGATTCGCCTTTAAACATCACTGTCGCTATGATAGTGAAGACGATGAGCGTGATGACTTCTTGGATAATCTTGAGCTGCATCAGAGAGAATGGTCCGCCATTGCCTTCGAAGCCTATGCGGTTGGCGGGTACCATACAGCAATATTCTCCGAGGGCTATACCCCATGAAAAGAGTATAATACCGAAAAGTGGCCAGTCAGTGCTGATTTTCATCTCTTGGAGTTTGAGGTGTCCATACCATGCGAAGGTCATCATGATATTTGACACTATCAGCAATCCAACGGTTAGCAGTGCTTTCATTTGCTTTGGCCTGGTTTGAGCCACTTGTCGGCCCAGCGGAAGAACAGACGCTGCCACATGATGGCGTTCTGCGGTTTGAGTATCCAGTGGTTTTCGTCAGGGAAGATGACCATTTCGGCGGGCACACCTCTCAGACGTGCGGCGTTGAACGCCATCATTCCTTGTGAGGCCAGGATGCGGAAGTCATATTCGCCATGGGTGACGAGAATCGGGGTATTCCACCGGTCAACATAGCGGTGAGGCGAGTCGTTGAACGAACGTTGCGCCACAGGGTTCTCTTTATCCCAGAACGGACCGCCGAGATCCCAGTTGGCAAACCACATCTCCTCAGTTTCGAGATACTGGGATTCAGTGTTGAAAATTCCTGCATGGGCAATGAAACAAGCGAAACGGTTGTCGTGGTTTCCTGCAAGCCAGTATACCGAGAATCCGCCATAGCTCGCTCCCGTGGCTCCGATGTGGTCGGCGTCAATCCAAGGCTCTTTTTTCACGTCGTCCACCGCACTTAGGTAGTCGCGCATATTCTGCCCGCTGTAGTCGCCCGAAATCTGAGCGTTCCATTCCGTACCGAATCCCGGAAGTCCGCGGCGGTTAGGGGCTATGATTACATATCCGTTTGATGCCATCAGCGCGAAATTCCAGCGGTAACTCCAAAATTGACTTACAGCTTGCTGGGGACCGCCCTGACAGTAAAGCATGGCAGGATATTTCTTGCTCTTGTCCATTTTCGGGGGCATGATAATCCAAGTGAGCATCTCTTTCCCATCGGTTGTGGGCACCATGCGTTTTTCGACTGTGGGCATATCCAATTGGTCGAAGATTGCTTTGTTGACCTCGGTCAGTTGCTTAACGTTGTCACCTTTCACCGCGAAAATCTCGTTGGGATAGAGCATCGAGTGGTTCATGGTGATGAGCGCCTTGCCGTCGACGGGCGCCAACGATGTGAAGTCGCAAATCCCGGTGGCAACTGTCTTTACCTCGCGGTTTTTGATAGAGATTGAGAATATCGGGGTGACTCCCTGATGATGGGCTATGAAATACAACGATTTGCCGTCGGGGTTCCAGGCTATTTCGTTGACAGTGTAATCCCAATCGGCGGTCAGGTCTGTTTTCTCACCGGTGGCGCGGTTCATGATGAAAATGCGGTTTTTATCTGATTCATAGCCGTCGTGCTCCATGCTGAGCCAAGCCACATATTTGCCGTCGGGTGAAAATGCGGGGTTGGTATCGTAGCCTTCCATCCCTTCGGTGAGATTGGTCGTGGCTTTCGTCGCAAGGTCATAGAGGTATAAGTCGGAGTTGGTCGACACAGCATAGTCCATGCCTGTCTTTTTGCGGGAGACATAGATGAGCTGTTTCGAATCGGGCGACCATGCAAATGATTCGATGCCGCCGAATGGACGCATCGGGGACTCGTATGGTTCATCCTGCATTATGTCAATCACGTTGCTGACGGTGTTGCCGTCGAAGTCGGCCAAAAAGGGATGGGGGATTTCAGTCACCCATTCGTCCCAGTGCTTGTACATTAGGTCGTCGATTACACGGCCGGTAGCCTTTGGCAGGTCGGGATAAATATCCTGTGCCGTACGGGTAAATTTGATTGGCGAAACAAGCACTACCTTGGTGCCGTCGGGCGAGAAAAGGAATCCTTCCACCCCTTTTTCAAGAGATGTTATAGCTTTGCGATTGCTGCCGTCGGCGTTCATCACCCAAAGCTGCTGTTTTTCGCCATTTTTTGTTAGAAACGCAATGCGTTTTCCACCATCAATCCATACAGCTCCGTTCTCGGAGTCGGCGGTATGAGTCAGACGTTTCTGCTCGCCACCGTCGATGTTCATCACATATAGGTCGCGGTTGCTTTTGTTCTGCTCTACGCTCTCGTAAGATATTCCGTAGAGTATCTGCTTTTTATCGGGCGACACCGCCGGCTCGCTCACGCGGCCAAGGGCCTCGAGTGCCTCGATTGTAAACACTCCGTCGGGACTTTTAAAGTCAGGACGGTCGATGATAGGTGCTTCGGTGTCAGCAGCCATAGCCGACACGGAGGTCAAAAGCATTGTTGACATCGCTATCGTTTGTAAAAAATTGCACATAATGCTTTGTAAGTTGAAGTTTTATGCAAAGATACGAATAAGTCGAGAGCAAAGCCAAATTTATTTGAGCTTTGTCAAGTGGGAGTGTCTAAGACGGAAATCAATGAGTTGTTATCTTGGCTGTTCAAACGGGGATGACCATCATAGGTATGTCGGCGTGGAAAAGCAATTTATGTGCGAGGCTTGGGTTGAATAGACGTGCGAATATATTTTTCTTTTTGTTAGGCACCACAATGAGATTTATGGGCTGTTGCGCTGTGATAGCGTTGAAATCTTCCACAATTGATTGCAGTTTGACATCTTTGACGTCGAAAACATAACCTGTGTAGTGCGCGCGGCAATAGTCGAGCAGTGAGTCGATGGCTTTGGCTCTGGTTTCTTCTCGTTCTTTTTTTCCCGGAATGTGCACAATAGTGACGCTGAACGCCGAGTCGGGAAAAAGCCGGTAGAATGAGTCGAGAGCCAATATGTCATCTTGTTCAAGGTTGCTGAAAAAGATGATGTTTCTGATATTTTTGACTGACGCGAGAGTTGCCGATTCCGGAACAGTGAAAGCCGGTGTACGACATGAGTCGAGTACTTCGGCGGTGACGCTGCCTATCATTTCTCTCTCTTTTTTCCCTCGCCCGCGCGTGCCCATCACTATGAGCGATGTGGAATTGGTGCGGGTATATTCCAAGATTGTTTCCTCTGGAATCCCTTCGGCCACTATCGATGTGAATTTTACAGGAGGAATGTCGCCATTTTTAATCTTGTCCTTTGTCTTATTTGTGAAATCGGTCATCAATCCATTGACTTCCGTTTCCACTTTTTTGCGTTCTTCGTCGTCAATCGGGTCATAACTGAAGGCATCGGTTAGTTGTAGGTTCCCGGTGCGGTATGGGTCAATATATGAGTGCAGAAAGACTACGTCGGTTTTTAGCCTGTGGGCAATTTCAAACCCGATGGACGCGGCGCGTGATGAATAGTCGGAAAAGTCGGTTGGCACAAGGACAGGCGCGACCTTTTTGGCGGTGCGTTGTTCGGTTGAGGTGGTGAAAATTTCGGCATTTTCAATAATTCGCAGAGCCAAGGGAAGGTCGCGCTCCTTGATGCGCACCCTGACACCCGACGAGACGACGGGCTGTAACAGGTTTACGTTTTGCAATGCAACATCTATTCCCTCACTTTCCAGTAGAGTCCTGAGCATTATGGCCTTCTCGTAGGTGTGAATGGCCACTGTGATTAGTCGTTCTTCGCTCATTGAGATTATGGAGTTGAAAGATAGTTTTGATATAAAAACACGGCCGGAGTGTATGGACACCCGCCTATTTTTTTAACGTCGCATTGACCTTGATGGTTGATGATGACGATTATTTTTCTTGTTCCTGAAGAATCTGGACTGCCATGTCATAGATGGTAGTGTCGTCGAGAACTACAATACCTCCATCGGGACCGGGTTCGATGTGTACGCCACAATTCTTGCCAAATTGATAATTGCTGCCTCCAAAATAGTTGCGCACCGTCTGCACGGTTATATTTAACTTATCGGCGATCTGGTGAATTGAACCATCGGGGAGGCTGTCTTTGAGACGGCGAAGATCGTTGAAAGAAATAGTTTTAGTCATGATACTATTAAGTTTGAGTTAATAAATCGGTTATCGGTTATAATGTGGAGTTAAATGTAGGATGTTATTCTGTAATCACCAAATTTTTTCGGCAAAAAGTAATATGTTTTAAAACATATATTTTTATCGAAACAAAATCGCATGGCTTTAACCATGCGATTTACAGATGTTTAAATGGTATGATTGATTTTCATCTCAAAATTATATGCGTTCTGTGTCGCTTTTTGAAATCCATGCTCGGTTAACGTTGTCGACTCTAACGTCAAGCCAAACCGAGTTGGTCGTGTCGGCAGGTGTCGCAACTGAGTCTATAATTTCAACCACAGTCCCTTCGTGAAGCAATATGGCTTGTTCGGTTTTGTCCTTTGGGGGGCGTGGAGAGGTGCTTAATTGGGTTGAGGGTGCGATAACGACCGCACGCTCGGTTGAGGTGGCTTTATCAGCGGCGATAACTGCGAGAACGATTTCGGCTATTGTCAGTGCGAGCAATGCGAGTCCACCGAAAAAACTCACTTTGCGCAAGGCAACGTTGTCAGAGAAGATGTAGACAGCGATGGCGATAAGCAACAGGGTGAAACACCCAATGGCTAACCAACTCCAGGTGTTGGAATGGGCTGATGAGACGGTGTCATCGACTATTTTGCTCATTACCGATCCGCGGTCGCCAGGCCGGTCGATGATGCGTGAGTTGACAAATGCAAGATTAGCGCGGGCATCCTCATTGGTCGGATCGAGTTTTAGAGCGCGTTCGTAGTTGAGTATCGCCCTGCCGAGTTGCCCCATGCGATAGTAGGTATTACCGAGATTATAGAACAGCGCGCTTGATGTCCCTTCGGTTTCAGCCGCTTTGGTATAAAGCTCTGCGGCTCGTTGGAAATCATCGGCTGTATAAGCCGAATCGCCTTGTTCGGCAAGAGATGCGGCTTGCGATGTCAGTACCGCTAACGCTATTATAAGCAATGAAACGATTTTTTTCATGACAGTGGGGTAGGGAGGTAATGATTATCTTTTTGACCGTTTGATTCCGGCCATCTCGTTCATGGCCGATGATGCTTGTTGATAGATGCATTCAAGCCTGTTCTCGCTTTCAGTTGGTGTGTAGCGTGCCATTTCGCAAGCGTCAAGTACGTCGATGAAACGTAGTATCAGCTCATCGGGTGCACCGTAATCTTTAAGTTCGTTAGCGATGTTCTGTCGTGTCAACTGTGATGCAGGAATCGAAAGCTTGTCGCTGAGATAGCCCCATACGGCCTTGAGGGTTTCCTCGTAGAATTTATCGCTCTGTTGTGATTTCATGAATCCTTCGGCGGTTTTAAGCCTTCGGCGGGCGACTTTGTTGGCTTTGGCGAGCTTACGCCCGGTCACGTCGGCGTTGAGCCTTATGCGTTTTGCTGCCATTACCACCGACACTGTCAGGATGGCGGTGAGTAATATGTAGATTGCCCAGTACCACCATGTCCTGATAATGAGAGTGTGGGTTGTCGACAGAGATTTGTCACCGAGTTTGATGTGCAGTATGTCGGTGTTTTTCGCTTTGACATCCTGTTTGTCAACTGCTGATGTGCTGGTCCCTGCACCTTTGGCCACGTCGAGGTTGTAGGCTGGCGTTGTCAGTGTGACATACTTCTTTGAAGAAGGATTGAAGTAGACAAATTCGTCAGCTCCGATAGTGAACTTGCCCACACTTTGCGGCACAAAAGTGTACTCTATGGTCATTGTGCCTGTGACATTTGACCCACTGACTTTTGATGAAATGTCGGTCTTAGGGGTGTATAGCTCAAATTCTGAAGGGAAGTCGGTAGCCGGTTCTTTGAGGTATTTGATGTTGCCTGTCCCCTTGATTGTGTAGGTCAGTGAGGCGGCTTCATTAGTACGGAACGATGTCCCGTTGAGCTTGCTGTCGATGGTGAACTGGCCGACGGCTCCGTTAAAGCCTTCCGGTTGCGGATTGGGCAGTTCGAGTATGTTAACAGAAGCGGAGTTTGAGTTTACCTGTATCTTCTTTTCCACGGGGCGTGTGCTACCGAAAAATCCCATGTTGATACGTTCATACTGTACAACAGTCAGGTCATAGCGGCCGGAGTTGATGGTCAGCTTGCCGGACTTTTGGGGGAATATGATGCATTTTTTGAGAATGGCGGTCATATAGTTTTGGCCGCGGTAATGTTCCATCTCGTTAAGGGCGGGCTGCACATCGGCTTCGTCGATAAGGAAACCGTCGAAACTCGGTTGCGTTGTGGGCATGAACGAGCTAATCTGGTATTTGGTGTAGAGCTTGATGGTACATTCTATCGCCTCCTGTTCATATGCCTGGGATTTTGAAAGAATGATGCGCACGAACACGTCATCGCTTGTGACTTGGCGGTCGGGCGTTTGGGTGGCGTAATCATCTACCGACACCTGCGGACGTTGACCTGATTGTTGTGTGTCGGCGGGTAGAACCTTAAACTGAATCTCTTTGGTGCGTAGCGTCTTGCCTTCTGCCACAATCGATGCGCTTCCGATTGTGAATGTCCCGGCCTTGTCGGCGCGGTAAGTGTATGTGTAGTCAATGGTGGATGTGGAGGTCGCTTGTCCGTTGACTACTTGATATGACTGCATCGTGGATGTCGAAGGGCCGTAGAGTAATGTGCATCCGTTGATTTGTGGAGCGTTAAGGCTACTCCCTTCGGCATTTTGCAGACGGAACGTCACGGCGAATCTGTTGCCCGCTATGACCTGTCTCGGCGGGATTACTGTAAACGTGGTCTCCGCGAGCGCGGCGGCTGCGACCGAAATCATTAATGCTAATATGAAGAATAGACGTTTCATATCGTTCAGAATTGCTACCACGGTTTTAAAATGTTGCGTTTAGATGCCTTGGCTTCGCTTTCTTGTTTCTTAGCGTTGATGCGTCGGCGTGTCGCATTTTCTTCATTCTCCATGGTTTTCAAGATTTTTTCAGCATTGGCGTCGCTTATGCCTTGCGGCTGTTGACTCTGTTTTTGGTCTTGTTTATCTTTATCTTGATTGCCTTTGTTTTGATCCTTGTTTTGGTCTTTGTTTTGGTCCTTGTTTTGGTCCTTGTTTTGGTTCTTGTTTTGGTCCTTGTTTCGATCCTTGTTTTGATCTTTGTTCTGGTCCTTGTTTTGATCCTTGTTCTGTTGTTGCTGTTGCAATTTCATTTGCGCAAGGCGCAGATTGTCACGGGCATTGTCGTTGTCAGGATTGCGCCGCAATACGTTTTTATACATCTCGATGCTTTCCTGGTATTTTTCATTATTGAAAGCAATGTTTCCGAGATTGTAGAGCGATTTTTCGGCAATCGATGTCGATTGGGCGGATTTCGCCAAATCAGTGAGCGTTTTAACCGCTTCGGTCATTGGGTTGTTGCCGCTGTTTGGGTCGGTACTCCCGGCCTGTTTTATAAGAGACGATGCCAAATTGTAAGCTGCAGTCTCAGAAGCTGCGTTTTCCTCTAAGGCTTTTCGGTAGGCAACCTCAGCCTCGGCGTAACGTTGCTTGGCGTATAAGGAGTTACCATCTTTTATGTAGTTTCGCTCGCGTTTGGTGGTCGGTGTCTGGGCAGATACCCCGACAGCAATAGCCAGCGCGATTGATAATATTGTGTAACGCAGATGTTTCATCAGTTAAAAATTAGTGCTACTTTGTGAAGAAGTTGATTTTTTTGAGCCATCCGATTTTGCGATCAAGAATGAATATGTCGGCGAGCAGAAATGTGAGTGCTATCCACCCAAACAGCGGGAATTGCTCCGCGCTCGCTTTATACGTCACTTTTTCAAATTCGGTTTTCTCAAGTTTATCAAGTGATTCGGTAATCTCGTTAACTGCCGATGAGCTGTTGCCTGATGCATAGATACCACCGCCTGCCTGTGCTATCTCGCGAGCCATGGTTTCATTGAGAGCCGTGGTGACCGGTTGACCGGCTGGGTCTTTCAGATAATCCCCGCGTGAGGCATTCAGTGGGATAGGCGCACCTTTACCCGAACCGACACCTACCACGTTCACTTGGATTCCCATCTCTTTTGCCTGGCGTGCCATATCGACGGCGTCACCTTCATGGTTTTCACCGTCGGTGATTATTATAATGGCTTTTTGCATATCATTGTTCGGCGTGAAACCGTTTATCGCCATCGATATTGCCTGACCTATTGCCGTACCCTGCGTGGGGACCATATCGGGGGTCAAACTGTTAAGGTACATCTTGGCTGATATGAAGTCTGACGTGATTGGAAGCTGGGTGTAAGCCTCGCCCGCAAAAACGATTAATCCCACTTTGTCTTTATCGAGTTTGCCGATGAATTTTTCAAGCAGATGCTTGGCCTGTTGAATACGTGAGATGCCATTGGGATCGTCGTTGGCCGAAGCGAGCATTGACCGAGACACATCAAAAGCAATCATCACCTCTATGCCACGGCTTTCTTCGACCTCCTCTTTTTCACCGTAACGTGGACGCGCTAACGCTACTATTAGTGCTGCCAAAGCTACCATCTGGAGGCTGATTTTTATCCATGGTTTGTAGCGCGAGGCATCTGGCATGAGCGGTTCAAGCACATTGAGCATTCCGTAGCGTTGCAACTTGCGGCGGCGTGAAAACCTCGAAAGCAGGTATAACCCGATGATTGCCGGTATCAGCAACAACAGGTAGAGCAATGATGGATATGCGAAACTAAACATAGTGGTGGGTCCTTTCTTAGTTGGTTTTAGGGGATTGTGCGAAGCCACGTCTGGCGCAATACAATCTCAAGGGTAAAAAATCCTAACGCCAGTATCGCCCACAGCATATAGTCGTCTTCGGTATGGGAGAAGTGGCGTATATCCATCGATGTCTTTTCAAGTCGGTCTATTTCCTCGAACACCTCTTTCAACACGTTGTTGCCTGTGGCTCGGAAATATTTGCCGCCGGTTACCGAGGCGATGGATTTCAGCGTAGCTTCGTCAATGACTACGGGTTGGTTGACATATTCTATACGACCAAATATGTTTTGGGTCGGGTAGGGGGCCATTCCATTACGGCCTATTCCTATTGTATAGACTTTGATGCCGTATTTGGCGGCGATTTCAGCTGCTGTTACCGGGGCGACATTGCCGGTGTTGTTTGAACCGTCGGTGAGCAGTATGATGCTTTTTGATTTGGCTTTTCCATCCTTTATGCGATTGATGGCTGTAGCCAAACCATCGCCTATGGCGGTTCCGTCCTCAATCATTCCGGTCTCAATGCTTGAGATGTAGTTGGTCAATGTCGGGCGATCCATTGTCATCGGCACTGCTGTGAAACTTTCGCCGGCGAATATGACTAACCCGATGTTGTCGCTTTCGCGCCCGGCTACGAATTTAGTAGCTACCGCTTTTGCGGCTTCAAGTCTGTCGGGCTTGAAATCGCGGGCAAGCATACTTGACGATATGTCGAGCGCAAGCACGATGTCGGTTCCCTCGGTGTTCGACGTGCGCCAATTGTCGTGTGATTGAGGGCGGGCTAAGATTATAATCACGCAGCCGATTGTGAGGAGCCTGAGCAAAAATAACCCATGTAGGCCGTATTCTCTCATAGAGCGGCGCAATCCTGCGAATGGAGCCACGGTTGATATTTCGAGTGAAGCGTGGGCGTTGCGGTGTTTCAAAATGTACCATGCAATCAAGGGTACATAAATGAGAAACAGCCATAGATATTCGGGATGTGCGAGTTGCATCATTGTTGATTTCTGTTATTGTCGTTATTGGTGGACTCTTCTGACCCTTTGGTGCTTTCGGGCTCGGGAAGCGGGCGTGTATCCTCGACAAACTGCATGGCTGAGCTGAACGCCTTGACGTTATCATCGGGGAGTGGGCGCACTTTGGCAAACTTCACGAAGTCAGCAATCTCCAATATTTGCTTCATATAACGGTTGGGCAGCTTGGTTTCGGTGTTAGATTCTAATATCGACACGATTTGTGACGATGTCATTTCCATGGCGTTGATGCCAAAACGGCGAGCGAGGTAGTCGCGGAGTATTTCTGTCAGGCGCGTGTAGTATTCACGTTCCTGTCCGTTTTCACAAAGATGTCGCTCTTTAAGCTCGTTGAGCTGGCGCATGGCAAGCTCATAGGGGGGAACAGGTTTCTTAGCGGGGAGAATTACGGCGCGGCCTTTCTTAGTGATGAGAAGATAGCCTACTATACCTCCGGCAATTAATATTATAGCGAGTAAGTACCATCCCCAGTAGTCGGTAATCCAGTCGGGCAGAAAGTCATACCATCGGCTTTCACTTTCCTCAATTCCGGCAAAGGTGTGTATTGTCGCAAGCGAATCGACCGAAACAGGTATCACTTTCAGCGTCAGTTGGTTGGTGGCCAACGTATCGCTACCCGATGCGTAGAGAATAGGGGGCAAGGTGTATAATCCTGAGTCGAATGACTGTATCAGCAGGTCGCGCTTGATTTGAACCCGATTGTTGCCTAAGTCGGTGGTGTCGGCTTGCGACATATCTATGACCTCAACCTCCTTGACAAGCGTGTCGCCTTTTATTAACAGTTGTCCGGCTGCATCTTTGTCCTCAATGATTTCAAGGTGTAGCCGAGACTGACGGCCCATCAGCAAGTAAGCCGAGTCGAGCGATGCTTTCACGCTGTGGGTGGCTGCTGTGGATATCATTGACGACAGCATTGCTGTGGTTGCGATGATGAGATGTGTTAATCTGAATTTCATGTCGAGTTCGGGTTTTATGGGCTTAGCGGGTGCCTCGGCGTTTGAAAAGCCCCATCAATGATTTGACATAGTCTTCGTCAGTAGCCACTGAGGTCATATCGACCCGGCAGCGACTAAGCGTTGATGTCATTTGTTGTTGCCGTTCATACCACCATTTATTGTAGACTTGTCGAGCTTTAGCCGACGATGTGTTGACCCAACGGTCACCTCCAGTTTCAAGATCGCTAACCCGCACAAGGCCCACGTTGGGGAGCTGAGCATCGCGTTTGTCATAGACTTGGATGCCTATCACGTCGTGCTTGTTGCAAGCGATTGACAGGGCTTTGTAGTAGTCGTGGGCATCGATGAAGTCTGATATGAGGAAAGTGGTGCAACGCTTTTTCAATGCGTCGGTGAAGTAACGTAACACCATTGATATGTCGGTGCCTTTGCTTTCAGGTGTGAAATCGAGAAGTTCACGGATTATAAACAATATATGTTTTTTGCCTTTCTTGGGCGGAATGAATTTCTCGATTTTGTCAGAAAAGAAAATAACACCGATTTTATCATTGTTCTGTATCGCCGAAAATGCTAACGTGGCAGCGATTTCCGCTATCATCTCTCGTTTTTGGACACCCACAGCGCCGAAGTTACGGCTACCTGACACATCAATCAGCAGCATCACGGTCAGCTCGCGCTCCTCCTCATAAACTTTGACATATGGCTGATTGTGGCGCGCCGTGACATTCCAATCGATGTCGCGCACGTCGTCGCCGTATTGGTATTGACGCACTTCTGAAAAGGTCATACCTCTGCCCTTGAAAGCCGAGTGGTACTCTCCGGCAAATATATTGTTAGAGAGCCCGCGAGTCTTAATCTCTATTTTCCTTACCTTTTTAAGAAGCTCGTTAGCGTCCATTGGTCAATTGAATCATTAATAATTGCGGTTAGTGTCTTTGAATTTATTGCGGTAACTGCTGCGGTGAGGTGTGTCACCACCCGCCGTTGCAATATTTAAGGCACTTCAACCTTGTCAAGTATTTCTGAAATAATCTCGTCGGTAGTGATGTTGTTGGCTTCAGCCTCGTAGGTAAGACCGATGCGGTGGCGCAATACGTCGTGACACACTGCGCGTATATCTTCAGGAATCACGTATCCGCGCTGACGCAAGAATGCGTATGAGCGGGCGGCGCGGGCAAGACTTATCGAAGCGCGTGGCGATGCTCCAAATGCGATGATACTTGTCAGGTCATTCAGATTATAGTCCGACGGGAAACGTGTCGCGAACACTATGTCGACGATGTAACGCTCTATCTTTTCATCAATGTAGATTTGTTCGACGATTTTTTGTGCCTCGATGATTTCCTGTGGTTTCAACAGGGGCACAATTATCTTTTTCTCGTTAGATATGTTCTGACGTATGATAAGTTTCTCCTCATCTTTGCTTGGGTAGCCAATCACGACTTTTAGCAAGAATCGGTCTACCTGCGCTTCTGGAAGCGGATAGGTGCCTTCCTGCTCGATGGGGTTTTGGGTCGCCATTACAAGAAACGGCTCATCGAGAGCAAATGTTTTGTCACCGATTGTGACCTGACGTTCCTGCATCGCTTCAAGCAGTGCGCTTTGCACTTTCGCCGGAGCGCGGTTGATTTCATCAGCGAGAACGAAGTTGGCGAAGACTGGACCTTTTTTCACCTGAAACTGTTCTTTTTGCACGCTGTAGACCATGGTGCCGACGACATCGGCGGGTAATAGGTCTGGGGTGAACTGTATGCGGCTGTATTTTGCGTCAATCAGTTGTGCAAGGGTTTTTATGGCGAGTGTTTTCGCAAGACCGGGGACTCCTTCAAGCAGTACATGGCCGTTGGAAAGCAGTGCGATTAACAATGACTCGACAAGGTGTTTCTGACCGACGATGGTCTGATCCATTCCGTGTGTGATGAGGTTGATAAAGTCGCTTTTTCCGGCGACGAGGTCATTAAGCTCTCTAATATTTATCGATTCGCTCATAATAGATTTTATTATGTGTATTTGTCTTGTATAATTATCATGTCTGATGCCTCGAGTAGTGGCGCATTTGGACACTCCTTTGGCATATTCGACGCAAAATTAATATTCTAACAACTGAAATGTGAAATTAAGTTGTTAATTTTATATATTACACGTTTATCAAATTAAAAATTAAATTTATTTTTGATAAGGGGCATAGATTTCCTCCGCTTTGATGGCGGCTTTCTTGAGCGATTGCGGGTCATTGGGATTAATATCATATTTGTCGGCGGCAGGAATGCTTACAACGGTGCCTGGAGCTATCCGGTCGGGATGGCCAAGATGTGATGCGTTTTCCTCATAGATGTATACCCAAAATTCATACCTGCCGTAATATTTTCTTGACATTGTGGTTAGAAAACGGTTGCGCCCTATTGTGTCTGTGACTGATGATTGTCGGGTTTCGATGGGCTTTGCCGCAACGGTGGCGGATTGCTTGGAGGCATCGGTAGTGATGCTACGGTCAAATGCGACTTGAGATTCCCTTGATTTGTCTATGTCGGTTTCGGTTGACTCTTCGTGTGCCGGCAACAATGGTTGGTTTGGCTCTACCAACTCATTAGGAGCCGCCATCCACAGTGATGTAACCCCATCTTTGATGGCGGGGAGAAGGTATCCAACAACAACACCGGTCAACAGACCGACGGCAAACATCAGCCAAGGGTTTACCCCCCCCCTTTGTGTTGATGATTGACGGCTGACGTCGTTGCATGATGGCTCATCAACCGTGTTGGATGGTTTCGGCTTTTCAACATCTGTGGCTTCAATTTGCTCCTGAACGGTCACGGATTCTTCATCCGATTCGGGTGACAAACTTTCTTCCATATCCTGCGATAAATGGGCTTCGTCGCTCGTTTCGATAGGGGCTGTGTCGGTTGAATCCACAGCTTCGATTTTAGGTTCTGCGATAGTTTCAGTCTCGGGCTCCTGTGAGGGTTTAGGATTAGTGTCGGCTGTCGCCAGTTCCTCCTCTGTCAGGTCATCGTCGAGTTCCACCGGCTCAAAAAAGGCGAATGGGTGGTTGATCGCCTCAGCCAGGTCGCTGTCGGGCAGAAATTTTATCTCTCCCGGTTTTAGACTGTCGAGAGCGAATGTCCCGATATTCTTTATTGTCACGTTTTTCCCCTCGGCGAGTGCGTCGCCAATGCTGTTGAAGAATTCGGAGAGAAATTGTTGGGCTGTCGCTTCGCTGCTGTTGGTTACGGCAGAGAGTAGTTTGACGAGTTCGGGCAAAGTTATGGTGTTGTTCATCGGTCGGTTTCGTTTGTGCGTTTGCGTAGTAATGCGCTCGGTTTAAATCTAAGGGTGATGGCTGGTGGCATCATAACACGTTTGTGTGTGACAAGGTCCGACACAATTTTTTCATCTTCCTTGACCGGCTCGAATGTCCCGAAACCGGGAATTGCCACGGAGTCAAGCTCCCCGCAGCGTTCTTTGAGCACTTGTGCGAGTCCCTCAATCAGAGCGTTGATGTCGCGGCTTTCTCTGCCCATCTTTTTAGATATAGTCCCGACTATTGTCTTATTGTCCATGATTTATACCGAAATTTTGAAACAAAATTACAAAAATAGGCTAATGGCGCAAAGCGTATTGGAAAATTTGGTACTTTTGCACTTATGACTCATGGCTTAGTAATCAAGAACACAGGAAGCTGGTATCTCGTGAAAACCGACGACGGTCGCGAGGTTAATTGCAAGATTAAGGGCAATTTCAGGCTGAAGGGGATTCGCACAACCAACCCTGTCGCGGTTGGTGACCATGTTTCGATTTCCCCTAACGACGATGGAACTGCTTTTATCGTTTGCATCGAGCCTCGGAGAAATTATATAATACGCAGGGCAAGCAATTTGTCAAAAGAGGCTCACATAATTGCTGCGAATCTCGACCAGGCGTTGCTCGTGGTGTCGCTCGTTCATCCAGTGACTTCCACCACATTCATCGACCGTTTCCTCGCCACGGCTGAGGCGTACCGCGTTCCGGCGGTGCTCGTCATCAACAAAATAGACCTCATGGACGATGAAGACTCTCGTGGGTATCTTGATGCAGTGTATTATCTCTATCGGTCGATTGGATACACGGTTGTCACCATATCGGCAAAGACGGGTGAGGGATTGGATAACATCCGCGGATTGCTCGATGGGAAGGTCTCTTTGCTGTCAGGTAATTCCGGTGTCGGAAAGTCCTCATTGATTAATGTTCTTATCCCCGGACTGGAACTGCGCACGGCTGAGATTTCCGCGATTCACGACACCGGGATGCACACCACGACTTTCTCAGAGATGTTTCCGCTTCCCGGCGGAGGATACCTCATTGACACTCCGGGAATAAAAGGTTTTGGCACGATAGATTTTGACAGGAATGAGGTGGCGCATTTTTTCCCTGAGATTTTCCGCTGTTCGGCTGGCTGCCGTTATGGAGATTGTACCCACACTCATGAGCCGGGTTGCGCTGTGCGCGATGCCTTGGAGCGGAATCTTATAGCCCAATCTCGTTATGCGAGCTATCTTAGCATACTTGAGGATTCTGAGCCTGACAAATACCGCAAGCCGTTTTAAATTTATTTCTGGCTGTCGGAATTTAATGCTAATTTTGTAGAGCATAATGAGTGCGCGCGTTTGGTGCGTCAAGTGAATGAACTTTTTCAATAAAATATATATTAATCGAAATTATAAAATCTTATACGTTATGGCAAGTTGGTTTGAATGCAAAGCTAAATATGAGAAAATGATGGAAAACGGTGCGGTAAAAAAGGTATCAGAACCGTATTTGGTTGATGCCTTGTCGTTTACCGAGGCTGAAGCCCGCATTATAGAGGAACTCTCACCGTTCATCTCTGGCGAGTTTACCATCGACAGCGTGAAACGTACACGCATAAAAGAGATATTTTGGGATGACTCGGCTGATAAATGGTATCAGGTGAAGGTTGCGTTCATAACTATTGATGAAAAGACAGCTGCAGAGAAAAAATCGGTTCATATAGCCCTTGTGGCGGCCAATGATTTCCGTGGTGCGCTCGACTCGTTTATGGAAGGAATGAAGGGCACATTGGCTGATTTTGAAATTATTGCCATAACCGAGACTCCTATTATGGATGTCTACAAAGTGAAGCTCGGAGATACCCCTAAATCGGCTGAAACCGCTAAACCTGAATAATATGTATCGACTATGGGGCATATAGCCGAAAAAATACAGTACTACCGCTCTGCACTTCCCGAGGGGGTGGAGCTGGTGGCTGTTAGCAAGTTCCACCCGGTCGAGTCGCTGCTGGAGGCTTATGATGCCGGTCAGCGCGTCTTCGGTGAAAGTCGTGTGCAGGAGCTTGTGGCGAAGATTCCACAATTGCCTGAAGATATCGATTGGCATTTTATAGGGCATCTTCAGACCAATAAAGTGCGTCAGCTCATAGGCCGCGTCGCTCTCATCGAGAGCGTCGACTCCGAACGCTTGTTGAGGACAATTGACGACCTTTCAGTAAAGGCCGGAGTCGTCACCCATGTGCTTATGCAGCTCCATGTCGCAGCGGAGGAAACCAAATTCGGATTCGCTCCCGCCGAGTTGCTTGACTTTTTTCGTTCGCGGCGTTTTGAGTCGCTCAGAGCAACTCAAATCTGCGGCGTGATGGGTATGGCCTCCAACACTGATGATACCGAAAGAATCAGAGCTGATTTCAAACTCATCTTTGATACATTTAGCTCTATCCGTGAAGACGACACTATCGGGCTTTGCGGTTTTGATGTCGTGTCAATGGGAATGAGCGGGGATTACCCGATAGCAATCGAATGTGGTAGTACCCACGTCAGAATCGGAACCGACATTTTCGGCATCCGAGAATATTGACACTAAGTAAATTTGTGAAATAAATAACTTTAAATCAATGAAAACTACTGTTACACACAAAGGAAATATGATTGCCATTATCGCTATGTTTTTCCTTTTCGCAATGATTTCGTTTGTCACTAATCTGGCTGCACCCTTTGGCGCTATATGGAGGGGTTCTTATCATTGGTCAGGTATGCTTGGCAATATGATGAACTTCCTTGCCTACCTGTTTATGGGCATTCCCGCTGGTAACCTGCTCGTGCGCTTCGGTTACAAAAAAACGGCTTTGCTCGCTATGGTGGTGGGGCTTGTCGGTCTTATTTTGCAATACATGTCGAGCCTTGTCGGAGCTGATGTCGAGGCGTTGACCTATGCCGGAAAGCCTATTATGCTCAACTTCGTTATATATCTGTTAGGCGCTTTTGTCTGCGGATTCTGTGTTTGTATGCTCAACACCGTGGTTAACCCGATGCTTAACCTTCTTGGCGGTGGTGGTAACCGCGGAAACCAGCTTATCCAAATGGGCGGTTCACTCAACTCGCTCACTGGCACGTTCACCCCGCTTTTCGTCGGTATGCTTGTCGGCTCGGTCACCGCTTCAACCTCTATGGCTGATGTCGCTCCATTGCTTTGGATTGCGATGGGTGTGTTTGTCGTGGCGTTTGTCATCATCTCGCTTGTTAACATTCCCGAGCCTCACATCCGCCGTTCAGGAGCGGTGGCTAAAATGCGCAATGCTCACAGTCCTTGGAGCTTTCGCCACACGGTGCTCGGAGTTATCGGAATCTTTTTTTACGTAGGTCTTGAAGTCGGTATCCCTGGAGTGCTGATCTTCTTTTTGAGCGATTCAGCCGCTTCGGGCATTACTCAAAATGCGCTGGCCGTAGCCACCAGCGTTGCCGCTGTTTACTGGTTGTTGATGCTCGTTGGCCGTTTGGCTTCAAGCTTTGTCTCGAAATGGGTGTCGAGCCGCACTCAGCTCATCACGGTCACATCTGTTGCTATATTGCTTATATTGCTTGCCATTTATATTCCCGCTGGCGTGACTACGTCGATGCCGGGATATAGCGTCGGTCATGGATTCTCAATGGCACAGGTGCCTATGAGTGCACTGTTGCTCGTCCTCTGTGGTCTCTGCACGTCAGTGATGTGGGGTGGCATCTTCAACCTCGCGGTTGAAGGTCTCGGCAAGTACACGGCTCAAGCCTCGGGTATCTTTATGATGATGGTTGTTGGTGGCGGTGTGATGCCTTTCATCCAAGAGTGGCTCGCCGGTAAAATCGGATATATGCCAAGCTATTGGATTGTTGTTGCCATGCTGTTCTACCTCCTTTATTATGGATTGATTGGTAGCCGCAATGTCAACAAAGATATTCCTGTTGATGAAGCCCCCGATCCTCGAGACCTCTGATAAATAAAGAGAGATTATTGATAACCAACTAATACCTAACCTTATTACGATAACATGCAAAACTCATTAGTGACTGTAGCTGCTGTTGTAGCAGCTGCGTTAATGCCGCTTCCGTTGGGTGCAGAGACTATCAAAATCGGTTCAACTGATTATGAGGTGACCCGCAATGAAAAGCAACTGGCCAAAGGGGTCAAGTATATCGAGCTATTGTTCCCAGGACGTACCTATACGGGCTATACCGGCGGTGGGCGCGTCCATGTGATTGAGGCCGATTTGACGGAGCCTACAGTCAAGTTAGAAATGATAAATAACGGCTCTATGTCGGGGACAAAGACGTTAGCTAACCATGCAGCGAGTGTGTCAAAAACCGGCTACAAAGTCGTCGGTGGTGCCAATGGTAATTTTTGGATTACCTCTGAGCAACCATGGGCATCACAAACCAAAGGCTGGCCTCACGGCGTAGCCATTCGTAATGGTTCGATGTTTACAGACCCCAATGTCAAGACCGACCCGCACTGTGGTGGTCCGACGATTACCGGAATGTTGGCTGTTGATGAGAACGGAAAGGTCTACATTGACCGTACGGCTGCGCAGCTTGAAAACAATGCTCCCGGTTCGGGAGTGGCTTTCCAGGCAGTGCATACCCCTACTGGACACGCTTTCGACCTTGATATGTGCAACCGCTATGTCAAAGCTGGGACGGCTTCAATCTATAACCGCAATTACGGCACTACCCGAACTTTCAAACCGGTAAACTTGTCAAGTTCCAACACCTGGGAGATTGTCGATGGTGTCTGCACTGAGCTTATACTCGACCTTGCCGATGGCGAGGAGTGGAACGTTGGCGGTGTCACAAAATTTGTTATCGTTGAAAAGCGGCTGAACGCAGGCACAGGAACACTTGGCAATCATGACTTGGCCATCGTCGGCCGCGACTCTTATGCGTCAGTCCTCGGTGCGGGTTACAGTGTGGGCGATGAGGTTACGCTGTCGACAAAAATCAATTTCGAGTCGGAAGGTTCGCCCGCCAAGATTATGCAGGCCATTTCGGGCAATATCCTCGCGATGAAAGATGGAGTCAAAGCCTCTACGCTGACGACCGATTCATACAACAAGAACGCCAACGAGCGTACGCTTTATGCCACCAATGCCGAAGGAAACAAACTGTGGATTCTGGTGTGTGAGCACAATGTGGCTCAGAGCAAGAAATACTTCGGTTGGTCGACCAGCAACATGTGTGACATTGCGGTTAGTCTCGGAGCTACCGATGCAACGCAAGTCGACTGTGGCGGCTCGGCTCAGATGTATGCAGGCGGTTCGCAAGTATCGCAGTCTTACGACTCATCTGGAATACGCAGTGTATACAACGGAATGTTTGTCATCTCGACCGACACAAGCGAGCCTGAAACTTCCGGTACTTATGAAATGGCACTCGACTATGCCGACACCGAAATCGCCCAATTGTCGGGTAAGACGGTGAAACGTGTAATCGCCAATGGTAATTATCTCTATATCCTTGCCCATGATGCTTCAAAAGCTGCTACATTGCTGGTCTATGACCACGCTAACAAGAGCGTGTTGCGCCAGCTTGGAACGTCAAACTGCGTCGGTACCCATACCGCTCTGAGCGACATAGCCCTTACCGAAGACGGAGTGCTTGTCGGGTGCGCCCGCGACGTAGCTGAATTAGCTAAGGTTTCAATGCTTATTTGCAAATGGGCGAACGACGGCAATGGGATTCCGACAGGCGATGCGATACAGTGGAACATAACAAGCCAAGGTGGAAACTGGACCACTAACGACACCGGTGAAACAATGGCTTACTCTGGAACCACTACCAACGGTTATATTTACTATTCATCCAAGACCAATTCTGGTAATAATATAAGATGGGCCCGCGTGAGAGTGAACAGCAGCGGACAGCTTGACCAAGCGTATTATAATTTGCAGGTTAGTGGCCTTGATTACACTACAATCAGTTCGCCAAGACTTTTCGCATCGCCTTTTGACAAGGAGAAATTTATTGTCAATGGAACTGCCGCAAATGCGAGCGAAGTGAGCTTCATTAGCTCCACCCGCGGTCAAGCTTCGCTTTCAAGCAGCACCGATTTGATGCCTAAAGAGGCTGCACATACCGACATATTCAAGTTTAACAACCGTATCTATATGGTTGGTGCAAACTCAACCGGAGTCGTATTGGCTGACATCACTGACGGTCTCGCCAGTGCAACCCTTGTGAATGTCAGCACTACCGCATTGTCGGCGCTGTCGACAACCAATTTGGCAGCAACCGGCACTTCAATCAGTTCGGGCGACAAATCTCTTATGGCTCTGTTTGTTGTGCGAGATGGAAAAGTCTCGAAATATATTACCAAAACTGACAGTGAAGGCGGCGGAGATACACCCGAAACCCCGGTTTACAACGGTGAGCGTGCAAATTTCGCATACGCATTGAACGCCGAAGGCAGCAAGAGTGGAGGCTGGAATCTGTCTTATTCCCTCACAGGCAACGCCAAATCGGTGAATGTCAACCTCGTGAACAAAAGCGACAACAGTGTTATAACATTTGAGGGCGGAACTTCAAAGGGAGTAAACACAGTCAACGTCCGCCCCGCTGACCTTGATTATGGCGCGGTGTACGCTTGGGAAGTAGAGGTGAAGAGCAATGAGATACCCGCATCGGGGCAATTCTTCCATGCAGCCCCTCCCACACATGATGCTCGCGGAGGCGTCGGCATCGTCACCAACCCCGAGAGCGACGCTTATGGACGCGTTGTAACCGCGATGGGTTACGCTCAGGGCTTTGGACTTTACACTCCCGAACTTGAATCGCTCGGGACATATTGCGCTGGAACTTCTCCTTGGAAAGCGACAAATCGCTCTGACATTTACCGTATCGGCATGCGTGAAGGAGCTGTGGCTTATGCTGCGGCGTTCTCTGACGCAGGTGCCGGATTTTGGTCGTTCGATCCCGCCAATCCGTCGGCTGGCACCGCTAACCTCAGCGCAGGTGCTAATGATGGAAGTGGCTGCTTCACCTACAATGGAAACATTACCGGCACAGGCTCGTCGGCCGTGGCTTTCACAGGTTACGGTGACGACACCAAAGTGTGGTCGTTTGCTGAAGACTGGCCAAGTGGTAACTCTGCATGGAAAGGCATTTTGACTCGCTGGGACCTTGGGAAAGCACAGCAAATCACAACCGATGTAGCAGCTCATTACGCACAATTCTCCGGAGTGAATCAAAGTGGTGATGCCAGTATCACTGCGTTGTTTGCCGGACAAAATATGGCAATAACGCCTTACGGCAATTGCCTATTCTTGTCACAGGCTCGCTCGTCGGCCGAACTGAACGCCAAAGGGTGCCCAAACTTTGTTTTGACCAACGTCAACGGCGACGTGTTGTATAACTCAGGAGATCAAGCAGAATTCGCGTCGTGCGGCGCAGGTCTCGCAATCACGGCCGATGGGTCGCTACTTGCTCTATCGGGCTATCGCACTGCGAACACCCGCCTCTATTCAGTGACTTGGGACAATAGCAACCCTGAAAAACCGATACCTTCATTCACGTATATCAGCGAAATAGAAGGAACCGGATTGAGCGGCTCGAACGCAGAACCGAGCCAGTTGGCCTTTGACCCAGCCGGCAACCTCTATGCTTGGAATCGCAGCCCGGTTGAGGCTGAGAGCGGACTCCGGGTCTTTGCTCTCGCTAATGCCGAGCCGTCGGCCACTACTCCCGCCAAAGCAGCAAATGTGATTTTGGGACCGGACAACAATACTGGAGTCGAAAACGTCAGTGTCGACGGTGCTGGTGATGCCCCGGTTGAATGGTACACGCTTCAGGGCGTTCGCGTTAGCGGCGAGAATCTCACTCCCGGTGTCTATGTGCGCCGTCAAGGCAATTTGACTAAAAAGGTTCTGATTAGATAAACCTGGATGGATTGACAAGTGATGTATTTCTTATGACATTGAGACTGCACCGTAACTGAAGTGTCTCAAAAAAAAAGTTGTAAGGGTCATTAAACATCATATTTGCGAAAGAGCTCGGTGGTATGCCGAGCTCTTTCCATTTAAGTAGCCAGTTGATTCTTCTTGTTTGGCATTGTGATTTTTACGGAGCCGCAGTTTGATTGACTTAGCACCCTCAAAAGATGGTTTCATCCGTCCGCCAAACTATCTCCTTAATTTATTTCAGTAGACTGACGTAATTACCGATGCTCCATTATGTATCGCTCGGCATCGATTGCCGCACGGCATCCCATGCCGGCTGCCGATACAGCTTGCCTATAGCGCGGGTCGGCCACGTCACCGGCTGCGAACACTCCAGGGACGTTTGTCGCTGTCGTGTTCCCGGGCAATACTATGAACCCGGCCTCGTCGGTGGCAATGAATGGTTTGAAAACCTCGGTATTAGGGTGGTGTCCAATCGCAAGAAAAAATCCGTCGATAGGAAGGTCGTAGCGCAATTCGCTTGGTGTGCCGATATGCTCAACCAAATGCGCTCCTTCAACCACTTCCTCGCCATACAGCCCTTCTGTGTTGGTGTTGAACAAAATGGTGATGTTCTCCTTATCACGCACACGTCGCTGCATTACCTTTGATGCCCGTAAATAATCTTTTCTGACAATTAGATACACCTTTTCTGCCAGCGTGCTGAGGTAGAGGGCTTCTTCGCAGGCTGTGTCTCCGCCGCCTACCACTGCGACGACTTTTTTGCGATAGAAAAATCCGTCGCATGTCGCGCAAGCAGATACTCCCATACCTGCATATTTCGTTTCATCAGCCAGTCCGAGATATTTGGCGCTTGCTCCTGTGGCTATTATGACCGTGTCGGCGTGAATAATATCATGATTATTGATAACCACTTCGTGCGGACGCTTGTTGAAGTCAACTGATGTGACCATTCCCGTGCGAATATCCGCACCAAATCGCTCGGCCTGTTTTCGGAGGTCATCCATGAGCTGAGGTCCTGTCACTCCTTCAGGGTAGCCTGGAAAATTCTCAACATCGGTTGTCGTTGTCAATTGACCTCCGGGTTGCATTCCCTCATAGAGAATTGGATTGAGGTTGGCGCGAGATGCGTATATTGCAGCCGTATAGCCGGCGGGGCCTGAGCCTATAATAATACATTTTGTGCTAATTGGTTCCATTATGGCGTTTGGTTTAGAGGGTTATTGTCAAACTAAGTTATAAGATGAGTTATTGATGATTTAACGCAAATCAATACATTCGACTGAACGGTATTTGCTCATGTCGGGTCGGAAGTAGCTTTGCGCTAATTTCCCGCCTTTTGTGATTGTCTTCACTTTTATAGAAGCGGTATGGCCGTTAGACAATGTTATCGCAGCCTGAATAGGAATATATTTGCTATCGACTGTGATGACAGCTTTTTTTATATCGGCTGATTTAGAAACAGGTGTCAACTCTATTACATATCTATTGGCCGGAGCTTTGAGATGCTTCGAAGTATAACTTTTTTGCAGGCTTGACATGATTACAAATGGATTTATTGTGGCGAGTTCGTCGGGGGTAGGGGCGCTCACTGTCATTTCATTGACTTTCGGATTGTAAACCCATTGCGTCGTTCCGTCATACCATGTAGTGGTGCCGCCGTCAAGCGTAGTCACAAATTTGTCCCCGGAAAGCCTGAGCGTTCCTGTCGATATGTCAGCTCCTTCGCTCAACGTGAATTTCACGGTTAACGAAGGGGTGTCTTTCATCAGTTCCGATGATTTTTTCATGACGGTCGCAGCTGATGGCTTACCGGCATTTAGCGTAATTGCTGAGAAAAATACACCAACAACCGCCGCTATTATGGAGATAAATCTTGTCATTCTATTTATCTAACATCGTTATATCCCGAAAGTTTGATTAGCCAAGTAATGTTTCAAGCATCCGCTCAAGTTGTAGGGAGTCAACAAGAATCTGTCGAGGTTTACCCCCTTGCGCCGGGCCTACGATTCCGGCTTCTTCAAGTTGGTCCATGATTTTACCTGCACGGTTGTATCCTATCGCATAACGGCGTTGAAGTGACGATGTCGATGCTGTACCCGATTGGACTACTATACGGGCGGCTTCCTCAAAGAGCGTATCGCGGTCGGCGACATTGCTGAGTGAGCCACCATCACCGCTTTCAGGCAGATAATCAGGCAAGTAGTATGCGTGTTCGAATCCGATTTGCTCGTCGATTGATGAGCAGATGTTTTCGACTTCCTTGGTGTCGATGAACGCGCATTGCACACGATTCATCTCGCCGTTGATGCTGAATAACATATCGCCGCGGCCAATGAGTTGATTGGCTCCGGTGCGGTCAAGGATTGTCTTGCTATCGACCATCTGAGATACACGGAACGCTATGCGACCGGGGAAGTTGGCCTTTATGATGCCTGTGATGACATTGGTTGATGGACGTTGGGTAGCGATTATCATATGCATACCCACGGCGCGGGCTTTTTGCGCTATGCGTGCGATGGGGGTTTCAACCTCTTTCCCGGCAGTCATTATGAGGTCGGCGAACTCATCAACGATTACAACAATATAGGGCAAGTAACGATGGCCCTTCTCCGGGTTGAGAGACCTTGCGGTAAACTTGGCATTATATTCTGCAATCGATCTGACATTGGCGTTTCTTAACAAATTGTAGCGGTTATCCATCTCGACGCAGAGAGAGTTGAGTGTGGCGACAACTTTGCTCGGGTCTGTTATTATGGCGTCATCCTCATCGGGAAGTTTGGCGAGATAATGGCGTTCGAGTTTTGAGTAGAGGCTAAATTCCACCATCTTTGGGTCGATGAGCACAAATTTTAATTCAGAAGGGTGCTTTTTATAGAGCAATGAAGCTATGATAGCGTTAAGACCCACTGACTTGCCTTGACCTGTGGCACCGGCCACGAGCACATGAGGCATCTTTGTGAGGTCTGCTATAAACACATCATTTGAAATGGTAGCACCCATGGCCATAGGCAACGCATACTTGCATTCTTGGAATTTCTTTGATGATATAATCGTGCGCATCGACACCGTCTGTGGGGCTTTGTTCGGGACCTCGATGCCGATTGTGCCTTTGCCCGGAATTGGGGCTATGATGCGTATGCCAAGGGCGGCGAGGCTTAGAGCGATATCATCCTCAAGTCGTTTGATTTTTGCGATTCTGACTCCTTCGGCGGGGATTATCTCATAGAGTGTGACTGTCGGGCCTACGGTAGCCTCTATATGCTGGATTGGAATTTGATAGTCATTAAGGGTCTTAGTGATGCGTTCCTTGTTTTCCTCCTGCTCGGCAAGGTCTTCATTATTGGCTTTCAGCGGCCTGTCGATAAGGAGATCGATAGAAGGAAACCTGTAGCGCGAAAGTTCGGCTCGGTGGTTATATAGTGATTTGTCCTCAATTACTTCCGCAGGGGCAATCACCGGGGCTTTCACCTCAAATGACACATCATTGCCCTGTGGGTGTGTTTCTGACTCGGTTGATTGAGAAGTGACATCATCCGATGTCGTGATTTCTGCGTCATCACTTTGGAATGTAACTGCGTTCGGGTCGTCAGTCGTTTCGTCATCTGAGTCGGGCAGTGGGGCAAAATCAACTAATCCCGGTATTTCTGGCGACTTCGGCGCAGGCTGTGATTCTTCATCTTCAGAACCTAATGGGTCGTTTTTCATCGCATCGCGCACTCGTTGCTCTTCGGCGGCTTTGTCTTCCTCTTCAAGTAGTCGCCGTTCGCGTCGGGCTTCTACCCGACGACGGTAAGCATTATAGGCCCTGGCTATGTCATTCAAATATATGTAGCAGACTATACCGATAAGTAGAATGGATACGATTAATGCGCCAAGAAAACCTATGTTATTGATAAGAAATGTGTTTACATATAATCCATGATAGCCGCCCCATGGGAATGTTTGGCTCATTCCACGCGTGAAAAAACCAATAACTACTGATAAAGAGATAGCAAGGACAAGGGTCTTGAACGTCAACGACCAAAAATTGCAGCGTTTGACTTTAATGAGTGACAAGCCTATGAGTATTACATAGATTATCACAACAAATGCGCCTAATCCGAGCCAGTCGTTGAACAAGGTGTTGGCCAAAAATGCGCCCACCGGGCCTCCGATATTTTTCACTTCGGCGGGTGCGGTTGCCATCTGTCCGATCGTACGGTTCAAGACAAGACTCTGGTCTTCGCCTGCATGTGACATATATGAAATGGCTGCTATGAGCGAATATACAGCAATAAGAATCAGCGATATGCCGATGATTCCATGCAGGCGGCGGTCACAAAAAAAACGCATGATAGCTCCGGGCTGACGCTCCATTTTTTTGTTCTTGGACGACTGGTTGCGTCGGCGTTGCGTCTTATTAGGCTCGAAGTCGCTTTCTTGTCCTTTTGATGTGTTGTGTCGTTGATTCTGTCTATCGGGATTGACCGATATATCGTATGGAGGCATCTTGTAGGAAATATTATAAGTCTTTGAGAGATGAAATTACTTTTTCAGGCGAGGGGGATGAGAACACATAACTGCCCGCCACTAAAATGTCGGCACCGGCATTGGCAAGTAATCGCCCGGTTTCAAGGTTTACCCCGCCGTCAACTTCAATAAGAGCCCTTGAGCCACTTATTGAAATCAATTCACGCAATTGCTTCACTTTTTCTATTGTGCGTGAAATAAATTTTTGGCCGCCAAATCCAGGGTTCACCGACATAAGAAGTACCATGTCAAGTTCTTGGATTACATTTTCGAGCGTGATTACCGGAGTGGACGGGTTGAGCGTGACGGCGGCTTTCATTCCGGCAGCCTTGATGCCTTGAATCGTGCGGTCGAGATGTACGCACGCTTCCTGATGCACATTCATGATGGCTGCGCCGCAGTCTCGTGTCTGAGATATATAATTCTGCGGGTTGACAATCATCAGGTGTACATCAAGCGGCTTTTGGGCGTGTTTCGCGACCGCTTTAATGACCGGGAACCCAAATGATATGTTGGGGACGAATACCCCGTCCATTACGTCGAGGTGAATCAAATCAGCCTCGGAGCGATTCAGCATTTTTATATCCCGTTCAAGGTTGGCGAAGTCAGCTGATAATAGTGATGGCGATACCTGCATCTTTGAGTTGTTAAGATTCCTTGATTTGTTGGTTTGCTCCCTTTTTTGGCTTAAACGCATTGTAAATTATAAACACTACGCATAGTATGCCAATACCCAATCCTGCATAAGTTAGATAGTCATTATATTTTTCGACTTGGTTGAACAGGTCGGTCAATGGGACGCTTTTCGCAAGCCACCAACCAAGAAATGCGAGAATTGCATTCCATAACAAAGCTCCAAGACTGGTAAATATCACAAATATGCCGATATTCATTCTGGAAAGCCCGGCCGGAATTGAAATCAATTGTCTCACGGCCGGGATAAGACGTCCTAAAAATGTTGATATGGCTCCATGTCGCTCAAAATATCTTTCGGCGTTTTCGACTTTAGCCTGATCTATCAAGCATGCGTGACCGAAACGGCTGTTGGCGAATTTGTAGACTATCGGTCGACCTATCCAAAGAGCAAGATAATAATTTATTATAGCACCAACTAAGGCTCCGGCGGTTGCCATTAGAACCACGACATAGATATTCATAGGATTGCTGTCTTGGCAAGCGAGATATGCGGCGGGGGGGACAACGACCTCCGATGGGAATGGGATGAATGAGCTTTCAATAACCATGAAAACAAAAACAAAAATGTAGTTGGCGTTATCGACAAACCACTGAAAAAATGTTGATGCGTCGAAAATGGCCAAAGGAATCATGTCAAGCATAATTGTATTAAGGAATATTTAGGGAGGTTCGATAAATCCAACTTATCATTGGCGAGTAGCAAGAACCTCATTATGTCTATCGCCAATGTGATTTTTTTGCAAATTTAAGAAACCTTTTTCTGATTTTTCGCACAAATCACGGCATTTTTTGGGCGGAGTTTAACTAATCGATTATCAATTGTGTGTATAATACTCGCACGGTTGTCCATTTCTTATGGTTTTCGTGGGCTTTCTTCTGATGTGTTAATTGTATGTGATGTTTGACGTTGCGACATTCGTTTTTGCTCCGATGGGTATTTGGGCTGTTTCAAACAAATTGCTACATGTTTGATAGGGACGGAATTAATGACTTTTCATCATGATTGATTTTTTTGTATAAAAACATAAGGTAAACAGCAGTTTGGCAGTTGTTTAATTCTTGGCGTGTTCTTTGTGACAAAAAGTCGGAGCAAAAGTCGGTTTGTTGTGAAATATTCTGTAACTTTGCTGCGGAAATATAGTACTCATATTTATCTGAAAACGTATATACGAATCTTGATATGAAATTTAAATCATGTTGTGCGGCCATGGTGGTCATGGCAATGTTGGCTTCTTGCACTACCCATAAGAAAGTCCCTTTAGTGCAAGACGCTGAATATATTCCCGCTGAGATTCTTGCCCAACCGGTGCCTCCTGTTGACCCTATAATTCAAGCCGGCGATTTGTTGAATATTGATGTTACGGCGACTAACTATCAGGCTGTTGCTCCCTTTAACAAAGGAAGATACGTTAATCCCGAAGGCGCGATTGAGCAATCGCGCCTCAGAAGTAGCAATGGCGGAAGTGATGAAACATCCACTGAATATTATCTTGTAGACAAGGATGGAAACATTAATTTCCCCATAATAGGCTCGATTCATGTAGGTGGACTTACCAAGACCCAAGTGCAAGCTGAGATTGAAAACGCTATTTATCCTAAATATTTGAAGGAAAAACCGGTCGTTGACATCCGATTCATGAATTTCCGTATCACGGTTCTCGGAGCTGTTGGTTCTCCGGGCATTAAAGTGTCGCAAAATGAACGTTTGAATATCTTTGAAGCGATTGCGCTTGCCGGAGACCTCGATTTAAAAGCCGACCGAGAAAACATAATCCTTATTCGCACCAACCCTAATGGCACGCGTGAAGTCCACAAGCTGAATGTTCATGACAAAAATATGCTGTTTTCTCCCTACTATAATCTGCAGCAGAATGACATGCTCCTTGTTAACTGGAATCGCTCAGGCGCACAAAATTCCTGGTCAATGAGCCAGGGGTTCAGCACCACAATGGCTGTTGTGGGTGGCGTATCGGCTGTGCTTGGCTTCACTTTGAGTATCATTAATCTGTCAAATTAAATCCATTATATTTGTGATTATGGATAAAGAAGAATCTCCCGATTTAATTAGTGGTGCTGAAAAAATTGAGGATAACCTTGACCTAACCGGACTGTTGCTTGATTATTTGGGCAATTGGAAATGGTTTGTGCTTAGCATGGCAATATGCGTCGTAGTGGCATATTTCCACATTGCGACGATTGTGCCGATATATCAGGTCTCAGCCTCGATTTATTTAAGTAGTGATAACTCGGTGACCAATCCTAATGTGGTTTCCATGTCACAGAACCCATTGATTAATGCGAAAGATTATGTGGATGAGACTGAAATAGAAATACTAAAATCCCGTAATAGTCTCGTCAGAATTGTCGACAGTCTTGGCTTGTCGTATTCATATTTTGAACTTGGAAAATTTCGAGACCTGCCGGTCTACGGCACCAATGCCGTGGTAGCTTCGCTTGATTCAGTTAGTCTGCGTAACCTCTCGTCTCCAATTACCATTATCGCAGAGAAAAAAGAGGGTGTATTTAAATTTTCGATTAAAACACATTATGGCGGATCGGCGGATGAAAAACAGATTGTGGCGAAGACGCTGCCGGTAAATGTTGAATTAAGTCAGGGTACATTGACCCTTTCCGAGTCTAAGATTACGAGTAAATTTAGCGGTGTCCAAAAGATAGTGATAAAGAATCCTTCCACGGTAGCATCGCGCATAGCGGAATCACTTAACATTCAATATGCTCCCAACTCAGGGACTATATTGCGAATTACTTTCAAATCGCCTGTAATTAGGGAGGGTATCGATGTGATTAATGCCTTAATCGCATTTTATAATGATGACATCATTGAAAACAAGAATCGGTCAGCAATGCAGACTGAGGCGTTTATTCTTGACCGTCTTGTTATGATATCTGGCGAGCTTAAAGATGTTGAACAGCGACTTGAAGATTACAGACGCGCCAACAATATCATTGATATTGATGCACAGACGGCAATGAACTTCAGCAAAAAAAGTTCGGCTGAAGATGAACTTGCCGATGTCGGAGCGCAACAAGAAATCCTTAACTCAGTTGAAAGAGCAATCTCAAGACAAGATGATTATACTCCTATAGCTCAAGTCGTTGAAAGCGTAGAACTCAGTGAACAGATTGAAGCATATAACCGTAAGCTTTCGCAACGCGAACGCTTACTTCAATCAAGTACTGAAGATAATCCCATGGTACAGTCGATGCAAGAAGATTTGACGCGGCAAAAGAGTATGATTATGCAAGGTTTGCGCGCTGCTAAAAACAATCTTAGCGTGCGTCGCAGTAATATCGCAGCCGTTGGAAACAAGAGCGCAGGACAACTTGCGTCGTTGCCCCCGATTGACCGCGGTTTGCAGGAGATTTTCCGCGAGCAGCAAGTGAAAGTTAATATATATACATTCTTGCTGCAGAAACGAGAGGAAATAGCTCTTCAAAAGACGTTGGCCACTCCGACCGCGCGTCTTATTGACAATCCCACCGGCAGCGGCCCTGTTTATCCTCAGGCATCATATATATATGGCCTCGCCGCTATCATAGGTTTGCTGTTACCGGCATTGATTATCTTCCTTCGCCGGCTCGTGTTCCCCGTGTTTAAGGATAAGGAAGACCTTGAACGTGTTACCTCGGTGAATGTCTTAAGCGAAATTTGTAAGGTGCCGTCAGGAGAGAAATTGGTAGTGACAGCTAAGAACAATGCGCCTGAAGCCGAGATGTTCCGCTTGCTTAGAAACAATATCCAGTTTGTGATGGGCAAGAACAAGAAGGTGGTATTAGTCACATCATCGTTGTCGGGTGAGGGAAAGACATTCATCGCGACCAATATCGCCCTATCATTTGCCCTGACAGGTAAGAAGGCTCTTGCTATCGGCATGGATATACGTCGCCCTGCATTAGCTCATGTTTTTGATTTGAATAACCGTTATGGCTTGACCACATATCTTTGCGGGCAGACTGATGATTTGAACTCATTGATTTTCCCATCGGGAGTCGACGATAATTTATGGGTTATGCCTGCCGGCCCCATTCCGCCGAACCCCAACGAACTTCTGCTTGAAGAGCGTCTTGATGAGTGCATATCTTCATTGCGTAATCAGTACGATTACATTATTATAGATTCGGCACCTATTGGTTTGGTTTCTGACTCATTGCTTGCCGCAAGAGTCTCGGATGCGCAAATTTACGTCGTGCGCGCCAACTATTCGACACGCCGTTGCTTGAAGATGATGCGCACGGCAATTGACTCCGGGCGTTTCCCTAGCGCATACTTGATTCTCAATGGCGTGGATATAAAATCAAATGCATATCGTTATCGCCGCTATGGGGCCTATGGGACCTATGGTGCGAAGAAAGGCTACGGGTATGGGTATGCTGAAGCTCCATCACCGACCTCTCTTCTTAAACGTATTTGGCGTAAAGCGCAGAAAAAGAGACATTAAAAGGAGCTAAGAATTAATCATCTTCGTGCGCTGATGTTGATTTAGCTGCTGCTGAGCGGAGCGTTATTGACGCATCAAGCAAGAATGGTGCATAAGTGTTAGATGGCATAACACAAAAAGGATGGAGACCCGTTGAGAGACCTCCATCCTTTTTGTGTCAATATGATGATATTTATTTCACGCGCTCGACGTATGAACCGTCGCGTGTGTCGACTTTAACTTTATCGCCAATGTTGCAGAACAACGGAACACGGATTTCAGCGCCGGTTTCGAGTGTAGCCGGTTTCAGCGTGTTTGTGGCCGTATCGCCTTTGATACCCGGTTCGGTATAGGTTATCTCAAGCACGACACTTGTGGGCATTTCGCAGGTGAGAATGGTGTCAGAAGCAGCGTGTACCATTGCTTCGCAGATATCACCCTCTTTGAGGAATTGAACTCCGTCGATGCTTTCGCCCGGGAGAGCGACTTGCTCGAATGTCTCGGTGTGCATGAAGTTATAGCCCATATCGTCTTTATAAAGATACTGATAGGGACGACGTTCGATTCGAACTTCTTCGACTTTTACGCCTGAGTTCCATGTCTTGTCGATCACGCGGCCGGTTTTGACGTTTTTCAGTTTTGTGCGAACGAAAGCCGGGCCTTTACCGGGTTTCACATGGAGAAATTCAACGATGAAAAAGTAGTTGCCGTCGATGTCGAGGCACATACCGTTTTTAAAATCAGCTGTTGTTGCCATAAAATATTTAAAAGTAATGATTTGCTTGTTGGTTTCTGTGTCATTGACACTTGTTGGTCGTTTGCGAGTGCAAAGATAACGATTTTTTGTTATCTTTGCACATCGAAGCGATAATTGGGCTCCAAATCTTACACGACAGATGAATGAGGAAACACTAAGCCAGCTATATTTAAAAGATACTGCGTTTCAGAACCTGATGCAGAGACGTATTTTCAACGTTTTGCTGATTGCTTCGCCCTATGAGGCTTTTATGATGGAAGAAGACGGTAGAGTTGAGGAACAGCTCTACTTTGAGTATGTGGCTCTTAATCTAAGTTCTCCTCCACGAGTTACCAGGGTGATTAACACCAACGATGCTCTCGTAGCTTTGCGTCACAAAAATTTCGACCTTATAATAGCCATGCCCGGTGTCGATGTGACAGATACGTTTAGCGGAGCCAAGATGATAAAAAAAGAATATCCTACGATTCCAATTATCGTGCTGACACCATTCTCAAAAGAGGTGTCGCGCCGCTTATCGCACGAAGATTTCGGCGGTATAGATTATGTATTCAGTTGGCTTGGAAACGTTGATTTGCTTCTTGCGATAATCAAATTGCTCGAGGATAAAATGAATGCCGATAACGACATTCTTGAGGTGGGAGTGCAGATGATTCTGCTTGTGGAGGACTCGGTCAGATTTTATTCCTCGGTGTTACCGCACTTATACAAATTTTTGTTGAAGCAGTCAATGGAATTTTCAACCGAGGCGCTTAATGAACATGAACAGATGCTTAGAATGCGTGGCAGGCCAAAAGTCATGTTAGCCCGAGACTATGAAGAAGCCGTAGCTCTTTATGAAAAATATGGCGATAAGATGCTTGGGGTGATAAGCGATGTCTCGTTTAAGCGCAACGGAACGAAAGATAGCGAAGCCGGCTTGAAATTGGCTGCTTATCTACGGGATAAAGATCCTTACTTGCCGATAATCATAGAGTCATCTGAGATTGAAAATGCTCAAAAAGTATCTTCTTTTAATGGAGTGTTTATTGATAAAAACTCTAAAAAGTTGCCGGTTGACTTGGGAAAAGCAATTATGGCTAACTTTGGTTTCGGTGACTTTATTATGCGCGATCCTGTTACCGGCCAGGAGATAAAACACATATCTTCGTTGAAAGATATGCAGAAAAGTATATTCGATTTCCCGGCTGACTCTTTGCTTTATCATGCGTCGCGCAATGAGATTTCACGTTGGCTCTATTCTCGAGCTATGTTCCCCATAGCCGATATAATTAAATTGCATAGATTCCATTCCATTGATGAGGCTCCGGCAGTCAAACAGCTATTTTTTGATTTGATTGTCAAATACCGTAAAATGAAAAATCGGGGGGTGGTTGCTGTGTTTCAGAAAGACCGGTTTGATTACTATTCTAATTTCGCCAGAATAGGGCAGGGGTCGCTTGGCGGTAAAGGTCGCGGTCTCGCATTCATTGATTCGATTATCAAAAAGACTCCGGTTTGCGATAACTTGGATGGCGTGACGATTTCGATACCTCGCACCGTCGTGCTTTGTACCGACATATTCGATGAGTTCATGTCATCCAATGATCTCTATGCCGTAGCACTGAGCGATTTACCTGATGAAAAAATACTTCATTATTTCCTTCAAGCTCGACTACCGGAAAGATTGATTGAGGACTTTTTCGCACTCTTTGATGTGATTGACAAACCGCTCGCTATCCGAAGCTCCTCTTTGCTCGAAGATTCGCATTATCAGCCATTTGCCGGTATATATTCTACTTATATGATACCGCTCGTGGATGATAAATATGAAATGCTCAGAATGCTCTCCGATGCCATAAAGAGTGTGTATGCATCGGTGTTTTATGCTGATAGTAAGGCATATATGACGGCCACTTCAAATGTAATCGACCAAGAGAAAATGGCCGTTATAATCCAGGAAGTGGTTGGCGAGGAACACAATGGTTACTATTTCCCGTCGTTTTCAGGTGTCGGACGTTCGCTGAATTATTATCCCATTAACGACGAAACGCCCGAAGACGGAGTCGCAGAGATTGCCGTAGGGCTTGGTAAATATATTGTGGATGGGGGATTGAGTTTGCGATTCTCACCGCGTCATCCCGACAAAATATTGCAGACTTCTGAACTGGAGTTGGCATTGCGTGACACGCAGACACGTTTCTATGCCCTTGAGATAAATAATGCCCCTGTTGATTTCCGAGTTGATGACGGATTCAATATCGCCAAAAAGAAGATTCAGGATTTTGCCAATACCGGTGCGCTCCGCTATATGGTCTCAACTTACGACCATCTCGATCAAGTCATCAGAGACTGCGAAGAAGGTACTGGCCGACGAGTGGTTACTTTTGCCAATATGTTGACGCATAACGTTTTCCCGCTTGCAAAGGCTGTAGATTTCATGCTTATGAAAGGTCAGGAAGAGATGCAGCGGCCGGTTGAGATTGAATTTGCTGGGGTGATTGACGAAGACGGTAAAGTGAAAGGACGTATCTATTGGCTTCAGATAAGGCCGATTATTGATAGGAAAGAGCTTGTGAACGACTCAATTCTGTCGCTCCCCGATGACGGTTTGTTGCTCAAAAGTAATACGGCATTGGGGCATGGCAACATAGATAATGTCGATACGGTGGTTTATGTGCGTCCCGAACATTTTTCATCTTCAAATAATTCGCTCATAGCGCGTGAGATTGAGAAAATTAATCGTAACTTTACGGCGCAAGGGGAAAGTTATATCCTGATAGGCCCCGGACGCTGGGGGTCAAGCGACACTGCTCTCGGCATACCGGTCAAGTGGCCAAATATATCAGCGGCTAAACTCATAGTGGAGTCATCGTTGAGCAACTACCGTATCGAGCCAAGTCAGGGTACTCACTTTTTCCAGAACCTTACATCGTTTGGCGTTGGGTATTTCACTATTAATCCTTCATCCAACGATGGTTTGTTTGATATTGACTATCTGAACTCTCAACCTGCGGTATATGAAACCGACTTTGTCCGCATTGTTAAATTCAACCATCCATTGGAAATAGGAATTAATGGGCGTAAAGGTGTCGGAGTCGTTGTTAAACCGTCAGACAGTAGTGGCCAGTAACGTCGATGTCATCGGTTGAATTTTTAACGTATATGAAATAAATCATAGTGAACCATGGCACTATTTAATAACATAAAACGAGCATTAGGATTTGGCTCGGCGATAGATGACGAGGATGATTTTGATGGCATCGATGCCACAGTGCATCCATTGTCACAATACAAAGAACTCCTTCAGTCGCAGGCTGCTTGTGAGAAATCAGTCCCTGACGATAACGCCATAACGGATGCGGAAGAGCCGGTTGACTCCTCAACGATTCATCATATGATTTTTGAGGGAGTGGTAAAGATATTTAATGATTCTTTACCTGGATTTATCAAAGATTCAGTAGACCCAGAAGCTCAACAACGCTATCTTTACAATGCGCTTGATGACTCAATCAAGAATTATCTAAAACACGCTGATGACGAGGCGCGCCGCCGCAATCGCTCTTCTTGGGAACGTGAACGACAGCGTCTTGAGGCCGACAACAAATCCTTGTCGGATAAAATTAAATCACTCGAAGAAAAGGGCGAGGACGGTCGTAAGCAGCAACTCAGTGCCGAGCGGCAGAAAAGAGCGTTGGCCGAGCGTGTTCATGATCTTGAAAGTCGTATCGCAACGCTTGAGGCTGAAAAAGAACAATATGAACTCGAAAACAAAAGTCTTTTGAATAAATTGCGTCTTACGGCCTTGCAAGCTGATGACGTTGACGCTGTGTCTCAGCAAGGAACAGATGATGAGCTAAAACAGCAGTTTGACGATATTTCTCATAAATATACCGAGGCAACTGATGAGATAGAGCGGTTGAAGGCAAAAGCAGCAATTGCCGACGAGATGATTAATGACCTTAACGCCAAAACCTCAGATGCGATACAGAAACGTGAATTAGCCGAAAATGCATTGGCCGATATGACGCAAGCACGCGATGTAGCCGCTACGCAAGTTGCGCAACTTCAAGAAAAGTTAGAGATTTCAAGCAAAGAATTGTCAGCTACCGTTGAAGAAGTTGAGGACGCGCGGGAAGCAATGAAGGCAATTGATGAAATTCAGGAACAACTTTCGCGTTTTGAGGAGATTAAAGAGGCAAAAGATAAACGCATAAGCGAGCTTGGCACTGAAAACAATCGGTTGACGATGATTGTGGAATCGCTGAAAGCAGAAACGGCGTCGCTTAAGAAAACAATCGAAAGTAATCTGTATTCACAAGCGGAGTCTGAGAATGTTTTGCGCCGTGAAATCGAAGAATTGCGTCAAGCGGCATCACATCCCGCAGTCCCTGTGCTTGAGGATTTGCCCCCTGAGCCAATTACTAAGACCTCCGCACCGAAAAAGCGCAAACCCAAAATCTCCGCTATTGACGAGTCTATTGATGATACTGATTGGTTGGTTGCCGCTCCACCCCAATCAGGTAAATCCATGGTCAATGAACCGGCGCAGGCATTTGGCTACCAGCCCCCTGTGAAGAAACAACAGCCCGAAAACGACGCCCAGATGTCGTTATGGTGATTTAATAACTATTCATCTTATTCATTCTTTTCTTTAAAAGAGATTATACCCTATATGACTAAATATCCGTTCATCCTATCGGTAATGTTTGCCACTTGTTTTGTGCAGTTGAATGCCAAAAACGATATGGTCTCGGCTGTCGAGCCTTATGTATTTCCTGCAAATAGGCCTAAATTGGCGGCAGAAATGATTTTCTTGCCCGATGGATTGAGTTATCTCACACTCTCCTCTGATGGAACAAATGTGTCAAGATATAGCACGGAAAAAGGTGAATATATTGAAACTATACTCGACGTTACAAAAACGCGGACAAATCAAATTGATAAGATAGAAGGTTTTATTTTGAGCGATAATGGAGAGAAATTGTTGGTCTATACTGATAGTGAACCTGTTTATCGCAACTCGTTTAAAGCCCGGTATTATCTGTTTGAAATTAAAAGGAATATACTGAAGCGTTTATCTGAAAAATTTGATCATCAACAAATCCCATCATTTTCACCTGATGGCCGAATGGTGGCTTTTACTGCTGATAATAATATATATATAAAAAAACTCGACTATGATAATGAAGTCGCCGTGACTACTGACGGTAAGCTCAATTCAATACTTAACGGTGTACCCGATTGGACTTATCAAGAAGAATTTTCCACATTATCATCAATGAGTTGGGCACCTGACAATTCGGCTCTCTGTTACGTCAAATATGACGAGACTGCTGTTCCTGTCTATGGGTTCCCCATATATGAAGGTGCTTGTGAGGCTAAGGCCGACTATGCTCTTTATCCCGGTCAATTCAGTTATAAATATCCGATGGCCGGACAGCCTAATTCATCTGTCTCCGTCTATTGTTACAATATTGATAACCGTACTACAAAAAAAATTGCGGTTCCTACCGCCAATATGGAATATATCCCGCGGATTGCATATGCTTATTCACCGGAACGTCTGATGGTGGTGACGCTCAATCGCGCCCAAAACAAAATGGAGATTTATGCTGCGAATCCCAAATCGACTGTGGCGCATCCGATTCTCACCGAAACATCTGACACTTGGATCTCTCCGTCGTCATACGAGCAGATTTCATGGCAACCCGAGGGCTTTGTCATGCAGTCCCAGCGAACCGGGTATAACCACCTGTATCTATACGCATATAATGGCACTCAACAGCGGCAATTGACATCGGGTCAATGGAACGTTACTGCCTATTATGGAAAGGATCAGATTGGGAATCATTACTTTCAATCGACATCTTCCGGACCGCTCAACCGTGTCGTTTCAAAAGTCGATGCTAAAGGCAGAGTGAGTGATTTGTCATCCAATTCCGGTGTAGCTTCGGCTTGCTTTTCGCCAGGGATGTCGTATTACACGCTTTCATCAAGTGACGCTGTGACACCACCATCTCAGATTTTATTTAATCGAAAAGGCAAATCGCTCAGGATTTTAGAAAATAATGACTCGTTGCGTGCGATTGCCCACACACTTCCCGTAAAGGAATTTTTCACGGTTCAAAGTGATGGCGTTGAGCTTAACGGCTATATGATTAAACCGGTCGGTTTCGACGTAAACCGCAAGTATCCGGTGATAATGTGGCAATATAGCGGTCCAGGTTCGCAGCAAGTGCTTAACAGATGGCAGCTTGATTGGGATACCGCAGCTGCGATGAATGGCTTCGCTGTCGTTTGCGTGGATGGTAGAGGTACTGGAGGGCGTGAAAGAGCTTTTGAAACATCTGTTTATAAAAAGCTTGGCAAACTCGAAACAATAGATCAGATTAACGCAGCACGTTATGTGGCATCACTTCCGTGGGTTGATGCCGATTGCATAGGTATTGCCGGATGGAGTTATGGCGGCTATGAATCGTTGATGTGTGCGTCAGCAGCGGGTGAGAATCCTTTTGCAGCCGCCGTGGCCATTGCACCTGTCACCGATTGGCGGTACTATGACACGGTATACTCTGAACGCTATATGTTGACACCGAGCGAAAATGAAACAGGCTATAACGAGTCAGCCCCTGTCAACCGTGTGTTTAATGTCAACTGCCCGTTGCTTATCATGTCGGGAACAGCTGATGATAATGTTCACCTATCAAACACCATGGAGTATGTGTCACGGCTTATATCTGCAAAGAAATTATGTGACATGATGTTGTTCCCGAATATGAATCATTCCATAAACCAGTGTGGAGCGCGTGGAGTAGTATATGGGAAAATGTTAGACTTCTTTAGTAAAAATCTAAGAAAATGAGCGCGGACGAAGTGCGTAATGACATAAGTCATGCCATTCGAGGCCTTTGGAGTAATTGGGCATTGTCATTAGGCATGATTATTCTTGTCAATATGTTTTCGTTATGGGTCGCTAAACGTTGGATTCCTTTGGTTACATTCGGCAATGCCCTTGTCCTCTACTCCACTATAAGGTTTGCGCGGGAATCACGGTTGCAGTTATGTAATCGCATTGTTTATCTGTCGATGCTTACGTTGTTTTGGTCTGGAGCCGTCATGGTGGTGATTAATCTGCTTGTTTCAAAATCATTGATTGTCACATCCTTCACTTATACTCCGTTTAATCCGCAGATTCCCTACATCAATATTTTGGTACTTGGCCCTGTTGCCGCGATTGTTACCGGTTGGAGCCTGTTTCGGGGCAGGGAACAATACTTTTGTAAGAATTGTCGGATACTATATGGCGAAGCTGCTGAAAGAGGTGTTTCGGGAAATATGTTCAAGCAAGAGAGTGAATATCTTGTCTGGATGTTTTTCGGAATGTCATTCTTGATTACGATATGTGAATACGTTTACTATTTCGTATTTTATATTAACGTGAATCTTAATTCCCCCGACAAGTTCTTTTTCGTTTGGATACCGACAATATTGTATGGCGGTTCTCTGATATTGCTGGGTATAAGATATGCCGGATTATGGGCATACTACTCAAAAGATATACATGGTAGTCATATCCATCAAGAGCGGATGTCAGTCATTCGTTATCTTATCATTTGCGGCGATGACATTTATCTTAATATCCCTGAGCCCAATAGTGATTCAATCGGCTTTGAGGAAGAACGTGTTGACACTCCGGCTCACCTCTCCCTGCCGTATAAAGAAAATGTTAGCGATTACGACGCTGAAGTTTGGTTTAGGGATCTGACAGGCGTAAGCCCTGCATTGATGCGATATCTATATGCCAGTGACCGATTCAACATCGGCGGTAAAATCATCCATTTCGGGTGTGTGCTCGACTCAGTCGACGATTTGAACGGCTCGCCTTGTTTGGGAGAGTGGATTTCTCTCGGGACATTGCAGCGGTTGACCAGCGAAGGGCGTGTGTCGCCGCTTCTTTGTGCTGAAATTGACCGCATCTATCAGATTACTATGGCTTGGAAATCATACGATTGTCATGGCTACAGACTTTATGATATAAAGAATTATAAACCGACATTCCGTTTACGCGATTTTCGCAATTGGGATGTAGATTATAATGATTCTAATTGGCTTTTCGTTGCCTTAAACAACGAAGATAAACCATTCTTTAGAGTCAAGAGGCTTTGGCGTAAATTCATTAAAGGAATGTGTGACTGATGAACGGCTCTGTCAATTGTTCGTTACTTGCCGTTACGGGACCAACGGCTTCCGGAAAAACTCGTCGCGCTGTCGCGCTGTCGCGCGAGTTTAACGGCGAGATTATCAGTGCCGATTCGCGTCAGGTTTATCGTGGAATGGATTTGGGTACCGGCAAAGACCTTGAAGAATATGCCGATGTCCCTTATCACCTCATTGATATTGTACCTGCCGGCACGAAATACAATTTATATCGATTCCTTCATGATTATTCCGATGCGCGTGCTCAGATAGCGGCGCACGGTAAGTTGCCAGTGATTTGTGGCGGTACGGGAATGTATCTTGAGGCTGCGCTCAATGGACTTTGCCTTCCTCAAGTCCCTGAAAATGTGGAACTACGGCAATCTCTCGAAGGAAAATCTCTCGATGAGCTGACATCTATTCTATCGTCGTTGAAAACCTTGCACAACTTCACTGATGTCGATACCTGCAAGCGGGCAATAAGAGCCATTGAGATTCAGAAGTATTATGAAGATAATCCGGAACTTGCGACTGCTGTAACTCCATCTCCAGAACGCGCCGCTGTGATAATCGGCATTGACATAGACCGGGAAACCAGGCGCGAACGCATTAGTGCGCGTTTGCGCCAACGATTGTCTGATGGGATGATTCATGAAGTTGAATCGCTTCTCGCATCGGGTATACCTGCTGATGATTTGATATATTATGGGTTGGAATATAAATTTCTGACACTCTTCATTATTGGCCGATTAAGTAGGGAGGAGATGGAAAGCAAACTTGAAATAGCTATCCATCAATTCGCTAAACGTCAGATGACGTGGTTCAGAGGCATGGAGCATCGAGGATTTAAAATTAACTGGTTGCCTTGGGATATGCCGACTGACGAATTTGTCGGGAATGTCAGGTCAATAATCAATCAATCTGGATTATGATAGCCATACAAAGATATATACTGGGTATGGTGTTGTCGCTTGTCTGCAGTAATGCGTTTGCTGTGACATTCAATCGGTTCATTGACGGCGACACTATTGCACCCGGCGACGGCTTGACATTTGATATGCGTGCCGGGCTTGCCCTGGCGACGGTGGAGGTGCGCGGTTCGGTAGCGGACAATAAGGACGGCCATGGTCTGTCCAAGTCGTGGTGGGGAATAGGTTGGCGTAATAATACTTCCGATAGTCTGACGGTCAAAGTCGGATGGGGCAATACCGCTTATGCCACCGACTACGATGTGCGTTATTTACGATTGTCGGTTGAGCGTAATGATTCTTTGCTTTGGTCATCTGATATTGTTAAAGAAATCAATTTGGCACGAGGAGGCAACTCCATCTTCCTCCTATTCACCCCTGACGGGATGCTTAGCATAGACATTGGTAACCGTTATCTCAGCAATGTGACCTCAGATATATGTGTCGGTGGATTCCCATGCGGTCAAGTATCCGTTTCAGGGAGTGATAAATTCAGTATAACGAGGGCGATTATAAGGGAGGATGTCGATCCGAAACCGATGCTTATGACCGATTGGACTGTCGATTCCATAATGGACTATATAGCGTCATCCAATGACCCTTTAGAGGCCGTTTGGGAATATCTTGATAGAGATAATGACACTTCGCTCGCTGTTATGGGCGGGCGATACATCCTGGCAACGGTTAAAAACGGCCGTGGTTATGACATTATATATCTCGGCGGGGCGGTCACAATGTCCCACTTATGGAACCCCTGCATGAAAAAAGGAGAGCTAATCCCGACTATATTCGTTAATGATTTCAACCTCGTGTGGTATGATTCCCTTATGGCACGAATGGGTAGAGATGATGAAATAAATGCATTTGTGACTGACAATAGCATTCTGACACTTCGATTTCCCCTCTTGTCAACTCAGTTGAGATTCTCCCGAAAACGCTTTTGAAAAATGGCTTTATCAAAAAGCCGTGTGTATTTCTCCTGTCGAGATGGTGTAGGTCAGTGCCGTGTCAAAAAGTCCTACCTCATATTGTCGCGCGTCACGGTTGAGTTCATAGACTGAGTTTAGACTTTCTGTTTCCTCAAGATATTGATATAGTGTTGGCGGTAGCTCATCGAACAGTAAAACCTGCGGCAAAGTCGCTCCCTCACCGTCTATTGAACACCAGGCATATGAACCATCAAATTTAATAGACGGCCCATTCTTGATTTTTACATAATACTGTCCGTTGTTTTCCGAATAGCTTTCCACCGATGATGACGGGAAATACTCTGATACGAAATTGGCTATCGGCGACGGTAAATCGCCCCATTTGCTGTCACTGCAACCTGTCAAAGGCATAATTATAGACATAATTGTCAAAATTGCAGAAGCTAAAGCCCTTACAAATCGTTTCTTGCTCATGCCAATATTAAAAGGTGAATTTCCCATTCTATTATCAGTTTCCGTGTCCATTATTTTAAAAATTTATTCTGACTATTTAACAAATGGCAGACAATTGTTGTTCATGCCATAGTTGATAAAAATGGCCGGTCTCGCAATTGAGGCCGGCCATTAGTTTGAATTAGTTTATATCAGTTGTGTCTCAGATGGGTTATCTTATGAATTTTAGAACCGAATTGCCTGATGCCGTTGTCGCTTTCGCAACGTAAACGCCTTGCGGAAGTTGAGCTACGCTGAGAACCGGCCCATTGCCGTATGCCACTTTCTGTCCAGCCATGTTGAATACCTCAATGGCCGCTGGTGATTGAGCGTTGACAATTACTGACACGCCATTATAAGCGACATTGACATTTGATTCCGTGCCGGTTACGTTCTCGACACCGCTTGAGGGGATTACGATGTCGGTAATTTTTGCAGTGCGAGTGTAGTTTTCGCTATCCCACACTCCGTAGCCGAGTTCATCAAAATTGATTGCGCCGTCCCAGAACTGATAAGCTTGTGACTCGTCTTCGGGGTCGATATCCTCGTGAATCATGAAGAAACTGTCGAAGTATGCAGGAACTCCGAGCTCGTCAGTACCGGTGAAAGTTGCCCATGTGTCGTTCTTCAAATCCCAGTGGAGCAAACGCCAACCTCTAAAATCTATTGTCATCTCAGGGTCGCGGTATTTAAGACCGCCGGATTTGCTGTTGCAGCGTAGGCGGATGCCGATAGTGTTGTTAGAAGCATCTCCGTAAACCCATGCGGTCACAACCGAATTTATATTATTGATTGGCAGGTCGAGGCCGCCTTTCCAATACTCGCGTATGTTCCAGGTCGGGGTAGACGCGCCCATGTCAAAGACATATGTCATCTTCATCGAACCTGGATCTCCTTTCTTGTAGCTGAGAGTGCTCGATTCAAGTTTTGAGTCATCTATTATGATACCCTTTGTCGAACCTGAGCCACCGGGTGCCCACCATGAGCCGGTTGTGTTGCAATCCCACAATGTGGTATAGCTTGTTTGAGCGCGGTATTCTGAGAGGAATCTGAAGTACATCTTGTCGGCAACGTTTCCTGAAAGGTCGGTCAAGCCGGCGTTGATAGTTACGAGGAACGCTTTGTCCAGCGGAAGGTCTTCATCGAGGTAATATTGGATTACTGAGCGACTGCGGATGACTGCATGGGTTAATGTACCGGAATAAGTGTTTCCGGCTGCATCTGTTACTGTCAAGCAGTCAGCGTTTTTATCATCATTCCAATTCAGCTCTTCGTTAAATTCAACACCGATAACCGGACGATGTGTAAACACTGCATCTCCATCGGTAGCCGGGTAGGTATTGACGATGTAGGGTGCCTCAAAGTCTGGTTCTGCCATTGTGAACGTCAACGTGTAGTCGCCGCCTTCTGTGCCGTCACCATCACCGTCGAGCTTTTGGCCTGTCAGGGAGTTCTTAGCAACGTCACCGCTAATTGTGATAGTGTAATCCCAAAGCGGTTCAAGTTTGGATAGATCGACAACTAAAGTGTAGTCATTTCTCCATGTAAGGCTGACATCGCCGTTGTTGTTGATTGAGAACGCATTCTCTACCGATGTGCGATCCATGTTGCGAGAGAAGGTTATCGTCAATGGGTAGATAGGCGATACCGCTTCAAGGTTGTCAAGTGAAATCGCATCTATTTTGGCCGGGGCTATATTAGTCATTTCGACATCGAGATATGTCACATAGTCGGCTGTCGTCCCGCCTCCGCTTTTGATTGTGGCTTGGGTGGTCATTGGGTCAAATCCGTCACACTCAAATTTTACCTCTACTGTATCGCCGGGTGTTAATCCTTCGAAATAGTAAAAACCATTGTGTATAAGGTCGGGGTTGTTAGTGTAGGATTTAAATGTCGATTCCCATGTGTCAGTAGTGTAGCTGCGGTCGCCTACGGTTACTTTTGCCCCGTTTATAGGCTGCTGATTCTCAGAGTTGCGTATAACTCCGGTCAGAGTGGTGGTGACGGGACGTTCCAGCCCGCGGTATTGGAGCAGTGAGTGGAACGCAGCCAACGCTTCGAGACGTTTGTAGTCATCGTTTATGTTGCGTTGCTGTTGTTCTGCGATAGTGTGGTAGCCGCCTTCGCTCAGCAGTGACGGCATGGTTGAACGTCTGTTGACCGACAGGTACGGATATTGGTTAGTATGAGTTTGCGGTGTCCGGTCATAGAAACAACGGTCGTGCCAGTTCCCGCGTGAGCCAACTCTCATCACTCCCTTGAGGTTCGGTTCGAGAAAACTGCCGAACGCCTTGCCGCCATTAGGGGTCTTTTCTATTTCAACGCCATCCTTACGCCATCCGCCGAACAATGTGACAATCGTGTTTTCGTTTGCGCCTGCGTCAGAGTGTATTGAATAATAGAAGTCCGCACCCCATGCGTTGGCCATATCGCTGCGTTCCTCGAGCGATACGGTCTCATTGTCGGTGTAGCGGCAGAGTTTGATGTTATCGGGATTAACATCCGTGTAGGTCGTCAGATACTCCTGTATCGCGAGTGCCACACGCAGTGTCTTTTGAGCTTCGGAATAGCCCCACATTCCTTGATTCTCTCGTCCCGAGTGCCCCGGGTCGATAAAAAGTTTGAAATCACCCCATCCGTTGACTTCGGCTGCGGAGACATTTATCGGCAATGTCATTGCTGCCATTGCGGCTGCTATTGCGCCGCGGCTTATTATAGTGGCTAATTTTTTCATTGCTTGGTTTAGTATTTAAGGTTAATGACATAGATAGAAGCGTCGTTGGCGTTTTCAAATGCCACTTTTGTTCCATCGGGTGACACTGCAGGTGTCAATGGAATTACATCGGTCGAACCTGTCAGTAGGTACTCTTGATTGTTCTCGATATTAATCGCAAAGAGGTCTGATGACGTGAAACGCTGGCCGTCATCATTGACTCTTGTGACAATCAACGATTTGCCATCGGGCAACCAAGTGGGGTGAGAACCGGAACAAACTTGTTTCAAGCCGCTTCCGTCGGCATTGATGACCATTACACCTTGTCCGGGGATTTGGAATGCCACCTTACTCCCGTCGGGTGACAGAGCCGGGTTGATTACCATTTTGCCTGCATAGGATTTAAGTGCGGCGATTTTTGCTGTTGCGCCGGCTGCGTCATTGGCCATGATGTCATAGACAGTGTTGGTGGTAGTCCATGACGGAATCGAACGTGATGTCTTGACCTTTATGGCTTTGCCGTCGGCGACATTCCACGCTTTCATTTCCCTCTTGACCGAGTTTCCGTTAATTGCCATAGAGCGACCCATTATTTGTTTTCCGTCACTGCTCCACGCCATCTTGTACCCGGCCCCGCGGTCGGCTGTCAGCTTTGTCAATGCTGTCCCATCGGCATTGGCAACGAGGATGCCTGTGTAATTGTCGGTGGTGACTGCGATTTTGTCTCCTGACGGTGACCATACCGGGGCCATTAGCCCGCTCTTGCACTCGATTAATTTCTGAGGTTGTGACGCTGACCGGGGCTGTGCCGATGCCAATAACCCCGCCAAGCATATTGTCATAACCGTCAATAGATGCTTTTTCATGTGATAATTGGTAATTAGTGTTAGTTAACAACGTAAAAGTAGCGAAAATTTGTCATTGATATTTAAAATGGCTTAATCTTTTGCGAATATTTATATATTTTCACATATATTGCTATCTTTGCTGCACAATAATTAACTCTATATTCTTAATCATTTCACTAACTATTGCAATGAAAAAATTTTTGGCTATGATTGCAGCGTGCGTTCTGAGTTTTACGCCGGTGTATTCACAATCGTTTCTTAACACACTCAACGAACGTAACATTTTTAATCATCTTGGGGTATCTGTCCATGCCGCTACTACCGGTTTTGGCTTTGAATTTGCCACACCGATAACCAATTGGGTGACTATGAGGATCGGGGGAACGTTTATGCCCGGGTTCAAGTTTAGCACTGATGTAGATGGCGACTATTATTATAACGACAACACAACAGGCTTTGAAGGGGAATATCCTTTCTCCGTAGATGTTGACGCTTCTTTAAAACGTGCCCAAGGAAGCCTTGTATTTAACATATACCCGTTTGGCTCGCGTTATAATTTCTTCATCGCGGCAGGTGCTTATTTCGGGGGAAGCAAAATCCTTAAAATCACCGGCCATAGTGATGAGCTTGAGGAAGCCATGGCGCATGGTGATGCGTCGGTATTTATTGGTGACTACCTATTGCCTGTTGATGAGAACGGAAATGTGCGTGGCGGTCTCAAAACCAAATCATTCCGTCCCTACCTTGGACTTGGGTTCGGTCGCCCCGTACCAAATAAACGTGTGTCGTTTATGTTTGAACTCGGTGTCCAGTTCCAGGGGAAAATGAAGGTTTACACTGATTACGGCGATATCGAGGAACTTGCTAAGGATTATAACGATGATGATTGGCAAAAATGGATGGATAAACTCACGGTTTATCCCGTCATGAAATTCACTCTTTGTGGACGCATCATCTGATATCGTTGTAAATCTATAGGAACATAAAATAAGCGGAGACCTTGGATAATCTATCCGGGTCTCCGCTTATTTTATCAGACTCTTGACAGCTTAATTTTGCTTTTTCGCAGGGTCGCAAGTCAAGCCGACACCGAGTTTCTTGAAAATCTTATGATCGACCTCGCCGAGCATCACGGTTGAGTGCATTTGGCATCCATACAGTTCCGGCAACTTTTCAAGCGCTCGTCGGCAGTTCTCGTCGTGTGTGCTGAGTACAGAAAGCGCTACAAGCACTTCATCGGTATGCAGACGCGGGTTATGGCTTCTTAGATACTCCGTTTTGGTGTGTTGTATGGGTTCAATCATTTCCTGCGGTATGAGTTTCAAACCGTGGTCAATGCCTGCGAGATGTTTCACTGCATTTAAAATCAAAGCTGCGCTTGGACCGAGCAATGCGCTTGATTCGGCTGTTATGATGGAGCCGTCGGCCAGTTCTATAGCAGAGCAGGGAAGACCGCTTTTTTCGGCGCGGTCTTTAGCTGCCTTGATTGGACGGCGGTATGAGATGTCGATTTTGGCCTGTTTAAACAGCAGTGCGATTTTGTTGACCTCGTTGTCATTACCTTCGCCTTGTGCGAGACGGTTTAGCGCGGTATAATAGCGGCGTATGATTTCGTTTTTTGATGCGTCACAGCACACCTCGTCATCGTTGATGCAGAATCCCACCATGTTTACCCCCATATCGGTTGGCGACTTGTATGGGTTTTCCCCATAGATTCCTTCAAATAAGGCGTTGAGCACGGGGTATATTTCTATATCGCGGTTGTAGTTGATGGCTGTCTTTCCGTATGCTTCGAGGTGGAAAGGGTCAATCATATTGACATCGTTGAGGTCGGCTGTCGCTGCCTCGTATGCAATGTTGACAGGGTGTTTAAGAGGCAGGCTCCACACGGGAAATGTCTCAAATTTGGCATAACCGGCTTCAACGCCGCGTTTATGCTCATTGTAAAGTTGGCTTAGACAAACCGCCATTTTACCGCTTCCGGGGCCTGGTGCAGTGATGATGACGAGCGGACGTGTGGTCTCTATGTAGTCATTGTGTCCGAATCCTTCATCCGAGGCAATGAGACCTACGTTGGTAGGATAGCCTTCTATCGTATAGTGATAATAAGTCGTGATACCCATGCGCTCAAGACGTCGGCGGAATGAGTCCGCACTGATTTGTCCATTGTAGTGGGTTATTACTACTGAGCTTACAAGGAATCCGCGGTTTTGAAACTCGCTTCGCAACCTCAGTACATCCATGTCGTATGTGATGCCGAGGTCATTGCGCACCTTGTTCTTTTCTATGTCGAGCGCGCTGATTACTATGACTATCTCAGCGTGGTCGCGCAACTGCGACAGCATTTTCAGTTTGCTGTCGGGCTGAAAACCCGGTAACACTCTGCTGGCGTGGTGGTCGTCAAATAGTTTGCCGCCAAGTTCAAGATATAACTTATTGCCAAACTGAGCAATGCGCTCTTTGATGTGTTCCGACTGTATCCTTAGATATTTGTCGTTGTCAAATCCGTATTTCATATATTGATATATATTTAATAACGGTTTACAAAATTAGCGTGATTTTTCGTTTTTTGCAACCTCGGCCGAACTTTTATTTGCCTATAAACACATCTTTTTTTTAAAGAAACCAGATGAACGGAGTCGCATTATTGCTCACTTGTCAGAATATCGCTTTGTATTGTTCAAGCAGAGCTGAGAAACGCGGAAAGTCGCGTAATGGACTCACGTTGATGCGTGCGTCGTTGTTGCGATTCCAATCGTGGGCGTTGGCATACCCATTGCTAAGCGCGCGTTCCATACAGTCAAGAGCTTTGTCGGTCATTCCGGCTTGGGAGTAGAGACAGGCTGCGTAATAGTTAACCAATCCGTCAGTGTCAGCATTTTCTGCCAGTTGTTTCTCAATCCACTCCACGGCCTCTGCCCGTTTCCCGGTGAATAACAGTGCGAAACCTTGTAACGATTTTATTGATTCGTCATCCGGGTTTATTAGATTTATCACTCTTTCATAGAATGTTGACGCATTTTCCGGCATATTTAAATAATTGCTAAGAATCCAGCCTCTAATCATGTAATAATAAGGCGTTTCCGCATCGTTTAATATCGCTTCGCCGATTGCGTCAGACGCTTCTTGGTAACGTTTGAGGTCAACTAATGCGAGTGCTTTCTGTGCGAGAGCCTCGGCATTGTCGGGCGATTTTGACAATGATTTCTCCGCTGCGGCGAGAGCGTCTTCCGCTCTCCATTGTGCGCGGCGCACTTTGGCGAGGGTGACATAGAATGATGCGTTATCCGGGGTAGAGCCAATCGCATATTCGATATCTGCCGATGCCTGTGCGTAGTTGCCAAGAGCATATGAACATTCTGCCATTGAGCGGTAAAGGCCGGGGTGGTCATACAGATTTTCGTCAACTATGGTCTTGAAGTCGCCGATTGCTGCAAGATAACGGTGGTGGTTCATCGCTATGACTGCGCGAATGTAATAAAACATCCCCACGCGTGGAGCTTGTCTGATAGCGTTGCTTAATCCTGTTATCACTGCGGTGTAGTCATCATCGCTCATGTTGACCAATTCTCTCAATGCCTTGTTGTTGGTGTTGTCGGTGCTGAGCGCGAGTACCAAATCGTCAACTGCGCCGGTGTTGTTTCCCATCATGCGTCGCACTGACGCCCTGCGAGTATATACGTCGCTTTGAGAGGGTGCGGTGGCTACTGCTTGGTCGGCGTATTCATTTGCGAGTCCGAGATTGTTTTCTTTGACGGCGCATCTGGCCATCCCGAACAATCCTTCTAAACTGCGGGCGTTAAGCCTGTACAGACGTTGGTAATCAAGTTTTGCGTCTCCGTATTGTCCGAGTTCATACTCTACATTGGCGCGTTGGTATAGCGTTACATAGTTGTCTGGATACAGGCGCAGAGCGGCGTTGAGGTCGTTGAGGGCTTCACTCCTTTTGCCTGTGTTCTCGTAGATGTTGGCTCTGAGGCAAAGTGCTTGAAAACGGGTGTCCTTTTCGTTTTCGGGTGCATATTTCAATGCTTCGTCCACATCGTTTAATGCACGCAGATATTGATTGTATCTGTAGTATTCGTTTGCACGTTTTAGATATGTTTCATAGTCTTGTGGATTCTCGTCAATCAATTTCTGATAGGCGTTCATCATCGCCTGTGTCATGGGATTGAGTTGAGAACTCTGCGCTGTCAAACCAATGGATAACGCGCTCAACGATAATGCTATGATGACCTTTTTTATAGTTTTCATTTATGGCCGGTTGTGGGTGTCTTTATCAATTTGATGGGCATTTTGCTTTAGTCGCTGATTTTATTGATGGCTTGACGCAAGATCGTCAGCCGTTCAAGTAGAGCGGGAAGTGATTCGAGTTTTAGCATATTGGCTCCATCACTTTTTGCTACCGCCGGGTTTTGATGAGTCTCCATGAATAGTCCGTCAGCACCTGCGGCTATGCCGCATCGGGCCACCGTTTCTATCAAGTCGGGCCGTCCTCCGGTGACTCCGGCTGATTGGTTGGGCTGTTGCAACGAGTGGGTCACATCAAGAATCACCGGGCAACCGTTTTTTCTCATTTCCGGTATGCCGCGGTAATCGACAATTAGGTCTTGATAACCAAATGTGGTGCCGCGCTCAGTGATGGCGACAGCATTGTTACCCGCATCGCGTACCTTTTGCACCGCATGGCGCATAGCTTCGGGCGACAGGAACTGTCCTTTCTTTATGTTGACCATTTTTCCTGTTTTTGCCGCAGCGACAAGCAAATCGGTCTGGCGACATAAAAATGCGGGAATTTGTAGTATATCGACGTATTTTGCGGCAGTTTCGGCTTCATCGGCGGCGTGTATGTCTGTAACCACAGGGATACCGAACATCTCTCTCACTTTTTTCAAAATATCCAGTGCTTCGATGTCACCGATTCCCGTGAATGAATCTATGCGGGAACGGTTAGCCTTGCGATAGCTGCCTTTGAATACATATGGTATGCCAAGTCGTGAGGTTACTTCGACACATTTTGATGCGATGTCGAGCGCCATTTGCTCCCCTTCGATTACGCATGGACCGGCCAACAGGAAAAAATTGCCGTTTGGTGAATCGGAGAGGTATTTAAGTATGTCTGTATTATTCTTCATTATCTCCTTTAATTATCTGTTAATCTGGTTTATTATATGGCAGGTATCGCAGGCTACTATTGCGGCGGTCTCAGTGCGCAGACGGTTGTCGCCGAGGGTTATAGGTATAAATCCGTTGTCCAAAGCCAACTTCACTTCTTCCGCCGAAAAGTCACCTTCCGGGCCTACCAATATAGTCGTATCGGTATTGGCTTGATACTCCTTTGCAAACAGCCGTCGCTTGACGGTATCGTCGCAGTAGGCGATGAAACGCTGTTGGGTTTTAATGCTGGTGACGAATCGTTTGAAGTCGGTCATTTCGTCGATAGTCGGCAATGTGGCTTTAAGAGATTGTTTCATAGCCGATACTGCGATTTTTTCAAGACGTTCGCGTTTCAGCTCTTTTCTCTCTGAATGTCGGCAACGAAGGGGGACTATCCGATTCACGCCGATTTCCGTCAACTTTTCCACAACCCATTCCATTCTATCGAGATGTTTGGTCGGAGCGATGCCGATGATAATCTTGTTTGACCATGCGGGGGGAAGCGCAATGCGCTCAATTACCTCCACTACCGCGTGTTTCGGATGTGGATCCATCAGACGGCATAGGAAACGATGTCCTTTACCATCGACCACCTCGATGGTATCGCCAACTTTCATCCTCAGCACGCGTACGGCGTGTTGAGAGTCGCTCTCTGGCAAGGTGTCGGAACTTTCTATATCAGGGGCAAAGAACTGAATCATTTCTTTCTGCTAATGTGGTTATGTTTCGATGAACCCTTTTGGGTGCGTTGTCGCTTAGTTTAGTCTGTTTCTATACTTCGGCTTTTGAGTGGCGATGATTGTTGTCCTTGAAAACGATAACAAAAGCTATTGCTACAGCAAGGGCGAATCCGGCGAAAATAAACCAAGTCGTTTCCCAATCGCCCAATAGGTATGCTTCGTTGCCGACTGGTGTCCATTTGCAGAAATGGTCAACTACCGCTCCGGCCGACAATGTGCCGACGGTCGCGCCTATGCCATTGGTCATCAGCATGAACAAGCCTTGTGCGGATGCTCGGATTGACTTGTCAGTCTCTTGTTCGACAAACAATGCGCCCGATACGTTGAAGAAATCAAACGCCACACCATAGACAATCATTGAGAGTATGAACAACATCACGCCGGGGAAGTCGGGGTTGCCTATCCCGAAGAACCCGAAGCGTAACACCCAAGCAAACATGGCTATCAACATTACGCGTTTGATGCCGAATCGTTGCAAGAAAAATGGTATCATCAATATGCACAGTGCTTCCGAGATTTGCGACAACGAGGTGAGAAGCGTAGCGTTGTTTGCTGCGAATGTATCGGCAAAGCCTGAGCCTTTAAAGCTTGTTATAAATGGTGTCGCATAGCCGTTAGTCACCTGAAGACACATACCGAGGAGCATTGAGAAGATGAAGAAAATCGCCATCTTCTTAACCTTGAACAGTTTGAAAGCGTTAAGGCCAAGCAGTTCGGCCAATGATTGTTTCTTGTCGCTTTTGGCTATATTGCAGGCTGGCAAGGTGAAACAGTAGAGACCCAACACCAATCCGAGACCTCCAGATACAAGGAACTGCATATATGTGTATTGGAATCGGAAAGCATTGTTGCCGAGTGTGAAGAAAAATTCACCGGTGTCGGTCAAAGCGGCGCAGTTGACAAACCACATGGTTGCGATGAAACCAACCGTGCCGAATACGCGGATTGGCGGGAATGCCGATATGGTGTCAAAGCCGTTGTCTTTTAGTACCGTGAACGCCACTGTGTTTGACAATGATATTGTCGGCATATAGAAAGCGACACTTATGGTGTAGAATGTCAGAAACATCGTGCGATCTGGAATTGTGCCGTCCATGTTGGCTGTATGACCGAGCCACCAGCACCCGAGCATGAAAACTCCGGCTGCGAGTTGACATATGCCAAGCAGCTTTTGTGACTGAATCCAGCGGTCGGCGATAATACCCATTATCGTGGGCATGAATATGGACACGATACCTTGTATGGCGTAAACCCATGGGATTAGGTCGCCTAATCCGACTGCGCCGAGATAGTTGCCGATACAGGTGAGATACGCTCCCCAGACTGCAAATTCCAGGAAGTTCATTACAATGAGACGTGATTTGATATTTTTCATGATGCAAATTTTTAGGTATCATTAAATCGGGGAGTCTTCCCCGTTCTCATTCTGTTTTTTCTGTCGCTTGAAGTTGATGAGCGCCTGCACTCTCGCCGCTTTCTCATACTGTTCGTCATCGACTAATTTAGCCAATGTGCGCTCAAGCTCTTCTATCGCGTAGTTTTCAAGTTTGGGCTTTGGTTCGGTTATTTCCTCGTCATTCTTCATGTCAGAGTCGGAGTCGGACGAGGGAATATCCATAACAAATCCGGTTTCTTCCATTATGGCCCGTGTGGTGTAGATGGGGGCCTTTGTTCGCATGGCTATGGCTATGGCGTCTGATGTCCTTGAGTCGAGCACTACCTGGCGTTCGCCGTCGCTGAAAGTCAGTTCCGATAAAAATATACCGTTTTCGAATTTGTAGATAAACACCTCCTTCAGTGTTACACCGTACGCATGGGTGAAGCTGACGAAAAGGTCGTGGGTCAGCGGCCGCGGGGGAGTGATGCCCTCAATCTTGATGGCTATAGACTGAGCTTCGGCATTGCCGATGACGATGGGGATTCTGATTGGACCGTCGGCCTGTGCCATTATCAGGGCGTTAGCACCGGAGTGTATTTGGCTGTATGAGATTCCAAGCACTTTTAGTCTTATACGCTCTTTCATAGACTGTTAGTGTTTAAAATTTCTTGTTATCAATGGATTGACCGGTGATTATCCCGCAGCCATAACATATTCGTCGTTCCCGGTCGTAAATGGATGCGAACTGTCCTGGTGCTATTCCTTGCACCTTTTCTTCCGATTCAATGACGTATTCATTGGCTTCAAGATGGCGCAGCGTCCCATTGATAAATGTTGGGGTGTGTCGGTTTTTGAATGTGATTTCAACCGGCCGCTCGCATCCTGTCCACGGATTGCCCGAAATGAAGTGCATTTCGTCAAGGTGAAGCAGTTTGCCATATTGTTTCTCTGTGTCATATCCGTTGGAAACATAGATGACATTGTCATGCACATTCTTTTTGACTACGTACCAAGGCCCGCCACTCAGTCCGAGGCCTTTGCGTTGTCCGATGGTGTGAAACCAATAACCTTTGTGCTCACCGAGTTTGCGTCCTGTTTCAATCTCAATGATTGGACCTGATTTTTCGCCGAGATGACGGCGTATGAAGTCGTTATAGTTAATGTTGCCAAGGAAACAAATCCCCTGACTGTCACGGCGATACGCATTTGGCATATTGGCTTTAATTGCTATTTCTCTGACTTCGCTTTTCGGCATGTCTCCAATGGGAAACATCAAGTGGCTAAGTTGGTCATAACTTATGCGGGCTAAAAAGTCGGTTTGGTCTTTGACCGGGTCAACGGCAGTGCCAAGATACATTTTTCCGTCGTGTTCGACGATTGTCGCGTAATGGCCGGTTGCGGTCTTGTCAAACTCCTTACCCCATCGTTGCTCAAAATATCCGAATTTAATAATCTTATTGCACAGTATGTCGGGGTTGGGGGTAAGTCCTTCCTTGACTGTACGCAATGCGTATGCCATCACGTTGTCCCAATACTCTTGATGGAGCGATACCACGTCAAACGGCAATTTGTAACGTGTCGCGATGCACTGGCACATCTCTATATCTTCCTCGGCTGAACAGTCGCCCTCGCCATTATCCATCCCTATGCGTATGTAGAACAAGTGCAAGTCGTGCCCTTGCTCCATCATTCTGTGGACTGCTACTGCGCTGTCTACTCCGCCTGAAATTAATGCGGCCACTTTCATTGCGGTTGTTGGACGGTTTGAGCGTTATTAATCATGTTAAAAGCGTTGATGACATTGTCTATCACCATGTTTTTGGCAATTATCTTTCGGTCTTTGTCAAGGAAATACATCACCGGAGCGTTACGCATATCAAACGTGTCATCGGCCTCTTCCGATGCCCCGACCACCCATGTCGCCGGGTAACGCGACACGCTTTCTTTCCATTCATCCGACGGTGAATCGGGATAGATGCTTACTATTTTAAGAATCCCCTTGTCAATCAGTTGTCTGGTGCTGAAGTCGGCTGCAAGGCGAGCTTTGACCAATGTGCAGTCGTCACAATCGGGATCATTGAAAAATAGCAAAATATAGGGCGATTCAACTTTGGAAAGGTCACTTTTGACGCCATCGACGGTTTCAAAGGGAAGTGGCGGCGCGACGGCTCCGAGTTGAGAATTAGTCAATACGCGCGCTTGATGCTCAAAGCGGGCGCGTGAGGCCCCCGGAATCTTTTTGTTGGAAGCAACAGCGGTTGCAAACGGGATATAAAGCTCATCGCTCAATACCTCAGCTGTATCGCTGTATAATGCTGATTCGGCTATCTCTCCAAGCGTAAGCAGATTGTTCTTGTTCCCTTTCACTTCGTTGATTAGCCGGTTTATTGACTCATGCACGGTGTCGGATGATGCGTATGGCATAAATGACACATAATCGCGGAATGCGACTGCCAATTTGGCGCGTGACGAAAACGCACTTTTCAAGTTGCAGCGGTCCCAGAAGTGCTCGACAAGATAGTTTGTGCGCTCGCTGAGTGTCGTTAGAGCTTCAGGCGGGGTCGGGTAGGGGAAATAGGTGTCGGCACCCCGCACCGCCATCGCGGCTGTCACTGTTAAAAATATGGTGAAAAATAGTTTCTTCATTTATGTTTGAACGAATTGGCACATTGTTTGCACCGACAAAGTTAGCAGTTATGCCCTTCAATTGCAAATGTTCATATAAAACATTATCGGGGGCTGATTGTTAAAGTTAATAAAGAAACTAATAACAATCTATCATACTCACGAGTTATGAATTTCAACAATTTTACAATCAAGTCGCAGGAAGCTATTCAGAAGGCCGTCGAGATTACACGGTCGTCGGGAAGTCAGGCGATTGAGCCTGTCCACCTGCTTAAAGCCGTAGTGGCCGAGGGAGAATCGTTGGTAAAATTCATCTTTCAGAAAATCGGGGCGAATGTAAGTCAGCTTGATACGCTGCTCGACCGCGAAATAGCCGCATTACCTAAAGTTTCAGGAGGCGAACCTTACCTAAGTCGTACTTCCAACGACGTACTTCAGAAAGCTCTCGACATCGCCAAGCAGAACGGTGACGAGTATGTTACGCTCGAAGCGTTGCTGATGGCACTGTTTGTCATTAACAGCCCAGCTTCAACATTTTTGAAAGATGCAGGCTTGAACGAAAAAGAGCTTAAAACCGCAATCGCCGAGTTGCGCAAAGGTAAGAAAGCTACCGACCAGGGTGCTGAGGAAACCTATAACGCATTGAGTAAATATGCTATCAACTTAAATGAGCGTGCCCGCTCCGGCAAGCTCGACCCTGTTATAGGGCGTGACGAGGAAATACGCCGAGTGCTTCAGATACTGAGCCGACGCACCAAAAACAATCCCATGCTTATCGGTGAGCCCGGTACGGGTAAAACCGCAATCGCTGAGGGGTTGGCTATGCGTATAGTGCGTGGCGATGTTCCTGAAAATTTGCGCTCGAAACAGATTTTCTCATTAGATATGGGTGCGCTTGTTGCCGGAGCTAAATATAAAGGCGAATTTGAGGAACGTTTGAAAGCCATAGTCAATGAGGTAACCCAAAGCGATGGTGAAATTATACTTTTCATTGACGAGATTCACACCTTGGTGGGAGCCGGAAAGGGTGAGGGTGCGATGGATGCGGCCAACATACTCAAGCCTGCGCTCGCACGTGGGGAGCTGCGCAGCATCGGTGCGACCACGCTCGATGAGTACCAGAAATATTTTGAAAAAGACAAGGCCCTCGAACGCCGTTTCCAAAAAGTGATGGTCGACGAACCCGACGAGACGAGCTCGATAGCAATACTTCGAGGATTGAAGGAGCGTTATGAAAATCACCACAAGGTGCGTATCCGCGACGAAGCGATTATCGCCGCCGTGCAACTATCGGAGCGTTACATCACCGACCGTTTTCTCCCCGACAAGGCTATAGACTTAATCGACGAAGCAGCCTCAAAGTTGAAACTCGAGATTGACTCAGTGCCGCAGGCACTTGACGACATTACTCGCCAAATAGCACAAAAAGAGATTGAACGCGAAGCAATCAAGCGTGAGGGCGACAAGGAGAAAGTCAAGGAGATTGAAAAGGATATCGCTTCACTCCGAGACGAGGAAAAGGAATACACCGCCAAGTGGAAAGCCGAGAAAGACCTTATTAACCGCATACAGCAGAATAAAATCGACATCGAGCAACTTAATTTTGAAGCTGACCGAGCCGAGCGTGAAGGCGACTATGCCAAAGTTGCCGAAATACGATATTCTCGAGTTCAACAAAAGGAAAAGGAGAATGTCGATATTCAGCAGCAGCTCAAAATGATGCAGGGCGAAAAGGCCCTCATCAAGGAGGAAGTCGATGCGGGGGATATTGCGGATATCGTGTCGCGATGGACCGGTATCCCCGTCAACAAGATGGTCCAGAGCGAAAAAGATAAACTGCTGCATCTTGAGGAAGAGTTGCATCGCAGGGTGGTCGGTCAAGATGAAGCAATCGCGGCTATAGCTGATGCTGTACGCCGCAGCCGAGCCGGCCTAAATGACCCGCGTCGACCTATCGGTTCGTTTATATTCTTAGGCACAACCGGTGTAGGTAAAACGGAACTTGCCAAAGCGTTGGCTGAATATCTGTTTGACGACGAGAATATGATGACCCGTATTGACATGAGTGAATATCAGGAGAAACACTCCGTGTCGCGGCTTGTCGGAGCACCTCCGGGATATGTGGGATATGACGAAGGCGGTCAACTCACCGAGGCTGTACGCCGTAAACCATACTCCGTTGTGCTGTTCGACGAGATTGAAAAGGCTCATCCCGATGTGTTTAATATCCTGTTGCAAGTGCTTGACGATGGACGTTTGACCGACAATAAGGGGCGCTTTGTAAACTTCAAGAACACCATCATAATCATGACTTCAAATATGGGTTCGCCGCTCATTCGTGAAAATTTCGCGAAAATGACAGATGACAACCGTTTTGAAACCATAGAAAAGACTAAAAATGAGGTGCTTGAAATGCTTAAGCAGACGATAAGACCGGAGTTCTTGAATCGTATCGACGAGATAATAATGTTCACACCTCTTAGCGAAAGCGAAATCGAGCAAATAGTCCGTCTCCAGGTCGATGGCATAAGCAAAATGCTCGAGCGCAACGGAGTCACACTTGAGGTTACCCCGGCGGCAATCCACTATCTGGCCGAGGAGGGTTATGACCCCGAATTTGGAGCGCGACCTGTTAAGCGAGTGCTTCACCGCATGATTCTAAATAGATTGTCGAAAGACATACTTGCTCAACGCATCGACAAAGACCGTCCTATAATTATCGATGTTAATGATAATGAACTGACCTTTAAAAATTAAAGCGACATGGACTGATTATATAATCAGCCGAAGATGACACTTAAAACTTAACAAAACAGCCCCCGAGCCGTTAGACAAAAACGATTCGGGGGTTGTTACGTTTAGTCGCTTTGTGGTTTGCTTTGCAATGCTAATCTTGAAATAGCTTTTTAGATTTTGCGAGGTTAATCATTTCATCGCTTGGAATCAAATACACCTCCATGCGGCGATTGATGCTGCGATTTACCCTTGAATTGTTTGGGACTAAAGGCGCGTCGCCACCCTCAGGATAGCCGACGAGCATTGAAGCGTCATTTGCGTTATCGTCAAACCAATCATAGATTGCCGTGACTCTTAAATCAGTTAATTTATGCTGATAAGATTCTGAACCGGTGTCGTCGCTATGAATTGCGAAAACCGTTTTAAATTTTGTGTCGTCGACAAATTGAGTCAGCGGTTTTAGCAATTTTGAGGCTTGTTGCATCAGCAGGGTATCGTTTGGCAAAAACAGCTCATCGGTAGGCACGGTTACGATTAGAACTTCACCATTGCGCTTGTTCTCCACGCGGTAGTTGCGCTTGGTCAACTCAACAGCCAAGTCGTACATATACCGTTTGATTACGTCATGCTGTTTATTACCCACTTTGGGCGTTGCTATGTTTGTATCTAAGTCTAAATCAAAAATATCAATTGAATCGGCTGCGCCTTGGTCAACTTTAAGTTCACCGCCGTCAAAAGGGATTGGGGCGGCATTTATTGTCGGAGTCGACAACGATGCGGTAAATATAGCAGCTAAGAGTTTAAACCTGCGCGTCATTCTTCCTCCTCATCTTCTATAGAGTCCTCATAATCGAGTTCGGCATTGACTATGATTTCCACGTATTCCTCTTTAACCCGGTTGCCTTTGTCTTTTTTGAGCAGGCGTTTTACGAAGTCAAGAAGATGGTCGGGGTCGAGTTCGTCATCGCTGTCAATATCAATGTCGAGCAATCCGTTTTGCTCATAGTAGTCCCAGATGATGTCGATAACGTTCAGCAAGTCGTCGTCGCTATAAGTCACTCCGGCTTTTTGATTAAGCACGTCGTTGATATATTTAACAGCGTTATTTTCGTCGTACATAGTTAGTTGCATTTAAGTTTGGTTAGCTAAGTTACGAATTAATCGTAACTAATCGTTCAAACTCAGCATTATTTTGATTTTTTTACATGTCGTTTAGTCTGAAACGGATGCTTAATAGGCGTTAGCGTTGCATGAGCATCTGTTTTAAAACCGGCGCTAACGAGTTGGCAAAATGGGTGAATCCCAAATCGGTCATGTGATAATTGTCGATTGTGCCGTCGACGCAATCGCCCAAAATCTTTTCGCCCTCGAAGTATGACACATATTTGTCGCCCGATTTAATAAGTTCATCGTAGAATGAGCGTAACGCTTTGTTTTTCTCGGTAACGGTCGCCAGGGTTTCTTGATTGAAGCGCATCAGCGGGAAAATGGGACTTTCTACGAGCAAGATTGGCACTTGCGGGTGGCTGTCGCGAATTGTCTTGTAGAAGGCCGGCATTCGCTCAATCAATTCGGGAGTTTTCAAGTTGGGTAGTGGGTCTATAACAATGACACCAGGGTCTTTGACACTTGCTATCAATTGAGCTATTTCGATGTCAAGTTTAGCGTTTCCGCTGAATCCGAGATTGATAACCTGGCGATTTAATTTGCGCTCGATTATCGATGAGTGGCACATCCCCGGCCGTGTAGCGCATCCGCCTTGCATTATGCTTGTTCCGTACATTATGATAGGCTGCTCGAGTTGCGGTGAATTTAACTCCGGCTGCAACACCACAGCGGCCGAGTCAACGCCGATGCGCAGCGAGTCAACGCCGTCATACAACGACAAATATAGCATATATTCCCTCATCTCGGGCTTCATGTCGGTCATAATAACGGCACTGTTGTGGTTGTCGAGCAGCGACGGGCGGGCGCTGCCGAGCGTAGTCCATTCGCCATTATCATAAACATATAGGTCAAGTCCGCGGATGCCGGTTGCCGTCATGTGGTTCATACGGAATTTCTTGACCGATTTCCACTCTGCGCCAATGCTCGATGCGTCGCTTCTGAATCTAACGGCCAGTCCGGCTGAGTTTTGCCCTAAATTCCAAACTTCTTTGCGGATAACGTTCTCAAGCGAGTCGGGCAGGCGGGAATATAGCTTTTTAGCATCGGGAGCCAATGAGCCTATTAATGGTAATGTATCGGCATTTGTGTATTTAAGGTCCGATGGTTTGATTGCATAGGAATCAACTGTGGTTGTCATAGAGCTGATGGCAACCAATGCGCAAATAATATGTTTTCTCATTTCTATTTAGATTTACCTTTTGTGCAAATTTAACGACTAATTTTGACGCGACAAAGTAAGGCGATAGATTATCTACGTTTTTGTGAAATTATTAATCATCGGTTTTTGCGTTTCCTCACCCTCAGCATTTGGATAGGATACAGGTCAAAATAGGTAGATGGCTCCTGTGATTTTGCGAAACAGTCAGTTTATGCTAAAAAACATTATCCAACATAGCCATGCCAATAAAATTTTTAGTAACTTTGCGCTCAGTTCACTGACCCAAAGAGTTGGCAGACGGTGAATAAGACATTAATACAAAAGGTGTTATTGAAATTTTATCTTCTAAAGTCAAACTTCGCAAATTTGGTTTTCCACGGAGATAAGGTCGGCAATAGCACCTGCATTGATTGCTTATACACTGCCGAAATTGGCAGATTATATAGCGAAATCGGTGTGGGGCTATTGTTTTATCCGTGGAATAGGTTATGCGAAGGCCTGACTTTAGGATAAGACAAGATATAATCCTCGCACCTTTTACATCCATTCGTAACCGTTTCTTTGAGGATTGGGAAACAACAAAACAATTTTAAAATGAAGAAATTCAAATTTCTTGCGTTTGCACTCTTTGCAGTGCTGGCGTGTGTTAACTTCGCGTCATGCAGCGATGATGACGATGAGATTTCTGACAATTCAATTGTCGGTACATGGATTGAAAAAGGTGTTGATGATGGAGAAGCCTATGAAAACACCTGGATTTTCAACGAGAATGGAACAGGTGCTGCATTGTGGAATGATGATAATCTTGAGAGTTTCAGTTATGTTTATACTAAGCCTAAGTTGACTATCGAATGGGACTATGGCGAAACCGAAATCCTATCTGTTGAATGGATAAATAAAAATACTATTCGACTTTATGATAATGATGGTGAAGATTTCACCATATCACGCCAATAACAACCAAACTTCTTTATTATCTCATAGAGGCTGTGTCGTAAAACCTTAATAACGACACAGCCTCCTCATTCTGTGACAGTCAACGACGCCGCAATCTGAAAGATTGCTTTTGCCACATCTCTCTACCTATGGGATTATTTATTGGTGAGTGCCGAAGGTAGCAGCAATTCATAGTCTGCCACATCAAGAATCTGATTGAGCTTGAATCCGACTTTCTCAAAAAACGAGACCTGGCGGAACCCAAGACGGCGGTGGAACTCTATGCTGCCGATGTTGCTGCCGGTGATGCAGGCTATCAAGGCGAAATATCCCTGTCGGCTACATTCGGCAATCAGTTTTTCCATCAGTTTGCGGCCGATTCCGCGGCGCAGATAATCATCTCTGAGGTAGATTGTGGTCTCAAGCGTTTTCTCATAAGCGGCACGTTCTTTCCACGGATGGGCGTAGCAGTATCCGGCTAATATGCCGTCAGTTTCATAGACATAGTAGGGGAATCGCGCTGAGATTTCGTTGATGCGTTGTCTCATTTCGTCAACCGATAGCGGCACGGTCTCAAACGTCGCGACACTCTCGGTTACATAGCGGTTATAGATCGCAGTGATTGCCTCTGCGTCAGCGACGGTCACGAGTCTGATGCGCTCGGCGGGATCGGTGTTGTCGGAGTGATTCACAGGTCGAGCAATCCGTCGGGAAGCGACATCGTGATAATGTGGCTTTCGGTGTCGATTCCTGTAATAAATTCGTCGGCGACGGGAACGTAAGAGGTGTTGCCGTCTTTATCGGTGATGATAAACAGCAGATTGTCGGTCGACGAATCGACATCGGTAATTTCACCTATTGTTTTGCCGTCGGTCGTAACTTTGAATCCGATAAGGTCTTCGGCGTAAAAGCCCTCGTCGTCGTGGTCGCAGTCGTCAGAGCCGTCAGACGATATTGCAGGGTCGCTTTTAAGTGCGTAGACGGCCTTGCCGCATAGCTCCTTTGCGTCCTTCTCGTCATTGATGCCGTCGATTGTGACGAGCACCGATTCGCTTCCGCGTTGTCTGACGCTATCAATGAAGAATGGGACATAAATCCCGTCAATATCCATCACGATGCAGCGCAGACCCTCAAAATCCACGTCTCGGTTTATAGCAGTGACAATCTCGCCGTTGATGCCGTGAGGCTTTATCGCGCGTCCAATTTCGGTTAGCTCGGCACGGGTAATCATCTCTTCTTTTTCTTTTTGCCTGATGTGGGGGCGGGGGCTATCTCCTTGAATAAATGCAGGTGATATGTGGCGGGGTCGAGGCGTATGGCACCGTGCGAATAGTTCGCCAAATCGTTCAATATCTTCGCATCATCCACTCCGTCGCTATTGACGGCGAGCATTAGCTTTTTCATGTGATTGGCAATCAGTGAGATTAGAGCGTCGCGTTCCTCGCCGGGTTCCAAGGTCGCCGCCTTGGCTATCATAAGCTCGATGTGGCGGCCATAGTGGCGGTAGCGTATGGGCGACAGATGGTAGTCTACCTTGTCGGGAAGCGTCTGAAGGTTTTCAGCTTTGACTACATCGCAGGGATAGTCAATGTCGAGTTTGAAATCAGACATTATGGCAAGATGGTCCCACAGCTTGTGTTTGAAATCTTCTACGTCGCGTAGATGAGGAAAAAGACTGCCCATGGTGTTGATTATTGAGTAAGCACACTTGGTGCGTTCCTCGCGGTCCTGAATAGTAAGGCAATAATCTACCATTCGCTGGATATTGCGGCCATATTCAGGCAGAATTAGTCTCTTTAGCTGGGTGTTATAGCTTAACATGAGCAGTCTTTTTGATTATGTGATTGGGGTTGATTACATATTCATGCCGCCGTCGACCTGGATAACTTGGCCGGTGACATAGCTTGACATATCTGAAGCGAGGAAAGTGGCAACGTTAGCGATATCCTCGACTTTGCCGCCGCGGCGCAAGGGGATTTTCTTCTCCCACTCTTTGCGAACCTCTTCGGGAAGGGCTGCCGTCATAGCGGTCTCGATGAAGCCGGGGGCAATAGCGTTGGCGCGGATGCCGCGAGAGCCGACTTCCTGGGCGATACTCTTGGCCAAGGCGATAAGACCCGCTTTTGATGCCGCGTAGTTCGACTGTCCGGCGTTGCCGTGTACGCCCACGACCGATGCCATGTTGATGATGCTGCCTGAACGTTGGCGCAACATTATGGGAAGCACGGCGTTGATGAAGTTGAACGCGCTTTTGAGGTTGACTGCGATGACTGCGTCCCACTGCTGCTCGGTCATTCTCATCATAAGGCCGTCCTTAGTGATACCTGCGTTGTTGACGAGGATGTCGATTGAGCCGAAATCTTTGTGGATTTCAGTGATTACTTCTTTAGTTTGAGTGAAGTCGGCCGCATTTGAAGCGTAGCCTTTGGCTTTAACGCCAAGTGCTGCAATCTCATTTTCGGTCTCTTTGCCGTTTTCATCGATTACTAAGTCAGTAAACGCTATATTCGCACCCTCCTGAGCAAACTTCAAGGCGAGAGCCTTGCCGATACCGCGGGCTGCGCCGGTGATAACGGCTGTTTTTCCTTCAAGTAATTTCATATTACGTTTTGAATTAATTTAGACTGCAAAGTTACGATTTTATGCGCTATCATGCAATTTTTTAAATTTTCACTATAAATACTCAGCATGAATAGCCGCCTAAAATGCCCAATCAAGCTGATGGGTGGGAAATGGCGGTTGCCGATGCCGGCTTCCCGCATATAATAGCCAGTGGGGTTAATAAGCGAGATTCGGGCGTTTTATGCCTTCGATTATAAAGCTGATGATGTCTCGGCTTGATGATTGCTCTTCACCGTGATGATCATCCGCGTTTTCATGTAGTTGCATTGCATAGATGCCGTGAAGCACGGCTGAAATCAGCGGTAGCAGCCGCCCGGCTTGCTCTCTGTCGAAACTGCCGTCTGCGACACCCTCGGCGGTGATGAGATTGAGAATTTCGTTGACTTTGGCCGACGCTAATCGCCTGACACGCCCGATGCGTTTGTATTCAAACGAGAAAAACGAGCGCAAAGTGTCTTGGCGGTTGTCGCTCAACAGTGCCAACCTATGTTCGAGAAACAGACGCAGCTTTTCTGTGGGAGTGTGTCGCGACATGGCGATTTCGCGCAGATTGGTGACAAGGCGTTCGCTCTCTCGCTCGATGACGGCGTTGTAGATGTCGCGCTTGTTTTTAAAGTAGGTGTAAATCGTGCGTCGTCCCTTGTCTGAGGCGTTGGCGATGTCATTCATCGTCGTGTTCTCAATACCGTTTTTGACAAACAGTTGCTTGGCGACATCAATTAATTTTTCTCGGGTTTTGGAAACCATTGCTGCACAAACTTACATTCAGTGTGCAAAATTACATATTTTATTGGAATATGACTATCTTTGTGTGATTTTATATCTATGAAAATGAAAAAATTAATTATATTGGCCATTGCGGCTGCATTGCTTTCTAATTTGTCGGCAGCGCCGATTAAGGGCATTGACGATGCCGCAACTGTTGGGGTGTACATCAAAGACTTGCGCAACGGGAAGATTGTCGCCGACCATCGGTCGGCCGCAGCCATGACACCTGCGAGCGTTATGAAATGCCTCACAACAGCGACAGCCATGAAAATCCTCGGCCCGGAATACCGCTTTGAAACTCCTGTTTATCTTGTCGGAACTCAGCGCGGTTCGACTCTCAATGGGCGTGTGGTTATTGAAGCGTCGGGCGACCCCACTGTCGATAGCCGTTATTTTGCCGACCGTATCGGCTTCACTGACTCTATCATAGCTTTGCTGTCGCGCAACGGCATCAGGCAATTGCGGGGCGACATCGTGGTCGATCAGGCGCGTTTTTCCGATGTCGGCCCCTCCCCGCGATGGGAAATAGGCGACGTGGCTTGGGACTACGGCGCGGCGTTCTATGGGTTTAACTACGCCGACAATCTGGTTACCGTTGATTTGTCAACACTTGAGACAGAGCCGCGATTGGTTAAATTTGACGTTAAGAGGGGAGATAAGTCGGGAAGTTTTGATTTGGTCAGAGGTGTCGGCTCGACAACGCTCCGAGTTGATGGGAAAATCGGCAAGCGCAAATCGGTCGACACGCCGGCTCCAAATCCGGCCGAACTGTTTAAAGTGAAAATGATGTCGGCTCTCCGTGACGCCGGAGTAACCTACGAACTGCTTGCCACTGCCGATGGTGATACGATTGACGTGTACCGCCATCAATCCCCGTCGGTCGCTGAGATTAGCCGTAGCCTCATGCACCGTAGCGACAACATGATGGCCGATGCCATGCTCAGGGCTGTCAGCGAGAAGAAATCACTTGCGGCTGCTGTAGCAACAGAGAAGAAGCTATGGGACTCGCTTGAAGTGAAATTAAGCCCGGTGAGGATACATGACGGGAGCGGTCTTGTGAGGGTAGATGCCATCACCCCCCGCGCCCTCGGCGAACTGCTTGTGGCGATGGCTGGCGACACCGCTTATGTGTCAGCGTTCCCACTCGCCGGATTTGACGGAACAGTCAGCAATTTCCTCCGCGAAACTCCGCTTGAGGGTATGATGGCGTTGAAAAGCGGTTCGATGACATCCGTCAGAAGTTACGCCGGCTACAAACTCGACGGCGATGGAAAGCCTACCCACGCAGTTGTGATAATGGTAAATAATTCGTTTCTAAAGCCTGCCGAATTGCGTAAATGCCTGCAGGCCTACCTGTTGTCGGTTTTCGACTGACACAGCATTTTAACGCCTCGTCAGAGTTAGAACTCCCCCTGTAGTCCGGCACCCATAAGACGCAACGCCCCGTTCCGTCACTCAACCGCTCCAGCAGAGCGAAGACCCCCTCGGACACCGCGCCGACGGCACCGACGCTTTTTCTCCCATTCGGTCAAAGCTGCTTCGTAGTCTATACCATCTACATCGGCTGCGAAAAGTGGGTCAGCAGCAAAACCCGGTTGAATTGTTAAAAAACGCCCAAGTATTCGCCTTAATTTTAGGGGTCAAAGTGGATAACGTTTGCGGTGTCGGAATTGTCTGACATATGTGATAACGTTATCGATTCCCGACAGGGAATCGCCGTGAGCCGTTCTCCCTCGCCGTTAATATGATTTTAACAACCACCGTTTTACATTGATACATTTTTAGATGTTCCGAAAAATATGGTTTTGGATGAAGTTTCTCTTTTAGATGCTTGCGTTTCTTCTATATGTTGCGATTGCAAGTAATCTCCGCCGAAAGGCTTCACTCGAACTTGCGAGCCGTGTGAGGCTTGTCCGAATAAATCCCTAACTCAGAAAATAATCTGCGTCAAATGCTTGCGTAATTAACGATAGTTTATTGTCTTTGCATTATCAAAGACAACAAACTATTGATTATTTTTCTCAGCAAGACAATTTCGTTGCCGACATGGTTGAAGCCTACAAAGCAGGCTTAATCGGCGGTGCGTTTCGGCCGTACATCGAATGGAAAACCGGTGGTCCTCTCTTTAATAAAGAACAAGCCTATTCGATGATGAAAGCCGCAAGCGACATCCTCGAACAAATGTTTGATGACCCGGAAGCCGACTCGCAGCTCCAAGAGTATCTTGAAGCAATCGACAGCGAGTTGACCAACATACTGCCGATGCTATGAACGGCGAACTTATCCGCATCCGCCAAATCGACGGTGCGCAGATCCTCGACACGATGAACTGCGCTACCATTGCCGAACGCTTCTTCGGTCGTTCTCGTGCGTGGTTCACTCAACGCCTGAACAACAATATCGTCAACGGCAAACCTATCTCGTTTAAGCCCGAGGAACTCCGCACGCTCCGTTCCGCACTTGAAACTCTCGCCGCCGAACTCAACGACTTTGACGCTAATTTGCCGACAGACGACCGCTCGGGGGTCTAATTTTGCCACTTCTTTAAGATTGTTTATGTTGGGTGTGCTTGAATTTTGCCCACCCAACAATTTATCTTTGCAGCGGCTTACAAAGTATCAAAATTTTTGCTTAATTTTGTAAACTAATGTGCGCTCGTGCTGACAAAGACCAAAGATAATTTAAACTTCAAAATTTAAATACTTCTCGTAGTCGCATAGGGTTAGGTCTCCTGTTAGCAACTGCAAAATTAGATTTATTCATATGAGGAAGACGCTTGACTTTATAGACTTATTTGCCGGCTGCGGAGGACTATCATTAGGTCTTGAACAAGCTGGCTTTACGCCTATTCTTGTCAATGAGATTGTACCTCAATTTTCCGAAACTTATCGTAAAAATCGCAATCTCCCTAATGATGCCTTTTACGTCGGAGATATTTGTCAACTCAACTTAGATTTCTCAACGTCAGAATCTTACTATAATATACCTTTAGTTTGTGGAGGTCCTCCTTGTCAAGGTTTTTCTATGGCTAATCGTCAACGAATAATTGATGACCCAAGAAATATGCTATACAAAGAATATTTAAAATTTCTTTGTAAAGTAAGACCGAAGTTTTTCATTATGGAAAACGTTAGAGGTATGCAATCTCGCTGGAGTGAAATTGAATCCGACTTTAATACATATCTTAATTTCGACAAAGACGAATACAGGTTTACCGGCAAGCTTTTACTCGCCGAAGATTTTGGCGTGCCTCAGCATCGAGAAAGATTTATTGTTATTGGCAATCGACTTGGAATTAATCCTGAGGAGATATTCAATAAAATCTTTTTCTTAAAACGACATCCTTTCGTTTTAGGTGATGCTCTTTATGGCTTACCAAAATTAGGAGTAAAAGCGACAAAAGGTAAAAACGACGTTGAAGATGAAGCCTCTGGATACACAGAATGTCATTTTACATATCCACAAACTGAATTCTATTCTTTTATAAATGGTAATAAAGTAATTGACACGCTTTATAATCATAAAAATAGATATAATAATCCTCGAGATGTAGAAATATATACACGACTTCCACAAGGCGGAAATTCATTACATGAATCAATCGCCGATATTATGCCGTATTCGAGGCGAAATGACATTTTTAAGGATAAATATTACAAACTCCAAGAAGATAAGATTTGCAAGACAATCACTTCACACATGAGATACGATTGCAATATGTATATCCATCCTTGGTATTCTCGAGGTCTGACACCACGTGAAGCTGCAAGAATTCAAACATTCCCGGATGACTTCGTATTTTATGGAGCACAGAATATGTGGTATGCTCAAATTGGTAATGCTGTACCAGTTAAATTAGCATATGCAATAGGAACAGCAATAGCGACTTATTTATGAAGCATATTGAATTATTTGCAGGAATAGGTGGCTTTCGTACTGCTATGGAATGTATTGAAAAAGATTTTTCATTTCCATTCCATTGTGTCGGCTTTTCCGAAATTGATGTCAACGCAATCAAAACTTACAAAGCAAATTATGATGTTTCAACAGAAATTGAAATGGGTGATATTGTAAGTTTTAATTCCTTGATGTCGAATTACGACGAATTGGATTTTGATTTGCTTACTGGCGGTTTTCCTTGTCAAGCATTCAGCATGATGGGCAAACAAAAAGGATTTGACGACAATCGAGGTACAATGTTTTTCCAAATTGAGAAAATACTAAAAGCTAAAAGACCTCGATATGTAATTTTGGAGAATGTAAAGAATCTGTTGACACACGACAAGGGAAATACTTTTAGGGAGATAAAAAACAGGTTAGAATCGATTGGTTATAATGTCTATTATGACATCTTTAACACAATGAATTTCAAACTCGCCCAAAAGCGTAGCCGAGTTATAATTTTTGCCACAACAGAAAAACTTGACTCTTCATTTTCGTTTTCATCAGACGTTATTAATACAATTTTTCTTCAAGACATCGACAAGTTTGAATCAATTCTAATTCAAGATTCTGTTCTTGACATTCTTTCAAAGCAAGTTGATGAAAAGTATTATTTGTCAGAGCGAATTAAACCGACTATCTTAGCTGACGGATCTAAAAATTTTATTTCTAAATCAGAGATTAATCAACTTATTGCACGACCACTAACGGCAACAATGCATAAAATGCATCGTGCCTGCCAAGATAATTATTATAGCGATGGGTTTATTAATTCTGATGATCCAGTTGAGTATTTGAGTATCGACTTTACAAAAGAACAATTAGCGGCGCAGCATATTCGCAAACTTACACCTTACGAAGCTTTTGCATTGCAAGGTTTCAAGCCATCGTTCGTTGATAATGCACGAAAATCAAAAGTATCAGATGGTGCTCTTTATAAACAAGCCGGGAACGCCGTAAGTGTTAATGTAATCTACGCGGTATTATATTATTTATTCATTCATGAACATCTGAGATAATATGCAAGACCTTAAAAAAATTGTCGCCCGTCAAGATGCTGACTTTAAATTATCTCCAAGCTCATCAAATGAGACAAGCATAAATCTTTCAAACGAGATTTCCAACTTTATCTCAGATGTCAGTGGTGAGGTTAGATTCAAAATTTTCAAGTCTGAGCTGATTAAGGCAATTAGCACTTTGTGCATAATACCCAAAGTATATTATAAGAAAGAAAAAGAACCCTCTTCAATCACAAAATTATTCGCAGACCTATATCAACAAGTTGTAAATCAATTTGGAGATTCGAGCACCTCGTTTTACGATATAAATATTCTTAAACGAGATGATGGCAGAGCATATTTCAATGGTTTGAAGAAAGCTAATGGCTTTAGTTTCCGATCATTCTTAGTAGAACAATACTCTGAAATTACATTCTCGAAAGAAGATGATGGCATTATCTCAATGCATTTAAATACGTATCTTCCCCTGGATGATGTTGAGCGAAAAGAGGTTGTAGAAGTCATAAATGAAATCGGTTCTTTACCGCTCCAACAAATAGTTTTCGGAGCACCTGGCACAGGTAAATCTAATAAGATAAATACTGATGCAAAAGTCTATGAAAGTAATTCTATAAGAACTACTTTTCACCCTGATAGCGACTATTCTTCTTTTGTCGGTTGTTATAAACCTACAAAAAAAGAAAAACACTCCAATCTAATGCCTTCTGACAAATTGATTGCAGAAGCTAAGAATATATCCGGAGTTGCAAATCAAGTTAAATATTTGTGCGATAACGCCGATAATCTTGTCATCGCTGCTAACGAGCTGAATATTTCTTTGAATAAGCTCATTTGGGAATCTTTTGGATGGCATAACGAAACCTACTTTGCATCGTTCCTCGAATTAATCCAAAAAGAAAGAGCTAATTTCGGAGGTGAAATCACTTACGAGTTCTGTCCGCAAGCGTTCACAAATGCTTACGTTAACGCTTGGAAGAACCTCGAGGAGCCTTATTACTTGATTATCGAAGAAATCAATCGTGGAAACTGCGCCCAAATTTTTGGCGACATTTTCCAGCTATTGGACCGTGATGAAAACGGCTTCTCATCGTATAAAATCACTCCCGACCAAGACCTCGCACACTATCTTCGTTCTCAGTTCAAAGATAGCGACATCGATGATGAAGATATTAAGTCCGGTTGCAAAATGCAGTTACCGAACAATCTTCACATTTGGGCTACGATGAACACAAGCGATCAATCGCTATTCCCGATTGACTCTGCGTTCAAACGTCGTTGGGATTGGAAATATATGCCAATTGACTACACAGACCTTGGTCACTATATTTCTTGCGAAGACAAAAAATATAGTTGGTCTGACTTCCTTGAAAAAGTCAATGAACATATTGAAGCCACTACACAATCGGAAGACAAAAAACTCGGTTATTGGTTTTTAGCACGCAAAAATCAGGACGAAATCACAACCGAACTTTTTGTATCAAAGGTTATCTTCTACTTATGGAATGACATCTTTAAAGATTTTGCTTCTGCCGGTAATAGCATATTCAAAGATGAGTATAGCAAATTCCACAAATTCTTTGATAACAAAGGAAACGCCAAATCTGAAGTCGTTAAACAATTCTTGGACAACTTAGGTGTTAGTTTTATATCTAACAAAGAAGCCTCCGATAACAGTGCTAATAACGATACCGTAGAAGCAGAGGCATGAAGATATTAATCGAGGGTTATCCATATCAAGAAGAAGACGTAAAAGCGATTCTTAAGGGGTTTGAGCCGAACACTAAGAACGGCAAAACCACCATAAATCACGTTGGATATTTCTATAGCAAAGAAATCTCCGACTGCATCTTCTTCTTGCCCAAAGTTATCCTTAATGAAAGTGGCGAAGTCCTTTTTCATGAGGGGCTAACTCCTGAGAAAATCCTTGATTTAGATACTGCATTAGCAAATAATTATCTTGATAGAAATGATTTTCAATTTCTATCAAACTTCTCTGTATGGATTTTCAGAGCGATAAAAGAGTTTTATCGTCTTAATCCATCCAGTGAAATTTTATTGTATCAATCGTTTTCACTCCTTGATTTAAGTTCAAACAAGCGCGATGCAACTTTAGTTGACATTATCTTATCGCTTGTTCGTTTCAATAATGAAAACCAGGACTTCTTTATGTTCACCATAAAGAACATTCATAGCGGATACAATAAGATAAATTGGAATAAGACTATATCTAAGAGCAATGCAGTTACACAACGCAAAACGCCGATATATCTTAATCCAATAAATAAGAAAAAGCAGATTAACTTTGACGAAGAACTTCTGATAATTTTCTTCTCCATTTTATACTTTGTAAAGAAAATGGGGTTTGATTCTCCGATCAATTACAACTATGAATTGATTACGGGCAATCAATTTGAAAATTATCTTGCCGGATATGGTAAGATTCGTCTTCGTCAAATCAAGTATAAATACTTCTCAGATAAAGCACTTCTGCTTTGGCAGTTGTGCTATTCGTTCTTCGATTCGATAGAGAAAGTCAATTCTTCGCAACAAGACAGCGATTATCTACTTGCCCGCAACTTTAATATCGTTTTTGAGTCAATCATAGACGAACTCATCGGAGATGATAAAACGAAAATTGACTCCTCGTTAAAAGATCAACCGGACGGAAAAATTGTTGACCACATTTTCCGCTACACATCTCTAATTAACGAAAACGATATTTACTATATCGGAGATAGTAAGTACTATAAGATTGGCGGTTCTCTCGGTGGAAATTCAGTGTATAAACAATACACTTACGCAAAGAACATCATTCAATTTAATATTGACTGGTTCTTTAAGAACAAGCCTCATATTCGATACCGAGATAAAATGACGGAGGGGTACAATATCACTCCTAACTTCTTTGTGAGCGCAGAAATATCTAAATCGCTATCGTATGCCGAAAATGGTTTAAAGCAGCGCGAAAACGATAAAGATAAACGTCAAATTTTCCAATTTGAAAATCGTTTATTTGACCGTGATACTCTTTGGCTATCTCATTACGACATAAACTTCCTTTATGTTATCGCTCTTTATGCTCGTTCAAACTCAGCAGAAAAGAGCGCGTTTAAATCCTTTGCTCAAAAAGAATTTAAGCAAAAGATTTCAAATCTTCTTAACCTCGAGTATTCCTTTTATGTGCTTGAACCTCGAAATGGCTATAGCTTGCAACGAGCCGTTGATATAAATTTCAAACGTCTCTATGGTAAAACATTCCGTCCTTATGATGACGTTGATGTTCTTATTCTCTCGCTCAAAAAAGGAGCCGAGGAAAATGAAGAAACTCTGAGGCAGATAGAACCATATTTCATTCGCCATGACTTTAATCTCGGCAGCAATCTTGACGAGCTATTAAATACCGCACAAACAAATCGTGCGAAATTTAAAAGCTACATTGAACACGAAAACTTTGTTGACCTTATTGCCGCCGAAGAAGAAGTTGAATATGGCTCGGTGAAAAAAATATTTACCGATAGTGAAGTCAATCGCAACTCTATTATAGAAAATAACGAGGCGACTAAAGACGCAATCAACGCCAAGTCTCTCGAGGATGAAATTGTTCTTGTTGGATTTTTCAAGGGCGATGAACATCTCGCTTCGATTTGCAAGAACAATTTATACTATACGCGAACAGGATTTAGACCTGGTTCTTTGCGTATCGATGTTCCTATTGAACAATGCAAATACCTATTCTTGCATAACAAGAACAGCTATTTGATGTTCAAATTATCCGGTGCTCCTCGTTTCTTTTCTGGCGCACAATTGCAAAAGAAAGGCTTTGCAATTAAAGATGCTGATGAAATCTATCTCGGTTATGACCTTGCGTCCGCTGAACCTATATCGTTCGACAATATCGATATACGCAATGCCATAATCAAAGGTATAGGCAATCGCACAGCCGATAGCTATTTCACCACATTAAGAGAATTGTTTAGTCTTTAATTCCTTATCCATGAACAACTACGAAGATTTAGACATATACAACGGAGACGCTGAACACGATATGATGGTTGATTATGACTACCATATCAACACAGATGAACTCCCCGAAGTTTTCGATGACGAAGACCTCGACGACGAGTGATGCACACCAATTATCTGAATTGGTATGAGAGCATTAAATACTGCCATCTATGAGCAATTACGGAGAATACAACGGAGACACTGAACATGATATGTGGGTTGACTATGACTATCATGCCAATACCGGTGAGTTGAACGATTATTTCGGTTATAGGCCATCTTCGTATGTCCCTATATCTGTTAATCCTCGGCAATCTAATCAATCCTCTAACAATCCTCGCAAGAGGCTTAAACGCGATCT
>CAZECG010000005.1:0-106441 GCA_964510535.1 uncultured Muribaculaceae bacterium
CCGACGACTTTCGCGATAATCACAGAGAAGAAGCATCCGGCTTGGGTGCTTCTTCTATTTTTCGCCGGGCCGTGATGCCGCGAAACATCGTGCCTGACTTTTTCGGAATGACGATAATCATCTGACCTCGACAGTCGGATTCACATAATAGAGGGCGGTAGTCGCGCGGGTAGTGGCGGTATATAGCCACCGATAAAACTCCATACCCTGCGCCTCGGGGGGGATGTAGCCCATGTCGACAAACACGTTGGCCCACTGGCCGCCCTGTGCCTTATGGCAAGTGACGGCATAGGCATATTTCACCTGAAGGGCATTATAATAGGGGCACGACTTCAACGCCGCCCTCATAGCCGTCGCCGAATCGCTTGCCGGGGCAAACTCCGGGTCGGCGAGACACGCTTGGGCAAGTTCGGCCAACTCAGCCGCTCCCAACGATGCCGTCTCGCTCCACATTGTGTCGAGTAGCAACTTCGCGTCAATCTCGATGTCGCGGTAGGGGAAATGAAGCGACACATCGGCAAACTCAAAGCCATAACGCCGCTCCTTGCCATAAACCCGACTGACTGTCGCCACATCGCCATTGGCGATAAAATCAAGACCCGCCACCTTCGCGCTCCAATGATAGTTGTTTTTCGCCACCATCAGCAGCTCGTCGCGGCCTATCACCCCCTCGCGGCCGAGAATAGCCGACCGTATAGCCTGGTTGAAGGCCGTAGCGCGCTTATTTGACCGCGTTATCAGCACGGTCTCCCTTATCCCGTCGGCTGAGTAGCACCGCCCCATCTCATCCTCAAGCTCCTCCCCCTCTATCACTTTCACATCTTTAAAAGCCGAGACCCACAACTTCGGAATCGGCAACGGCTCCGCTCTCATCGCTCGCCGTATCCACGTCGCATTATAAAGTATGCCCGATGTTGACGCTTGGCGCACGGTGTCGGTCAGCACGGCGCGGCTCACCCTCAACCCGTAACTTTTGAGCGTTTCGACCTCCATTGCCGGACTTTCGGCGCATCCCACCGGGGGCAACTGGGCCATATCGCCCAACAGCAACAATCGGCAGCCGGTGCCGGTGTAGACATAGTGTATCAAATCCTGCAACAGATTCTCTCCGCCGTCGCTCCCCGACCCTATCATCGAGGCCTCGTCAACGATGAAAACGGCGTCGCGGTAAGGATTGTCGGCCACATGGCTCATCCCCGCGACGTTCATGCGGTAAATCTGCCGGTGGATGGTATAGGCGGGATGCCGGGCATAAGCCGCAAACACCTTCGCGGCACGACCCGTGGGAGCGAGCAACACAGCCTTGCGCCCGGTGCTCTCAAGCGCCCTCACCAACGCGCCTGTCAGCGATGTCTTTCCCGTGCCGGCATAGCCGTTTATCAAAAACACCGGGTCGAGACTGCTGTCGGCCTGACAGAAACGAGCCAAAGCCGCAACCAATTGTATTTGCTGCGAATTTGGCTCGTAGGGGAGCTGTTGTAAAATGAGTTGACCTAACTCTAATGGTGTCATCGTTTCATAAAGTGACGGCTATTTCTTCACCGACCACTCAAAGCCGTTCTTGGTGTCCTTGACATCAAAGCCGATTGCCGCCAAGCGGTCACGGATAAGGTCGCTCGTCGCCCAATCTTTCCGCGCCTTTGCCTCTCCGCGAAGCTCAAGCAGCAAGTCGACCGCTTTTTCAAACGGTTCCATAGCGGCTGTCGCTTCGCCATCGGCCGCGCCAACCAAATCGGCACGGACACCTAATATCTCCACCAAGAAGGTGTCAAACAGCTTTTTAAGTGTGTCAATATCCTCTTGGGTGGCTGTCGCGTTGCCGTCGTTGACCTGATTGATTAAGCGGCAAGCGTCAAACAGGTGGGCTATCACGATAGGGGTATTAAGGTCGTCGTCGAGAGCTTCGTAGCACTTCGCCTCCAAGCCCTTAACGTCAATTGTCGACACCTCCGACGGTTTCAGCTCGCCGAGACGCTTCACGCCATCGAGCAAGCGTTGCAACGCTTTCTCAGCCCCCTGCAACGCCTCGTTGCTGAAGTCGAGCGTGCTGCGATACTGCGCCTGAAGTATGAAAAATCTGATGGTCATCGGCGCGTAGGGCTGCGTCAGCAACTCATGGCTGCCCGTGAAAAACTCGTCGAGCGTGATGAAGTTACCAAGCGATTTGCCCATCTTCTGGCCATTGATTGTAATCATGTTGTTGTGCATCCAATAGCGCACGGTGTCATGGCCGTTGTGGGCTACCGACTGGGCTATCTCACACTCGTGGTGGGGGAACATCAAGTCCATGCCGCCGCCGTGGATGTCAAACTCCTCGCCGAGATATTTCTGCCCCATGGTCGAGCACTCCAAGTGCCACCCGGGGAAACCGTCGCTCCAAGGCGACGGCCAACGCATTATATGCTCGGGGGCTGCCTTTTTCCACAGCGCGAAATCGGCGGGGTTACGCTTCTCGGCCTGACCGTCGAGAGCGCGGGTCGTCGACAACAACTCATCGACGTTGCGCCCCGACAGCTTGCCATAGGGGTGGTCGCGGTTATAACGCGGCACATCGAAATAGACCGAGCCGTTGCTCTCGTAGGCATAACCGCTCTCAAGTATCTTCTTGATATACTCAATCTGCTCGATGATATGACCCGACGCGTGCGGCTCGATTGACGGCGGCAGCACGTTAAGCCGCTCCATCGCGTGATGATAACGGTTGAGATAATGCTGCACCACTTCCATCGGCTCAAGCTGCTCAAGGCGGGCTTTCTTCGCGATTTTATCCTCCCCCTCGTCGGCGTCATGCTCCAAATGGCCCACATCGGTGATGTTGCGCACATAGCGCACTTTATAACCGAGATGCGTCAAATATCTGTACAGGACATCAAACGTAATGGCAGGGCGGGCGTGACCCAAATGGCCGTCGCCGTAGACCGTCGGGCCGCACACATACATCCCCACACGGCCTTCGTGAATGGGGACAAACAACTGCTTGCGGCGAGTCAAAGTGTTGTAAATCGCGAAATTATTCTCTTTCATCTCACTCAGTGGATATATCTTTGTTAATCTTTTTTACTTCATCGCCCCGGTCGAGGCGCGGTCAACCCGCGGCTATCAAGCCATGAACGGATTGGGGATGTTGCCCTCTTTACCGCCATTGTTGACCGGTGTCTTACGCTCAATCTCGCCAAATGTCTTTTCATACTTCTGCACATTGTCGCGAAGGGCAAAAAGGAGGTTCTTGGCGTTTTCGGGGGTCATTATGATGCGGCTCTGAACCTTTGCCTGGGGCATATTGGGAGCCACGGTGATGAAATCGAGAAACACCTCGTTTGAGCTGTGGGAAATGACAGCGAGGTTTGAGTAATGGCCGTTTGCCACTTCGGGGGTAAGCTCGATTTTCAATTCATTTTTTTTGTCGTTATTTGCTTCCATTGTTTATCAAGATTTTACGCGGAACGGCCGGTTGTAGCCGGCGCGAATCCACAAGGTTAATATTCGGTTGAGTTATTTCACTAAACTTTCTCACAAATTCCGTGCCAAAAGCGTTTGGCGTGTCATTTCGGCACTACGCTCCGGATTACCGGCAACGCCACCGACTCCATCACGGCATAACCCTCGACGCCCGGATGCACCCCATCCTTGCTGTACGCCTCAATCATGCCGCCCGTAGCCTCATCGACCATCTTGGGGTGATAATCGATAAATGCATAGCCCTTGCGCTCTGCCAACGCCCTGATGAGCTTGTTGAGCGACTCTATCCGCTCGGGGATTCCGGTCATATCGGGGCGCCACTTAAATCGGTTTGCCGGCAAGACGCTCGCCAAAATCACCTTGATGCCGTTGGCCTCGGCTATCTCCGCCATCGCCTTGATGTTGCCAAACGTGCGATGCTCGTCATACCGGTAATTGTTCTCGGCTATGTCGTTAGTGCCGCCGTTGATTACCACCGCGGCCGGATGCAAATCAACAACATCCTCATTAAACCGCAGCAGCATCTGGTAAGTGGTCTGGCCCGAAATGCCGCGGCCCACGAAATTGTTATCTTCAAAAAATGCCGCGTGCGACTTCGGCCACATATCGGTGATAGAGTTGCCCATAAACACAACCCTGCCCTCGCAGCGCGACGTGTCGGCCATCAACTCATCGTTGGCCGACGCGTAACGCGACATTTCAGCCCAATCGTCATAGGCCGACGCGTTTAGCGACATCGCGGCAAACGCTGAAATTAATATCGGTTTCAGTTTCATTCTCTCTCTGCTTTGTCAGTTAAAAGAACACAAAGTTATAACTTTTTTCCAAACGCCACCAACCATCACCCCCGATTTTTGCCCTTTACCACCCCCTTATTATCCCCATTGTCCAACGGTTTGCTCATTATTGAAGAAAAATGTGTAATTTAGCGGGTTGAAACCGTGACCGACACTAAAACATCGCAATGGAAAAAGAGAAAAAAATAAAAGTGGGAATCACCCACGGCGACATAAACGGCATTGGCTATGAGGTAATCTTGAAATCACTCGAAGATAGCCTGATACTTGAGTTATGCACCCCCATAATATATGGCTCGGCAAAGATAGCGGCGTTTTACCGCAAAGCGGCAGATATGCCCGCCATCCCGCTCAACCAAATCGCATCGGCAGCCGAGGCGCGCGACGGCGCCAACAACATAATCAACGTCGTCGGCGAAGATGTGAAAGTCGAGCCGGGACAATCGACCGAAGATGCCGGACAGGCGGCGTTCACCGCCCTCGAAAGAGCCGTCACCGACCTGCGCCGCGGCGAAATCGACGTTTTGGTCACCGCACCCATCAACAAGCACAACATTCAAAGCGCGACATTCACCTTTCCCGGCCACACCGAGTATCTCGAAGCGTCAATCGGCGACGGCGCGAAAGCGTTGATGATTCTCTGCAACGACATCATGAGAGTCGCGCTTGTCACCACACACTGCCCGCTCAGCCAGGTGGCAGGCAAAATCACGATAGACACAATCGTCGAGAAACTTGAGATTTTCAACCGCTCGCTCACGCGCGACTTCGGCATCCCGACTCCGCGGATTGCCGTCCTTTCGCTCAACCCCCACGCCGGCGACTCGGGGCTGCTCGGCCAGGAGGAAAACGAGATAGTAATCCCAGCGATAGATAAGGCGCGCGAACAAAAAATACTCTGCTTCGGCCCATACGCCTCCGACGGCTTCTTCGGGTCGGGCAACTTCAAGAAATTTGACGGAATCCTCGCCATGTACCATGACCAGGGACTCGCCCCATTCAAAACGCTGGCGATGGAATCGGGGGTGAACTTCACCGCAGGGCTGCCGTTTGTGCGCACCTCGCCCGACCATGGCACCGGCTACGATATAGCCTCAAAGGGCGAAGCCGGCGAGGAGTCAATGCGCCACGCCATTTACACGGCTATCGACATACTGCGCAACCGCTGCCGATACGATGAAATGACGCGCCGCCCGCTGCGCCGCAAATATTTCGACAAGAGCGGCGACAAAGAGGTGCTCGACTTGACCAAAGACACCGACACCGACAAAGACCTCTAACAAGTCGCCGGAATCAAAAAAAGAAATAAACCAATCGAATAATTTTAGCGATGAACTACGCCATTATAGCCGCCGGCGAGGGTTCCCGGCTCGTCCAAGAGGGGGTCAGGCTCCCGAAACCGTTGGTGCGCCTCAACGGCACTCCGATGATTAAACGCCTCATCGACATCTTCATGCGCCACAATCCCGAGTCGCTCAGCATAATAGTCAACGAGCAGATGACTCAGGTGCGCGAGTATCTCGAAAGCCTGGAACTCCCCGTGCCGCTGAGGCTGACCGTCAAGACCACCCCCAGCTCCATGCACAGCTTCTGGGAAGTCAGCCGCTGTTTCGGCAGCGGGAAATTCTGCCTGACGACTGTCGACACCATTTTCCGCGACGAGGAGTTTGAACGCTACATCAAGGCATTCGAAGCCGACGACAAAGCCGACGGGTACATGGCTGTCACCTCGTTTATCGACGACGAAAAACCGCTATATATAGATGTCGACACCGACAACCGCATCACCGCGTTTCGCGACGAGCCGTTTGAAGGGGTCAAATATATCTCGGGCGGCGTCTACGGCCTCACGGCTCCCGCGCTCGACACGCTGCGCCGCTGCATGGACAACGGTGTGTCGCGTATGCGCAACTACCAGCGCGCCCTCGTCGACGACGGCATGAACCTGCGCGCTTTCGCGTTTGACAAGATTGTCGACGTAGACCATGCCGGCGACATTGCCACCGCCGAAAAATTCATCAGCCAACCATCATAAACAAACCATCCACTCATTAAAATATAGTTATGGCAGAGACAAAAATTGCCGGAATCATGAGAGCGGGAGCCTACTCCCCCAACCACATCGGTAACGATGCCGCCATTTTCAACGCCGTCGTCGACCAACTGCGCAAACGCGGTTGTGAGGTCAACGTCTATAACGAGGAGCAACTCGCCGCCGGGATAGTCAACGAACCGATAATCGTCAATATGTGCCGCGAGCAAAAATCAATAGCCCTGTTGCAGCAGCTTGAGGATGAAGGAAGACTCGTCATCAACTCAGGCTACGGAATAGAAAACTGCACGCGCGAACGCATGACACGCATACTCATAGGCAGCAACATCCCCTACCCCCCCAGCCTCATCGTCAACACCGACGAGGTGGTCAAAGGGCAGCTCGTCAAAGAGAAGTTCAACCAATGCTGGATTAAACGCGGCGATTTCCACGCCATGCACAAAGAAGATGTGTCATACGTCAGACATCCCGAAGAGGCCCAGGAGGTGCTTCAAGAGTATTTCCTGCGCGGCATCAAGCGGGCGGTAATCAACCGCCACCTCGTCGGCGACCTAATCAAATTCTACGGCGTGCAGGGCACACCGTTTTTCTACTGGTTCTACCCCTTCGACTTGGGTCACAGCAAGTACGGCCACGAAGCCATCAACGGCAAGAGCCAGGGCTTAGAGTTTGACAAGGATAAACTGAAAGCAATCTGCCAAAGCGCGTCGGAAGTCCTCGACGTTAAAATCTATGGCGGCGACTGCATAATATCGCCCGACGGCTTGATCTCGATTATCGACTTCAACGACTGGCCAAGTTTCGCACCCTGCCGCATGGAAGCCGCGCCTCACATCGCAAAATGTGTGATGAACACCATCAAAGCCCGCAAATCATGACACTCGATAACAAAACGAACACCGCCGGCGACAACCCGACGACCGCCCGCGGCTTCCGCGCGAGCCTCAAGTCGATGGACACGGAGGAAACTTTCGACCTGATTTTTTATCGCCCCATAGGCTATGCCTGGGCGTGCTTTTTCAGAAAAATCGGGGTGTCACCCAACGCCATCACCATCGCATCGATTTTCCTCGGTGCCGCCGCGGGAGTGATGTTCTATTTCAACGACATCTGGCTCAACATCATCGGGATGCTGCTATTAGTGTGGGCCAACTCGTTTGACAGCGCCGACGGACAGCTCGCGCGCATGACCGGACAATACTCCCGAATCGGCCGCATACTCGACGGCCTGTCGGGCGACATCTGGTTTGCCGCCATTTATGTGGCGATATGCCTCCGCGTAAACGGCACCTCCGATTTCTTCATGAGCCACACATGGGTGATATGGGTGATGGCTGTGGTATCAGGACTGTGCCACGCCAAACAGGCGGCAATGGCCGACTACTACCGACAGTTTCACCTCTACTTCGTCAAAGGGAAAGAGGGCAGCGAACTCGACGACTCCAAATCGCTCCAAGCAAAACTCGCCGAACTTTCATGGAAACGCGACTTCTGGCGCAAACTGACACTCTCGTTCTACACCAACTACACCGTCAGCCAGGAAGTCAACACCCGGTCGATGCAAACTCTTCGCACCGAACTGCGCGAACGGTTCGCCGACGGCGAGATTCCGCAGAGCTTCCGCGACGACTTCCGCGCCAAGAGCCTCCCGCTGATGAAGTACACCAACATCCTGTCGTTCAACGTGCGCTCATGGGCACTGTTCGCCTCGCTGTTCCTGCAAATGCCCTGGCTTTACTTCGCGTTTGAGCTGACCGTGCTCAACGCTCTGCTGGTCTACATGAACGCAAGGCACGAAAAATTGTGCCGCCACCTCACCAACGATTTGAAAAATGGGAAATATTAAAGGTATAATTTTTGACTACGGCGGCACCATCGATTCGCATGGCGACCACTGGAGCGAGATAATCTGGGACGGTTACCGCGAGGCAGGCGTGAACATCGACAAAGAGACATTCCGCAAAGCTTACGTCGAGACCGAACGCGAATTTGCCCGCACTCCCGTCATAGCCCCGTCCGACACATTCCGCGACGTTATGCTAAAAAAAATAGCGTCAGAAATGAACTATCTGCTCCAATGGGGGGCAGTCGACGAGGCTACCGCCGCCAAATCAACCCGAATCGCCGCCTACTGCTACGGCAAAGCCCGCGAATCGGTCGATGAAGCTCGCCCGGTGTTGCAATATCTCGCCGGCAAATACCCCTTGGTGCTCGTCTCTAATTTCTACGGCAACATCGAGGCTGTGCTCGCCGACTTCGGCTTGCGGGGCTTCTTCAAGACCGTCGTCGAAAGCGCGGTGGTGGGTGTCCGCAAACCCGACCCCGCCATTTTCGCGCTCGGCGTGGAAGCCCTCGGGATGGAAGCCTGCGATGTGCTCGTGGTCGGCGACAGCTACCGCAAAGACATCCTGCCGGCCCGCTCACTCGGATGCGCCACCGCCTGGATTAAGGGCAAGGGGTGGACTCCCGAGGAAGACGCCCAGACCGACCCGGCGCAGATTCAAGGTATCGAATCATTAAAAACGATGCTTTGAAGCCCCATGCCGCATTTGCGTTAGTTAACATACTTAGGCACTTTATTGTCCGAAATTCATTTTTTTTGGCATAATCATCGTATATTTAAACTAAATTTACAATAATAAGGAAAATTTGTCATAGAAATACTTTTACATTTAAAATAGTAACCGTACATTTGCGGCTCATATCCGTGTAAAACACTTTGTGACGAATTAAACAACTAAAAATAATAACTTTAGAAAACCTACATCATGAGTAACAATGAGGTAAAAAAGGCCGAGGGTAAACTTGGCGTTTTGGTTGTGGGTCTTGGAGCTGTCTCCACGACTTTCATGACCGGTGTCTTAATGGCTCGTAAAGGGTTGACAAAACCCGTGGGCTCAATGACCCAATACGACAAAATCCGTGTCGGGAAAGGTGCAGACAAGAAATATCTGAAATATAACGAGATTGTTCCTATCGCTGACCTCAACGACATCGTCTTCGGCGCATGGGACGTTTATCCCGCTAACGCTTACGAATCGGCTATCAACGCCGAAGTGCTCAAAGAAAAAGATATTGAGCCGGTTAAAGATGAACTCATCGCCATCAAACCGATGAAAGCCGCTTTCGACCACAACTACGCTAAACGCCTCACCGGCGACAACGTCAAAGACGTTAAAGACCGTTGGGACATGACCGAACAAATCCGCGCCGACATCCGCAACTTCAAGAAAGAAACCGGTGTTGACCGCGTTGTTGTCCTCTGGGCAGCTTCTACCGAAGTTTACGTCCCCGTTGACGAACAAATCCACGGCACAGTAGCAGCTCTCGAAGCAGCCATGAAAGCCGACGACAAAGAGCACATCGCTCCCTCTATGTGCTACGCTTACGCAGCACTCACCGAGGGTTGCCCCTTCATCATGGGCGCGCCCAACACCACCGTCGACATCCCCGCCATGTGGGAACTCGCCGAGAAAACCAAAATGCCTATCGCAGGTAAAGACTTCAAAACAGGTCAAACCCTCGTTAAATCAGGCTTCGCTCCAATCATCGGCACTCGCTGCCTCGGCTTGAACGGATGGTTCTCTACCAACATCCTCGGCAACCGCGACGGCCTCGTGCTCGACGAACCCGCCAACTTCCGCACAAAAGAGGTCAGCAAGCTCTCTACCCTCGAGTCAATCCTCGTTCCCGAAGACCAGCCCGACCTCTACGGACACGGCAACGACGAAGACAACCAGTACTACCACAAAGTGCGCATCAACTACTATCCCCCGCGCAACGACAACAAAGAGGGCTGGGACAACATCGACATCTTCGGCTGGATGGGCTACCCCATGCAGATTAAGATCAACTTCCTCTGCCGCGACTCAATCCTCGCAGCTCCCCTCTGCCTCGACCTCGTGCTGTTGAGCGACCTCGCAGCTCGCGCCGGACGCTACGGAACACAAAGATTCCTCAGCTTCTTCCTCAAGAGCCCGATGCACGACTACACCAAGGGTGAAGTGCCCGTCAACCACCTCTTCCAGCAGTACACCATGCTCAAGAACGCTATCCGCGAAATGGGCGGTTACGAAGCCGACGAAGAAATCGACTAATACACACTTCAACACCATACTCAAAAGTCCCGCCCCACAGCGGGACTTTTTTCATCCTGCCCCACATCTACCCAAAACACCACCCAAACTCCTCACCCGACTAATTGCCGCAACCGAAGCACCCCCCCGGCGCACCCACCACTTGAGCGATATATCGCAAGCGGTCTTTGACATAATTTCGTGCTATAATTCACGAAGTTACCGCTATAAATAAGGAGAGAAATAGACATAAATATTTTGAAATTAATTTTATTATTGGCAATTTTGCATTGTCGAAAAGTGTGACAAGGCACAGGAAATGACAATGATATGATAATAAATAGAGATCGGTATTTAAATCAACTCATCTCATTGAGACATAATGGGATGATAAAGATAGTCACAGGTATACGTCGTTGTGGCAAGTCTTTTCTTTTGTCAACGATATATGCAAATTGGCTTAAACAGCAAGGGGTTGATGATGCACATATAATTGATATTAACCTTGAAGATAGGCGCAATAAGGCTTTGCGAGATCCAGATGCATTGCTTGCATATATAGATTCCAAGCTAACGGATGACAATATGCACTACATAATGATAGACGAAATTCAGTTAGTGCCGGAATTTGAAGATGTATTAAATAGCTATCTAAATATGAGCAATGCCGATGTGTATGTCACCGGAAGCAATGCTCGTTTTTTATCAAGTAGCATTAAAACAGAATTTGCAGGACGAGGCGATGAAGTCAGACTTCACCCTCTTAGTTTTAAGGAATTTTGTTCGGTAAAGGGTGATGATTATACACTAAACTTGCGTGAATACATGATTTACGGAGGTATGCCGCAAGTGGTTACTCGAGAGACCGAACAGGAAAAAGCAGCATTTTTAAAGGCTTTATTTCAGCGAACATACATTCGTGATATTGTTGAAAGATATAAAATAAAGAATGTAGAAGTCCTTGACGAAGTGCTAAATATTTTAGCTTCAGCTATTGGAGGACTTACAAATCCCACAAAACTTGTAAACACCTTTGAAAGTGTAAAGCATGAAAAGGTTAATCGAATGACCTTAACATCTTATCTGGAGTATATTTGTGAATCGTTTCTTACTGAAAAAGTTACACAGTATGATATAAAAGGAAAACGATATATTGATAGCCCATATAAATATTACTTTTCCGATTGCGGTTTAAGGAATTCACGCCTAAATTTCAGACAGGTAGAATTTACACATTTGCTTGAAAATGTCATTTATAATGAACTCCGCATTCGCGGATACAATATAGATGTTGGTGTGGTACCTAAGCAAGTGCGTAAAGATACAGGTGAACGAGTGAGACAGTATTATGAAGTCGATTTTGTATGTAATCAAGGAAGCAAACGTTATTATATACAATCGGCATATAAGATGATTGATGATAATAAGATTAAACAAGAGGAAGCGTCATTAAGACATATTGACGATTCCTTTAAAAAAATAATCATTTTAGGAGAGCCAATACCCGTAATACGTAATGAATCCGGCATTACGATAATCAGCATCTACGATTTCTTATTAAAAGAAAACTCTCTGGAACTTTAATCTATACACGCGAAAAGACTCCGAGGGGAGGGGCGGGCCGTATCTGCTACGGCGGAACAGATTACCGTTTCTTTGCCGGGGCAAAGCACCACTGCGATAAGCCCCTTATCGCAGTCCCACATAAACAGCTCCCGTCCGAAGGCTTCGTAATCGAAGTAATACCCCCGGCGCACACACCACTTGAGCGATATATCGCAAGCGGTCTTTGACATAAACTCATGTCTTTTACAACAAAGCTACCTATAGATTTGTACGGAGTAAAAGACGGAATTATTTGGTGTATTCAAATAAATACACCAACTTTGCAAAAGCGTCACAAATGACACGGAAATTAAGTATGCAAATCAAACGTGATATCTATTTGAATCGGCTTATTGAGCGACGTCATAACCGGAGAATTAAGATTGTTAGTGGCGTAAGGCGTGGCGGAAAAACATATCTGTTATTCACATTATTCAGTGAATGGCTGATAAATAATGGTGTATTGCCGGAGCATATCATTAAGATAAACCTTGAGGACAGACGTAACAAGGCTCTTAGAGACCCTGATAATCTTCTTGAATATATTGATTCAAAAATTCAAGGGAACGATATGCACTATGTGTTGATTGATGAAATCCAACACGTTGCGGAGTTTGAAGATGTTTTGAACAGTTACCTTCAAATGCCGAATGTCGATGTGTATGTTACAGGTAGCAATGCGAAGTTTTTATCAAGGGATGTTATTACAACATTCCGTGGTCGAGGGGATGAAGTTAGAGTATGGCCGCTAAAATTCAGCGAATATTGCAGCGCATTCAATCGCTCCAACGAAGACAATCTCTTGGCTTATCTTCATTACGGAGGCTTACCTGAAACAATAGGAATGTCATCGGAAGAAGCAAAAACAACGTTTTTGAAAAACGTATTTGATGAAACGTATCTGCGTGATATTAAAGAGCGTTATAAAATTAAGCATGATGGAGAGTTGGAAACGCTTTTCAACATTATATCTTCTACAGTTGGAAGTCTGACCAATCCTAAAAAGGTGGCGAATACATTTGATTCTATTAATGGAAGTGACTTATCCGATGTAACCATCAAACGTTACCTTGACATAATATGTGAGTCATTTCTTATGGAAAAGGCTGCAAGATACGATGTTAAAGGGAAGAAATACATCGATACCCCATACAAATATTATTTCGTTGATGCAGGGCTGCGCAATGCAAGACTGAATTTCCGTCAGCCCGATTACAGCCATGTTATGGAGAATGTCATTTACAATGAACTGCGTGTTCGTGGTTTCAATGTAGATGTTGGCGTAGTACCTGTTGTCATTCGTGACAAAGACGGCAAGCAGATTAGAAAGCAATATGAGATTGATTTCGTTTGCAATCTTGGAAGCAAACGTTATTATATTCAATCAGCATGGCGTATGGAGAGCGAAGCAAAAGTAGAGCAAGAGGAAAATTCGCTTAGAAGCGTAAATGATTCATTTAAGAAGATAGTTGTACTTGGAGAGCCGACACCTATATATCGCAATGAGGCCGGCATTACGACTATGAGTATCTATGATTTTTTATTAAAAGAAAACTCTCTGGAGCTTTAATCTATACATGCGAAAAGACTCCGAGGTGGGGCGAGCCGTATCTGCTACGGACGACAGTGTCAAATGCATAGTTGAAAATAACGATGCATCTGGCAGTGAAGGCGCTTGCCTGATGCGTTGACGCTACACCTAATATGCGGACAATCCGTCAACGTAGCCATCGGCATAGCCGTCGTTATATCCGCCGCGCGCATTTGCGTTGTCAAAGGTCGAGTCGTCATAGCTGTCGCCGTAGTTAAGTCCGTCGAGTGCGTCATTTTCCCCGTGGCAGTAGCCGATGTCATATCCTTTGCGTATTCTTCGTTCGACTCCGACGTAAATTGGGGCTTATAGCCGCCTTACCGTTGTATTTGGTCGGTTGAGGCGGGCGTGGTGTCGTATGTTTTCGACTTAAACGGCCGTTTGGCGGTCAGTCTGCTCAGGGTCCAAAAATAAGAATTTATCCGGCTTTTAATGATTTGCGCTGCTGGAGCCGACCTACGATGTAGGCGGTGACGAAGTAGACTGCCGCGAGACCCCATAGGATGAGGTAGGGGTGGGCAACGTCAGAGAGCGTGCTGCCGTTGCTATTTATATGGATGAAGCCCTCCACGCCCCATGTGGCAGGCACGCAATCGCTTATGAGTTTCCACAACGGGGACATGGCGTAGCGCGGCCAGGTCAGCCCCGAAAGAAACAGGAACACGACCGACGTGAACACCAGCACAAGCATCGACGACTCGCGCTCTTTCACAAAAATCTGAAGCGTCATGCCGAGGAACGCCGAAGCCACCAACAGCGGCACGATGAAAAGCAGATAGTCGGCGGCATCACCTATATGTGGGAGGTCAAACATCAAGGGGACATAGTGAAGCACATAGATAGACATGGGGATATAGACCACCACATAACACAGCATTCGCCCGATTATGCCGGCCGATTGCGGACACACGACTGCCAACGGGTCGACACCGCCGTTGCGTCGGCGGCGTTCGGCAGAGTTGCCGGCAAGCATGGTCACTCCGAGCAGCATACTCTGCTGAAGTATCAGTATGACTATCCCCGGGATTACAAACGAGGCGAAACCCTGAGTGGGGTCCCCGATGAAATAAGCCTCATTTGACACCGGCGACGACATCCGGCCAGACGAAGAAGCCCCGAGAGCGTCGAGAAGCTCGTGACGCACCTGCGCCCCGGTCTGCAACTGCAAGTCGGTCAACGCCGACAAAAAAGCGCGGTAACGCATCAAAAGGCTCATCTCAGAGTAAAACGCGACAACGCCCTGCTCACCACGGCCTATGCGGCGCGAATAATCCTCCGGGATATACAGTATGCCATAGCACTCCTTCTCGTTCATTAGCCGTCGCGCCTCACCAATGTTAGCCGGATAGCCCATTATATCCATAGCCTCGGTAGCGTCGGCCATCCTCACAAGTTCACGGCTTCCAGCGGTCCGGCAGTCGTCGACAACCGCCACCGGGATATTCCTCACAAGCTCGGGATTATATATGAGCGTATAGACAAGGGGGTAGAACAACGGCAACACGAAGAAGAAGGTCATAACCCCTACATCTTTAAGCGCCAACGACATCTCCCTTGCAAACGTGCGGGAGACCCCTGAAAACCATTCGTTAATCTTGCGTTTCATAACTCAATGCGTTTAGGGGACATAGACCGGTTTGAGACACACTTTCTTCAGATGCCACAAAAACGCGCCACAAAGCAGCGGGAAAAGCAGCAGAGCAATGAAATACCACCGGGAGTAGAACAGCGGAATGCCGTTAAGAGCCTGATCGATGTAAATCAGAAAGTAGTACCTGACAGGCAAGATATAGCCGAACACCGCGATACTTCCGTACATACTCGTTAACGGAAACGAAAACGCGGCTATCGAAAACGCAAGAATAGCTGTCAGCGACGATGAGGCTACCGCCATGCGCAGGTTGACAAAAACCGAGCAGAACAGCACCGCGAGCCACTGGCTGGCTATCACCATAAGCACCATCGCCAGCATCATCGCCCACACGCTGCAGTTAAGCGGGAAGTGGAGATAACCGAACATGAGCGACTGGACGAAAATCCCCACGACCGAAAAGATGACAGCCTGGGGAATCAGTTTACCCACGACAGCCGTCCAGATGGAGCCACCGGCGGTTTCGAGCCATTCGACCGAGCTACCGACCTTTATCTCACGGCATATCGAAAACGATGTGACGAGCATCACCATAAGCTCGATAAGTCCGGGTAAAAACGAATTGGATAGATAAACCGAATAGTTGGTCCACGGATTACCAATCGGATGGTCCTGCACGGCCATCGGCTGCAAAATAGCGTCGGCTGTACTATTCTCGACACCGACCGAAACCAGCTCGGTCTTGACTATCGAGCCGGAAGTGGTCACGGCGAGCGTCTTAAAGCCCTTGAACGACAGTGTGCCGGGGACGAAATAAGCCATGTCGGAATAATAGGCCAAAGTGGGTGTGCGGCCACTGATGGCATCTTTCTGAAAGCCCTCGGGGATGTAGAAGAATCCATATATCTCGCCGCGCTCCACCATAGCCATCGCCTCATGGAAACTGTTGGCTTTTTCACGAATATCGACCAATTCCATAGCCTGAAGCGAGCGCGCGGCCTGCCGCGACATCGACGAGTGGTCGAGGTCGACAATGGCCGACGGTGACTTCAGTGGCAGTCCCTCGTTTAGAAACGACAAGAAAAACAGGCTGCACACAACCGGGACGATTATCATCGTCCAAAAGTAGAGGCGGCGACCGCACAGACGGCTGATTTCGCGACGTATTGTTGCCGGTAGACCTGTCATGGGACTATGAGATTATTGTGGTTGACGATAGATTACCGTCATGCCGGGACGCAAATCGGGAATTGGCTCGACCGGGCGCGCCTTGACCTGGAAAGTCCGAGTGTCCCAGTCGCCCGTGACCTTGGTGGCTCGCCACACGGCGTATGTGCCCATGTCGCGGATATAATAGACTTTGGCCTTGGTCTTTAGACCGCCGAGCGCGGGAATCTCGATGGCGATTTCCTTGCCCATCGGGATATCCTTGAGATAGGTTTCACGGATGTTAAACACCACCCATTTGTCGTCAAGGCGCAGCACATCCATAATCGGCGCGCCGAGTGCGACAAGCTCGCCAACGTTGGGATAGATGACATCAATCTGTCCGTCGCACGGAGCCGTGAGATACTGGTCTTCAAGCACTGCCTCAACCTCCTTGACACCGCCGCGGGCAGCGTTAACCATAGCCGCCGCCGACTCCTTATCCTCTTTTTGCGCGCCTTCTTTGGCCATCTGATACTGGCTGCGGGCCGCGGACTCGGCGGCTTGTGCCGACTGATAGGCTGCGAGAGCCTCATCGCGTTTCTGCTCGCTTATAACGCCCTGGCGGCAAAGTGCTTCCAAGCGGTCGTAGGTCTTCTTGGCTATATTTTTGGCGGCTGTTGCCTGCTGCAACAATTCATAGGCACTCTGCACTATCTGCGAACGCGTTCCGGCATCGACTTTCTCATTCTGCGCCGCGGCGGCCCGCTGCATCGCCTCGGCCTGCATGAGTTTGGCCTCCGCGAGCGACGAATGGATATGCACCAGAGTGTCGCCGGCATGGACGCTGTCACCCTCATGGACATAAAATTCCGCCACGCGGCCTGGCAGCTTGCCCGACACCCTCACAGACGTCGCGTCGGCCTGACCCTCAATGATTTCGGCGGGAGGCGTGAGAAACAGGAACCCTACTAACGCTAACGCCGCCAACAGCAGCACAACGATTCCGGTAACGGCGGCGAGACGACCCTGCGCCTGCTTTTCCTGAGTTGAAATGTTTTGTGTATCGGCCATTATTTCTTTTGTTTTATCGGTTTACAATCAATAGTCTAACAATCCTAACACCTTAGACAGGTAAGTGTCGCAGAGATGCACGTCGATTTCAGCGTCGATTTTCTCGGAGTTTGCTTTGAGCCACGCGGTCTGCGCCTCCATCACGTTGTCGGTGGTCATGACCCCCTCGCGGAATCCGAGTGTGGCTTGACGCAAGTTTTCGTCGGCTTTGACGAGATTCATGCGGGTCATTTTGTAAGTCTTCACCGCCTCTTGAGCTTTAAACGCGGCTTGGTTGACCTGAAGGTCTATTTTTTCCTTAGCATCGGCCAAGGTCAGCTCGCTGATGACCTGCTGCGTCTTGGCAGCTCGGTATTTATTGTAATTGCCACCCCAGTGCCAGATGGGGATGGTGACCATAGCACCCACTTGAAACGCACCGTCGAATTTTTTGCTGAACCCGTTAAACATATTGGGGTTGGAAAACGAATAAGAGCCTATCAGGGCTACATTCGGCATCATCGCCGACATCGCCACCCGTTTCTGCTGCTCATGGATTTTGACACCGAGTTCAAGCATCCTCACGTCGTGACGGCGGTCGTAGACATCATTGATGTTGAAATCAGACAGCAGCGACGGCATCGCGGTCGACGTGCTGTCAAGCCCCTCGTCGACGACAGTCAGTGGCGTATGTACCGGCAATCCGCAGAGCTGGGCGAGAGCCATACGCGACAGCGCAAGACCGTTGTCGACCTTGACCATATCCACCTGCGCCTGGTTGAGCTTGACATCAACGCTGAGGAGGTCGCTACGCGTGGCAACGCCCTGGTCGAGCATGGCCTTCACGTTATGTTGCAATGTGTCGAGCAAAGCCACATAGCTCGCGGCGAGCTGCTGTTTAGCTTTTAGCGAGACCACCTGCCAATAGGCGGCGTCGACGGCATAGATGACATTCTCGGCCTCTCCGTCGCGCATCTCGCGGGCAAGCTGCTCGGCATAACCGGTTATTTTATTCATCGCCACGATTTTACCCCCCATGAATATGGGCTGCGTCAAGGTCACGGCACCGAAAAACACGTTGTGCACATCATACGTCATGGCCTCTTTGGGAATCAAAGCCACCGTCTCCGGGATATACTGCCCGTCAGGCCCCTTGACCGGCGCGCCTGTGACGGGATCGGTCACAACGTTGAATTGATAGGTACCTGTCTTGGGGTCAAAACTTTTGGTCGGCAAAAGCTGGTCACTGTCAAAGACCGACAGGTCCTTCTGGTTATACATATAGCCGCCGGCGAAGTCTATCGAAGGCAGATAGGCGGCAAAAGCCTCTTTTTTCTGATAGCCCGCGCCGCGCAGAGCCTCGGTTTTGATGCGCATCTGCTTGTTGTTGGCAATCGCCATGGCACGGCAAGAGTCAAGCGACAGGGGCCCGGCGGAGGCAAAGCCCCCCGACACGGCAAATCCCAGCATCATCAATAAAACTCTGAAACGCATAGTCGGTATTGGTTTTATCTAATTTACACTAATATAACCGCTCTAAAGGTTAGAATGTTGATAGCCGAGGTGATTATTCTTTAAACTGCCCCATGATATGCGACACCCTGTCAGACCCATTACCGGGTCTGAGAAAAACTGTCGTATACGACTCGGGGATGCCCCGGTAATCAGCCGATTTTGTCGACTTCGAGGTCGCCGCCGATAATCTCATGCCAAGGCAGTCCTTGCTTGGCGACTTCGGCGAGGAACGGATCCGGGTCAAATTCCTCGACGTTGTGCACGCCGGGCTTAACCCATTTGCCGGTGAGGAACATCTTGGCGCCTGTCATCGCCGGCACTCCCGTGGTGTAGCTGACGGCCTGCATCCCGGTTTCACGATAAGCGGCCTCATGGCTACAGTTGTTGTAGATGTAATAGGTCAGCGGCTTGCCCTCCTTATCCTTGCCCGAGATGCGGCAACCGATGGATGTCTCGCCGTGATAGTTCTCCCCGAGATCCTGCGGATTGGGCAGCACAGCCTTGAGGAACTGCAATGGCACGATTTTGGTGCCGTTGTAATCGACTTCGTCGATGCGGGCCATGCCTATGTTCTGTATCACCCGCAGGTGAGTCAGATACTCCTGACCGAAAGTCATCCAAAAACGCGCGCGCTTGATAGTGGGGTAGTTCTGAACGAGCGATTCAAGCTCCTCGTGATATAGCAAATACGAATCGCGCGGACCGATGTTGGGATATGTGAGAGGCGCGTGTATTTCGAGCGGTCCGGTGGTGACCCACTTCCCGTCGAGATAATAGCGGCCGTTCTGCGTAATCTCGCGGATGTTGATTTCAGGGTTGAAGTTGGTCGCGAACGCCTTGCCGTGGTCGCCGGCGTTGCAGTCAACGATGTCGAGATATTCCATCTCAGAGAAATAATGCTTGGCGGCATAGGCGGTGAACACGCCCGAAACTCCGGGATCGAACCCGCAGCCGAGTATGGCCGTCAGTCCCGCCTTCTCGAAACGCTCGCGGTAGGCCCATTGCCATGAATACTCAAAGTGCGCCTCATCCTTAGGCTCGTAATTGGCCGTGTCGAGATAATTGACCCCACATTCAAGACAAGCGTCCATGATGGTGAGATCTTGATAAGGGAGGGCTACATTTATCACGAGGTCGGGACGATGGCGGCGCAGAAGCTCAACGAGCTGGGGCACACTGTCGGCATCGACCTGATCGGTTGACACATTGGACGCGCCTATGGCCTTGGCGATAGCGTCACATTTGCTTTTAGTACGCGACGCTATTACTATCTCAGTAAAAACATCGGGGTTTTGCGCACACTTGTGGGCTACGACAGTGCCAACGCCCCCGGCTCCGATAATGATAACTTTTGACATTTTTTCTTTGATGGTTTTTCTCGGTTTTAAAAATTCGCGAATCCAAGCCGTCGTCGGTGAGGGCGGCCCGCAATGCAGACGGTCGTCACCGTTTGCAACCGCTAAATTAATTTATTTGCCTCTACTGTCAAAACCTTTAAGGATTTTGGGCGTTTTTTCCCGCGATTTTGACCAAAAAGGCACTCAAGACCGCTGGAACCGAGTAGGCGACATCCCGGTCAGATGCTTGAAGTATTTGCCAAATGATGACTGGTTGTTGAAATTAAGCTCATAGGCTATCTGCTGCACATTTTTCCCGGAGTATTTAAGCATATTTTTGGCTTCGAGAATCACGCACTCGTCAATCCACGTTGCCGCCGATTTCCCGGTCACCTCCTTGATAATCAACGAAAGGTATTTAGGCGAAATGAAAAGTCTATCTGCATAAAACCCCACCGAACGTTCTTGACGGAAATGCTCGTGGACGAGTTTCATGAAATCCTGCACATAGGATATGCGACGGGAATATGGTTGCTGCGACGACTCATGTTCGGTCTTGCTCCGGCTTACGAACTGCATGAGCTGGTAGATGATAGCAGCCATCAAAGTGCGCGCGATACTGCGCACATATGTTTCGTCGGAGTTGCAGCTGGTGTTGAGATGGAAAAGGTCAAAGTAACGCTCTATTATATCCTGATCTTCAGGTGAAAGAGTGAGAGTGTTGGAGCCGGGGCGACGGAACGGTATACCGGCCGACGCGCAAGTATTCAGGTCGATGGAGATGCTTCGCATGAAATCAGTCGACAGTATCAACATTTCGGCATCAAGATTAGCCCAGTCAACATCATAGGAGTTGAGCACAGATTGCGGAGGGACGCATAGCAACATTCCCGGGCCGATGTGTTCAGGGGTCAGATTGATGTCAACGGTGAGACTTCCCGAACGGCACAAGAGAAAGGAAAGGCCGGCTATGCGTATTGTCATCGGAGTCGAAGCCTTGCGGTCAGAATCGGGTCTGATGCGAGCAAACACATAGTCGTCTCCAAATCGGCTAAATTCAGAAGATATAGCTTCCATCCTTGAAAAGTGTCCAATCTGCAGTTCTTTTTCCATAATTGACAAGTTTTGGTCTTTTAAGCTACAAAAATACGATAATCGGGTAATTTATTATCCATATTCACCACTGTAGCCCAATAATTCAGCCAAATATTCCAATAATAGCGGATCTACTTCGCCACCTGCCTATTAAGAGAATTTGTCACATCACATTAATCCCGGGCACCGCACTCACTATCAAGCCGACGACAAGACCCGCCGTCTGTGTATTCACCAAGAGTTACGGCTATTAGACTGAATGGAAATCAGTGGTCGCGCGCTATGATGTAGTCGAAGATGTCAGTGAACTGAGCCGTGGTCTCATCGGAGGGTGACGATGAACGCAACAATGCGACGGCTTCGTCACGCAGACGCATCATCACGGCATAGGCATAATCGATACCGCCGTTTTCTTTCGCATAGTCGATGAGCGTGGCTATTTCGTCGGAGGTAAGCTCCTCCTTGCGCGACAACGCCAACATTTCATCATGCATGGGCAAAGCCTCGTTCTCAAGCACATGGAGCAACGGGAGGGTGATTTTCCCCTCTCTGAGGTCGTTGCCGGTGGGTTTCCCCACTACATCGTCGGTAAAATAGTCGAAAATATCGTCTTTTATTTGGAAACAAAGCCCGAGCAACTCGGCGTAGCGGCGCATATCGTCAATCTGCCCCTCATCGGCTCCGGCGGCGTATGCCCCCATTTCGACACACGAGACAAACAGCGAGGCGGTCTTGCGTTTGATTATTTCAAAATAGGCCTTCTCGTCGAGCTTGTGATAGCGGGCGTTGTAAATCTGGTCGATCTCACCGAGCGACAGCAGTTTTCCCAGACGGGCGAGCGAGTCGATGATTCGGGGGTCGCCGGTAGTGATGGCGAGCTGAAGGGCTGTCGACACAAAAAAATCGCCAACGAGGACGGCGATATGGTTGTCCCAGATGCTGTTGATTGTGGGGACACTGCGGCGCGTCTTTGAGTCATCCACCACATCGTCATGAATGAGCGACGCATTGTGAAGAAGCTCGACGGCGGCGGCGGCGGCGATTACATTGTCGTTGACCTCACCGAAATGCCGCGCGCTCAAAATCACTAATATGGGTCGTATCTGTTTCCCTTTCGAGCGCAGATAATTCTCCACCACCTGATTCATCAGCGCATTGCTTGAGCGGAGGGTATCCGCTATGCACTCGTTGAGCTTCACAAGCTCAGGAGCTATTGACTGCTGGATTGACTGGATGGAGGTCATCTGCTGCGGTAATCTTTGGTTTTACTAAAAATATTCTGCAAAAGTAGTAAATCTCAGCCATATCCCCAAATCTCTATTTTTTAACTATTTTTACGCGGCGATTTGCCGCGCGGCGCATAACATGAATTTCATCGGTCGCGCAGGTTGATAATTTTGGCTCACCGCTCGACGGAGCGACTCCCCGTCGTCTGCGTCGGGAGCGCACCGAAGCCCGCCTGTCGCATAGTCAACATGGTATATCTTGCGATTTCAGCATGATATGTTGAGGAAAATAATTAATTTTGTGGGTTGAATATTAAATGCCGATTACTATGAATCTTTTCGACAAAATCAGCGCGGATATCAAAACCGCTATGCTGGCCAAAGATAAAGTGAAACTTGAGGCTCTCCGCGGCATCAAGAAAGAGTTTTTGGAGGCGAAAACCGCTAAAGGTGCCGATGGGCAGCTCACTGACGACACCGCGACCAAAATTTTAGTGAAAATGGCGAAGCAACGCCGCGAAAGCGCGCGCATCTACCAAGAGCAAAACCGCCCCGAGCTTGCCGACGGCGAGCTTGCCGAGGTTGCCGTTATCGAGGAATATCTTCCCAAGCAGCTCAGCGACGAGGAACTGACAGCCGAGCTGAAAAAAATTATCGAGCAGACGGGTGCCAAATCACCGGCTGAGATTGGCAAGGTGATGGGCGTTGCCACCAAAGCTCTCGCAGGACGCGCCGACGGCCGCGCCATCTCGGCAAAAGTCAAAGAGCTATTAGGATAACTGAATACTATAAACCAACCATAGACGAATTTCTCACACAATGCTTACCATTCAGCAAATCAAAGAGAACCCCGAGCGCGTCATAGAGCGTCTCGCCATCAAAGGTTTTGACGGCAAAGAGGCCATCGACAAAGTGCTCGCGTTAGATACCAAGCGTCGTGAATTGCAGCTCGACAACGACAACCGCGCGGCAGAGCTTAACAAGCTGGCGGCGTCAATCGGCAAACTGATGAAAGAAGGCAAAAAAGAGGAGGCCGAAACCGTCAAAGCCGACGTGGCTTCTCTCAAAGAGACCCAAAAGACCGTTGCCGATAAGTTGGCCGAGACCGAGACCGAAATCAGAGACATCCTGCTGTCAGTGCCGAATCTACCATGCGACATGGTCCCGGCAGGAAAGACAGCCGCCGACAATGTGGTCGAAAAGACCGGCGGCACGATGCCCGACCTCCCCGATGACGCCCTACCCCACTGGGACCTCGCAAAAAAATACAACCTGATAGATTTTGACCTCGGCGTGAAAATCACAGGTGCCGGTTTCCCCGTCTATATCGGCAAGGGCGCACGCCTGCAACGCGCGCTCATACAGTTCTTCCTCAACGAAGCCGGCAAAGCGGGCTACCTTGAAATCCAGCCCCCTTATGTCGTCAACGAGGCTTCGGGCTACGGCACCGGGCAGTTGCCCGATAAAGAGGGCCAAATGTATTTTGTCAACGAAGACAAGCTCTACCTAATCCCCACAGCCGAAGTCCCGGTTACCAACATCTACCGCGACGTCATCATCCCCGAAGAGAAACTCCCAATCAAAAACACCGCCTACTCAGCCTGCTTCCGCCGCGAGGCCGGCAGCTACGGTAAAGATGTGCGCGGACTTAACCGCCTGCACCAGTTTGATAAGGTCGAGATTGTGCGCATCGAGAAACCCGAAAACTCATATGCCGCACTTGAGGAGATGAAAAATCATGTGCAAGGGTTGCTTGAAAAACTCGGATTGCCCTGGCACATCCTGCGCCTGTGTGGCGGCGACATGAGCTTCACCTCGGCAATAACATTTGACTTCGAGGTATTCTCTGCCGCACAGAAACGCTGGCTTGAGGTATCATCAGTGTCAAACTTCGAAACCTATCAGGCCAACCGACTGAAATGCCGTTACCGCGGCGCCGATAAGAAAACCCGCCTCTGCCACACGCTAAACGGTTCGGCTCTGGCTCTGCCGCGCATCATGGCGGCGTTGCTCGAAAACAACCAAACTCCCGAGGGTATCGTAGTTCCCGAGTGCTTGCGGCCCTACACCGGTTTTGACATCATCGACTGAACAACCGATTCAGATACACATGGGTGGTTAAGCACAGTCCACCCCCTTGAAAACAGTGATTGGCTTTACCGTCGGTCACTGTTTTTTATAGCTACAAAACGCCGGGGGCGGCATCCCGATGGCTACCCCTCCGGCCACTACGACGAGTGGCGGGTGTTGCGCGGATGATGGAGGAGGATTTCCTCGCGAAGTATCGAGCGGTCGAGGTGCAAATAGATTTCAGTGGTCGATATATACTCATGGCCGAGCATTTGCTGGATAGCGCGGAGATTAGCACCCCCCTCAAGGAGATGGGTGGCAAACGAGTGGCGCAGGGTGTGGGGAGATATGCGCTTTCCGATACCGGCGGATTCGGCAAGACGGTTGAGCATGATGAAAACCATCTGACGGGTCAGTCGGGACCCACGTCGATTGAGAAACAAGATGTTTTCCTCGCCAGGCTTGATTTTGAGCATGGCGCGCTGCGGCAAGTACTCCCTGATTTCAGCCAAAGCCACCTGAGATATGGGGACTATGCGCTGCTTGTCGCCCTTGCCTGTGACCACGATATATTCTTCATCGGCATACACCCGGTTTATCTCAAGATTGACAAGCTCGCTCACGCGCAATCCACACCCATAGAGCGTCTCGATGATAGCTCTGTTGCGCTGCCCCTCGGCCTGACTGAGGTCAACCTCCCCTATCAGACGGTCTATTTCCTCGATTGAGAGCACCTCAGGAAGGTGAAGCCCGAGTTTGGGGTTTTCAAGCAATAGCGAAGGGTCTTCGTCAATATAGCCCTCCATCCTGAGAAATCGGAAAAACGCCTTGATGCCGGCGTTGATGCGTTGCTGGGAACGCGGCGAGATGCCCACGTCGTGCATATCGGCCAAAAATCCCTGAAGCGTTTCGAGGGTGACATCGCGCAAGCGGGTGGAACTGTCGGCCAAATAGCGTATCAGCTTATTAACGTCGTCGGCATACGCGTCACGCGTGTTCTCAGAGAAACCGCGTTCGAGAAGCATATAGGCACTAAACGCTGACAGCACCCTGCCGATGTCGGAAATCTCACGCATGACTGAATCAAAACCAAAGGGAAAAATTCTGACGCGGGAGATGCCGATAACCCACAATCACCCCTAACTTTCCATTGGTGAAACTCATACCATGGCCAAGAGCCTCCATTACCCCACGCCAAAGAGCCTCCATCTCATGGCTTCTCGACAGGTTGCGCATGATTACCGTACCCTCCTTGTCAAGAGCGTCTAAAACGGCCTTACCCACGAGTGGCAGCTCATCGGCATTAACGCTATTGATAAGCATGAAAGGGTGGACGCCGCCAAGCAGGCGTCCGTATGCGGTGAGGGCTTCAAGCAATGAGCAGTGAAGCGATATTCTCGAAGCGTGGGCGGCGACAATCTCTTTGTAAATCTCCTCGTGGGGCTGATTTCCCTGATAAAGCACCAACCGAGTTCGCGAATCGACATCCAAAACGGCTGTTGCCGACACACCGTAGGAAGTGCCTATCTGCATGATTGCCCGCGGCTTGAAGTAGTTGGTGATGCGGAAAATCATCTTGGCGTTCTTCGACGAGATGACTTTCGGATGCCGCGACACTGTCGAAGCGAGCGTTTTTGCCAACCGGCGGCGATACTCGATATCATCATAGGCATAGTAGGGCAACCGCTCGCGCAACACTCTCAGCACAAAGTTAAACGCGAATGGAGAGTGGATGCCGAAACCCTTGCTGCGGTTGTAACGCCGCAATGCCGAGTAATATCGCTTTATCTTCGCCGTCATGATACGCTTTATTCCTTGGTTTCGTCATGCGACAGGCGCATCATGGCAAACGCCGCTGCCGCTGCCGCCAACAGATATATCAAGATTATGGCGATGGTGGCTATCATACCGGTGGTATGCAGCGACCGGGGGTCGAAAGTCATCACCACCGTGTGAGTCCCCGCAGGGAGCTTTATGGCTCTCAGCAGGTAGTTGACACGACCGATAGGCACCTCTTCGCCGTCGACTGTGGCGGCCCACCCCCATGGGAAATAGACCTCTGAAAAGACAGCTACGCCGCCCCGGGCCGAACGAGCATGATAAGTGAGCCTATTAGGAGCGTATGATGTCTCATAGATGGTGTCGCCCCGCTCCGCGGTCACACCTCTGCCGAGCACACCCTCAAAACGCTTGTCGGCGACAGCCTCGACCGCCGGTTCGATTACCGACAGAGCCGCCATCTCCTCGTCGGGGGTCGATACATAGCTTATCGTGTCGACAAACCATGCGTTGCCGAGGGCGGCGGGGTTCTCAACCACTTCACCGCCGGGAGTCACAATATAACGGGCATTGAGCATATTCAGCACCCTGATGTCAGCCTCGCCGGCATCACCGCTAAGGAAATTGCCTATGTGGCGGTCTATTAAATCCTGATAGCGTGTCAGTTTGGCGGCATGATACCCCCCTATCATCTTGTGGTGGAATGACGGGTCGGGCCGCCAGAAATCAGGTATATTCATCACGCGGTAGTTCATCGCCGTGTCCTGGAGTATGACCTTGTCGGCCGATGACAACGGGAAGGGGTCAGACACTGACATCTCGGGGGTGCAGAAACTGTCATGGTCAACATAGCGTTTATTGACCGAGTAGAGGTCACCTAACACCATCACGCCGATTGCCCCGACAGCTATCCAACGGTTGAGTTTACCGTACATATAGAGGGCGAAAACGGCGAATGCCGCGGCCAAGAATATGAAGCTGCGCATGGCGTCGGCCGAAACCATTTCATAGCGCAAAGTTTGCACGGCATGGACCACAGCCGGGTTGTCGAGACTGAACCGGCTGATAGCCTCGGCGGGATAACCCTGCGCGGCCAAAGCGTCACCGAGCATCTTGGAGACATAGTAATCGTTGTCGCTGATGACGCTGCCATAGATACTCGGCGATATGACAGCGAGCAGGCACAAACCCATGGTGATGCCAAACGTCCACATCAAAGGCTTAAAGTAGCGTCGGCGGTCATCGCTCCCCAATAGCTTCTGCAAAGCCATAATGGCAAGAACCGGGATTGTGAACTCAGCTATAACGAGGATGCTCTCGACGGTGCGGAACTTGCTGTACATCGGCACGAAGTCTATAAACAAGTCGGTCAGACTCATAAAATTGCGCCCGAGGGCAAGCAACGCCGACAAGACGGTCAAAATCAGCAAAGCCCACTTCACCGGGCCTTTGACTATCACACACCCGAGCAGAAAAAGGGCGAAAACAACGGCACCCACATAAATCGGGCCGTTCGTGCCCTCTGGCTCACCGAAGTATTGCGACAGATACTGCAAGAACTGCGCCGTGACATGATCGATTTTCCCCGAAGCTATCTGTTCCTGAGCGTCAGGTAGATCAGAGAGGTTTAGCGGCACCATGCTCCCCTTTTCGGGCTTGGCCGAGGCGCCACCCTTGATATTGGGAATAAACAGGGTGAACAACTCTGACTGCCCATAGCTGTACTGAGTGATATAGTCGCGATCAAGTCCACCGGTCGATTGGGCGGCATCGGCTTTCGTCAGCTCGGAATGACCGCCGCGCATCGTCTCCTTGGAGTATTCGTAAGTGTTATACAAGCTCGGCAGATTGGCCGCCACCGCAAGCGAGGCCGCCACCGCAAGCACGCCTGTGGCTTTCAGCCACGAGGCCACCCGCTTCTCGCGGCAGGCTGTCACAAGCATGGCGATTACCAGACCTAAAATCACAAACAAGAAGTAATATGACATCTGCACATGGTTGCTCGCGATTTGCAACATGGCAAACAAGGCGGCCAGCGCACCCCCGGCAAGATAACGCCCGCGGTAGCAGAGAACCACCCCGGCGATTGTCGGAGGGATATAGGCGAGTGTGACGAACTTCCATATATGACCTGCCCCGATTATTATTATGAAATATGTCGAAAAACCATAGGCTATGGCTCCAATCAGAGCATAATACCATCTGACCTTCATGGCAAACATGAGTATCAGGAAGCCCAGCATCATCATAAACAGCAGGTTGGACGGCGACGGCAACCCTAAGCCATAGACCGTCGTCAACCAGTCAAAGAGTGAGTTAGAGGGATAAGACGGAGCTATCTGGAATGTCGGCATACCCGAAAACAGGGAGTTGGTCCACCGCGTAGGCTCGCCGGTGGCCTCGGTGAAAGCCTTGGCCTCCTGCCCGATTGCGGCTCCTTGAAGCATATCGTGCTGACGGAGCTGATTGCCTTGCGACGCATCGGGATGAAAAAACATTATGGCGATGATGGCCGCAATGGCGACCGAGACGAAAAATCCCCAAAACTGAGAGTGCGACACTGTCGCCTTAAATCGTGACAACCAGGTAGATGACATATTTTACTCTGAATTTTATCTTTGAAACGGCAAAGTTAAGCAAAAAAGTCGAGAGGTTATAGACTTAGCGTTGAGAGTTGACATCGCGGCGCATTAACCTGCTGAACTTTTCAGAGGCAGCAAACCCGTCAAGAAGTAGTAATCTCACCGACCGACATCCTCTTTAAGGAATAAATTGGGACGATTTGGGGATATTTACTACTTTTGTGACAAAGTTTTTATAAGCCGATATGAAGATAGCCCTCATAGGATATGGAAAAATGGGCCGCGCCATCGAGCGCATAGCCCGCGGCCGCGGCCACGAGATTGTGGCTATTGTGGATATGGACACCAATGACCGCATTGACAGCGACAAGGTCAAAAGCGCCGACATAGCGATTGAGTTCACATCGCCCCGGGCAGCTGTCGACAACTACATGAAACTGTTCGCCATCGGGGTGCCGGTAGTGTCGGGAAGCACCGGATGGACAGCGAGAATGGATGAGGTCACTGCCGCTTGCGAGAAAGCCGGAGGCACATTCCTGTGGTCGTCAAATTTCAGTGTAGGCGTCAATCTGTTTTTCCGTTTGAACAAGTTCCTTACCCGACTGATGAACCCATTCCCGCAATATCATCCTCGGATGAAAGAGATACATCACATACACAAACTTGACCATCCGAGCGGCACAGCCATCACCCTGGCCGAGGGGCTTATAGCCGAATCGGCCATGTTAAACCGATGGAGCGAAGACCCCGTATCGGCTCCCGACACGCTCGTCATTGACCACGAGCGCGAAGGGGAAGTCCCCGGGACCCACATCGTAAGCTGGGAATCGGAGGTCGACTCCGTAACCATCGAACACCGCGCTAAAAGCCGCGAGGGATTCGCCCGCGGAGCCGTGCTCGCCGCCGAGTGGGCGGCAGGACGCAAAGGGGTGTTGACAATGGATGAGATGATGAACGATTTTTTAAAACAAAGCATTGATGAGTGATGGAAAGCACCACCGCACAAAAAGAGAAACTGCCGTTTAAAGAAGATTTCCTCCGACGGCTGAAAGAGATAAAGACCACACGCTGGGTGAGATTCGGAATCGTGACGTTAATCTTCTTACTCTGGGTGGCATGGATGGGCCGTCCGCTGTTGGGACTGCTGTTATTCCTGCTGTTTGACATCTACATCACAGGCTATATACCGTTCACATGGTGGAAAAAGAGCAAAAACGCAGCCATCAGGTCGGTCATGAGCTGGGTCGACGCCATAGTCTATGTACTGATACTCGTCTATTTCGTGTTCTGCTTCGTCGGACAGAACTACCAGATACCATCGTCGTCTCTTGAAAAGACGTTGCTGACAGGCGATTACCTTTTTGTAAACAAGACCACTTACGGCCCGCGCGTCCCCATGACCCCGATACATTTCCCCCTCGTCCACAACACCTTGCCAATAATCGGGGGAAACAGCTATCTTGAATCACCATCGGTGGAATACCGACGGCTGAAAGGGCTGAGAGATGTGGAGCTGGGCGACATAGTGGTGTTTAACTTCCCCGCTGGCGACACCATCATGGAGAAGGTGCAGAACCCCGACTACTACACACTCGTCAAGATGTATGGCCGCGAAGCCGTGCTGTCAAACCCCGCCGAACTCGGATGTCAGATTTACCGCCCCGTCGACCGCCGCGAAAACTATGTGAAACGCTGCGTTGGTCTACCGGGACAACGCATCAAGATTGTCGACGGTGTGATTTATCTCGACGGAGAGGCTCAGAAACAGCCTGAAAACGTTCAATTCAACTACTTTTTCCAATCATCAGCGGGATACTTCGACGCCTCTCAGTGGGAAGACCTCGGAGTTGCCGTAGCCGACCGTGGGTTCTACCAGCCGCAGCCTGGCGACGCGGCAATCCTCGAAAGCCTCGGATTCAAAAAGGGAAACAACGGCGAAATGCTGCCAATACACGTAGCCCCGCTCACCCCGGCGATGCTTTCAAAACTTGAAAACAATCCGTCAATCACCATAATCTATCAAGTACCCGCGCCCATCGGCGAGTTCCTGTTCCCGGAAATCGCGGCAAGCCAGTGGAGCCGCTCCAACTACGGCGGTGAAAACGGTCTCTGGATACCAAAGAAAAATTCAACGCTCCGCCTCACCCCCGAAACCTGGGAAATCTATCAACGATGCATACGCGTCTATGAGAATAACCCGACGGCGGAGCTGCGAGGCGATGGCAAGGTCTATATCGATGGCAAGCCCACCGACTACTACACGTTCAAGATGGACTATTATTTCATGATGGGCGACAACCGCGACAATTCGCTTGATTCGCGCTACTGGGGTTTCGTGCCGGAAGACCATATCGTAGGCACACCCTGGAGAGTGCTTGTATCGTTTGACAAGGATAAATCTCTGTTCGACGGCGGAATCAGGTGGAACCGCGTGCTTAAAGACGCTAATCCCGACAAAAAATAGCAATCAAGACATGACCGAGCCGACAGCCGATGTGAAAGGCTCCCCTTTCCCGATATTTCCCGACAGCGTCGCAGTCATGCCGCTACTTTATTTCCCCGCGGCCTCCTATTACGCCGAGGTCGCTCGCCACGGGCGTGTGGTTATAGACTGCGGAATAGCTTATGACAAACGCCGCAAGGACACCCACCGTTGCGACATCGCCGACACTCGCGGGCCGCTATCTTTGACCATACCGATAATCAAACCCGATTACAGCAGCCACCCGACATGGTCCGAAGTGGGCATATCCACTCATGGCCAATGGTGGGACAAACACTTGACAGCCCTTGAATCGGCATACGGCCGCACTCCATATTTTGAATTTTACATTGACCGTTTTAAGCCCTTTTTCTCAAGTGACACAGCCGAGAGATATGGCAATATCACAGCTTTAGACACAGCAGTCAACGACGAAATCTGCCGCATACTCAGATTACCTATACCACAATACAGCCGAGAGGTAACGGAAAAAGATGTCAACGATTACCGCAACTATAAATTTATCAGAGAATATCAGCCTGAATATTACCAAGTGCGCCTATCCACATTAGGATTCATTCCAAACCTCAGCATACTCGACCTCATCTTTAATCTCGGACCGGAAGCTCCACTATATCTCAAACGGATGATTCAACAGTAGATTCGCGTCAGTCACGTTTTCAGCCATGCCGACGGGAATAAATCGTTTTCAGAACGACATTGACAAAAGAGCCGATATGCGGTTGTTGGAGAGACGCGAATGAGAAAAAGTGTTTTTCTGCCCGTAGACATATTCTATACCCGTGCGAAAAAGCGGTGAAATCTGCCAGATGACATTGCAAAGCCCATACTGGCCGTAGCGCAACTGGTCCCCGTAAGGGATTGACGAACCGTTGGTGTAAGGATCAACATGATTGCGCATATAGCTATACACCACTGTCGAAAACAGGTTTGGTCTCCAGTTGTATTGCAAGCCGAGGATACACCCCCATGCCCAGGGTGCTTTGAGCCGCCCCGGCCGTGACATATCAGGCACCAAGTCAAGGCCCAGGTCGTCATTTTCATGGATATAGCTTGAGATACCGCATCCGGTCTGCGCCATACCGTAAGCCACTAAAGAGCCTATTTTGGCGGTGCCTGTCAGTTTCAGACCCCACCCGAGCAGGGTGTGGTTGCGGTGAGCCACATGGTCGCGGTAAGACAAGCCGCGCAATACCGTCGACAGTCTGACATGGCTTGTCGAATTGAAAGCATAGGTGACATACATCGGCAAGTCAGGCAGATGCTGCCGCAATTCGGGCTGGCGGTCGTCTGATTCAGAATCATCGGGGATATAGGATGTATAGTCGCTTTTGGGAGCCTCGATACTTGCACCGACTCTGATGTGAGGCGTGACGAATTTTTGGAAATTCATCTGTATGTTATCGTGGCTTCCCGACGCTATCGGGCCGTGGCCGTCGATGGTGTATGGGTCGGCTGCCTTGTCGTTATAAAGGCTCGACGTGTAGCCAAACGTGAAGTTGCGGTAACGCATATAGACGTTGCTGGCGTGCACCTTGTAGGAATTGCCCGGCTCGTCGTCCATGGCAAGACTGATGAAAAGCCCTATCTGATTGGCCGACGACGGAAAACCGATGATATTGAAATAAATGTTGCTCCCCTGCGCCGTCATCTGATAGAGGGTGTTGTCGCCGGGTGCGGCCCGCTCTATGCCCGCGACGGTGATGCCGCCAGGGTCGTCTATCGGGTTACCCCAATCAAAGCAAGAGGTAAACTTCAGATTCGCGCCTATACTGAAATAAAACGAGCGGTTTTGCCCGACAATGGCGAATATGGGGTCGTTGATGAAATCCTTGTCGAGCGGGATGTTCTCAAACAACAGTTTATAGGCGTTCACACTATCACTGATGTTTACATTGTCGCCTATGACATATTTAAGACGGCCTTTCCCGGGACGGTTAGGGTGGTGTTGAGCCGCTATCGGCTGAACTGAGACAGAAAGCAACGCCGCCACAATGGCGACCGCTATCAATTTGTAGTGTTTCATGGGAAAGAAAGGTATGAGGGTTTGACGGATTTGTTAGGTTTCCGATTTTTTCAGACAAAGAAAGGAGCCATCGACGCTATCGCTCTCGATGGCGACACGTTGCGGTAAAGAATGTCGTAGACCCCGTTAAGTATCGGCATTTCTACTCCATAGCCTGAGTTAATCTCATGGATGCACTTTGTCCCATAGTAACCCTCGGCTGTCTGCTCCATCTCCATTTTCGCGGCTTTTACCGAATACCCCTTACCTATCATCGCGCCGAAGTTGTGGTTGCGGCTGAAACGGGAATATGAGGTGACAAGCAAATCACCGAGATAGACCGAGTCATATATCTTACGCTGACGCGGGTTAACGGTGTCGATAAACCGCTCCATCTCGCGGATGGCGTTGGAGATAAGCATCGCAAGGAAATTGTCGCCCTGCTTCAAGCCATGGACTATACCGGCTGCTATCGAATAGACATTTTTCAACACGGCTGCATACTCGATTCCGTCGACATCCGACGACGTTATGGTGTGGGTGTGCTTCCCGGAAATACATTTTGCGAAATCTCCCGCGCGCTCAATATTTTGGCAACCGATGGTGAGATACGACGGACGGTCGAGAGCGACTTCCTCGGCATGACAAGGCCCGCTGATTACCAACAGATTGTCGGCATTTATTCCAAATCGCTCTACCATGAAATCGGTTATGAGCTGATTCTCATCGGGCACAATCCCTTTTATCGCCGACACCACCGATTTACCGCTTATATCGACTTTTATTTTTGATATATGCTCCTTGAAATAAGGCGACGGCATCACCATCACCAACGTGTCGGCGGTTTCACAGATAGCGTTGATGTCGCTGGAAAACTCTATGCGCCGGCAGTCAAACTGCACGTCGGTAAGGTAAACCGGATTGCGACCCAAACGTTTAAAATCTTCTATACGGTCATCACGGCGCATATACCATAATATGCTTTCACAATTCTGCAAAAGCAGCTTGGCCAAAGCTGTAGCCCAACTGCCACCGCCCATTACCGCTATCTTGCCTGGAAAATTCATGATTTTTTTTCTGACTCAGGTTAACTCAATGTTACAGCGATGTTATCATAACACGCTTTATCATCATATCTCTCGACCACGATTGTCGGTCAAGAATGCTTTTCGGGACGCATCTGGGGGAAGAACAGCACCTCCTGAATGGTAGTATGTCCGGTCATGAGCATCACCAGACGGTCCATACCTATGCCCATGCCTGACGTCGGTGGCATACCGTACTCAAGGGCGCGGATAAAGTCCTTATCTATAATCATGGCCTCGTCATCACCCTTCTCGCTGAGTTTCATCTGCTCCACAAAACGTTCATACTGGTCGATGGGATCGTTAAGCTCAGAGTAGGCGTTGGCAAGCTCCTTGCCATTGACCATAAGCTCGAAACGCTCGGTCAGCTCGGGATTCTCGCGGTGACGCTTTGTCAGGGGCGACATCTCTATCGGATAGTCGATAATGAATGTGGGTTGTATGTAGTTACCCTCGCATTTTTCACCGAAAATCTCGTCGATAAGTTTTCCTTTGCCCATCGAGGCATCTACTTCTATGCCGAGGTTTTTGGCAGTCTCGCGCAACTGGTCCTCATCCATCCCGGTGATATCTACACCGGTGAAATCCTTGATAGCCTGTGTCATTGTCACGCGGGGGAAAGGAGCCTTGAACGATATGACCTTATCACCAACCTTAACTTCGGTGGTGCCATTAACATCAAGACAGATTTTTTCAAGCATTTTCTCGGTAAAATCCATCATCCAGTTATAATCCTTATAAGCCACATAAATCTCCATGCAGGTAAACTCGGGATTATGTGTACGATCCATACCCTCGTTGCGGAAATTCTTCGAGAACTCATAGACACCTTCAAAACCGCCGACAATCAGACGTTTCAGATAAAGCTCGTCGGCGATGCGGAGATACAGTGGAATGTCGAGAGCGTTGTGATGGGTTATGAACGGGCGAGCCGATGCACCACCCGGTATCGACTGAAGTATAGGAGTTTCGACCTCCATGTAACCGTGGTTGTTGAAATATTGGCGCATCGAATTGTAAACCTTGGTGCGCTTTATAAAAATCTCTTTAACACCTTCATTTACAACCAAATCAACATAACGACGACGATAACGCATCTCAGGGTCATCAAAAGCGTCGTAAGCCACGCCATCCTTATATTTCACTATAGGAAGCGGACGGAGCGACTTGCTGAGAACAGTAAGGCTCTTCGCATGGATAGACACCGCGCCTGTCTGTGTGCGGAACACAAAACCCTTTATTCCCACAAAATCACCAATGTCAAGCAATTTCTTGAATACCACGTTATACAGGTCTTTATCCTCACCGGGGCAAAGTTCATCACGGTTGACATAGACCTGTATGCGGCCTTGCGAGTCCTGAAGCTCCATAAACGATGCCTTGCCCATGACACGGCGACTCATCAAGCGTCCCGCCACCACTACATCGCGGGGTTCGGCCTCATCGTTGAATGAAGCTTTGATTTCCTCGGTGTAGGCATTAACGGGATATTCGGCTGCGGGATAAGGCTCTATTCCCATCTCGCGCATCTTCTCAAGACTTCCGCGACGCACTATTTCCTGCTCGCTTAACTGTGATATGCTCATAACAACTGATTTTTCAGAATTTCAAATGCGAAAAAAAAACACTACAAGATATTCTCCGCTAAAATTATCGCAAAGTTACTGTTTTCCCGCCTTTTATCCAAAATTTCGTTTTATAGCCATGAGTTGACACGCTGTTTTACCGCTGCCCACTCACCGAGAAGTCTGATAAATTCCCGCATCTAACGCTTGTGATAAATGTTTTTAACTGTTTATTACCTTATGTTGATAACTGTGTTAATAACCTACAATAACTTTTAGACAGTTTTTTACAACTTAATTTGCTTTATTTGTTTTTCCCGCTATAAAATCTCCTCGGGAAAACCGCAAAATAAGTTAACATTAAGATTTAACCGCGTTATCAACCCGGAAAAGTAAAGTTATCAGTAGCAAAAATGAGTGAAAGTTATTAACTTTGCAAGTTGTAAACACAATGTTGATAACTACCTTAAAAGCCTAAATATCAAATGCAACTGGTGTTAATAAATATGTCGGTAGTGTTTATTAGATATTTATAAGTTAATACGCAACTTTTATGGCAAAAAGTTATAGCAGTTATCAACAGTCTATATAAACAAACATAAGAAAGATTTTTTCAAAAAGAAAAATTCATAATTATAATAATGAATGTCGACAATTATGCAGATGTCAAGACCGATGATTTGAAGGAGGAGATTCTGCGATTGAAAAAAGAGAAAAACGCTGTTATTCTCGGTCACTACTACCAAAAGGGCGAGATACAGGATTTGGCCGATTTTATTGGCGACAGCCTTGCCCTTGCACAGATAGCCACTAAACTTACCCAGCCGGTAGTGGTGATGTGTGGCGTGCATTTCATGGGAGAGACTGTCAAGATTCTGTGCCCGGAGAAGACGGTGCTTGTGCCGGATATCAATGCCGGATGCTCCCTTGCCGACAGTTGTCCTCCGCGGGAGTTCAAGGCGTTTATCGACGCTCACCCCGGTCACACGGTGATAAGTTATGTCAACACATCGGCAGCAGTGAAAGCCTTGACCGATATTGTTGTCACATCTTCCAACGCTAAAGCGGTTGTCGACACACTGCCTCACGATGAAAAAATAATATTCGGACCCGATAGAAATCTCGGAAACTACATTAACAGTGTCACCGGTAGGCATATGTTGGTATGGGACGGTGCCTGTCACGTCCATGAGCAATTTTCGATTGAGAAACTTGTGGAGCTGAAAAAACAGTATCCCGCCGCTAAAGTACTCGCCCATCCCGAATGTAAGAAAACTCTGTTGATTTTGGCAGATGTAGTGGGTTCTACCGCGGCATTGCTCAAATATGCCAAAGAAAGCGGCGACAAAGAGTTTATAGTGGCAACCGAGAGTGGAATTCTCCACCAGATGAAAAAAGAGTGTCCCGGCAAAACATTCATTCCACTCCCTCCCGTCGACAGTTCATGCGCCTGCAACGATTGCAACTTCATGAAACTTAACACTCTTGAGAAGTTGCGTGATTGTCTGCGTGATATGTCGCCGGCTATTGAGGTCGACGCGACAATAATAGATAGGGCGCGACAACCGATAGTCAGAATGCTTGAGTTGTCAAAATAAAATAGATTTTCATTACACATAAGGTAAATATAAATAAGCAATGGAATACAATCACAAAGATATAGAGAGCCGCTGGCAGCAGCGATGGAAAGATGAAAATACTTATAAAGTAGATATAGACAACGGGCGTCCTAAATACTATGTGCTCGATATGTTCCCCTACCCCTCGGGTGCGGGTCTGCACGTCGGGCATCCGCTGGGCTACATAGCAAGCGATATTTTCTCTCGCTACAAACGTTTGCAGGGTTATAACGTGCTTCATCCGATGGGATATGACGCTTATGGGCTTCCGGCTGAGCAATACGCCATACAGACGGGGCAACATCCTGAGGTTACAACGCGCAAAAACATAGCCCGCTACCGTGAACAGCTCGACAAAATTGGTTTTTGCTATGATTGGTCGCGTGAAATAAAAACCTGCGACCCTGAATACTATAAATGGACTCAGTGGGCGTTTATCAAGATGTTCAACTCTTACTACGACACTGCCGTAAATAAGGCTCAGCCTATCGAAAATCTGATTGCCCATCTTGAAAAGCAAGGCACCGTTTCATTGACCGCCGCAGCTTCAAAGGAACTTGAGTTCACTGCCGCCGATTGGAACAAAATGAGCGAAAAAGAAAAGAGCGACCTGTTGATGAACTATCGCCTCGCTTATCTTGGCAACACAATGGTCAATTGGTGTCCCAAACTCGGAACAGTCCTTGCCAACGACGAGGTGAGTGAAGGGTTGTCGATACGCGGAGGTTACCCTGTCGAGCAAAAATTAATGTACCAGTGGTGTCTTAGAGTGTCGGCCTATGCGCAGCGTTTACTTGATGGTTTGGAAAAAATTGACTGGACAGATTCGCTAAAAGAAACACAGCGCAATTGGATTGGTCGCTCTGAGGGTGCAGAAATGAAATTCAAAATAGCCGACAGCGATGTTGAGCTTGAAATATTCACCACCCGTGCCGACACTGTGTTTGGTGTCACATTCATGGTGCTCGCTCCCGAGAGTGTTTATGTCGACATGGTGACTACTCCCGGGCAGAAAGAAACCGTAGCTCAATATATTGCCGCAATCAAGCACAAGACAGAGCGCGAGCGCATGATTGACAAAAAAGTCACAGGAGTGTTCACAGGTGCCTATGCAATCAATCCCCTCACAGGCGAGAAAATCCCCGTGTGGGTTAGTGATTATGTACTTGCCGGCTATGGGACAGGTGCTATCATGGCAGTGCCCGCGCATGATAGCCGCGACTACGCTTTCGCGCGGCATTTCAATCTTCCCATAATACCGCTGATTGAGGGTGCCGATGTCAGCGAGGAAAGTTTTGATGCCAAATCGGGTAAAATGATTAATTCAGCCAACGCCGATTTCTCTCTTAATGGTCTTGATGTGAAAGATGCCATCGCAGCCACTAAAAAGTATATAGAAGAAAAAGGCATAGGAAAAGTCAAGGTTAACTATCGCCTCCGCGACGCTATTTTCAGCCGTCAGCGTTATTGGGGAGAGCCGTTCCCGGTTTATTATAAGGATGGTATACCCAACATGATGGATATTGATAAACTCCCGCTTCTTCTTCCCGAGGTTGACAAATATCTACCCACCGAGTCGGGAGAGCCGCCGCTCGGTCGAGCCAAAAACTGGATTACCGGCGAGGGATACCCGATAGAGCTTAACACCATGCCCGGTTTCGCAGGGTCGTCAGCCTACTATCTACGTTACATGGATCCCCGCAACAACAATGCCCTGGTATCGAAAGAAGCAAACGAATACTGGCGTAATGTCGACCTTTATATCGGTGGTACGGAACACGCCACCGGCCACCTTATTTATAGCCGTTTCTGGAACAAATTTCTCTATGACCTCGGCGAGGTGTGTGAGGATGAGCCTTTCAAGAAACTGATTAACCAGGGTATGATTCAAGGTCGCAGTAACTTTGTTTATCGCATCAAGGACACAAACCGATTCGTGTCATATAATTTGAAAAAAGATTATGACACCACACCGATTCATGTAGATGTCAACATCGTAACCAACGATATCCTCGATATTGAAAAATTCAAAAACTGGCGGCCTGAGTTCGCCACCGCCGAGTTTATTTTGGAAGATGGAAAATATGTGTGCGGATACGCTGTTGAGAAGATGTCGAAGTCGATGTTCAATGTTGTTAATCCCGATGACATTGTCGACAGATACGGTGCAGACACTCTACGTCTTTATGAGATGTTCCTCGGCCCGCTCGAACAGAGCAAACCGTGGGACACTAACGGCATTGACGGCGTGAATCGTTTTCTCAAAAAAATGTGGTCGCTGTTCTATAAGGGCGATAATTTCCTTGTCACCGGCGACGCTCCTTCAAAAGCCGCTCTGAAAGCCATAAACAAGCTGATAAAGAAAGTGACAGCCGACATCGAAAGTTTCTCATACAACACATCTATAAGCGCATTCATGATATGTGTTAACGAGCTGACAGCAGATAAGTGCCACTCGCGTGATATATTTGAGAAACTTGTAGTGGTGCTTGCTCCGTTCGCGCCGCACATTTGCGAGCAGCTTTGGCACGACCTTGGACATGACACAACGGTGTGCGACGCAAAGTGGCCGGTGTGCGATGAGCAATATCTCAAAGAGGACAACGCTACTTATGCGGTGTCGTTCAATGGCAAGGCGCGCTTCAACATCACGCTCCCGATTGATATGCCTAAGGAAGAGGTTGAGAAAGCGGCGTTGACCAACGAGGGTGCGGCTAAATGGCTTGAAGGCAAGACTGTCAAAAAAATTATAGTAGTCCCCGGCAAGATTGTCAACATCGTAGTGGTATAATAAAACAAGCGTTTTTCTCGTTTATTCAATTGCTATACGTTTGTTATGAATAAGTTACCGTCGATAGTTTTTGCCACAAACAATGAGCACAAGCTCCATGAAATCAGAATGATGATTGGAGACAAATTTGATGTGTTGTCGCTCAGTGACATTAATTGTCATGATGACATACCCGAAACGGCATCGACTCTTGAAGGTAACGCACTTCTAAAAGCCCGCTACATCAAGGAAAAATACGGATTTGACTGTTTCGCCGACGATACCGGCCTTGAAGTGGCATCGCTTAATGGTGCCCCGGGAGTCTATTCAGCCCGCTTCGCAGGCCCCGGCCATGACTCCGAAGCCAACATGAAACTTCTCCTTGAAAAAATGGATGGGATTGCCGACCGGTCGGCGCGGTTTCGCACGGTAATTGCGCTTCTGCTCGGCGGCAAGGAAGTTGTTGTCGATGGAGTGGTCAACGGTGAGATTACGACTGAACCGTCAGGACAAAACGGTTTCGGCTATGACCCGGTGTTCCGCCCTGTTGACAGCTCTAAGACTTTTGCCGAGATGACTGATTCTGAAAAAAACGCGATAAGCCATCGTCGTCGGGCTGTCGAGTCATTGTTGAAAAAATTGGCAACCTTATAAAAAATAACATAAAATAACACAGAAAAACAGTTAACATAGATGATAAAAAGATTATTAGCCATACTGATAGCGGCCTTACCGATGGTTTCTAACGCCCAGCTCGCTGTGGGAGAGTGGGAATTGTTTAACTCCTACGATGGTGTTTCAACCTATGGAAACGATGCGCTGAAAGACCCGTTTACCGGATATAGGATAGTCGATACACCCGGCCATGTCTACTATGTGTCGCAAAACGGTCTGTTCTCTTATGATAAAGACACACAGGAAACCTATGCCTACTCCGCAATCAACAAATTGAGCGACAGCAGCGTGAAAGGTATTTGGTACAACTACTCAAACAAATATCTTCTGATAGCCTACGAATCGGGCAACATCGACCTGCTCTACGACGACGGAAAAATCGTGAATATGCCCGACATCAAAGACGCTGTGTTAACCACGTCAAAAACAATCAATGATGTAGCGTTTGCCAACAACAAAATTTATGTGGCTACCGCGTTCGGCGTAGTGATTTTTGATGACAAGGAACACTATGTGGTGGATTCAGGCATATACAAAGCATCGATTAAAACCCTCGCCGTTATCGGTGATTACTTGGTGATTCTTAGCGATGATAGTAATTATCCGAAAGATAAGATAGGTATTATATGTTACATACCGGTCAATGAGCGTATAAATAGCTTGGATAAATTCAAAAGTTTTCCGTGGAATGACGGTTGGCAAAGTTATTCTAATTCATTGCGCCATCTAAAAGACAACAAGGTTATTGTGAGATCCCGAAGAGACAAGAGTAATTTTCAACTGTCATGTGTGGACCTCAATTTTGAAAAACGTACCGCCAAGATGGAATGGCTCTATGAAAAACCGGTGGATTATCCTGCCATGCTTAAAGACGGACGCTATTTTGCGAAAGGCGACAATGAATTGATATATATAAATACCGACGGTACTGTTGAAACTGTCGCTTTATCATCCCCTCTCACCGATCAGGCTATCGCGATGTACGACGGTCCATCATCTTTATGGACCGCCAATGATAAAGGTATAGCGCAATTAGATATAACCACATCTCCGGCCACGGTCAAAAATGATTACTTCACGCTCAATTCGTTGAATATGCGTCAGGCCGATAAACTGAAATTTTCACCGTCAAATCGGTTGTATATCAATCAGGTAACAAAATCAAACATTTTAGGAACCAACACATGGTGGCTTCAGCGCACATCTATATATGATGGAGGAAAATTCATTAACGCGACAACATACGACGTGACGAAACTCAACGAAAAAGCTCCATGTCCGAATGAAAAAACCATAAGGGATGTCTGCGATGTCGCAGAGGACCCCGACGACCCCGACACATACTATGCCGCCAGTTTATGGGAGGGCGTTTTTAAACTTACCAAAAACGCTGATGGTGAATATGTGGAGGCAGATCACTACTACACTGACAACTCTACTTTCTACTATGATAATAAGAATGGAAATTTTGTAGCCGTTCCCGCGATGGCATTTGACCGATTCGGCAATTTGTGGTGCATAAACGGTAAACTATTAGCGACGGATACCGAATATCCAATTCACATTTTACCCGCTGCCGCCCGTAAAAAAGAAGTTGTCACTGCATCTGATTGGATTAGATTGCCAATCAATAATTTAGGTTCATCATTCGATTCAAGAATACTTATTTGTAAATATTCAAACATGGTATTCGTGCTTGACGGCACCTATGGCACGCGTCTCCTTGCTTACGATACAAAAGGTACTGCAAGTTTCGACGACGACACCTACTACATTTGGGAAAAATGGGCTGACCAGGATGGCAAGGAAATCACCCAGGGCCGCGCGACATCAATCGTAGAGGGGCTTGACGGTAAGGTGTGGATTGGTACCGCCAACGGCATCATTGAAATTTCAAACCCGACTGAGGCCACCAACCCCAACATGATGTTCAACCGTATAAAGGTGCCGCGAAACGACGGCTCGGGATTTGCCGACTATCTTCTTGACACACAGCAAGTGTTGTCGCTCGCTGTTGACGGCGCTAACAGAAAGTGGGCCGGTACCCAGTCATCAGGTCTGTTCTATATCAGTGCCAACGGTGATGAGATTATCGAAAGCCACGACATCGACAACAGTGTATTGACCGACAACTGCATATATGCGCTCGCCTGCGACTTGAATGGAAGCGACGTGTTTGTCGCAACCCCCGACGGAGTCTTCCGCTACAACAGCAAGGTCGCGCCCGGAGCCGACGATTACTCCAATGTCTACGCGTTCCCCAATCCCGTCCGCCCCGGCTACACCGGTTGGATAACCATCAAAGGTCTAATTGACGGCTCGCGCGTGAAAATTGCCGACGCGTCGGGAAGCGTATTCCTCGACACTGTCTCAGAAGGAGGTATGGTAACTTGGGACGGTTGCAACCGTAACGGTGAGCGGGTACGCACAGGCGTTTACTATGTCTACGCTTCAAAGAGCGGCGAAGGGGTAAACACCCAGGGAGCAGTCACAAAGATACTTGTGGTGAATTAATTTGCAGGCTACCGTCAAAATTTGATTTGGATAGATGGAAACAAGTTTGAAATATACCGACGAAAACGACAAATGTTACGGTGTCACGGGTATGGCTATCGGCATTGTAGCCCTTGATAGCGAGGAGTTGCTCGACTCTTTATCGCTTGATACCGACTCGGGCGACTCGGTGAAATTCACATCGGAATACTACTTTTCAGGCAATCCGAGACTTTCGGCTAAAATCGCATGGAACGAGATATTACGCCACTTCCAGCTATCTATCGCCATGATGATTTCAAATGTCATGTGCCGGCACTATGTAAGTCGACACGCCACCATTAGCGACGATATACGAAAAGCGATGATGGAGATAGCCACTGTCGAGGGACGCGACACCTGTTCGCTTGACGACGATGAAATAAACGGTATGTTTGTCAAAAGCTACAACTATCTTCACCGACTATTTAATCACACAGGTGTCCAAGCCGTTGCCAACGACTTCGCCAGCACTCTATCGGCGCGGCGCAGCTTGACGCGGAGCGAGGTTGTCGAAGAACTGCGTGCGCTTGCCATGCTCTGAAATCACTAAATAATCATCTCCCGATAATAATTGACCAAAGGCGCGGCTATCAGGCTGCGCCTTTGTCGCTCACGATTTTTCTATTCGAGATATTTATCTTAAATTTGTTGAGTTGCCACAACGAAACGGTTTTATGACATGGAGAACTTAAACGGCAAAATATCAATCTCGGTGATTATGCCCGTTTACAATGCCGAAGATTTTCTTGAAGACTCTGTCGGCAGCGTAATTTCACAGACATACGGGAATTTTGAATTGATATGTTTCAACGACGCTTCAACCGATAACTCTTCTAAAATACTTCATCGATATGCCCAAGCCGACAAACGGATAAAGGTTATCGACTCCCAGATAAATGTGAAACAAGGAGGTGGCAGGAACCGCGCTCTCGCCATCGCTAAAGGCGAATATGTAATCTTCCTCGACGCTGACGACAAATTTGATATAGACGCGTTAAAACAATGCGCCGACGCAATCCTAAAATCAAATGCCGACGCAGTTTTTTTCGACTACGCACAATTTTCCCAAAGCGGCTTACAACAAACAATCTCTCCTTTAGGAAGCGATTCGGCTGATACGTCAACCGAACAGCTTAAACGAAGACTTGTCCTATACCCTACCCCCGTATGGACCGCGATGTATCGCCGCGCACTGATAACCGACAACAATCTATACTTTCCTGAAGGTGTGTTTTATGAAGACAACGCCGTTGCCCTCGCCATCCAGCTATCAGCTCCAAAAGTTGTAAAAATCAGCAAACCTCTATATCATTATCGCATCGACAACAGCTCCGTTACACGCTCGACAGACAACTACCGCTTCTTCGACAGAATCTCATCGGCCGAAACCCTGCTGGACCATCTCCGCCGACTGAGAATATATGAAAAATACCCCGATGAAATCAACTATTTGATTATCAACCAATACCTCGTGCACACAGTCTACGGCGCAATTTACCGCTTTACCGATGTCGCCACTGACCGCATCAAGCAAGTGCGCCGCGGCATCAACAAACTAATCCCCGATTGGAATAAAAACCCATACTGGCAGGCTCGCCCATTATCACAACGCATCAAATTCGCCACCCACGCAACCATGCCGCGCTTGATAAAACTCCTCTCAAACATTAACCGCCGCCTCCGCGGCAGTAATCTGACGTTTTTGTAGTAAAAAACAGAAAGAGTTTCTTAAATTTGCCAAACCAAGCCTCATTTGCGACAGCCTCATTGACAGCACAGCAGCTTGATAATGCTTGCCGGCGGCACCATACTCGACGAGCATAGCTTCTAACTCATCATAAAAGAAATAAGTTATCACATGAAACAGATTTCAATAGCGATTATCGTCACGCTGCTCGCAGCGTTTATGGCGCAAGCTCAAAAGCCGGTGCGCATACTTTCGTTGAACAACAGCCTCATTGAGGTAAATGGCCAGACGGCGATGTTTAACGCGATGGCGGCTGCCGACGGACTCGACATGAGGTGGGAGAAACGCACTCAGCTCGGTCGCACATTGCTGTTCCATTACAACGACGAGCTGTCGAAAAGCCTTGTAGCATCCCAGCCTTGGGATATCATCATTTTACAGGAACAGAGTTCGCTGCCGCGCACGATGCCCGAGACGCTTCTTGAGTCAGTGAAACTGTGGAAAAAATTTATTTTGGCCAACTGTCCGAATCCGCAAGCCGAGATAATCGTTCCGATGAACTGGGCGTATTCCGGCGAGTGGGAGAGTTTCAAGGCTGATTCGCAGGCTCTCCACAAAAGTTTCATGAACGTCGCCCGCGACATCCCCGGAGTGCGCGTATGCCCGGTGGGCGATGCCGTGGCTGACGTCTTTGAGCGAGGGGGAGCGAGCGCGGCTGGATTGCTTTACAATGACTATTGCCATCCGTCGCTACGAGCGTCGTATCTCGCGGCGTGTATGGAATACGGTATGATAACGGGTCGGGACCCCGCTGCCATCACTTTCGTCCCCGAAGGCCTTGACCGTGCGGTTGCCAAAGAGATGCGGGAATTAGCGTCGCGTTTCGCTCCGTGGCGGAAGTAGGGTTGCCTCGCTCCGTGGCGGGTTATCCTCTGCGAGGGGGAATCACGGTCTCTAACAGCCGCTGTGGTAATTGTTGGGGAATTAGTGGTGAGAAACGAATTATTTGAGTAAATTCGCGTTGTAATATACTGGAATAGTAGCATGGTAACGCCCGAACCTCACGATTGTGTGATGAGTGCGACAGTAGCCCGACTGTCGGCACAAGAAAATCTTAAAAGTATGTGCCACATGAGATGGCGCGGCGAGCCGTTACCGTCACAAAAAGCTGTGGCTGAAATGATTGAGCTGTTCCGGGCACTGATTTTTCCCGGATTTTTCGGCAACAGCGATGTCAACCGAAACAACATTGTCTATCATACCGGTGTGTCGCTTGAGCGGCTCTATGAGCTTCTTGTCGATCAGATAGCCGCCGGCATGGGTTTCGCCGACGACTGTGAGGAGAAGCCTGATGTCGATAGCTTGAAAAGGATGGGATGCGAAAAGGCAGACAGTTTCGTCAGCCGGCTGCCTGAGTTGCGACAGCTGCTTGAGGCTGACGTGATAGCGACCTACAACGGCGACCCCGCCGCCATTTCGACCGAGGAGGTGATTTATTGCTACCCGGCTATCAGAGCGATTGCCAATTACCGCATGGCCCATCTGCTGGTGGAGCTTGGGGTGCCGGTGATACCGCGCATGATTGGGGAGCAGGCCCATAGCGAGACCGGCATCGACATCCACCCAGCGGCGACGATAGGCCGAGCGTTCACCATCGATCACGGCACGGGCGTGGTGATAGGCGCTACAGCCCGCATAGGCGACAATGTGAAAATCTACCAGGGTGTCACGCTCGGAGCAAAGAGTTTCGATACCGACTCCGACGGTAATCTGATTAAGGGAATACCCCGCCATCCTATTATAGGCAACAATGTGGTCATCTATTCCAACGCCACTATCCTTGGCCGTATCACCATCGGCGACGGGGCTGTGATAGGGGGCAATCTCTGGGTCACAACCGATGTGGCTCCCGGGGAGAAATTAGTACAAGCAAAAGCAGACAATATATTAAGATTCAAACAATGAAAGAGGAATTTGAAATGGTCGCCAAGACATTCCAAGGCTTAGAGGATGTCCTCGCCGAGGAACTGCGCGGCATAGGTGCCAAGAACGTTGAGCCGGGAAGGCGCATGGTCTCCTTTGAAGGTGACCTCGAGACGCTTTATAAGGCCAACCTTTGTTGCCGCACGGCGTTGAGGATTCTCAAGCCCATATATAAATTCATAGCCGAAGACCCCGAAAGTCTCTATGAAATGGTCAAGGAGTACGACTGGAATCAGATTCTGACGCTCGACAAAAGCTTTGCCATCGATGTGACGGCATATTCCGACGAGTTCACCCACTCTCGTTATGTGACCTATCGCGTAAAAGATGCCATAGTCGACTATTTCAAAGACCGTTTCGGCCCCGATTCGCGCCCCAAGGTGCGTCTGACCGGTGCCGACGTGATGATTAATGTGCATATCTCCGGCGACCGCGTCACCCTGTCGCTTGATTCCTCGGGCGAATCGCTACATAAACGCGGTTACCGCGTGGCGCAGACCGAGGCCCCGATTAACGAGGTGTTGGCAGCCGGCATAATTCTCAAGAGCGGATGGCGGGGCGAATGCCCCCTTGTCGACCCAATGTGCGGCTCCGGAACATTCTTGGTGGAAGCGGCTTTGATAGCAGCCAATATCAACCCGGGTATCTATCGCAAGGGATTCGCGTTTGAGCAGTGGAAAGATTTTGACCCTGAGCTATTTGACCGTCTGTATAATGACGATTCCGATGAACGCGACGTTGACTTCAAAATCTACGGTGCCGACATCTCGCCCCGAGCCGTGTCTATCGCCGAAGCCAACATTAAAAGCGCGGGCGTAGGCCGCTACATAAATCTCCAGGTCAAGCCACTGTCGCAATGGACCGAGGCCCCATCGTCGCCCGAAGGCGGAGTGCTTGTCACCAACCCTCCGTATGGCGAGCGTATCAGCGTCGAGGATATGGATGGCCTCTATGAAATGATAGGTCAAAAACTGAAGCGCGTGTTTACCGGCTATCACGCATGGATTATAGGCTACCGCGAGGAGTATTTCCAGAAAATCGGGCTCGCTCCGTCGACCAAACTCGAGCTATTTAACGGCGCGCTCGACTGCGAGCTGCGCGAATACATCATATTTGACGGGGATTACAGCTCTTTCCGAGCCGCCGGCGGACGTATCAAGGGCCTCGACGACGAGAAACCCGACCGCCGCATGACCCGCCGCCGTCCCGATGACCGCGAGTGGAAACGCGAAGCCCGCGAAAAAGGGTTTGGTGGCAAGGACTCGCGCGAGCCGCGCAACAAATTGGAAGAGCGTTACCGTCCTAAATCCCCTCGTTTCCGCCGCGAAGAAGGTGACGAACGCCGTGAACGTTTTGACCGTGGAGACAAACCCCGCTATGGCCGCGACGGCGGCAAACCGAGCTTCGATAAGGATTCAAAGCCACGGTTCAGCCGTGAAGGCGGCAAACCGCGTTTCAACCGCGACGCTCCTAAACCGAAAGCGGGTGGCGAGTTCATACAGAAGCCCGACTTTGACCTCGGACACGATGACAATCCGCTCGCGCAACGTCGCAACATCGACGCTCTCAAATCAATCACCGGGCGCAAACCGTCGTTGCCCCCATCGTCGGGGACTATTATGCGCAGCCGCCGCGGATGGAAAGACAACAGTAAAGGCTCAAATGAAAAAGAAGATAAGTAGCATATTGCGCAGGCTGTTTCCCGCTTCGTTGTGGACAGCCCGTTTCTCCTATTGGTGGGTGACATCATTGCTCACGCTCCTTGTCTTCGACTTGCTATGGATGAGCCAGACCACTTTCCGCCCGTTCTGTTTCTTGCCGTTTTGGCCTTATCTGTTCCTCTCGGCGACATTGCTATCCATTCCGGCGATGTTCACCCGCAGCCGTTGGGCCCCCGGTTTGCTGCTGTTCGCCGTCGACTGGGTGATGGTGGCCAACCTGATGTATTGCCGCACATATTTCAACGCCATACCGGCTCAAAGCTATCTGCTCGCGGGGAATCTCTCTGACTTCACCGACAGTGTCGCCGACTCGTTCAGTTGGCTTTATCTGTTGCTTCCTCTGCTCACTGTGACGGCAGTTGCGATATATCCGTCGGTCGCCGACCGACGCGACGCGCGGCCGCGACCCCTCCCCTATCTCGTTACCATCGCAGGCCTGTCGCTGTTGGCTTGGGCTGCCGACGCTTGGCGCGGAGGCCCGATGAAGCATATGGACGGGCTTAGCATAAACTGCTATAAATCGACCTGCATAACCCCGGTATATACAATAGGCGGATTCGTTGTCCACGACATACTGAGAGCCAAAGAGGAACTTACTCCCGAGATTGAGGCGGAGATTGCGGGGTGGCTCGACACGCACCGTCAAATGTGCGGGCTGCCTGCGGTAGACTCGTTGGCGAGACAACACCCCGGACGTGAAAATTTGGTGATAATTCTGTGTGAGTCGCTTGAAAGCTGGCCGCTTGAGAAATCGGTGGAAGGTGTCGAATTGACCCCTTACATGAATTCTCTTATCGCCGACACCACAACATTTTTCGCTCCAAATGTCGTAACGCAAGCCGCCAATGGCCGTTCGATTGACGGTCAGTTGCTGACGCTCGCCGGTATGCTGCCCATGCGCAACAGCGTCTATTCCTACGAGGCAGCCGACAACACTTTTTACACGCTTCCAAAAGCTATGCGCGAACACGGAGGACGCTCATATATACTCACCTGCGACAAGCCCTACGTTTGGAACCAGATTCGTGTGGCGGATGCTTTCGGGGTGGATACACTCATCCACCACACCTCATGGAATAACAATGAGCCGGTCGGGTCAGCCCGCCGCTTGAGCGACGGTGGATTCATGGCTCAGAGTGTCGAGAAGCTGCGCCGCGGAGAGATATGGCCGGCGGGAGAGCGCGCATTCTTGATGTGGGTCACATATTCAGGGCACAATCCGTTCCGCCTCCCTGAAAAGCTACGCCGTGTCGATTTCAAAGGGGATTACCCTGAGATGGTGAAAAACTATATGATAACCGTCAACTACACGGATCATTCGTTGGCCACACTGATAGAATACCTCAAGACGCGTCCTGACTATGCAGAAACTATGGTGGCGATAATCGGCGACCATGAAGGCCTTGCCGACCGCCGCAAGGAAGCGATCAGGAACCAACATTCACGGGAGTTTGTCGATGCCGGGCAACACACACCGCTCATAGTCTTGAACTCGCCTGTGCCGGGTCGTTACGATGGTCAATTGGGGCAAGTCGATGTTTACTCGACGTTGCTTGATTTGATGGGTTGGAGTGACTATAGCTGGCATGGCATGGGGCAATCGGTGCTTGATCCCGATTTCCCAGGGGTGGCGATAGGTTTCGCCGACGATATGTACGGCGACTCTGACGGCATTGACTCGCTGCGGCTCGACCACTTGCGGCGCGCCCGTGACGTAAGTGACAAAATACTGAAATTTAACCTGCTTAACACCGCTAATTAACTCAAAACGCTGCGATTTTCATCGTTGGGGAACGACAGATGAAAATATGCGTAAATCCTACGAATAATAGCGGCAAAGGGAAGTTGGGCTATTGCTCTGCCTCCCTTTTTCGTTGTCTGATTTTTGGTGGAAAACTTAGACGGAGACCGTTTTTTCGTGAGCAAGCGCGGCTGTTGCGGGGGTGACGGTGAGGGTGGCGGTGGAGCCTACGATGAGCGGGATGTTGTCGTCGATATGTCCGATAGGGACGTTGAAGGCTATGGGATAGGCGTAGGGTGCGGTCATTTCGGCTATCATCTCCTCCATGGCGCGGTAGTTGGCATCGGGGCTATATTCGGTGAAACGGCCTACGATAAGCCCTCGTAGATTCTGGAGCACTCCTTTCAGACGCAATTGATAGAGGATGCGTTCCACTTTGTAGATGGGTTCGGCTATATCTTCGATGAACAGCAGAGTGTCGGGTCGCAGTAGGTCGTAGGGTGTGCCGATAAGTCCGGCGAGGACGGCGAGGTTGCCGCCGACAAGCCTGCCGTTGGCGACACCCTCTCTGTTTCGCGGGTCGGGGTCAAACGCATAACTTGGCATTTCGCCGCGTAATATGCGGAATAACTGTTGATTAAGCGGGCTATCACACCCCCTGGCGAGCTGCTTTGCCATGGATGCGTGCAGGCTTGCTATCTTATTGGTTTGCATCAGCGCATGGAGCGCGGAGATGTCGCTGAAGCCGATAATCCATTTGGGGTCGTCGGTCAACGGCAGTAGTGACAGGTCGTCGAGGAGGTGGACGGTTCCGTAGCCGCCACGGCTACAGAGGATTGCGCGTACTGAAGGGTCGGTCAGGGCCTCGGTGAGGTCATTGAGCCGCTGTTGTCTTGAACCGCTATATGAGCCACTGTGGCCCAAAGCGTTAGGATAGATTTTAGGGACCCATCCGGCAGCTGTGATGGTTGCGGCTGCCGCTTCGACATAATCGGGATTGATGATGCTTGCCGGCGACAGAATGGCTATTTTGTCGCCCGGGTTGAGTGGACGGGGGTATATCATGGTTAAATTGGATTATCAGCTGACACGGATGTTTATCCTTGCTCGACGCATACGGTCGGCGATGCGCAGCAGTTCGTCGCGTTCGACCTTCCGGAGGCGTGAGGCGGGTGTCTTGCGGTCGATGGAGTAGAGCATCACCTCGGAGGGCTTGATGAGCTTGTAGGCTTTGATAAGGGCCTCTATTTCGGCGTCGGTCGTGTTGTCGATGGCGTGTCCCTCGTCATCCTCGCCGCGGAGCAGCATGGTCTGGACTATGCAACGGTTGCCGAAGTCGGCGATTTGTCTGATGACATCGGTGCAGTTGAAAGCCGGGGAGCCGGGGCGGTCAATCAGGCGCATGGTGGCGTCGACGGCAGAGTCGAGTTTGAGTATGTTGTTGTCGACTTTCAGCAACGCGCGCCTGACCCCTTCGTCGGTGAGGCGGGTGGAGTTGCATAGCACGCTGATTTTCACCTGTGGGAAGAGGCGGTCGCGCAGGGCGATGACGTCGTCGGTGATTCCTTCAAATTCGGGGTGTGCGGTCGGTTCGCCGTTGCCTGAGAACGTTATCACGTCGAGCGGCTCACCGGCGGCTTTCATGGCCGACAGTTTCTCTTCGAGCAGGCGCGCCACGTCGGCTCGGGATGGTAGCCCCGATGTTCCCGGTCCCTGGGCGTTGTAGCCGGCTTCGCAGTAGACGCAGTCAAACGTGCATATTTTGCCGTCGGTTGGCGAGAGGTTGACTCCGAGCGATGTGCCGAGACGGCGGCTGTGGATAGGTCCGAAGATTGTGGAATGGAACAGAACTCGTTGCATTGTGGCTGAAAGTTTGTGTGTGTGTGGGGGGTAATCACATGTTACGGATAAGACCGGCCTGCAGAGGCCGGCCTTACCGCGATATTGTTTATCATCGGCTTGCTCACGGGCAAGCTCTACTTTAGCGTCGCTGAAAGTGAAAGGAGGTGGAGATGATAGCGTTTCTTAGACGGTGAGGATTTCCTTTTCTTTAGCGGCGAAAAGCTCGTCGATTTTCTTGAGGTATTTGTCGTGGAGCTTCTGCACTTGGGCTTCGGCGTCTTTTTCTACATCCTCGGGCATACCTTGCTTTACGGCCTTTTTCAGCCCTTCGATAGCGTCGCGGCGGGCGTTGCGGACTGAAACTTTGGCTTGTTCCGCCTCGGCTTTTGACTGCTTAACGAGTTGTTTGCGGCGGTCTTCGGTCAACGGGGGTATGGAGATGCGGATAATTTCGCCGTTGTTTTCAGGGGTGATGCCCAGGTCGGAGTTGATGATGGCCTTCTCGATTTCGCGGAACATCGATTTCTCCCAGGGGGTGATTGTTATGGTGCGGGCATCGGGTACGGAGATGTTGGCCACGTTGGATATTGGTGACGCGCTGCCGTAGTAGTCGACACGGATGCCGTCGAGGATTTTCGGGTTGGCTTTGCCGGCGCGAATGTGGGCCAGCGATTCGTCGAGATATGCCACCGCCATTCCCATTTTTTCGTCGGCGGGGTCGAGATAAGTCTTAACGTCGGTCATAATCGTGTGGAAGTTAAGTGGTTTATTGGGTTGGTTAGTAGACTAATGTGCCGATGGGTTCGCCGTCAATCACCTTTCGGAGGTTTCCGGGGGTGTCCATGTCAAACACGATGATTGGCAGCTTGTTTTCCTTGCATAGTGCTGTGGCGGTGAGATCCATCACTTTCAAGCCGCGGTTGTAGACCTCGTCGTAGGTGATTTCGGTAAATTTAGTTGCCGAGGGGTCTTTTTCGGGGTCGGCGGTGTAGATGCCGTCGACGCGCGTGCCTTTGAGCATCACGTCGGCTCCCACCTCTACCCCGCGCAGGGCCGAGGCGGTGTCGGTGGTGAAGAATGGGTTGCCGGTGCCTCCGGCTATGATGGCGACGTCGCCGTTGTTGAGCGCGTCAATAGCGTGCCATTTGCTGTAATATTCGCCGATGGGGTACATATTGAGGGCGGTGAATACATGGGACGCCTGCCCGACGTTTTCAAGGGCCGAGCTGAGGGCGATAGAGTTGATGACTGTTGCGAGCATACCCATCTGGTCGCCTTTCACACGGTCGAAGCCCTTTGCCGCGCCCTGCAGGCCGCGGAATATGTTGCCTCCGCCGATTACGACAGCCACCTGGACGCCGCCGTCGACAATCTCCTTGATTTGGACGGCATATTGGTTTAGTCGCTCGGTGTCAATGCCGTAGCCTTGTTGCCCCATCAGCGACTCGCCGCTGAGCTTGAGGAGCACGCGCTGGTATTTTGTTCTCATATCTAACTAATTTTAATCTTGATAAGATTCTCTTTCTTGCAAAGATAACACTTTATCGGCTTTTTTGCGCGATTTGGGCTTTAATTCGGTTTATGTTTGCTTATTACATTGATAAATTTTGATTTGGGATATGTTAAAAAAAGTGGTGAGAAGAGGGTGTATGAGTTAAAAAACGCAAAAGCGGCGCGTTTTATTTTGGAAAGCTATGTTTTATAACATAAAAACGCTTACCTTTGCAACGTGTTTTTCATGGTATTAGATTTAAGGTTAAGAGGATTAATTGTCGTGAGACAATTAATTTTTTTTGTACCTGTCTGAACTGAAAATAATTCCTTCATCAGATTAATTGCAATCCACAGAAATTTAGCGGAACGACACCCGGCGGCGAAAACCATTATGGCTTTTTCGTCGTGGGGTGGCGCATGGTCTATACCAACGTGGACCGGTTTGGCTCCCGGCGGGAACCATGGGCGCGATGTGGCCGGGTTGCGGTCTGCTGATGATGGTGTGGAGCGTTTTTTTTGAACGGCTAAGGCTCGGCGCGGAGGGGGTAGTTGTTGCGCAGTGACTCGAAGTCGGCGGGGTTGCGGCGGAGTGCTGCGGTGTCGGCCATCGGGTCGTAGCTGTCAAGGAGTTCGGTGGCGGTCACGGTGGTTTTGGGGGCGGGTGCCGCAGGTGCGCGGGCCAATAGCCGTGGCAGACCGAAATTGGTTGTCAGGGCATCGAGCGCCATCTGCGTGGCTCTGATTTTCCCTTCGCGCGAGTATCCGGCAATGTGGGGTGTTGCAACGGTGGCAAGTTGCAAAAGGCGGGCATCAATGGCGGGTTCCCCTTCCCAACAGTCGATGGCTGCGGCTGAGACTGAGCCGGAGAGAAGAGCATCGACGAGCGCAGGGGTGTCGACAACAGACCCGCGGGCGGCATTCATAATAGTGGGGCGGCGGGAGCAGCGGCTAAGGAACGCAGCGTCGCAGAGGTGGAATGTCGGGTAGAGTCCGCTGCGCGTGAGCGGGGTGTGGAAGGTGATGATGTCGGCTTTTTCCGCTATTTCGTCGATAGAGACAAAATTGCCTGTATCTCCGCGGTCGGCTCTTGGAGGGTCGCACAGCAGTGTCTTGAATCCGAGTCCGCGCGCCCAGCGGTCGACGATTGAGCCTACATGGCCCACCCCGACGATACCTATTGTTTTGGTCGCGGGGTCGCCGTCAATCAGTCTCAACGCCGACGACAGCACCCATTGCGCCACGGCGGGGGCGTTGCATCCCGGGGCGTTGGCGACAGTTATGCCGCGGCTTGCGCAGTAGGGGTGGTCGATATGGTCGGTGCCGATGGTGGCTGTGGCTATGAAGCTGCATCGCGAGCCGTCGAGCAGGCGGTGGTCGCAGCGTGTGCGTGTGCGAGTGATGAGTGCGTCGACCTGCGCCATGGCTTCGGAGGTGATTTCCGGTGCCGGGAGGTAGCTCACGTCGGCGAGGTCATCGAGCACACCGTCGATAAATGGTATGTTGCGTTCGACGATTATCCTTAACTTATCACGTTCCATAGGTATAACGCTATGTAAATCAGTATTATGGCGAATATGCCTATAAAACTTCGCCGGCCGCGCCGCAAGGTGAAGAAGTGACCCACTTGGAAAGCGGCGCAGCAGTTGAGCAGCGGGATGTAGACCGCCATATCGACAAAATCAAATATAATCAGAAGTATCGTGGCAAACAGCAGCAACGAGAAAAAGCCGTTGTAGGCTCTGGTGCGGCTGTTGTAGCTCAGAATCTTCATGAGGTTGAGCAGGGTGAAAAGCGTCCCGATTACCATTGTGACGGCTGTGGTGGCAGCGATAGGAGCGATTTCGCGGCTGGTCATCATGGCGAAGTAGCTTATGAAATCGGGACATCGGAGGTCGTCAGGGGTTATGATGCCGAATCCGATGAAAATCCACAGCGGTGTCACGCATCCCGTCATGGCGGCGAGGAATGAGCGCAGGTTGAGCACTCTCATCTGGAGGCATCCGATGAGCAGCATCGGGATGTAGAACAGCAGCGTGTATTGGCACAGGGCCGTGAGCGCGGCGAGGAAAAACATCAGGAACACGCGCCGTGTGCTGTCGGGGTCGCCATAAATCGAAAAAAGTATCAACGTGCAGATAATCAGCACTGTGCAAGCGATGATGCCGCCATATAGCTGATTCATCAGCGATGGTGTGGCGGCCTGCATGATGAAAAACACCCCGGCAAATAGCATCGTCATGCTGCGCAGCACGTTATACGCCCGGTTAATGTAGGTCGTCATCATGGCTACCGTCAGGCTGAGACCGAGGCTTATGGCGAGTGATAGGAGCCGGGAGGTTATCCAGTGGTTTGCCGACGGCAGAGCCAGCCCCTTATCTCCGGTGATGGGGATGATGTCGCCGCAGGAGTAAGCCGCCACCGCGCCTGTGACGGCGATTGCCATCAGCAGAGCGGCAAAGCTGCGTGAGTGGATGTGTTGGGAGAGAGCCGCCGCTTTCATGCCATCAAGTCGCGGCCGATGTCGCGACGGAAGTATTTGCCGTCGAAGTTAACCTTGTCGATCGACGCGTAGCTGCGAGCGAGAGCGTCGGGGATAGAGTCGCCGAGAGAGCTTGCGGCGATTACGCGTCCGCCTGACGTGACAAGCTGCCCGTCGGGGTTGACGGCGGTTCCGGCGTGGAACAGTATGCTGTCGGTCACGCTGTCGGTGCCTGTGATTGTTTTGCCTTTGGGATATGCTCCGGGGTAGCCTCCCGACACCATCATGACCGTTACGGCGGTTTTGTGTGACTCGTTCAGCGGCAGGTCGCGGAGATTGCCTTCGGCAGCGGCTTTCATCAGTTCGAGAAGGTCGGAGTCGATGCGGAGCATGACGGCCTCGGTTTCGGGGTCGCCCATGCGCACGTTGTATTCGATGACCATCGGTTCGCCGCCGACGTTAATAAGCCCGAGGAAAATAAAGCCGCGGTATGTGATACCCTCTTTAATCAGGCCGTTAATGGTGGGTAGGATGATGCGGTTCTCGACCTTGGCCATGAAATCGGCATCGGCGAACGGTACCGGGCTGACAGCTCCCATGCCGCCGGTGTTAAGGCCGGTGTCACCCTCACCTATGCGTTTGTAATCTTTTGCCACAGGTAGCACTCGGTAGCCGCCGTTACCGTCGGTGAGGACGAACACCGAACACTCGATGCCGCTGAGAAACTCCTCAATAACGACAGTAGCAGAAGATTTGCCGAACATCCCGTCGAGCATCTCCGCAAGACTCTGTTTTGCTTGTTGCAGGTCGTCGATGATGAGCACGCCTTTTCCGGCTGCGAGACCGTCGGCTTTTAGGACGTAGGGAGGTTTCAGCGACTCGAGGAAGGTGTAGCCGTCCTCGATGGTGTCGGCTGTGAACGAGCGGTAGCGTGCGGTGGGGATTCCGTGGTCGACCATGAAGCGTTTTGCCATATCCTTGCTCCCTTCGAGTTGCGCTCCGGCTTTCGAGGGTCCCGCGACAAGCACGGGATGGTTTTCAAAATAGTCGTATATGCCGGCTACAAGCGGGTCTTCGTTGCCGACGACAATCATGTCGATTGCGTTGTCGTCGACAAACTTGCGCAGGGTGTCGAAGTCGAGCGGGGAGATGGCCACGTTTGTCCCGTAGGCACCGGTTCCGCCGTTGCCGGGAGCGATAAACAACTTGCCCAGCAGCGGGCTTTGACTCATTTTCCAGGCCAGCGCCGATTCGCGACCGCCTGAACCAAGCAATAGAATATCCATCGGTTATAGGTGATTTGAGGACAAAGTTACTCCATTTTCCCCGGATTGACAAGAACGTTCCTATCTCTAACCATTTAAACTCTCCACCCTGACTTGTCACCGCCAAGACTTTATTAACGTGAATGCGGGCAAGTCAGGCGATTTTAGGGAGGGGAGTTTTTGGTTATGGGAAAGTTTTGGGTAAATTCGCGTTAAGAATCTAACCATAATCAATCACCGCATGAAAAAGTTAGCAATTTTCACTATGATTGCCGGGTTGGCTACATCGCTTTTCGGGTGCAGCGACCGCTCGGCGAAAAACAATGCCACAGGCGAGAATGATTCAACTTACACAACCGTGAAACACCCCGATTGGAGCCGCAAAGCGGTGATTTATGAGGTGAACTTGCGTCAGTACACCGACTCGGGCACGGTTACCGCTTTTGCCCGTGAGCTTCCCCGCCTTAAGGACCTCGGTGTCGACATCCTTTGGTTCATGCCTGTGTATCCCATCTCTGAGAAAAACCGCAAGGGTGAGCTTGGCAGTTATTACGCCGTGAAGGACTACAAGGCTTTCAATCCTGAGTTCGGCTCGCTCGACCAGTTCAAGGAGGTGGTGAAGCAAGCCCATGACTTAGGGATGAAAGTGATACTTGACTGGGTGCCTAACCATTCGGGTTGCGACAACGCCTGGGTGACCGAGCATCCCGACTGGTATGCCAAGGATTCGCTTGGCAATATGTATGGCCCTTACGACTGGACCGATGTCTACAAATTTGACTATTCCAACAAGAATATGCGCGCCGCCATGGTCGACGCTTTTAAATTCTGGCTCACCGAAGTGGGTGTCGACGGTTTCCGCTGCGACGTTGCCATGGAGGTGCCCACCGATTTCTGGGATGAGACGCGCCCGATGCTCCAGGAGGTTAACCCTGACCTGTTCATGCTTGCCGAGGCGAGTGTTCCCGCGCTGCAGAAAAACGGTTTCGACATGGGCTATAACTGGCCGATGAAAGACCTGTTCAGCGCAATCGCCGCCACCGCAGGCCAATATACCTTCAAGAAAGATGGTGAGGAAATGAGGACTTTCCCCGCCACAAAAGCTGTGGCTATTGATTCGCTTCTCGCCGAGCAAGCCGCCACTTATCCCCGTGACACATACTTGATGAACATGATTACCAACCATGACCTCAATTCATGGGAGGGCACGGAGTTTGAGCGTCTTGGCAATCTCACCGAGGCATTCGCAGTGTTGAGCTACACGCTGCCCGGTATGCCGCTCATCTATACGGGTCAGGAGACAGGCATGAACCGCGCTCTTGAGTTCTTCGTCAAGGACAAAGCCCCCAACTGGGAACCTCGCAACGATTATTTCACATTCTATCAGAAACTCAACAATCTGAAGCATAACCAGGCGGCTTTGCTTGCCGGTGAGACTGGCGGTGAGGTGAAACGCTACGTCACCAAGAGCGATGACCTCTATATTTTCTCGCGTGAGAAAGATGGCTCTAAAGTAGTGGTCATGGTTAATCTCGGAGCCGATGAGCAGCCTGTAGAGTATAAAGGTGAAACGCCCGAGGCAAAAGATATGGTGAACTACTTCACCGCCGCTGCCGAGGAGCTTCCCGCAACACTTAAACCTGGCGAGTACAGAGTTTATGTCAACAAATAATCCGGTCAAGGGAATCACCGTCTATTGCGCGTCGAGCGAGCGGGTCGCCCCACACTATGTGGCTGAGGCGACCCGGCTCGGCCGTGCCATTGCCGAGACAGGGCTGCCGCTGATAACGGGTGCCGGGTGTATGGGCCTGATGGGGGCGGTGAATGACGCCGCCATATCGGCGGGTGGCGAGACAATCGGGGTGATACCTCGTTTCATGGTTGACCGCGGTTGGCACCACCTCGGACTATCCCGGCTTGAAGTCACCCCCGATATGCACATCCGCAAGGAGACAATGGCCCGCCTTTCGCGAGCTGCGATAGCTTTGCCCGGTGGCTTCGGAACGTTGGAGGAGCTTCTGGAAATCATCACATGGCGTCAGCTCGGCCTATATGACGGCAACATCGTGATAATGAACATCGACGGCTACTATGACCGGTTGCTTGCGATGATTAGCCATGCCGTCGACGAGCGGTTTATTCCCGCCGACCATGAATCACTTTTCTCGGTCGCTTCCACGGTGGAACAGGCGGTTGAGCTGGCCTTGTGCGCTCCACACCCCCCTACCCTTTCGCCAAAATTCTGATTATCATAGCAATGCCGCCATCCAACGATACGCTCCAAACTCCGTTTGACACCATTGTGATTACAGTGGATTCGGTTGTCGCAACGGATAGTGCGGCCTGCGTCGCACTTCCGTGGGAGCAATCTGTGTGCCGCGAAGAGGAAGCCCCGTCATCGGCTTACGAACGCATGGAGTGCAGGTCGTTGGAGACCACCTACCTGTCGGGCCTCCCCGCTGTGCCGCGGCAGCCGTGCGTCGCGACCGATTCCGGGATACTGACGTTGCTGACGGTGATGTTTCTGTTTGTGGCGTTCAATTTCAAGCATTGCGCGAAGCTGTTCAGGGTGCTTGCGGTTGATATGTGGTCGGTGCGCCGCCGCGCCAATGCGTTTGATGACCCGACGGCCAACGAAACACGCGTGCTCGTGGCGCTCTTGTTTCAATTGTGGGTGTGCGAGGGGCTACTGGCTTACGCCGCCCTCAGCGGTCTCGGCTATATCGCCGCCTCGGCCTCGATATTCAAGCCCATAGTGGCATTGTCGGGTATAGCGGGTGTCTACTATCTGTTGCAGCTTGTGGCCTATCGGTTTGTGGGCTATCTGTTCACCGACCCCATCGGGGCTTCGCAATGGGTCAAGGGCTTTAACTCGTCGCAGGCGTTTCTCGGCATCGCATTGATGGCCCCGACGTTGGTCACCGTCTTTTATCCATCGGCTACCGACGCCATGCTTTGGACTGCCTCAGGCCTGTATATAGCAGCACGCATGATGTTTATAATTAAGGGATTTAGAATTTTTTACCACAATTTCCCGTCGTTGCTTTATTTTATTTTGTACCTTTGCGCCTTGGAATTGGTACCCCTGATTCTGTTGGCTTCTGCAGTGACCGATTTGAGCCTATTTTTGAGCTGAGAAGCCGATTAAGCAACAAATCATAACGACGAGATAGTGAAAATAAAAAAAGTATTAGTTTCCCAACCGAAACCGGCCTCTGATAAATCACCATACTACGAAATCGCGGAAAAATATGGCGTAGAGATAGAGTTCCGCCCCTTTATTAAAGTAGAGGGCTTGTCGGCGAAAGAGTTTCGTCAGTCGAAGATTTCCATATCAGATTTCACTGCCATAATTTTCACGGCGCGCACGGCCGTAGACCATTTCTTCCGTCTGTGTGAGGAGATGCGCATAAGCATTCCCGACACTATGAAATATTTCTGCACCACCGAGTCGATAGCTCTGTATCTGCAGAAGTATATCATCTATCGCAAGCGCAAGATATTTCATGGCAACACGGGCAAGCTCGACGATTTGTTGCCCTACCTTAACAAACACAACAAAGAGCGTTTCCTTTATGCCGTCAGCGATGTGCATAAAGATGACACCAACATTCTTGACAGCAACCACATCAACTACACAAAGGCGGTGATGTATCGCACGGTCAGCAACGATTTCGGACCCGATGAGGCGTTTGACTACGATATGCTACTGTTTTTCAGCCCGTCGGGAATCGCCTCGCTTTTGAAAAATTTCCCCCGGTTCGAGCAGAATGAAATCAAGATAGGCTGTTTAGGCCCGACAACCGCCAAGGCGGTGCGTGATGCCGGTCTGCGTCTCGACCTTGAGGCTCCGTCGGCCAAAGCTCCGTCAATGACAGCCGCTCTCGACCTGTTTCTGAAAGAGGAGGCCGCCGGAAATCGCGCCAAATAGGAATAATGAAGCAATTCGGTCTTCCAAAACGTCAAAAGCTGTGTAGCGAAACGGCAATAGATATGCTGTTTTCCCCCACCGCTGCCGGCGCGGAGGCCGCTTTATGCTACCCTCTCCGCGGCGTGTGGCGCGTCAACGCAGGGCGACGTGATGGTGAGGATGCGCTTCGATTTCTGATTTCAGTTCCTAAGAAGCGTCTGCGCCGTGCCGTCGACAGGGTTAAGATGCGCCGTCGCGTGCGCGAGGCGTTCCGTCTTAACCAGCACGCTTATCCGTCGCTAAAGTCGAGTTCCATTGATTTCGGCATAATCTATGTGGCCGACAGACTGCTCCCCTACCCTAATGTGGAACGCGCCCTCAATCGGCTGATGATGAAGATGTCGGCAGAGCCGGAAAAGGATACGGCATCACCGCGTGAGTCATGACGGGTCGCCTCGGACGGTTGGCCGCCCAACTGCTGATTTTACCCATAAGATTTTATCAACTCTGCATCTCCCCGATGCTACCGCCGTCGTGTCGGTTCTCCCCGACGTGCAGCCAATATGCAGTGGAAGCTTTGCGCCGTCACGGGCCGTTGAAGGGTCTGTGGCTCGCCGTGAGACGCATAGCGCGGTGCCACCCCTGGGGAGGGAGCGGCTATGACCCTGTGCCATGACCGATAGGCTGATAGATATACACACCCATGATTTGACTGCCTCCGCCCCTTCGATTATCTCGGTGGAGCCGGGAGCTGAATTTATCCCCGGGAAACGTTATTCCGTGGGCATCCATCCCTATACCCTCGGAAGCGGTGGCACCCCCGACACGGGGCGGCTTAGGGCTGATGCCGAACGCCCCGAGGTGGTCGCGATAGGCGAGGCGGGAATTGACCGTCTGAAAGGTGGCTTGATTGAGCGGCAATTGGATATTCTGAGGGTTCACATTGAGATTAGCGAACAGCTCGGTAAGCCGCTTATTATGCACGTTGTGAAAGGTTTTGCTGAAGTTATCGCGCTTAGAATCGAATTGAAGCCGCGGCAGCGGTGGATAGTGCATGGCTTCCGCGGCAAGCCCGAGCTTGCCCGGGAGTTGCTGCGCCATGGGTTTGACCTGTCGCTTGGCGAGCGGTTTAACAGCCGCGCCGCGGCTATGATTCCCGCCGACCGGCTGTGGATCGAGACCGATACCTCGCCGCTGTCCATCGCCGAAATAGCCACCCGCGTGGGTTCATGCCGTGAAGACGGTTGGCGATTTGGGCAAGTTTAGTTACCTTTGTGCCTGTTAACCCTGCATCATTTATCCTGCGATGGAACAAACAGAAACGAAAAAGAAGTCGATAGTCGGGGCGGTGTTGAAATATGTTGTGCCGCTTGTTATTACCGTCGGACTTTGCTATATGCTTTTTTCTAAGGTCGATTTCCGCGAGATGGTTGAAATCATCAAGCGCGATTGCGACTTTTGGTGGATTGGTCTCGCTTTGTTCATAAGCATATTTTCCCACGTTTTCAGGGCCATGAGATGGCGCATACAACTTGAAGCCCTCAACATCCCTACGCCGTTGGCACCGTTAGTCTACAGCATCTTCGGAACGTATGCCGTCAATCTGGTGTTTCCGCGGCTCGGCGAGGTGTGGCGCACCGGTTACATAGCTCAGCGTCAGCGCGCTTCGTTCACCACGGTGTTTGGCTCGATGGTGGCCGACCGTCTTGCCGATACGGTGACGGTGGCTCTGCTGACGTTGGTGACTTTTTTGCTTGCGAGCGGTGCGTTTATTGATTATGTAAAGACTAACCCCGCCGCCTATGAGGGGCTTATGGCTTTGGCGACATCGCCGTGGCTGTGGCTTGCCGTGGCTGTGGCTATCGCCGCCGTGTGGTGGCTGTTCGCGGTCAAGCGCGAAAACAAGTTGGTCAAGAGGGTGCTGGCTACGGTCAAGAACCTTTGGGACGGCTTTGCCGTGGTGGCAAAGATGGACGGCAAGGGGCGATGGCTTTTCTTGACGTTTATGATATGGGATTGCTATTTCACGCAGCTCTATGTGGCGTTTTTCGCTTTCCCGTTCACTGCCGAGGTGGTGGCTGAGCATGGCGCGCTGGCGGTGCTGGTGTGCTTCGCCCTGTCGAGCATCGCGATGGGTGTGCCGTCAAACGGCGGTATCGGCCCGTGGCAGTACGCCATAATCTTCGGTCTTGCCATCTATATGCCGGAGGGGGCCGACAAGGAGCTTTTCACTGCCAACTCGACGGCGTTTGCCAACCTCGTTCTGGGCGCTCAGACGTGCCTGTTAATCGTTTTGGGACTTTGGACGTTCGTTTATATAGCTTTGAGCAAAAAACGCGGCTCTGCGGGTTTAAAATCGGCTGAATGATGAAACCCGACTATTTCCTTGACGATGACGGCGACAAGGTTTGCGACGCGGATAACGCCGGCGGCGTAATAGATTTTGAAAATGAAGATGAGTCGACGAGCGACGGTGTGACCGCTATGCGCCGCTCGGGCGGCGTTGTGAAATGGGTGGTGCTGGTTGTCGGGGTTGTGCTCGGCTCAGTGGCTTATCTGCGTTATGGCACTCCGTTTGTGAGCGGGGTTACCGATGAGGTCTCATCTTGTCGGTGCAGTGCGAGGGCTATCTGTTTAAAACCGTTGAAGGGGAGATGGTGAGCCGCCGCGAGCTTGTGGGCAGCGGCTTGGTGCATAGTGTCAAGTGGCGGTTTAGCGTCGATGACGAGGCGCTGTTTGAGCCGTTACAGCGTGCCAAGTTGTCGGGGAAGCCGTTGACTGTCGAGGTGGAGCGTTACCGCGGCGCTTTGCCCTGGCGCGGCTCCTCGACAACGGTTATCACGGCTGTAAAGTAGTGGTTAAAGTTTGATAAAGAAAAGGGACACACTGACCGTGCGTCCCTCTCCCATAAATGAATTTGATATTATTCTTATATTATCAGAAAGTGTAGCCGACATTAACAGTCAGATTTCCTGTGTTGATTTTTGCTGATTTTCCGTTGAATTTTTGTGAGTATGCGGCGATGAAGTCTGTGCCGTAGCTAACGCCGAGGTAAATCGGTTTGTATTGGACGCCAACACCGATGTGCCATCCCATTTGGAATCTGTTTCCTGTCCCGTCGTCTCCGAAGGCCTCTTCCATATCGTTTTCTGAGAACAATGAGACCCAATCGCCTTCTTCTGATATATCATCTACGCTTACCTTTTGCTTGAGTTTGGTAACGATATTGAATTTGAAATTCAGTCCGGCATAGGGTGCTATCGTGACATCTTCAGATGCGGCTATCCGGTAGACGAAGTTGACAGGAACTTGTAGATTGACATTCTGTGCTTTAAGCTCATATTTCCCCGAATAATAGTCGTAACCGTCCGTGAGCATGGCTTTGGTGTCGGTTGAGCCAACCCCAAAATTAGCATTAATTCCTGTTTCGATGAAAATCGGGGTTGATTGGCTGAGGCTGAAACCGTGGATGTAGTTGATTCCGACTCCGTTGAGTGATATTCCGTCGATGAGCCCTTCAAATGCTCCGTCTTTTAACCAGTCGTTGAACCCGAAATGGTTATTGTTGTAGGAAATTCCAATGCGGTTGTAGTCTTCGGCTGATGCTGAGGAAATGGCAAAAGCCGAGAAAGCGGCGATGAGCAGGGGTTTAAAAAGTTTCATAATTACGAATTTTAAGTTAATAAATATTCGCAAATGTAAACAAAAGAGAGCGGTTTTACCCCCCCCATAGGTTAAAATAGGTTAATGTTTAGTGGGGATTAGAGTTGGCCTTGCTCGACGAGCGTGGCGACGCGTTCGATAATCGCGTCTTGCTCGTTTTTATCGGGGTTGTAGTCTCCTTTTAGGTTTACGCCGAACAGCCGCCCGAATCCTTGCCAGAAAGTGGCTCTGAACGAGCCGAGAAAGGCTTTGAGTATGTCGTAGCTCGATTGGTTGGTCTCGCGCCTGACGAGTTTAATCAACGTTTTGGCTTGATTTTTAGTGAATTTTTTCAGGATAGGTTTGTATTGCTTGAATACATCGCTTTCCATCTGTTTGAGGTGCCGCTCCCGTTCCTGTTGGGTGGGGAATGTGGCGATGTATTCGTATGTTTCGATTAGCGTCTCGGAGATGAGTTTGGCGTAGGGTAGGGCGCGCTTTACGTCGCGCACGGTGCGCCAATAGAAATCCTCTTGCTTTTTGTTTTTGAATTTCAGAGGGGGGAATACGGTTATCTCATTGAATACCAAGACGAGAACCGTGTCGCCTTGCTCGGTGACATGGTGGTATTTGCCTTGATAGACGGGCCGCCGGGCTGATGGCGGTTGGGCGTTGGCGACATCTTGGGCTGAAAGCTGAAATGCCGTTAGGGTTAGCAGGAGAGGGATAATATGCCTTAGGGGGCTAATCATGTTTTTTCGGCGGGTAGTCGAGGGTGTAGTGCAGCCCGCGTGATTCCTTGCGTTCCTTGGCTTGGCGCATGATGAGGTATCCGACGTTGATGATGTTGCGCAGCTCGCAGATTTCGCGAGAGGCTTTTGAGCATTTAAACAGTCGTTCGGTTTCCTCGTAGAGGATGTCGAGGCGGTTCCACGCTCGGTCGAGGCGCAGGTTGCTTCTGACGATACCGACGTAAGTGCCCATAATCTGGTTCACTTCCTTGATGCTCTGGGTGATTAGCACCATTTCCTCGGGGTGTCGGGTGCCTTCGTCGTTCCATGACGGGACATCGGTGCGGAATGAGTATCCGGCGAGGTGGTCGATGGCGTGTCGGGCGGCGGCTTCGGCATAGACAACGGCTTCAATCAGCGAGTTGGAAGCGAGGCGGTTGCCGCCGTGGAGCCCGGTGCATGAACATTCGCCGACGGCGTAAAGGCGTTTAATCGACGACTCGCCGTTGTAGTCGACTTTGATGCCGCCGCAGAGGTAGTGGGCGGCTGGGGCTACGGGGATGTAGTCGCGTGTGATGTCGATGCCGAGCGAGAGGCATTTTTGGTATATGTTGGGGAAGTGTTTTTTAGTTTCCTCGGGATCTTTGTGTGTGACGTCGAGGTAGACGTGGTCGTCGCCGTTTTGCTTCATCTCAGAGTCGATGGCGCGTGCGACGATGTCGCGCGGGGCGAGCGACAGGCGGGGGTCATACTTGTGCATAAACTCCTCCCCCTTGAGGTTGCGAAGCACCGCTCCGTATCCGCGCATGGCCTCGGTGATGAGGAACGACGGGCGGTCGCCGGGGTGGTAGAGGGCTGTGGGGTGGAACTGTATGAACTCCATATCCTTGACGGTGCCTTTGGCGCGGTAGACCATCGCGATGCCGTCGCCTGTGGCGACGAGGGGGTTGGTGGTGGTCTGGTAGACGGCTCCGACACCGCCTGTGGCCATCAGCGTGACTTTGGCGAGGAATGTGTCGACTTTGCCGTTTTGCGGGTTCAGGACGTAGGCTCCGTAGCAGGTGATGTCGGGTGTGCGGCGTGTCACGATTTTTCCGAGGTGGTGCTGCGTTATTATCTCGATTGCGAAGTGGCCTTCGAAGATGTCGATATTGTGGTTGTCGCGTACGGCTTTTATGAGGCTCTGTTGGATTTCGTAGCCGGTGTTGTCGGCGTGGTGAAGTATGCGGAACTCAGAGTGTCCGCCCTCGCGGTGGAGGTCAAACGAGCCGTCTTCTTTTTTGTCGAAGTCGACCCCCCAGCCTATAAGTTCCTTAATCTGAGCCGGGGCTTGGGTGACGACCTTTCTGACGGCTTCAGGGTCGCTGAGCCAGTCGCCGGCAATCATAGTGTCCTCGATGTGTTTGTCGAAATCGTCGACTTGGAGGTTTGTCACCGAAGCCACGCCTCCTTGCGCCAGGGCGGTGTTGGCTTCGTCGAGTGTCGTTTTGCAAATGAGTGCAACGCGCCCGGTCTGTGCCACTTTCAAAGCGAAGCTCATTCCGGCGATGCCGGAGCCAATCACGAGATAATCATACTGATGGGTCATGCTATCAAGAATTTTGTCGTCGGGGTCTCGGCGAATCTGCCGTTGACCGCACCGCAAAATTACAGTAAACCTTGCCTAAAACCAAAAAAAACGTTATCGAAGGCTCGGCTGCCGTCATAGGGTTGTCGCAACCCCATAAAACGGAAGGCGCGCCGAGCGATTTACGGCGCGCCTTGAGAGTCAGCTTGAGGCTGATGGTGGGGTGTATGCGTTATTTGATGATTTCTTTTGTGCCGTTTGAGCGGATGTACAGACCCGGCGTGGGGTTGGCGGGTGCGATTGTGCCGTCTATTTTATAGAGTTTGGTCTGGTCGGGGTTGGCGGTTTCGTTCTCGGTGGGGGTTATGTCGGTGACGCCAGAGTTGCCTGAGTAGTCCATGTAGAGCCGCGGGATGCTGAATGAGTATTCCGTGTCTTTTTCAGAAGTGCCCATTGACAGTTTCAACGCCGAGAATGTGACGGGGTAGTATATGTTGTCGGTAGTGTCGAAGTATTTGTTGAGGTCGATTTTGAAGGTCGAAGTTTGGTTGGCGGGGAGAGCGGCATCGGTGAATACCAACGCGCCTCTGATGCCGTAGCTCGTTTTGTATGTCATGGTCACGCCGGTGATGGGTGCGTTGCCGGGGTTGATTTCGATGACGATTGCGTCAGGGAGGCCGTAGGTTTGCCATTTTCCGCTGGGGCCTAAAATCTGTATGTTGGCGCTGCGAGCCGAGCCGGTTCCGGTGTAGGTGAAGTTGAAGCCGTTGTCGACTGGCGTGGCTGTGATGTTTTTACCGCCGCTTTGCGTTATTTTAAGTTCTGAGGCTGCGATGCTGTGGAATATTGAGCGTTCGTTTCCGTCGACGTTTTCAGATGATACGTCGATAGTGCCGTTGAAGTGGTTGGAGGTTCCGGTCAGAGTTGTGGTTCCGTTGTTCACTCCTCGCACTCGGCCATCGGCGTTGACGGTGGCGATAGATTGGTCAGCCGAGGTCCAATTGATTGATGCGGGGCTGACTTTGTAGGTCTGCGCGCCGACAGTCGATGTGAATTGGATGTCGTAGTTTCGGCGGTTGTCGATTATGTAGGCGGTGGAGGCGGGGGTTGCCGTCTGCATGCTGACGTTGACTGTTACAGTCGATTTCATGCCGTCGGGGGTGGTTGCTGTCAGTTCGCCTTTAGCCGGGGTTGTGCCGGCGATGAACGTGTGTCCGTCGGAGCTGATTTTGCCGATTTCGGGGTCGCACGATAGTGTTGCCCCGGAGTAGTTGTCGTCAATCAGCAGGTCGTATTGGTTGAAGCCGAATATGCGCGGGGTGACAGAGGCTCCGACGGGGAGTCGCCAGTCGCTCGGTTCGATAGCAATGCGGCTGACGGTGTTGTCTTTAGGAGCGGTTGAGTAGAAAATGACACCGTTGCCCACTGAGCGTTCGTTCCCGTCGCTGGGGTGGTTGCGGATGGTGTTGTTGACCACCATGCAGCTTGAGCCGCCGCCGTCGAGGTTGACACCCTCCCAAGCACCGAGCCAACGCAGCACTTCGCCCTGGTCGGTATAGGCTATACCTGCCGAGCCGCTGTAGCGACCGTCGATGACGACAGAATAGATAGTGGATTTGTCTTTGGAGAGGCCCATGAATGTGCGCGGGTGTACGGAAGTGTCGCCCTGCGGGACGATTTGTCCGTCTTTGAGGATGAGGGTGTTGCCTCCGATGGCTTCGCGAATGTCGGTCACGTCGGGGTAGGCGGGCATTGTCATCCCGAGGTAGAGGGTGACTGTGTCGCCGGCTTTAAGTTTGTTGAGAAATTCGGCTGAGGCTCCGACGCCGTGAAGCACTGAGCCGTCTTCGGGGATGGGGTTGTTGGCTACGGTAGCGCCGACTGAAACGACTTCAAACGCGAGGTCTTTGTTGACGGGGTAGGTGTTTGAGCCGGTTGCGGGTTTCAAGACGGCCACAGTGCCTCCCGAAGAGTTGCCGTTCATCTTTTTGCCGAAAGCCGGGGTGTAGAGTGATAGCTGGTCGGCGTGGGTGTTGGCTTCATGTTCGAGCCGGAGCTGGTTGACGGTGTGGAGTCGGGTTTGAGAGCCGTCGGCGAGAGTGGCTTTGCCGTTGAACACCGCGGCTTCGATGTAGGGGGTGCCGGAGTTTTCGATGAAAAGCAGAGGCCATCCGACGGCGTTGAATATGCACTCGCCGTTGCCGATGAGTCCCATGCGCGACATTCCGACCTCGCCGCTGGCGGTTGTGAAGAAGTCGCCGTTGTGGACGGCTACGACATCGATTCCGGCATCAGTGTACCGTTGTCCGACTGATGTGGGCCTTTCGGTGGAGCAGGCTTGGCTGCCGCCGTTCCAGACTTCAAGGTTGATATATGGGTTAGTGCGGTCGATTTCGAGCACATGGATTTCGAGCGGTTTATCGGGCAGTCGGTAGTAGGCATAGGAGGTGCCCGGGCCTACGGTGTGTTTGACCACCATGGTGTCGACGCTGTAGGTCGTGTTGCCGATAGTGAGGTCGGCTGCCGAGGCTGTGCCGACTGCGGCGATTGCCGCGGCGCAAAGGAGCGATAGTTTTTTCATGATAGTTGAGGGCGTTTCAGTTTATAGGGTTGATACATTTGTGGCAAATGTACAATATTTTTCATTCTTACAAAAATATTGCCTAACTTTGTAGACTTTAGGAGAGATTTATAAACGACTAATAAACTTAACTTTATATACAACGATAGAAATTATGTCAATAGATGGTATCATAGCCGAGGCGGTCGCCAAGGCAGTCGGCCAATTATATAATATCGAAGTGAATCCGGCTACAATCGTGCCGCAAACGACTAAAAAAGAGTTTGAGGGAAATCTGACGGTTGTGGTTTTCCCGTGGGTGAAGGCGGCGCGCAAGTCGCCCGAGGCAGTGGGAACCGAGATAGGTGAATGGCTTGTGGCTAACGAGCCGGCGGTGAACCGCTTCAATGTCATCAAAGGGTTCTTGAATTTGGTGATTGAGCCGACGTTTTGGAACACGGTGCTTGAGCATATGCAGTCGACCGCCGATTATGGCATCACCGCGCCGACAGCCGATAGCCCGTTGGTGATGGTGGAGTATTCGTCGCCCAATACCAACAAGCCTTTGCACTTGGGCCATGTCAGGAACAATCTGCTCGGTTACAGCCTCGCTGAGATTCTGAAAGCGTGTGGCAACCGTGTGGTGAAGACCAACATAGTCAACGACCGCGGAATCCACATCTGCAAGTCGATGCTGGCTTGGCGCAAGTGGGGCGAGGGTGTGACCCCCGAAAAGGCGGGCAAGAAGGGCGACCATCTGATAGGCGACTTCTATGTGCTGTTTGACAAGCATTACAAGGCTGAGCTTAAGGAGCTGACCGAGCAGGGCATGAGCCAGGAGGAGGCCGAGAAGGCTTCGCCGCTGATGGCCGAGGCTCGCGAGATGCTGCGCAAGTGGGAGGCAAAAGACCCCGAAGTGCGCGCCCTGTGGGCAGAGATGAACAGTTGGGTTTACGCCGGGTTTGACGAAACCTATAAGCGCATGGGTGTCGACTTCGACAAGATATACTACGAGAGCGATACTTACCTTGAGGGTAAGGAGAAGGTGCTCGAGGGCTTGGACAAGGGCATCATGTACAGGAAAGAGGATGGCTCGGTGTGGGCCGACTTGACCTCTGACGGCTTGGACCACAAGCTGTTGCTCCGCAGCGACGGCACGTCGGTGTATATGACCCAAGATATAGGCACGGCGAAGTTGCGCTATCAGGATTATCCGATTGACAAGATGATATATGTGGTCGGCAATGAGCAGAATTATCATTTCCAGGTGCTTTCGCTGTTGCTCGACAAGCTGGGCTTCAAGTGGGGCAAAGACTTGGTGCACTTCTCGTATGGCATGGTCGAACTACCCGAGGGGAAGATGAAGAGCCGCGAGGGCACCGTGGTCGATGCCGACGACTTGATGGATGAGATGGTCAGCACGGCTCGGCAGGTGTCGGCGGAGCTTGGTAAGCTCGACGGATGCACGGCTGAAGAGTCGGCTGAAATCGCCGAGACTGTCGGCTTGGGCGCTCTCAAATACTTCTTGCTCAAGGTTGACCCGCGCAAGAACATGACGTTCAACCCCAAAGAGTCGATTGACTTCAACGGCAACACCGGCCCGTTTATCCAGTACACTTATGCCCGCATACGCTCGGTGCTCCGCAAGGCAGCCGAGTCGGGCTATGGAATAGGGAAATATGCCGGGGTGGTTCCTGCGGATAAAGAGATAGCTTTGATTCAGTCGTTGGCCGACTTCGCGTCGGTGGTGGCGGAGGCAGGCCGCAGCTACAGCCCGGCGTTGATAGCCAATTACGCTTACGATTTGGTGAAGCTATATAACCAGTTCTATCACGACTTCTCGATTCTTAAAGAGGAGGATGCCGGTCGCCGGTCGCTGCGTCTCGCCCTATCCGACCAAACCGCAAAGACTGTAAAAACCGCGATGTCGCTGCTTGGCATCAACGTTCCCGAACGTATGTAAAACTAAGACGTGGTGCATGGAAAGGCGGCGGAAAGTGTTGTTTCTAATCGAGTCGCTCGGCGGCGGCGGTGCCGAGAAGGTGCTTTCAACCCTTGTCGAGCATATCGATAAGAGCCGTTTCGATGTGACGGTCTGTCCGATTACCGATGTAGGGGCTTATTCCGCTGTAATCAAGAAGTTTGTCACTGTCAAGCCGATACTGCCGGCATATCCGGGTGAAGGGCGCTTTTTCGCCCGGATGATGTGGCGATTGAAGCATCGGCTCGTGCATCGGTGGTTGCCGGAGTGGCTCGTCTACCGTCTATGGATTCCAAAGGGCAATGATGTCGAGGTGGCGTTTGTGGAAGGGTTCACCACGAAATTACTTTCAAAGTCATCGGGCAGAGCTGAGAAAATCGCTTGGGTCCACATTGATTTATGCAATAATCATTGGACTTCGGCAATTTATGGCTCGGTAGAGGCAGAGAGCAAGGTTTATCACGCATACAACCAGGTGGTCGGAGTGTCGAACGTAGTGTCTGATTCCGTTAACAGGCTTTTCGGAGAAGATTTGCCTACGTTAACGATTTATAATCCGATTGACGCCGCGGCAATCAAACAGAAAGCCGAGACATCCAATCAAACCATACCGCCCAGAAAAGAGGGTTTCATAAGGATTTGTTCGACAGGTCGATTGGTGTCGCAGAAGGGTTATGACCGTCTGCTGCGAATCGTGAGACGTTTGGTCAGCGAAGGTCACAAAATAGAGTTGTGGCTGTTGGGCGACGGCGAACTGCGAAGCGAGTTTGAGCGGTATATCGCTGACAATGGACTGGCAGGCATAGTGACGTTGTGGGGTTTCCAGTCAAATCCTTACGCCTATATGGCGCAATGCGACTTGTTTGTCTGCTCCTCCCGCGCCGAAGGGTATAGCACGGCTGTCACCGAGGCTTTGATACTCGGACTGCCGGTGATAACGACGCGTTGTTCGGGGATGGATGAGCTGCTGGGAGTCGATGGCGAATTTGGGGTAATTACCGATAACTCAGAGGAAAAGTTGTTTGACGGTCTAAAATGGACGCTCGACCACCCCGATTGCCTTGCGGAAATGGCTGTTAAAGCCCGGGAACGCAGCGGGGCTTTCACGATAAAAAATTTGGTTGAACCGATAGAAAATTTCCTTGACCGATGAAAAAGCGGGTGTTGTTTGTCATCAATTCTTTATGGGGTGGAGGGGCAGAGAAAGTCTTCCAGACGCTGCTGTGCAATCTTGACAAGGATAAGTATGACGTAACGGTATATTCAGTCAATCAAGCCCGCATAGCTGCTCCGTATCCAACTGACGGGGTGAAATACAGGTATTTGTTCGGGCAATTGGCAAAAAGCGGATTAGGGCGTTTTAAACAGCGCCTGATAAACAAGCTGAAGCTGACGGTGTATTACCACTTGTCGCCATCGTGGTTTTATCGGCTGTTTGTGCGGGGGCGGTATGATGTCGAGGCCGCATTTATCGAGGGATACGCTACCCGCGTGGTCAGCGGCTCGACCAACAAACGGTCTAAGAAGTTGGCTTGGGTGCATACTGATTTGGAAAATAATCATTGGACCGATGTGGCTTATCGGTCAAGAAAAGAGGAAGAGTCGGTTTACAGCCGTTTTGATTCCGTTCCGGTGGTTTCCAAATCGGTCTATGCAAGCATGAAATCACTTTATCCTAAACTCGAAACTCTATTAGTGGTTCATAATCCCATTGACGAGAAATTTATTCGCTCGCAATCCGCGGCTTTTAAGGCTAAATTCCCATCGGCTGCAATAAAGTTGGTGTCGATAGGTCGCCTTGAGAGTCCAAAGGGATATGACCGTTTGTTGCCGATAGTGAAACGTCTTGTGGATGAGGGTTATGACTTGTCGTTGACGATACTCGGAGATGGTTCTCAACGCAGGAGCTTGGAGTCGTACATCGGAGCGAACGGCTTGAGTGAAAGGGTTTCGCTCCTCGGTTTTCAATCAAATCCTTATCCTTGGCTTGTAGGGGCTGACCTGTTTGTGTGCTCTTCGGTGGCCGAAGGCTACAGCACGGTAGTCACCGAGGCGTTGATACTCGGACTTCCCGTGATTACGACCGATTGCGCCGGAATGGATGAGCTTCTCGGAAGTGGCCGTTGCGGCATGATAGTCGACAACGATGATGAGGCGTTATATAACGGGCTTAAATCATTAGTAGCCAATCGTGAAAAGATTGATGAGTATCGGAGCCTCGTTTCAGAGAGCGGCAAAGATTTCAGGCTTTCTACCCTTATGTTGCGTGTCGAAACCATAATAGACTGATTGCCATGCCCAAAGTGTCGATTATAATACCGGTCTATAATGTAGAAAAATATCTACCTGCGTGCTTAGAGTCTATCATCGCACAAGATTTTCCGGATTTTGAGTGCTTGCTTGTTGATGACGGCTCGACTGATGGTAGCGGGGCTTTGTGTGACAGCTATGCCGCCCAAGATTCAAGGTTTAGAGTGTTCCACCAGCAGAATATGGGGGTATCAGCGGCTCGAAACCGAGGCATTGCCGAGGCCACAGGAGAATGGATTTCATTTGTTGATAGTGATGATTGGGTGGATTGTTCTTATTTGTCCGACTTGCTTTCAGCCCAAATAGCGGATTGGATTATAAGTGGGTGTACAATCCATAATTCGGGTAATATTATAGAATTGGTTCCCCCGCAACAACTTTCATTTGAAGTGAGCAAGGACTCTATCGGGATAATTGCACATTTGCTTCAGAACTATTCTTTTTATGGTCCATGTTGTAAGTTGTTCAGAAAATCAATTATCGAATTGAAAGAAATTAAATTTAATAAAGCGATATCTTTTGGCGAAGATTTAATGTTTAATTTCGATTATTTCTTAAATGTGAGAACCATATCTTGCGTACCAAGGTCAAATTATCACTATAGGATATTAAGCAACACTCTTTCTACGAAAATTTACGCTGATAAATGGGAATTAGATTATTCTCAATGGAAACATATGGTGGATACCTTTACTTCATTAGACCTGTTTTCTAATGAAGTGAAAGATTTGCTGTATGATCGTCTTTACGGTATAATAGAGCGTGATATCTTTGAGATAATGAATAGCCGGGTTTCGTTTACCCATAAACTAAGACGAATTAGATTTATACTTTTAGCGAAGGAAATTGATGATGAAGAATTCCGTGTGGCGGCTAAGAATTCGAAATCGAGTTGGTGGATAAAGAAATCAATCTGTTCCCGATTATTATTCCCGTTTAATTTGGCAATGAGATTATTATGAACATATTGCATTACACCGGAATGCCCACTTCTCAGAAGATGGGGGGTATAGAGCGTTGGTTTATGGCATTTGCCAATAAAGCCCGAATCAGAGGACATAGGGTTTGGTTGGTTTATACTGATTCATTGCCAACAGATGTCCCATCCTTGATGGACCAATATGCTGATACAGGAATGACTACTGTGGTTGTCAAAACATTATCCGAACTCTATAATTTAATAGCGACAGAAGGTATTGAAATCGTTTTCTCTCATTTTTCTGAGCCATACTTAACGCCATGTTCCATAAAAAAGAAATTTAGGAAAGTAAGAGTTTACTCATTCTTTCATTGTACAAATTATTATTCTAATCTGACATGGCTTAATAATTTTAGGGAAAAATTAGCCTCTTTATTTTATCGCTACAGTGTGTTAAAATCTCAATTTTATTTAGACGGATACATTGCTGTTTCTAAATCGGTAAAAAGGCAATTTTGTTACGGTTGTTTTTTAATGCCGAATAAAGTTTTAAATGTTTATCTTGGCGTCAGAACACCGGATAAGAAAATGCTTAAGAATAAGCGACAAGGTGTGATTAGAATAAGCTCCATAGCGTGCCATGATAATTGCAAAGGAGTGGATATTCTAATCGATGCCGCTAAAAAATTGAAACAGAAAGGTGTTGCGTTTGAAGTTAATCAGATTGGGGGAGGCATGTCTTTTAATGATGGCAAGGATACCCTCGAGCTGCATAGATTGGCGAATGATTTGGAGATTTCGGGGCATTGGCACTGGTTGGGAGTTAGGAATGACATCGATGATTTATTAGAGCAAACAGACATATATGTTCAACCATCTCGACGTGAGGCAATATCTCTAACAATCGCTGAAGCGATGATGCATAATCTTCCTGTTATAGCATCTGATGTTGATGGAATACCAGAATATATCGTGAATGAAGAAACCGGTATTTTATACAAGAACAATGATTCAAATAAACTGGCTGATGGCTTATTAAAGCTCATAAATGATAATAACTTGAGAGAAAAATATGGTATTGCCGGAGGTAAGCGCATTAGATCCGATATTTTCAATATGGATTATAATTTGGAAAAATTGTTCAAATGGTGTAAATTGTAATTGAAATGAGAGTAGTTCTTTATCCGCATGGAGGTAGTGGTAATCACGGGTGCGAGGCATTGGTGAGGTCGACGGCTAAAATCACTGAGGCCGATGTTAGCTTGTTTTCCACTTCGGTCGCTGAGGACAAGAAGTATGGCCTATCTAATGTCGTGTCGGTCAAGCCCCAATATAACCGCATCAACCCCATGAGTATTGGATATCTTGTTGAATGGGTTAAGCATCGTCTTTTTAAGGAAAGCCAAGCTTTTGATAAACTTGCTTTGAAAGATTTCGTCGCTTTGGCCAAAAAAAGCGATGTCGCGTTATCCATAGGAGGCGATAACTATTGCTACGGAGTCCCCGAACATATAATTTACATGAATCGCTGTCTTGCCGCGGCGGGTGTGCCTATGATATTATGGGGATGTTCGATTGACCCTGAGGCGATTGCCGGCAAGACGCTCGAAGATTTGAAGCGGTATGAGCATATAATTGTCAGAGAAAGTCTGACCGCTGACGCATTAAAGGCAAACGGTTTTGAAAATGTGACCCGATTGCCCGACCCTGCTTTTCAGTTGGATAGAATAGACGGGTCATTGCCAGCGGGGTGGCAGTCGGGGAATATGGTCGGAGTGAATATCAGTCCGATGGTAATGGGGCTTGATGGTGGCGCTCAAATCGCGATGCGGAATTACGAGAAATTGTTGGAATATATCATAAAAGAAACCGATATGTCGGTGGCTCTGATACCTCATGTGGTGTGGTCGCACAATGATGACCGGCAACCGCTTAAGTATCTTTATGATAAGTATGTAGATAGCGGTAGGGTTGTAATGGTCGAAGATTGCGGTGCCGAGGTATTAAAAGGATATATAGCTCGTTGCCGCTTTATGGTGGCGGCACGGACGCACGCGTCGATAGCGGCGTATTCGACCGGGGTGCCGACGCTGGTTGTAGGCTATTCTGTCAAAGCGAAAGGAATCGCGAAAGATTTGTTTGGCTCTTATGAGCATTATGTGTGCCCGGTACAATCGTTGTCTGGTGATGAAGAGTTGACCACTGCTTTTAAATGGCACATGACAAACGAAAATTCAATAAGGAGCCATTATCATGAGTTCATGCCTGAATATGTGGCTAAGGCGATGGAGATGAGGTCAGTAATTGAATGCATAGTCAAAATTAAAAAATGATGACATTGAACCTGTTACTGTGGATATTGGTAGTGGTCGGATTGTTTGCCATCGCTGTAATAGGCTATGATGCCGTCGTCGGATTCAATCGATGGCAGCGTCGCATTCATATCGGCAGATGGAGTGATATGCCGGCATGGAAAACTGCTTTGGCAAATTGCGGCAGTCGATGGCTGAAGCATCTGCCGGTTGTCCCAAAGTTCGATAATGACAGGTTGATTTTGCTTGATAAAATAACGGGTCAATACAGCAATCCCACAATACAGAGTTGGCAATATGCGGGGCTTGTTCTGGGCTTAAAAACGGTGCGGAATAACGATTTCCACATCCAGTTTATTGATGATGCCGGTAACTGGCGAAACACGCCTGTAAACATTGATTTTGCATTGTTGGCATATGCGTTGATGTCAGAAGACCGTCTTAACGGCCTTGGCACCGCGATGAAGCAAGTTTATGACCTGATATTATCGGTTAAGGGAGATAATGACACTGTGCCTTACCGCCGCGGGATGAACAGGATACGGTTTGTGGATACGATAGGTTTTATATGCCCGTTTTTAGTGAAATATGGGTTGAATTATGCGGTTCCTGATGCGTTGGATTTAGCTCGAATGCAGATTGAAGAGTATGATAAAATGCTATTTTCGGGTAGTGCCAATTTCCCGCCGCACGCCATAGACCGCGAGCGCAATTTACCATTGGGCGTATATGACTGGGGTCGCGGAGTTGGATGGTATATACTTGGCATAACTGAAACATATCGTTGCCTTCCCGAAGGTGATTTCAAGGAATATCTCGGTGGCCGTATCGTAAAATTAGCGGATGAATTACGACAATTCCAAAAAGCGTCAGGAGGCTGGGGTTCAAGCGTGTTTATGGCTGATTCGCCGGTCGAGGGGTCGTTAACATCGCTTGCTGGGCTATTGATGGTTGAGGCGTATTCTATCACGGGCGATAAAGATTATCTGTCTGTTGCAGAGGATGCGATTCGTCAGCTAATGGCAATCACGCAGCGTAACGGTGCGATTGATATGTGTCAGGGGGATACTAAGGGTATCGGTAACTACTCGACCCGGTATGGCTATATGCCGTTTGCGCAAGGTATGGCTTTGTTGTTGGTAAAACGATTCGGAGATGCGCACACTTAATTCGGCTAAAAATTTGGCATCGAGCCTCGGGTTGTCGGCATTGATGATTGTGATGGGCTTTGTGACACGCAAAATCTTTGTCGACAGCGTGGGTGTGGAGTATCTCGGTTTGAACGGTTTGTTGCAGAACATTCTCGGCATCATGACGTTGCTTGAAGGTGGTTTTGCGACAAGTGTGGTCTACAATATGTATAAGCCGCTGGCAGAGGATGACCGTCCCCGCATATTGGCATTGTTGCAGCTCTACCGCAGGGTTTACCGTTACATAGCGGGGGGTGTGTTCCTCTGCGGCTTGGCGATTTATCCGTTTATCGGTTATCTGATAAAAGATGCGTCGGGCTTGGAGTATGTGTCGGTGGTTTATTTCATATTTTTGTTTAACTCGTTGTTGCAGTATTTCACGGCTTATAAGTGGTCGATAATCAATGCGAGCCAAAAGAATTATAAGCTGACGGTTGTCAACTTGGTGTATCAAGTGGGGTTGAATCTCGGGAAAATGGCAATACTTTATTACACCCAAAACTACATTTTGTATCTTGTCGTGGAGGCGTTGTTGGGAGTGGGGTATAACATAGCTATAGTTAGGAAAGCCAACCAATTATTCCCGTACATAGTGACCAAGGTGAAGTATGCTGTTGAGCCGGAGGTAAAAAAGAATATAATTACCAATATGAAAGCGTTGTTTCTCCATTCGCTGGGAGGATATTTCATGCATTCGACCGACAACATTGTAGTCTCGGCATTTATAGGCGTGGGAATAATCGGTCTGTGGTCAAACTATACGCTGCTGACTGGTACGGTGAACACATTTATAACACAAACGTTAAGCAGTTTCTCGGAAAGCGTTGGGCATCTTATCGCCTCAGAGTCGAAGCAAAAGGTGTATGAGGTGTTCAAGACGGTATTTTTCGTTAACTTCATTGTGGTTTCTATCCCCGTCATTTTGATGTGGGCGACGCTTTCCCCCTTTATCTCGTGGTGGCTCGGGTCGGAATATGAGCTTTCGCCGGTGATAGTGGGAATAGTTTTAATTAATTTTTATATCAACGGAATGCGCAGTAGCGCATTGACATTTAAGACAAAGTCGGGTATATTTGTAAAAGACCGTTGGACACCACTCCTTCAAGGTTTGATTAATCTGGCGTTGTCGTTGCTTTTGGTGCAGCGTTTCGGCCTGTCAGGAGTGCTTGCGGCTACGGGGATTAGCATACTAAGCATAGGTTTTTGGCAATGGCCTCGTCTTTGCTACAAGTATGTTTTCGACGAGCCGTTGAGAAAATATTTTGCTCATTACGGGGCGTATACGGCAGTCGGCGTCTTGGCGTTATTGTTGTCGATGTGGGTTTGCTCGCTCGTGGTGATTGACAATAAGCTGCTTAATGTCGTGTGGCGCGGGGTCGGTTCCCTTGTAGTGGTTTTGGCGGTTTATTGGCTTGCGTTCGGCCGCAGCGATGAGTATCGCGACCTTGTGGGGCATATTAAAGGCGTAATAATAAGTAGAAAAGGAAGATGAAAGGAGAGATGACGGAGCGGGCGGCGGTTAGGGAGTCGCGGTTTGAGTTGCTGCGGATAGTGGCGATGTTTTTGGTGCTTGTGGTGCACGCTGATTTTTTGTCGCTTGGCGGGCCGAAAGCGGCGGATTTCGGGGCTGACGCGTTGTCGGCATGGACAAGGGCGTTTGTGCAGTTCGCGAGCATAGTCTGCGTCGATGTTTTTGTGCTGATTTCGGGCTGGTTTGGCATCAGGGCGAGCTTGGCGGGAGGCGTTAAGTATGTGTTTCAGTGTGTCTTTTTGCTGTCGTTGGCTTATTGCGCGATGATAGCCGTCGGGCGCGCGGAGCTGTCGCTTTGGGGCGTTTGGGAGTGTCTGGTGCTGGCGGGTGCTAATTGGTTTGTGAAGGCTTACTTAGCGTTGTATATTTTGTCGCCGGTGTTGAATGCGTTTTTGCGCGGGGCGACGATGAGGCAGACGGGATGGTTTTTGGTGGCTTTTTACGGCTTTCAGACGGTGTATGGCTGGACGGGTGCGTCGACGTTTGTTTGTGATGGCTATTCGACGTTTTCGTTTATAGGGTTGTATGTTTTGGGTCATTATCTGCGTTGCCGGGAGCGTGAGCGCGGTGCGGGGTCGGCGTGGCATGGCATGGCGCTTTATATAGCTTGCGCGGTGTTGAACTCGTTGTTTTATTACGTGTCGGTCGAGTGCGGCATAGGCAGAAGTTTTTTTGGCCTTTTCCCGTTGTGCTCGTATGTTAATCCGCTTATTGTTGCCGGGTCGGCCGGTCTATTGCTCGCTTTCGCTCGTCAGGGTGATTGGCGGAGCGGATTTGTTAATTGGGTGGGGCGGTCATGTTTTGCAGTGTATCTGCTTCACACGATGTCGCAGATTTTCGAGCCGTTGTTTATCCCCGGGGTGAGGGATTTGTGGAGCCGATATGACGGAGTGGCGGCGTTGCTTGCGATAGGCGCGATGCTTGTGGGCGTTTTTGTCGTGAGCGTGTTGGTTGACCAGTTGAGGATTTTTGCTTGGAATCGGTTAAAGTTAATTCTGTTTAGAAGATGAATAGTAGGATTAAGTCGGTGGCCCGGGTGTTAGGTCTGGTAGCTGTGACGGTTGTAGCGGCGTTGCCGTCGGTGTGGTTGTCGCGGTATGGCGTTAACTTTGGCGATGAGCCTTATCAGATAATGAACGGTATGGATTACCGGAATGCGCCGCTGGCACCGTTGTCGAATTGTTTGGCGGGTTTTTATGGGGAAATGACGGGCTGGAGTTGGCTCGGGTTCAGGTATCTGGCTGTGGCGCTGAATGCGCTGTCGGTGATTATGGGTGCGTTGTATATGTACCGTAAGACGGGACGTTGGGCATTGTCGGCGTTGCTGGGCGTTGCCTGTGCGTTTTTTATCGGTTTGTTGCAAAACGCATCGGCTCTGTATGGTTGGGACCGTTGGACCGTGTTTGGGTTGATGCCGTGTGTGTTGACGATGTTGAGCTATATTGACAGACCGGCGTTATGGAAGGCTGCGTTGTTGGGCTGTCTGTCGGCTGTATTGGGCCTTTTTAGGTTGCCTAATTATGCGATAGTTGCCATGGTGCCTTTTGTCATGCTGTTGATAGGCTATAAATGCTGTGAATGGGAGCGGTCGAAGTGGGGCTTCAAGCGGGTGGCGTTGAGCGTGGCGATATACTTGGCGGTGACCGCGTTGACGAGCGTCGGGCTGCTGTGGATGCTCTATGGCGGAGTGGGTGAGTGGTTGGCGTATTTTGAAAGTAATTATATGGATAGCCATGGGACTTGGGTTGTGGTGCGCTCAGTTTTGTTTCAGTTGCCGATGTTTATGACGACGGTGGCTGCTATGTGGCTTTATTATCACTTGCTCGTCGTGGCTGACGGCTGTGGCAGGTGGATGAGCCGGGCGGCATTGGTTGTGTCGCTCGCGGGTTTGTGGTATCTGCTACTGTCGGAGTTTGATATATTGCAGTGTATGCCGTTGGTCTATGCTTCGGGGCTTGTGGTGCTTGCGTCGGGTTGTGTGGTGTGGAACAATCGCGGCGAGTTATGGAACGGCCCGGTGGTGAGGGTGGCGACGGTGTTGCTGTTGGCTTGTGTGCCGTTTGTGGGGAGCAATGCGGGTATGTTGAAGATGCTGTCGTGGCCCGTGTTGCCAGTTGTATTTGTGTATTTGCTTCCTTATTTCACGCGCCGGATGGCGGTGTATGCGACGGTTGCAGCGGTTGCGTTGCTGGGCTATGCGTATAGCGGCGTTAGAAATGCGACGTTTGGTGATTCGGGAATAAAGGAAACGACTGAAAGGCTTGATTGCGGAGTCGCGAGCGGGCTTTATACGCATAAGGAGCGGGCCGAGCTGTTGGAGACGCTTTATCGTGATTTTTCGCCATACGCCAACGACTCGACTTACAAGACTGTTGTGGTGAGACGCGGCGTTAATTTTTATGCTGAGTATTTGTTCGGATGCCGTAGCAGTTTTAACGCGCATCGCTGGAACTCGTGGGGGGATAATAGCTTTGACGGTGGTGAAGAGTGGTTTGTTCGGCAGGTGGCAGAGAAACCTGTGGCGGTGTTGGTCATGGTTGACAGCATCAAGTCGGAGCGCGTGAATGAACTGTTGAGCCGAGACTTTGTTAAGAGCGTAGAGCATCCGCGATACAGGATTTATGTGTCGAAGTAGCGGGGAGGAATAATCATAAAAAAGCCTAATGGGGCATGGGCGTGCGGAAAAATGCGTATTTTTGTAAACGGTTAATTAAAATTGAATTAGAGAAATGATAGAGAATTATTCGCGAATGGCTTTTCAGCAGAGCCTTGACGAGCATGTATCGGCGGTGATGAAGCGCGTGTATCTGAAGATGACACTTGCGCTTGCAGTCACGGCGTTTGTGGCTCTTTTCTGTGCCAATTCAGTCGCTTATTTGGAGTTTATGTTCACTCATTCATGGGCGATGTGGGTGCTGATGCTTGTGGAGCTTGGCATAGTAATCGGTGTTTCGTCGGGAATCAATAAACTGACCTCGCCGATGGCGGCATTGCTATTCTATGTTTTCGCTGTGATCAACGGCATGGCTCTCGCTCCGATATTTATCATCTACACTGGCGCGTCGATTGCCAAGACGTTTTTCATCACAGCTGGGACGTTTGGCGCTATGAGCGTCTATGGATATTTCACAACAAAGGATCTCACGAGATTCGGTTCGTTTTTGTTCATGGCTCTTATCGGTCTCGTGATATGCTCGATAGTGAACGTGTTCATGAAAAGTGATGCAATGGGTTGGATTATTTCGGGTGCGGGTGTGCTGATTTTCATCGGCCTGACCGCATGGGATACTCAGAAGATTAAGCAGATGGCTATGACATCGCCCGGATTTTCAGATGGCCGCTTGGCCACTTTGGGCGCGTTGTCGCTTTATCTTGATTTCATCAACCTGTTCCTCTATTTGTTGAGATTTTTCGGCTCCTCAAGAGACTGAAAATAGAATTAATAACATATACAAGAAGGGGGTCCTGCGAAAAAGCCGGGGCCTCTTTGTTTGTTTTTTTCTGTTGTCATGCATCGTTTTTGGGCAAATTATAAATCAGATTATAAGATGATATTGAAGCTCGGGCTGCCGATTTTGATTGGTCAGCTCGGCATGATAGCTGTGGGTTTCGCCGACAATATCATGGTGGGGCGTTATTCGACGGCTGCTTTGGCGTCGGCCTCATTGGTCAACAACCTGTTTAATGTGGCCATTTTCGCTTGTATAGGTTTCTCCTACGGCCTCACACCGCTAATCGGAGCGTTGTATGCACAGAAACGTGAAGGTGCGATAGGGTCGCTTTTGAAAAACGGGCTGCTGCTCAACGCGGTTTTTTCGATAGGTGTCATCTTGATTATGGGTATCATCTATCTTAATTTGGAGCGGATGGGGCAGCCTGCTGAGCTTATGCCCCTGATAAAGCCGTATTATCTCATTTATCTTGCGGGCTTGCTGCCCGTGGCGTTGTTCAATGTGTTCGCCCAATGGGCTTATGCCATCAACCGTACGCAGATGCCGATGTGGATAATCTTGTCGGCCAATCTGCTCAATGTGGTTGGAAACTATGTGTTGATTTACGGGCATTGGGGATTCCCCGAGCTTGGATTGACCGGAGCCGGGATAAGCACTTTCGCGGCACGCTGGCTGTCGGCGTTCTTGATTATGGGTGTGTTCTTTTTCATGAAACGTTTCAGCGGATATAGAGCGGGTTTCGTGGCGGGGAGCGTGAATGGGGAGGAGTTTGGCAGGGTGTGGCGCACGTCGTGGCCTGTGTCGATTCAGATGGTTTTCGAGTCGGGTTCGTTCACGTTTGCCGCCGTCATGGCAGGATGGCTCGGCGCAATCCCGTTAGCGGCGTTTCAGATTATAGTAATCACCGGCACACTCGGCTTTTGTGTCTATTACAGTCTGGCTGCCGCTGTGTCGGTATTGGTGTCGAATGCGGCGGGTCTCGGCGACCGGGAGGGGATGCGCCGAGTGGCGTTTGGAGGTTATCACATAGTGCTTGGTTTCGCGGCGTTGGCGTCGCTGACGTTCGTTTTTCTTGGTGAGTATATAATAAAGGCGTTCACGGAGGATGAGGCCGTGATAGCGTTGACTGTGACGCTGATTTTCCCATTGGTGCTGTATCAGTTGGGCGATGCGACGCAGATAACGTTTGCCAACGCGCTGAGGGGTACGACGAGGGTGCAGCCGATGATGTGGATAGCAGGGGTGAGTTATGTCGTGGTGGGTTTGCCCGCCACCTATATCCTCGGTTTCCCCGCCGGGTTAGGTATTTATGGGATTTTGCTAAGTTTCTCGGTGTCGCTGTTTCTTGCCGCGGGGTTGTTTTTGCGTTATTTCATGCAGACGACTTCGAGGGGTTGGGGTGCTCAGTAGTGGAATGATGAGCCGCCGAGAAATTCGCGTAGGAGCGATGTCGGCGGAATCATGCGGTCGCCTATGGAAGAGAAGTAGCCGAGGAAGCGGAGCAATCGGTACGCTTCGCCATATTCAGGCGCGTCGTGAGGGACGTTGCGCAGAATTTCCTCGCCGTAATCTTTCATTACTCCCAGCTCGAATATCAGCGATGAGTTGAATGTGGCATCGGCGTTTTCCTGATAGGGGAATATCCATTTTTCTTCGCCTCGGCGCACACTTGGCCATCGGCGTATTGTCTCGTTGGCCGACACGCCGCGATATTTATGGTCGCGTATAATGCGCCGCAGCAGGCGGTTGTCGGTCGTCGGCACCCAGTTGTGGTCGTCAATCGACAAGGTGGTGAGAGCCGAGACATAGACGCGGTATTTCATGCGTTCCTCGATGAGGGCTGTCAGTTCGGGATTCAGGCCGTGGATACCCTCGATTAGCAGAATCGAGCCGGGTGTGAGCTTGATTTTGTTGCCTTTGTACTGCCTTTTGCCGAGTTCAAAATTATAATATGGCAGTTCCACTTCCTCGCCGGCTATCAGAGCGTTGAGGTCGTGGTTGAACTGTTTGAGGTCGAGGGCATAGAGTGACTCGTAGTCATAGTCGCCCGCAGCGTCGCGGGGGGTGTCTTCGCGGTTGACGAAATAGTCGTCGAGGGAAATCATCCGCGGCACGAGTAGATTTGTCATCAGTTGGATTGCCAGACGTTTGCAGGTCGTGGTTTTGCCTGATGACGAAGGGCCGGCTATCAAAACCACGCGCGCGCCTCCTTGATTATAGCGGGCGGTTATCTCGTCGGAAATGCGAGCGATTTTTTTGTCGTGTAGTGCTTCGGCAACGTTTATCAGCAGGTCGGCTTGGCCTTTAGCGACGGCCTCGTTTAGTTCGCCGACGTTTTTGATTTTGATGATTTCGTTGAACCGCAGGTGGTCGGTGAACGCCTTGAACATTTTCTCTTGTGGCAGCGGTTGTGGCGTGACCGCCGGGTTATCCTTGTCGATGCCGAGTAGGAGCATACCCTCTTTGTATGGGATGAGGTCAAACACATCGAGCGCTCCAGTAGACGGGGCGAGGTTGCCGTAGTAGCTGTCGCACAAGTCGCCGAGACGGTAGTAGACGGTGTATAACGAATGTGTCGAACGCAGTAGTTTAACCTTGTCGTGTAGTCCCTGACGCTCGAAAATCTTAATGACATCTGTTGTTAGCCGTTCTTTCCGCTCAAACTTGATGTCGGCCTCAACAAGCCGTCGCATCTCATCGCGGAGCTTTTCGACAACTGTCGCGTCAACCTCAGGCGCGCCCCACAGGCGGCAATAGTAGCCGTGGGATATGGAGTGCTCAATGCGTAGGGTAGAACCGGGAAAGAGGTTGTTGACGGCTTTGTAGAGCATCATGCAGAGCGAACGCACATAGACGCGCATCCCTGATGCGCTTGTGGCCGGGAGAAATTCGACCTGTTTAGGAGCGAACACGGGATATTGTAAATCCTCAGTCTTGTTATTGACACGGGCGCATATCGGTTTTATGTCGATTTGGTCGGCTATGCGCGTGTAGATGTCGCTCAGTGTCTCGCCCCCCTCGACAGGGATGTACTCCTCGGTGTTTTTGCAGTATATTTTAAGTTGCGAGCTCATTTTTTCTTGTTATTTCCCCTTAGGTGTAGTTTTGTTAATAGTCGTTTTATAAAATGTTTTCGCCGCTGTGATCGTTCATAGTCGGCGACCCTTGACAGGGCTTCGGCTTCCATCTCGTCGGGGTCGATGTCGGCTTCCATGGCATAGTATCGGGCGAGGGCTGTGAGCTGGTCGCGGTTGAGGCTCAACGCTCGGAAGTTGCGCATTAGTTTGTCGCGGTCATCGACTCCGAACTCCATGCGGTTCACGTCGACATAGTGGAATGTGTAGCCGCCGTCGGGCCGTCGGGTATAGAGTATGTTGCCGGGTGAGTAGTCTTTGTTGAACACCTTTGTGCGGTGGAGTTTCACCATCTCGGCGGCGAGGGCTTTCAGCAGCGGGTCGGCATCAGGTTTTTGGTCGCAATAGCGCATATTTTCGCTTGGCAGATACAGACAGGTGTAATAGCTCCGTCTGAGCCTCCCTCCTTTCCGCTCCTCGCTGTATCCCACCGGGGTGGGGGAGTGAAACCCTATCTCGTTGAGATGAGAGGCGTTTTCAAACGACCTGCGAGCCTTGCTTTTGCGGAATGTGGTGTAGACCAGTGAGTTTATCAGTTTCGGTCTGTGGAAGGCTTTGACCGTCAGGTCTGCTCCTCGGTAGGTGAAACGGTAGACGGTGTTGCGCCGTCCGCCGTAGATGATTTCAGCGTTGGCAGGTGCGCCGTTTTCAGCGATTATGTACACAATATCGTTGATTTCGGCGAAGTCCGGGTTGACGACGACTATGTTTTGTGACATGGTCAGTTGTTTTGGTTCTTTAATATGCGTCGGGCGAGTCGATAGGATATGAAGGTCGAGCGGAAACATTCCCGGCTTATGGCTCGCCCTACAGAGCCGTCGAGAATCGCGCCCCGTCCGATGAGGCAGCCTATGAAGTCGCGGATTCCGTTGACCAACGGAGCCAAGGGGGAGATTGAGTCGTTGTTGGCGGCGAGCACCCGCCCGCGGAGTGCGGCCTGCAGTGCCTGCGTGCGGCGGTAGTCGGCCGGGGTGTCGCAACGGTAGTGTAGTATGTCGCCCTCGACCAGGCATGGCCGCACCGAGTCGGGGAACACCACTTTCTCGCGCACGTCGCGGAGATTCCAGCTCGCATAACTTTTGTCGAAAAGTCGCGTCTGCAAGTCGGGGTACCACCCGGAGTGTCTCACCGGGGTGCCGCAATAGAAGTTTAGCCTTGAGAAGGCGTAGACGCGGTGGGTGAAGCCGTCAGCCTTCAGTTTCATCAGATTCTTGCGTAATGCCGGCGACAGCACTTCGTCGGCGTCGATGGCGAGCACATAGCGGTGAGATGTCAGCGATGTGGCATACTGTCTTTGCGCTCCGTATCCTTGAAACCGCCGTTGACTGACTTTGCAGCCGTTCTTGCGGCATATATCGACAGTGTCATCGGTCGAAAATGAGTCAACAACAATAATCTCGTCGGCAATCCCCTGGAGGGAGCGTAGGCATTGCTCAATCCTTGATTGTTCGTTGAGTGTGATAATTGTGGCTGAAATCTTAGTCATGGTTTTGTCGGCCGGGTTTGTGGTTGGTCTCAATGGCAAAGATAGTTGTTTCGGCTCAGTTATACAAACAATCACAAGGCTTGGTTAGCGTCGTGGTATAGAGCGGTAATGGGCTTTGAGCGCGGGGTCGAGGCGTTCGATGGCATATGAGAGCATCACCCGCGGCATCGAGCGGGCATATTCGTCGAGAAATCCAAGCAACGCTTTCTCGCCGCAATGTTTACCCACCTCGCGCAGCATCCATCCCGTGGCTTTGTGTATGAGCGGATGGGTGTGAGAGATGTAACGCTTGGCGATGCGGAATGTCTCGGTGGGGTTCCCTAAGCGTATGGTCGGATGTGTGGCTACGATAGCCGAGCGTTGCTCCCATAGATTTTCTGATTGGCTCAGTTTGTCGAGTAGGGTAGGGTCGGGGCGGAGCGTGAGCCAGTGGCCGAGGATGTAAGGGGCGGAAAGGTCTACCAGATCCCAGTTGTTGGCGCGCCACGCGCACTCGGTGAGATATAAATCGACAATCTCTTTTTTGTCAGTAATCAGTTTCCTCTTTTTGTAGCGTGCCACCAACGCGAGCAGTCCCGACAGACGATGCTCGTGAACGGGTGATTTTATCATTTCTATAATCGCTTCTGCCGGAGCGTCGGCGTAGCGCCGGGCTACCGGGCGGTTGTCGGGTACGGTCACACCCATAAAAATGTCGCCTTCGCCGTATTCGCCCGGCCCGGTCTTGAAAAACGATGATAGAATCGCTATTTTTTCGGGGCGGGCCAACTTGGCCAGTTCGTCTTTCCAGTCATTTGTCAATTCACTCATGGTCTCGATTGTTGGGCGAGCGCGGACTCTTGCATTTTTCCGTCCATTGCAAATGTAGTTAAATTTTTTCACAGTGAGATTCCGTTTTTGTCGTACGTCGGGGTGTGTTTTTGTGAATTTTGAAACCTCAAGAAGTTGCGGAGTGCGATAAGGGATTGGTGGATAGCGCGATACGTCTGTTTATGGGCTTCTTGTCTTTTTTGTCAGATATTTTTTTGAGAGCCGGTCGCGCGACAGTTTAGGGTATAAATCGAAAAAAGTTGGAAAAAGAGGAAAGTTGCTGTAACTTTGACAATCTAAAATCGCAATATGGTACTCAATTATATTTGGATAGCATTTTTTCTTATCGCCTTTGTGGTGGCGGTGGGGAAAACTTTGTTCATGGGAGACTATGCCGTGTGGAGCGACATCATGGGAGCGTCGTTCACGTCGGCAGGCACGGCATTTGAAATCTCGTTGGGTCTGACGGGGGTGTTATCGTTGTGGCTCGGTCTGATGAAGATTGGTGAGCGCGGCGGTGTCATATCGTTTCTTGGGCGTATGATAAGCCCGCTTTTTTGCCGTCTGTTTCCCGGAGTGCCGAAAGGTCATCCCGCCATGGGTTCTATCTTCATGAACGTGTCGGCCAATATGCTTGGCCTTGACAACGCCGCGACTCCGATGGGACTGAAGGCGATGCAGGAGTTGCAATCGCTCAATAAAGAAAAAGACACGGCTACTGATGCCATGATTATGTTTCTTGTTCTTAACGCTTCGGGGCTTTGTCTGATACCGATAAGCATAATGATGTATCGCGCGCAGGCCGGAGCCGCCAATCCGACCGACGTGTTTCTCCCCATATTGCTTGCCACCTTTATCTCCACAATGTTTGGCATTGTGCTGCTTTGCATCAAGCAGCGCATCAAGCTTTTCGACCCCGTGTTGCTCTCATGGCTCGGAGGCATGGGCGTGGTCATCGGGTGCATCGTTTGGTTTTTCGCATCGCTTTCCAAGGAGGCGGTTCAGCTATATTCGGGATTTATCGCCAACAGTCTGCTATTTTTGGTGATTGTGGTGTTTCTGCTGGCAGGTCTGCGTAAAAAAGTGAATATGTATGACTCCTTCATCGAAGGAGCTAAAGAGGGCTTTAAAACCGCCGTGATGATAATCCCCTATCTTGTCGCCATACTCGTTGCCATCGGTATGTTTCGCACATCGGGTGCCATGGATGTGCTGACGAGCGTCATGGAGCGCGCTGTTTCGGCTATGGGGTTTGACGCTCAATGGGTTGGAGCGTTGCCGACCGCTTTGATGAAACCGTTGAGCGGCAGCGGCTCGCGGGGGATGATGGTAGATTTGATGTCGACTTACGGAGCTGACGCTTTTGTGTCGCGCGTATCGGCTGCGATACAGGGGAGTACCGACACAATGTTCTATGTGCTTGCCGTCTACTTTGGCAGCGTCGGGGTCACCAAGACCCGCTATGCGGTGGGCTACGCGCTACTTGTCGATGTCATAGGCTCCATCTCGGGCGTGATAGCGGCTTATATTTTCTTTGGGTGATTGGCTATTGCATTTGCCCGCTGAAAGTCGTATTTTTGTGAGTTATTTGCGTCCCGTCTAATCGGGTGCGGAATGAATAAAAATGAAATCAAGTTCCGACAAAATCCAATGGACCGCTCAGCGCGTAGAGTTGCCCGGCATCGACACTGCGGCGTTCTCGCGGTGGATAGATGCCGTCGCAGCCGCTCATGGCAGAATCTTGGGCGAAATTACCTATATATTTTGTGATGATGACCGGATTATTGAGATCAACCGAGAGTTTCTGCAACATGATTATTACACCGACATCATCACATTTGATTACTCGCGCGGGCGTCTGATTCGCGGCGATTTGTTTATCTCTCTCGACACTGTCGCGAGCAATGCCGAGCTTGTAGGCGCGACTTATCGCGACGAATTATGCCGTGTAATTATTCACGGTGTATTGCATCTTTGCGGCATCAACGACAAGGGCCCGGGTGAGCGTGAAATAATGGAGCGGAATGAGAACGATGCGCTCGCCATGTTGAGCGAGTATCTGAAACCGTGATTGAGCATTAAGAAGTACGATATGAGATTTGATTATGACGTGATAGTTATCGGTGCAGGCCATGCAGGGTGTGAGGCGGCTTTGGCGGCCTCGCGCCTCGGTTCTGAGACGCTGTTGGTGACTATCGACATGAATAAGATTGCTCAAATGAGCTGTAATCCGGCTGTTGGTGGAATAGCTAAGGGGCAGATAGTCAGGGAAATAGATGCTCTTGGCGGCGAGATGGGCATCATCACCGACCGCACTGCCATTCAGTTCAGAATGCTTAACCGCTCCAAAGGCCCTGCCATGTGGAGCCCGCGCTCGCAAAGCGACCGCGTGAGGTTCAGCCAATTGTGGCGCAAGACGCTTGAAAACGCTCCTAACCTGTTTATGTGGCAGGACTCCGTTACAGCCCTGACCATTGAAGACGGCAGCGTCAGAGGCATTAAAACGGCTCTGGGGATTGAGTTCAGGGCTAAGTCTGTGGTCTTGACCGCCGGGACTTTCCTTAACGGATTGATGCACGTCGGCCGCGCTCAAGTCGAGGGCGGACGAGTGGCTGAGCCGGCAGCGCATGGCATAACGGAGCAATTGCGCTCTCTCGGTTTCGCAACTGACAGGATGAAAACCGGTACGCCGGTGCGTATTGATGGCCGCTCGGTGAAATGGGAGCTTACAAACCCGCAGGCTGGCGACAACGATTTCCATAAATTTTCATACCTTCCCTATGTGTCGCGCGAGTTGAAACAGCTCAACTGCTACACAACCTATACCAATGAGCGCACTCATGAAATTCTGCGTGAGGGTTTGCCCGACTCGCCGTTGTATAATGGCCAAATTAAGAGTATCGGCCCCCGTTATTGTCCCAGCATAGAGACTAAAATTGTCACATTTGCCGATAAAACCGAACACCAATTGTTTCTCGAGCCGGAAGGGGAGGCCACTCAAGAATATTATCTCAACGGGTTCTCCTCGTCATTGCCGTTTCAAACTCAGATTGACGCGTTGCAATCCATACCGGCGTTGGCTGATGTTCAGATTTACCGTCCGGGATATGCCATAGAGTATGACTTTTTCGACCCGACGCAATTAAAACACACGCTTGAGACCAAACTTGTCAAAGGGTTGTTTTTCGCAGGTCAGGTCAATGGGACGACTGGATATGAGGAGGCTGCCGGGCAGGGCCTTATCGCGGGAATCAATGCCGATGCCTCGGCCCGTGGCAAAGCACCGTTCACCTTGTCGCGCGACGAGGCGTATATCGGAGTTCTCATTGACGACCTTGTCACCAAAGGCGTGGATGAGCCTTACCGTATGTTCACGTCGAGGGCTGAGTATCGCATCTTGCTTAGACAAGACGATGCCGATATGAGGCTCACTCCGCGTGGTTACGAAATCGGGCTTGTCACCGATGAGCGATATAATCTGATGCTCTCTAAACGACAGCAACGAGACGGTTTGATTGAATTTGCCCGCAACTATTCGATTAAACCTGCGCTGATAAATGACGCTTTGCAACAGCTCGGAACATCGCCTCTTTTCCACGGCGTGAAGCTCTATGACTTGGTCTTGCGTCCACAGCTCGATTTCAAAAAGCTCGCTCCCCATATCGACGCGCTTGATAAATATCTCGCAACGTTGGAGCCTAAGCGTCGAGATGAGATAATCGAAGCAGCCGAAATTTTGATAAAGTATCAAGGGTATATCGACAGGGAACGCCAGATTGCCGACAGACTAATGCGACTCGAGAGCGTGAGACTTGGTGCTAAACTTGATTACTCTTCCATCAAAGCGTTGTCGACCGAAGCCCGCCAAAAACTGGAAAAAATCCGTCCTGAGACCATCGGGCAGGCTTCACGGATTCCGGGAATATCACCGAGCGATGTCAATATCCTTTTGCTGTTGCTTGGAAGATGACGGCTCTCGGTGTTTCACGTGGAACATTTTTATATTGCAAAATATCAAACAATTAATACCGAAAAGAAAGCATGGAGTACATTAAATCAAAAATCCGCGATGTAGCCGATTTCCCTCAGAAAGGAGTCTTGTTTAAAGACCTGACTACCGCGTTCAAGGACCCGCGTGCATTGCACGTTATCGGTTGGGACTTGTCGCAAATTTATCGCGACAAAGGCGTTACTAAGGTGGTCGGCATCGAATCGCGAGGATTCATCGGCGGTTCGATTCTCGCTTTTGAGCTCGGCGCGGGTTTCGTGCCTTGCCGTAAACCCGGAAAGCTGCCCGCCGACACCATTTCGGCCACATATGATAAGGAGTATGGCAAGGATACTATCGAGATTCACAGCGACGCGATTTCCGAAGATGACATTGTGGTGATTCACGATGACGTGCTTGCAACCGGTGGCACAATGGCCGCAGCCTACAATCTCGTGAAGCAGTTTAACCCCAAGAAGATATATGTCAACTTCATCATCGAGTTGACTGGTCTTAATGGCCGCGCCGCGCTTCCCGCTGACGCTGAAGTGACATCATTGATAAAATATTAGGCCGCGAGCGAGTTTTCGCTTCCGTCAAGTTTTTCGCTTCCGACAAATCGCCTATGCCCAAGCATGAAAAATCGGCTGAGCTGAAAGAAAAGGTATCTATTCTCCCCGACACTCCCGGCGTCTATATGTATTATGACGCCGAGGGAACGGTGATTTATGTCGGAAAAGCCAAAAACTTGAAACGCCGTGTGTCGTCATATTTCAACCATACGCACGAATCGACGCGCACGAATCTGTTGGTGCGGGCCATAGCTGATATGTCATATATCGTTGTGCCTACCGAGCAAGATGCCCTGAATCTTGAAAATTCAATGATTAAGGAATATCAGCCGCGCTACAACGTGTTGCTCAAAGATGACAAGTCCTATCCTTGGATTGTGGTGACCAATGAACTTTATCCGCGGGTTTTTCTGACGAGGACAAAAGTTAAGGACGGCTCTAAATTTTTCGGACCTTACACCGATGTCGGTTCTGCCCGTGCAGTGCTCGACTTGATAAGGGAGCTGTTCCCCATACGCACCTGCCGCATACCCATCACCCCAGACTATCTTGACCGTGGCAAGGGGAGGCTCTGTTTGGAGTATCATATCAAGAAATGCCGCGGCTGTTGTGTCGGTGAGATTGGCGTAGACGCTTACCAAGGATACATCGAACGCGTTCGTCAAATTCTCAGAGGGGAAACAGGCGAACTTATGGAGTACTTACGCGCTGAAATGCAGCGACTTGCGGGCGAATTGCGCTTTGAGGAGGCCGAGGAGCAGAAAATTCGCTATAAGTTAGTGGAGCGTTATCGGGCGAAGAGCGTCATCGTAAGTGCCACAATCAACGATGTCGACGTGTTTGGAATCGATGATGACGACCGCGAGGTCTACATAAATTATATGCGCGTTCGCCGCGGCTCGGTTGTCAGAAGCCTCACACTCCGTTATCGCCGTAGGCTCGACGAATCCCAAGCCCAACTGCTCGCTTATGCCATGGATGAAATCAAACAGCGATTTGGCACGGTCTACGATGAGGTCATAGTGCCGTTGCTCCCCGATGTCGAGGACGAGGGGATTGAGTTCATCATCCCGCAGCGCGGCGACAAGGCGAAGTTGCTTGAGGTGTCGACCCGCAATGCCCGGCAAAATAAGATTGACGCTCTGAAGCATCTTGAAAAGACCGATCCCGAGCAGCGTACGGAGCGGATTCTCGAACGCATGAAACGCGACTTCAGGCTCACCGAGCTGCCCCGTCATGTGGAGTGTTTCGACAATTCCAATATCCAGGGTACTAACCCGGTCGCTTCGTGTGTGGTTTTCCGTGATGCCCGACCTTCAAAAAAAGACTACCGTCACTTCAACATTAAAACCGTGACGGGTCCCGATGATTTCGCCTCGATGAAGGAGGTGCTCACCCGCCGTTACACGCGCATGATGACCGAGGGCGAATCGTTGCCCCAATTGATAGTCGTTGACGGCGGCAAGGGGCAGCTGAGCGCGGCGGTCGAAGCCCTCGACGAGATGGGGCTGCGCGGGGTGATAGCCGTGGTCGGTATCGCCAAGCGGCTTGAGGAAATTTATTTTCCCGGCGACAGCGTGCCGCTGTATATCGACAAAAATTCCGAATCGCTCAGAATCGTCCAGCAGTTGCGCGACGAAGCCCACCGTTTCGGCATAACCCACCACCGAAACCGCCGCAGTAAAGGGCAGATTGTCTCGGAACTCGACGGCATAAAAGGCATAGGCGAAAAAACGTCGCGTGAACTACTGACTGCGTTTAAGAGCGTGAAACGCCTAAAGGAGGCGCCGGAGAGCGAAATCGCTAATGTGGTGGGGCCGGCAAAAGCGAGAATATTGGTAGAATATTTCAACAATAAAGATAAATGAGAATCGTGATACAACGCGCCGCCGAGGCTTCGGTGGCTGTCGACGGAGAGATAAAAGGTAGCATCGGCTGTGGGCTGATGGTGCTTGTCGGGGTTGAGAACGACGATACAATCGACGATGCCAAATGGCTGGCTCAGAAAACGGTAGCCCTCAGAATATTTGACGACGAGAATGGCGTCATGAACAAATCGGTAGTCGATGCGGGTGGTAATGTGTTGGCTATCAGTCAGTTCACTCTAACCGCATCAACCCGCAAGGGTAACCGGCCGAGTTATATCCGTGCCGCCCGGCATGAGCTTGCCGAGGCGCTGTATGACGAATATTGCCGCATGGTGGGCGAACAGATTGGTCACCCGGTAGAGCGCGGCGTATTTGGCGCTCACATGATTGTGTCGCTTGTCAACGACGGCCCTGTGACCATCATAATCGACTCCCGGCTCAAAGAATGATGCGCAATCAGGCTTTTTATTGCTTGATAGTGTGGAGTAATCACGGAATTTTTGTAAGTTTGCTTTCCAAATATGGATGATTTAGATGACCGCCAGCTAACCATCGCCGAGGTTCAGGCTATTGTCGATGAGTGGATAACCACCGTTGGAGTGCGATATTTCTCACCGCTTACCAACATGGCTGTCCTTGCCGAGGAGACCGGCGAGGTGGCGCGCATAATGGCTCGCCGCTACGGCGACCAGTCGTTTAAACCCGGTGAGAAAGATGACCTTGCCGATGAATTGGCCGACCTCCTTTGGGTGACTGTGGCAATAGCCAATCAGACCGGAGTAGACTTGACCGAGGCGTTCCGCAACAATATCGCGAAGAAAACCGTTAGGGATAAAGGACGGCATCGCTCCAATCCCAAACTAAATAAACCGAACCCTTAACCAAACTTTTTTTTAAGAGATGGCTGATAAATATCATGACACCGTTGCCGCATCGACAGTGATTGAAGACGATGCGCAAGTCCAGGCTGCAGTCGAGAAGATTCTGACAGAGCACTTCGACGAAAACAACAATAAAGAGGTTTACAAATTTCTTTTCAACGCGATTGACCTCACGACGCTCAACGCCACAGACTCCCCTCAGTCGGTAGCCCGGTTTGTGGAGCGTGTCAACGCTTTCGACGAAGAGCACCCCGAGCTCAAAAATGTGGCCGCTATATGCGTCTATCCCAATTTCGCACAGATTGTCCGCACGGTACTTGATGTGACCGATGTGGAAATCGCTTGTGTATCGGGCGGTTTCCCCTCGTCACAGACATTCCCCGAGGTGAAGATAGCCGAGACGGCACTTGCCGTAGAGGGTGGAGCCGATGAGATTGACGTGGTAATCAATGTGGGCAACTTCCTTGATGGTGACTGGGAAGAGGTGTGCGACGAGCTTGCCGAAATCAAACATTCGTGCCGCGGCTCAAAACTGAAAGTAATCCTTGAAACCGGGGCCTTGAAGTCTGCCGCCAACATTAAAGCCGCTTCGGTGCTGTCGCTATATTCAGGTGCCGATTTTCTGAAAACATCGACGGGCAAGGGATACCCCGGCGCATCGCTCGAAGCCATGTATGTGATGGCTCAAGCAGTCAAGGAATATTATGAGAAAACCGGCAACATGGTAGGTCTCAAAGCCGCCGGAGGAGTGTCTACTACTGCCGACGCCGTCAAGTATTATACGGTAGTCAAAGAGGTTCTTGGCGAGCAATGGCTCACCAACGAGTATTTCCGTTTGGGCGCGAGCCGTCTTGCCAACACGCTTCTCGGTGATATCCTCGGCGAAGAAACCAAATTTTTCTAATTGATATCGGCAAAATGGAGTATTGGATTATCATTGACGGAAAAGCACAAGGCCCATACGGAGTGGCAGATATGATTAGGCGCGGCGTTACGCCGTCGACACCCGTGTGGCGTCAGGGAATGACCGAGTGGGTACCCGCCAGCTCTGTGAGGGAATTAGCCGGTTACTTTTCAGTCAATGAGGCATATCATTCCCAGCAACTCGACTACTCGACCCCGCCGCCGTCGCCTGTCGACCCCGCCGAGCGGCAAGGCTGCGGCAGTTCAGAGCGGCATACCGCCAACAACAACGCCGCCGACCGGCCTCCCATGCCATCCACCTATCTCGGGTGGAACATCGCGGCTACGGTGCTTTGTTGCATCCCTACCGGAATCATAGGCATCATCTTCTCGTCGATGACGCGCAACCGCTATGACCAAGGCGACTATGCCGGAGCGCGCGACGCGTCGAAATGGGCTTCAGTGTGGCTCATTCTCAGCGTGGTGCTCGGCTTGATTCAGAGCGTGTTTGTTCTCGCTACAAATTTCTTCTCGCTTCTGTGAGCGGCAAGACTCGATTAATATTGACGGTGGTGGCCATTGCGGTCGCCTCCGTCATTTTTATGCTCTATCTGACCCACAGCTCTTACGGTGCTCCTCCGTTGCGCTGCGGCATAAAGGCGTTGACAGGCTTCGACTGCCCCGGTTGCGGGTCGCAACGGGCTTTTCAGGCGTTGCTACGCGGCGATTTCGCAGCGGCGTGGGGGTATAACGCGTTTGCGCTGATTGCGGCTCCTGTGGCCCTGTTTCTGGCTGTTGTCGAGGCTGGCAAGGAGTGCTGGCCGCGCTTCCATCGCGCGATGCTGTCGAAATGGACGATTATAGCGGCAGCGGTGGCGGTTGTCGCCTGGTGGATAATAAGGAATCAATAGTCGCTGAAAAGCCTGGGTTTTATGACGATGCCAACGCGCAGCTCAGTGTGAAACTTATTATATTCGAGCAACCCCTCGCCATACCCGTTGTAATACTGCATGAAAAGATACTGATTCTGGTTGTTGTTAAACCTGTAGCTGAACTCTATCGTCGTGTTGTAGTTGAGATTCCATCCACGGCGTTTCACGAGATTGACCGACGCTCCAAACTTGCGGTTGGGCGACATGACCGATGTCCCAATCTGGTAGATGCCGCAATAGTCGAGGATGTCGCGGTTATTTTCCCCGTCAACGATGGGTATCCACACTTTGCCGTAGACCATGAAGTTGGGGTCTATCATGATGTTTGAGCCGAATGTTATGCGGTTCCATGAGCGCGATTCGTCGCCGTCGCGGCCATTGCTCTCATGCTCCAGCACCATCATCACCTTGCCGATAAAGCGGTCTTTGACAAACAGCGGTTTGGCGAGGCCGATACCGGGATTGAAGTTCAAGTCGGTCATCGGAAACGACTCCTCACACACGTTCCAGAAACATTTTTGCGTGTAGAACAGATACAGATACGTCCCCCATGGCAATGTGCTTTTGGTGAGACGCTGTGCGACTGATAACTGAAACTTGACGTTGGTGTTTTTATCGGTGGGCGTTTGGCCGACGGCGGTTCCGAAGATGAAGTAATTGTCTTTGTATAGCCCGAAATAAGGGCCGTTGTCAAACTCCCGACGGAGTGAGTCGGTGTCAATCACCGTCGAGTCGGTCGAGACTATCTGAGCCTCGACAGTCAGAGGTGCGAGCAGCGAAACGCACAGGAGCAGAAATACAGGAATCCATCGCATAATTCGCGAAGTTATAAATATTGCGTTTCCCGATTATGATATTTTTGTCGAAAAATATGTCCTGAACTCCGCTATCTCTTACTATCTTTGTGGATAAACTGATTAAATATGCTTAAAAACGGATATTTATGCCTCCTGTCGGCTTTGCTTGCCGTGGCTCTCGCGGCGTGCGGTAGCGATTCTTTCAATGTCGAGGGGCGCATTGAGGGGGTCGGTCGGCAGAATCTCCGAGCCGTCTATTATGCCGACGGGGCGGTTAAGATGCTCCCAGCGATGGTTATTGACGGCAAGTTCGGCATCACGGGGAGGGCGGCAGTGTCCACATTGGTTGAACTGTACACCTCCGACCGTCGGCTGTTGGGCCGTTTCGTGGTTAAAAACGGGGAAACAATCAAGTGTGAATTTGATTATCACAACCCCTACGACGTAACTATCCAAGGCAACGACCTGTCGGAACGTTGGGCCGACTTCCTGCGCGGCAACTCCGACACGCTCGCCCGGGGTGGAAGTGCCGCCGTAAACGCGCTTGTGGCGCGGTATGTCGAGCAAAACCCTTCCGACCAGTTGTCGCCGTTGCTGCTTGTCACGCTCTATGATGCCGCCGCCGACCCCGCCGGAGCGCAGAAGCTGCTCGACAGCATCGACCCCGACAACCGGCCGTCAACTTTGCTTGATGGCTACGCCGAGATGCTGGCCGCGGTTAATGACGAATCGGCGCGTATCCCGGTCAAGGAGTTGCGCCTGTATAGCCTCAAAGACTCTATGGCCACTTACCGCACCACGCGCCACAAAGCCTCTATGATATGTTTTTCCACCGCGGGGAGCGGGCGCAAGGATTCAATCATAACGACGCTGAAACGTCTCGCAAAGGCCACCTCAGGGGCCGACAGGCTCATCCTCGATGTTTCGCTCGACGCCGACACCGTGCAATGGAAACAGGCGATAGAGAAAGACTCGGCCTCATGGACACAAGCGTGGGCCCCGGGAGCGGCTGCCGCCGCGTCGGTCGCGCCGCTCGCGATTGACCGGTTGCCTTTCTTCATCGTGACCGATTCGGCAGGCAATCAGCTTTATCGCGGGTCGGAGCTTGTCAAAGCTGAGACTGTCATGACCAATCAATTAAAAAAATAGACTGATATGCTCGTAAAAGTTTATGGTGCCGCTGTCTATGGTATTGATGCCATCCTCGTTACCATGGAGGTATCGGTGGAGCATGGCTATCTTCTGACCATTGTCGGGCTTCCCGACGCGGCGGTCAAGGAGAGCTATCAGCGCATACTCTCGGCAATAAAAGTGTCGGGGTTTGAATTTCCCCGCCGCAACATTGTCATCAATATGTCGCCCGCCGATGTCAAGAAAGAGGGCGCGGCTTACGACCTCCCGCTTGCGGTAGGCATCATGGCAGGCGACGAGAAGGTCGACAGCAGCCGCCTCGGACGGTTCATGATTATGGGAGAGTTGTCGCTCGACGGGTCGGTGTTGCCGATACGCGGCGCGCTTCCCATCGCCATCAAAGCCCGCGAACTGGGCTATGAGGGGCTGATTGTCCCCAAGGCCAATGTGATGGAGGCAGCGGTGGTAAACGACATTGATGTCTACGGGGTCGATACGCTCGGTGAGGTGCTTGATTTCTTCAACGGCAAAAGGGCGTTGACACCGACGGTGATTGATACCCGCGAGGAGTTTCGGCGGGGTGCCGTGTCGTTTGACTGCGATTTCTCTGAAGTCAAAGGTCAGGAAAATGTAAAGAGAGCTTTTGAAGTGGCGTGTGCCGGCGGACACAACATATTGCTGGTAGGCCCTCCCGGCTCAGGGAAGTCGATGATGGCAAAGCGGTTGCCGTCGATATTGCCGCCTTTGACCCTCCGCGAGGCTCTTGAAACCACCAAAATCCACTCGGTAGCCGGTAAACTCAAGCGCGGGTCTATGCTGATGACCGCAAGGCCGTTCCGAGCGCCCCACCACACCATATCGCCCGTGGCTCTCGTCGGCGGCGGGGCAAGCCCGATGCCCGGCGAGATTTCTCTGGCCCACAACGGCATTCTGTTTCTTGACGAATTTCCTGAGTTTTCGCGCGGTGTGCTCGAGGTTATGAGGCAACCCCTCGAAGACCGCCACATCACCGTCTCACGCGCCCGTTACAGCGTCGATTATCCGGCGTCGATAATGCTTGTGGCAAGCATGAATCCATGCCCCTGCGGCTACTACAACCACCCCGCCAAAGAGTGTACCTGCGCTCCGGGAGCGGTGCAGAAATATCTCAACCGCATCAGCGGGCCGCTGCTCGACCGCATCGACCTGCAGGTCGAGATAATGCCCGTGCCGTTTGAGGAAATATCCTCATTGAAGCAGGGGGAGACGTCGGCGGCCATACGCGAACGCGTTGTTAAGGCCCGCGCCGTTCAGAGCGCAAGGTTTGCCGACGAGCCTGAGGTGCATTGCAACGCGCAGATGACACCGCGGCTGCTGGCGCGCCATGTGCGTCTCGACGATGCCGCTATGGCCCATCTGAAACTCGCTATGACGCGTTTCGATATGTCGGCGAGGGCTTATGACCGCATACTGAAAGTCGCGCGCACAATTGCCGACCTTGACGGCTCCGAAGCGGTGACCGCGCCCCACGTCATGGAGGCCGTCAGCTACCGCAATCTCGACCGTTCGTCGTGGGGTTCCACCGTAAGCGTTGTCAAAACGGGAGCACGGGGTCGGGAAGCAGGCGGAAACTGAGGCGGTGCAGCGGTGATGGCCCATGTTCGGCGATGGCGGCACGGTGGTCGCGCGTAGGATACCCTTTGTTGACTTCCCAGCCGTATTGTGGGTATCGGGCGGCGAGTTCCCTCATGGCCTCGTCGCGGTGGGTCTTGGCTAAGATAGACGCGGCGGCGATATTCCCATATCGACCGTCACCCTTGACGAAAGTCTGCCACGGCAGGTCGCCGTAAGGCTTAAAGCGGTTGCCGTCGACGATTACCGCTCCCGGTCTCACCGTCAGAGCGTCGAGCGCGCGGTGCATGGCGAGGATTGAGGCGTTGAGTATGTTGATGCGGTCAATCTCCTCGGCGGTGACTATGCCGACCGCCCAAGCTACGGCTTCCGTTTCGATTATGGGGCGCAGCTTGTCGCGGCGCGCTTCCGTGAGCTGTTTCGAGTCGTTGAGCAGCGGATGGTGGAAATCATCGGGTAGGATGACGGCGGCGGCGTAGACCGGCCCTGCCAGGCATCCGCGTCCGGCTTCATCGGTCCCGGCTTCGTTGCGCCCGGATATATAGCAGTTTGGTAACATCGGTGTCGGTTTGTGTAGCGGGGTTATTGTCAAAATCGTCGCAGCATGGCCCTAACTCTCGCCACCATTGACCGCTGCGAGACCGGTTTGACGATGTAATCGTCGGCTCCGGCGTCGAATCCCGCTATGATTGAGTCGGAATCACTCCTCGATGAGCAAATGATTATTGGTATATGAGCGGTGGTGTCAGTGCCTCTTATAAGGCTTGTGAGCTTGAGTCCGTCCATCCGTTTCAATGCGGTGTCGATGATAATTAGGCTGAACGTCGGCAATTCCATTTGCAACGCCGTTTCAGCCGTGGCGGCTTCTTCGGTCGCGTATCCGCTTTCACGCAGATGAAAAGTAATCAACTGCCGGCTGCGCTCGTCACTGCCGACGACCAGTATTTTTTGATTCGGGGGCATTGTTGGGGAGGGGTGGGTGATGGCTCTCATCTGTGTGATGAATCCATCGCAAAGATAGCCCCCTTGCCCCGATGCGGCGTGATTGTAACAGCCTTTTCTAACCCTTGTAACTGAATCTTAACCTATCGGTCAATCGCCTGCGAAACCTGCCCGGTTATCCGATGTTAATCGGTCAATCGGGCAGGGGGGTATCGCTTTCAGCCTTTGAGCTTGCGGAACTGGTCTTTGACCGTATCGACCACGTTGATGATGTAGTCGCCGGTCTTTTCGAGGTCAGAGATAATATCCATGTAGTATATGCCCGCCTGATACTCATAGCGTTTCTCGTTGATATTCTCAACGTTGCCGTTGCGCAACTGGTTACGCAGGTTGTTGATTTCACGCTCCTTGTTGTAGGAGACGATGATGTCGGCTTCGTAGATGTTCTCGATGCTTGAAATCAGTTTGAGCATATTGGCCATCGCCGATGTCACATAGTTGAACATCAAGTCGATATTAGCGTATATTCTGTCATTAAACTGCGTTTTGCTGCTCTGTTTGCGCAGAAGTATTTTGGCTACGCCATAGCAGCCGTCGGCGATGCTCTCTATCTCTGAAACTATGCGCAGCAGGCCGGCGATGTGGAGCTTGCCCTCGTTCGACAGGCGGCCCTCGGCGCATCGGTTGAGATAATGGGCTATTTCGATTTCCATGCGGTCGGAGATCTCCTCATATTTCTCAAGACGCGAGAACAGCTTGTTGAACTCCTCGCTCCCCTCCTCGGTGTGCACTAAATCTTGGGCCATCTTTATCATTCGGTCCACCCGTTGCGCATAGACCGCGATTTCTTTCTCGGCCTGGGTTATGTTGAGTTCCGATGCGCTGAGCATACCGGCTGAGATGTATTTGAGTTGGAACTCCTCATCCTCTTTGTGCTTGGCAGGGATGAGCCATTCCACGATTTTGACATAAAGCCCGGTAAACCAAATCATTATAGAGAGGTTGATGAGGTTGAACACCGTGTGGAACATCGATAACCCGAACGATACGCTGATTTGCATTTTCAGAATGGTTTTCGACACTTCGTGGCTGGCGGGCAGGCTTCCGTCGAACAGGTGGTTGTATAGCTCGGGTTGCGTACTCTCGATGTGGTTGACGTAGGCTGTAAGCGCGGTGGGGTCGCCTTGTCCGATAGCTTCGGTAATCCAGACGTTTAGGTTGACGAACGGGTAGAATACTATCAGCGTCCACACCAATCCGAGGAGATTGAAGAGCAGGTGGCCCATCGCGGTGCGTTTGGCGGCGACGTTGCCGCTCAACGAGGCGAGAATCGGGGTTATTGTCGTGCCGACATTGCTGCCGAGGATTATAGCGCAAGCGAGGTCAAACGTAATCCACCCTTTGCTGCACATAATTAGCGTGATAGCAAACGTTGCCGCCGACGATTGAATCACCATAGTGACGAGAAGTCCGACGGCGAGGAATATCAAAACCGAGCCGAAGCCGAGCGAGCTGTAGTGCTGCAAGAAGGCAAACATCTCGGGGTTGCTTTGCAGGTCGGGGACATATCGGCTAATCATATCGAGCCCCATAAACAGGAACGCGAAACCAATCAAGAACTCCCCGATTGACTTGTTACGGCTCGACTTGGCAAACAGCAGCGGCACCGCCAAACCGATGAGCGGCACTGCGAAAGCCGAAATCTCTACCTTGAATCCGAATAGGGCGATAATCCAAGCGGTGAAGGTCGTTCCGACGTTAGCGCCCATAATGACGGCCATCGACTGAGCCAGCGTCATCAATCCGGCGTTGACAAAGCTGACTACCATTACCGTCGAGGCTGAGGAGCTTTGTATCAGAGCTGTAATAAAAAATCCCGTCAACGTGCCCGCGAAACGATTGCGGGTCATTGCCGACAGGATGTTGCGTAGACGGTCGCCTGCTGCTTTTTGCAGACCTTCACTCATGACCTTCATCCCATATAGGAAAAGGCCGACGGCTCCCAAGAGCCCTAAAAAATCGAGAAAACTGTAATTCATTGACTGAACGTATGGTGGTAGTGCATTCCCGCCATCGGTTGGGCCGATAGCGGTTTCAGCGGACAAATTTAATGAAAATTTAATTAAAAACTAATAATTGTTATATCTTTTATGGAAATACAACTCGGTTTAATTCTGAGTGATTGTTTTTCGGCATGACCGAAACGGAAGCGGGGTGCCCCCCGTAAGAGACACCCCGCCGTTATCGCGGTTAAAAATTCACTTTTTATGGCGTAGTTACCGATCTGACAGAGCTGTAGACTGTTCCGTCCTTTGTTGTCAGATAGGCTTTTATGTAATATTTAGTCTTGCTTTTTAGTCCAGACGTGATTTTTACAGTGCCTGATAGTTTGCCAGACCCGAGAGAAGCATATAGACTACCGTTGCCGTTGGACGAGGTGCCGCCCACCGCGCCTATGCCTTTGACATCACTTGCCGATATACCTGATGCGCTAACCGTCACGTTGATTTGCAGACCGGTTGATGTCTTTTTCTGTGCGGTGATGTTGGTGATGGAGACACTGCCCTTTACCTCAGGCTCATCGTCATCATCTTCTTCGTCGAAATCGGCGACTTTTTCGAAAGCGACGCGGCCATATTCTTCAAATTTGACACCATCCTCACGTCCTGAGTAAGAATACTCTACGACAAGTTCCGAGCTGGTCAGTTTGGTGACTTTGTTTACATCGGCTTCGTCCCAAGTATTACCTTTTATGGTGAGAGTACCGCTTTTATAGGTGTAAGTCCCATAGTTGGGGCTTTCCCATCTGGAACCTGTCCATTCTTGAATGGCGCAAGTGCCGTCGGCGTAAAAGTTCCATCTGAGGCTTTTGCCATAATCATCCCATTCATCAGTAATCTCGCCATTCACTTTTTCCCAACCTTCTTCATGAACCGATTCCCAGCTGCCCACCAGGTCGGCTTTCGAGCCGGGACCGTCGTCATCGTCTGAGCATGATGCGAGAGTGATGCTTGCCATGACAGCCAATGCGGCTATCATCAATGATTTGAAATTCTTCATCTTTGTGTAAGGTTTAAAGTGTTAAATTAAGCAGGTTCGATAAATTAGTCTTATCATTAGCGGGCAGTCCGAACCTCATTTTGGCTGCCGCCAATGCGGTTTAATCTGTTTTAATTTTCGCAAAAATAATAAAACTTTTCTTGAATTTTCGCACGAATCCCTGTCTTTTTTGCGGCGGGGGGTAAATACCAGATAAACAGCGATATAATAATCGACCGCACCTCGCTCGGAAATTGCGAGTTCAATCATTGTTCCCGCCGTTATCGGCATTTAATTG
>CAZECG010000006.1:0-106073 GCA_964510535.1 uncultured Muribaculaceae bacterium
GTTTATTACTATGCCCCCTTATATAGGGGTAAGAGCATATTCACTCAGATATGAAAAAGGAGAATTGAAGTATGAATTTCAACTCTCCTTTAGTTGCCTTGGAAGGATTCGAACCCTCACAGGCGGAACCAGAATCCGACGTGCTACCATTACACCACAAGGCAATGATTTAGTGGTTTTGCGAGCGCAAAGGTACGCATAATTTTTAAATTGCAAAAGAAATTCGGACATTTTTCATAGAAATACCATTTTTCACATTAAAAAACATTCGTTCAGCCCTTATGGTTGGCAAGTATGTTATATTTGCAGTACCAAATATCCATAAGATGATTGTAGCTTCACAGAAACGTAAAGAAAATATCGCCGAGTACTTGCTGTATATGTGGCAAATCGAAGACATAATAAGGGCTAACGGCCTCGATTTAGAGCGCATCGAGCACAATGTAATCGATAAATACTCTTTGCCGGGGGCGCAACACAAAGAGATGGTCGAATGGTACGAATCCCTTATTGACATGATGCGGAGAGAATGTGTCGCCGAAAAAGGGCATCTCCAGATCAACACTAACGTGCTCATGGCTCTCGTACAACTCCACCAGGCTTTGCTCAAAGACCCGCACTTCCCGGATTACACGGCAGAATTTTATCGTACATTACCTTTTATTGTTGAATTACGCTCCAAAGCCGGTGACTCTAAAAGCGGTGAGATCGAAACCTGTTTCACCGCATTGTACGGGATGTTGATGTTAAGGCTTCAGGGCAAAGAGGTGTCACCAGACACACTAAATGCCATCAAACAAATCTCAAAATTTATTGCCATGCTCTCACATTATTTCAAATTGGACAGCGAAGATAATCTATTCAAGAATGATGAGTGACGAGACACAATAGTCTGTTGCAATTTTAGCACAAACAGTGTAACTTTGCAGTCGATTTACAAAAAGTCACTCAATGAATATACTTGTAACAGGCGCGAACGGCCAGCTTGGACATGAATTGAGAAATCAGCTCGAGGTTGATTTCCAGGGGCAAGTCCTTTACACAGACATCGAAGAGCTCGATTTGACAAACGCTAGCGCAATAGAGCATTTCGTCACAAAAAACGATATCACCCACATCGTAAACTGCGCCGCATACACTGCTGTAGACAAGGCTGAGGAGGACAAACTCCAATGCACTGCGGTTAATGTCGATGCGGTGAAAAATATAGCCAAAGCCGCTGACGCAAACGGAATAAAGGTAATACATCTGTCCACCGATTATGTCTTTGACGGAACAGCCTACAAACCCTACTCCGAATCAGATAAAGTCAATCCAATCTCACAATACGGTACATCCAAGCGAAAAGGAGAGACCGCGTTGCTTGCCCTCGCACCCGAGAGTATCATCATCCGCACGTCTTGGTTATATTCTCCATACGGCCACAATTTTGTCAAAACTATACTAAAAAAAGCGACCGAAGGCAAAGAGCTGAAAGTTGTAGCCGATCAAATCGGGACACCGACCTACGCCGTTGATTTGGCTAAAGCCATTGTGAGAATACTGCAATCCCACCAATGGGTAGAGGGCATCTATCATTTCTCAAATGAGGGAGTGTGTTCATGGTATGACTTCGCAAAAGCGATTATCAGGATTAGCAGCCTTAAATGCCCCATCACGCCAATACCTACCGAGGACTACCCCACCCCCGCGGCTCGCCCTTACTACAGCATTCTCAACAAAAGCAGAATCAAGGCAACCTATGGTGTAGAAATCCCACATTGGGAAGAAAGCCTCGCCAATTGCATTAACCGTATCACCCAAACAATAAACCCCTAAATATAACTGTGGCATCAATCTCTGATGAAATAAAACGCCGGCGCACATTCGCTATCATTAGCCATCCCGATGCAGGCAAGACAACGTTGACCGAAAAACTTCTCCTTTTTGGAGGCGCTATTCACATCGCAGGAGCAGTCAAGTCAAATAAGATTAAAAAGACTGCTACATCTGACTGGATGGATATTGAGAAACAGCGCGGCATATCGGTTGCGACATCCGTGATGGGTTTCAACTATGGGGATTACAAGATAAACATCCTCGACACCCCGGGCCACCAGGATTTTGCCGAGGACACTTACAGAACACTGACAGCCGTTGACAGCGTTATTATCGTGGTAGACGTGGCAAAAGGTGTCGAACAGCAGACGAGAAAGTTGATGGAGGTATGCCGAATGCGCAATACTCCGGTAATAATATTCGTCAACAAACTCGACCGCGAAGGCCGTGACCCGTTTGAAATCCTTGACGAGCTTGAATCTGAACTTAAAATAAACGTCAGACCTCTATCTTGGCCTATCAATATCGGTGCTAAATTCAAAGGTGTCTACAATATCTATGAGCATTCTCTTGATTTATTCACGCCAAATAAACAAAAGGTATCGGAACGAGTGGAAATAGATGACATCAACGACAAGGCTATTGACGAGTCAGTAGGCGAGATTGATGCCGCAAAACTCCGCGATGACCTTGAATTGATTGAAGGCGTATACCCGGATTTTAATGTCGAAGAATACCTTAGCGGCTCTCTGGCTCCGGTTTTCTTTGGCTCGGCTCTGAACACGTTCGGCGTTAAAGAGCTTCTCGACTGTTTTGTGAAAATAGCTCCGTCGCCCAAGCCGATTAACGCCGAAGAACGCCAAATCAGTCCCGAAGAAGAACCTTTCACTGGATTCGTGTTTAAGATACACGCCAATATGGACCCCAATCATCGCAGTTGTATCGCATTCGTAAAGGTATGCTCCGGGAAGTTTGAGCGCAATGCTAATTACAAACACATACGCACCGGTAAAATGATGCGTTTTGCCGCACCCACTGCATTTATGGCTCAAAAAAAGAGCATTGTAGATGAAGCGTTTCCCGGAGATATTGTCGGAATACCAGACACGGGCAACTTCAAAATAGGCGATACTTTGACATCGGGCGAGGAACTGCATTTCAAAGGGTTACCAAGCTTTTCGCCCGAGATGTTCAAATATATTGAAAACACCGACCCCATGAAATCAAAGCAGTTGGAGAAAGGCATACAGCAGCTCATGGATGAAGGTGTGGCTCAATTGTTTATCAATCAATTCAATGGACGAAAATTAATTGGCACAGTCGGCCAGCTTCAATTTGAGGTTATACAATACCGTTTGTTGCACGAGTACGGCGCTCAATGTCGATGGGAACCCATTTCGCTTTACAAAGCCTGCTGGATTGAGAGCGATGACAACGACGCTCTTGAAGCTTTTAAAAAGCGGAAACATCAATTCATGGCCGTAGACCGCAATGGCAGGGATGTTTTTCTTGCCGATTCAAGCTATGTGCTCACAATGGCACAAAACGATTTCCCAAAAATCAGATTCCACTTTACCAGCGAATTTTGATATAGGGGTGCGTTTACCCCCCCATAAAATCAGAGTCTTACCTCGACACCGCGTGTGCCGAGGTAATTTTTCAGTTTAGGAATGGAAATTTCCTGGAAGTGAAATATACTTGCAGCGAGAGCGGCGTCAGCGCCACCAACTGTAAACACGTCGTAAAAATGCCCGTAATCGCCTGCGCCTCCTGAAGCGATCACAGGAATCTGGAGCGATTCGTGCAATTTAGCAAGTGCGTCACAAGCGAATCCCGCCTTGACGCCATCGTGATTCATGCTTGTGAACAGTATCTCGCCGGCGCCGCGTTCTTGAGCCTCATGAGCCCATTCAACCAGCTTTCGGTCAGTCGGAATACGACCGCCATTAATATGGCAAATCCACTCACCGTTAACACATCGGGCATCTATCGCAACGACACAAACCTGATTACCAAAACGCCTTGAAATTCCATCAATCAAATCTGGATTGCGCAACGCTGCAGAATTGACCGATACCTTATCAGCTCCCGCATTCAACAGCTTGTCGACATCATCAACCGCATTGATTCCTCCACCTACGGTGAAAGGGATACTCACTCGTTCAGCGACCCGGCTGACAAGTTCAACAAAAGTCTTTCGTCCCTCATGCGAAGCGGTTATATCAAGATATACCAACTCATCCGCTCCGTCCCGGCTGTAACGTTCCCCAAGTTCCACCGGATCGCCGGCATCCCTGAAATTCACAAAATTAACACCCTTAACGGTCTGCCCGTCCTTCACATCGAGACATGGGATAATGCGTTTAGCCAACATATACTATTTCAACGTTTCAAATTATATAGCTCTAAATCTTTAAGCGTAATACGGTTTTCATAAATGGCCTTTCCTACTATAACTTCAGGTACTGACAATTCGTCAAGCCGCTCTACATCAGCCATAGAAGATATGCCACCGCTCGCTATCAGATAGATTCCATTCACTTTCTCGATTATTTCCTTGTATAGTTCTAACGATGGGCCTGAAAGCATCCCATCAAGGTCTATGTCGGTAGAGATAACTTTTTTGACTCCTTTATTTCTAAAATCCGAAATAAAATCGATTACGTCTAACATTGAACCATCAAGCCACCCCGAAGTGGCAACTTTGCGGTTTTTCGCATCGGCACCCAAAATCACGATATCCGAACCATATTTATTAAGCCAACTGATAAATCGGTCAGGAGACTTAACCGCCACACTCCCCCCGGTAACCATCGAAGCCCCGCAATCCATCACTATCGACAGATCATCATCTGTCTTTACGCCCCCGCCGAAATCGACTATCAACGATGTCTTGGTCACGATATTCTCCAAAATCTTGTAGTTTACAACATGACTGGCTTTTGCGCCATCAAGGTCCACCAAATGCAGCCTGCGGCAGCCTGCATCGACCAACCTGAGAGCCATGTCAACAGGATTGTCTGAGTAGGATTTCACTTCATTATAGTTCCCTTGGGTAAGCCTGACACATTTTCCATTTATTATGTCAATAGCCGGGATTATTTCTATCATAATTCCAAAAATGATTTAAGGACCAGCTCACCTGCCGGGCCGCTTTTCTCCGGATGAAACTGGGTCGCATAAAAGTTGTCACGGTGCAACGCGGCACTGAACGGGACAGTGTAGTCTGTAATTGCCGCTGTATCAGGAATAATAGGCACGTAGTAGCTATGCACATAATAGACATAACGTTCCGAAATCTCTTTTGGCAGAAATCCGCCATTAACCACCGACAAAGTATTCCACCCCATATGAGGTATTTTGAAATCATTGCTGACGGCTTTAAAGCGTCTCACATCAGCGTCAAAAATCCCGATACAGTCCACATCGCCCTCCTCCGAATGCCGACACATCAACTGTTGCCCGATACATATGCCGAGCACCGGCTGTGTCAGCGAAGCGATAACACGATCAAGCCCGGTAGAACGAAGATGAGCCATTGCCGATGCCGCCTCTCCCACTCCCGGGAAAATCACCTTGTCGGCGTTTCGCAATTGCACGGGGTCATCGGTAACAATAGCGTCAACGCCAAGACGGCGTAACGCACATAACACCGAGAAATTATTGCCAGCGTTATATTTCACAATCGCTATTTGCGCCATCTTTCACAATCAGCTAAAAACGACAGTCTTATTGTTATAAGTCAATATTTTTCTCTGGATATGTTTCTCGACAGCTCGCGACAGGACAATCTTCTCCAAATCGCGTCCTTTTTTCACCAAATCATCGATTGTGTCCTTATGTGTTATCCTGACAATATCTTGCTCTATGATAGGTCCCGCATCAAGATCGGTCGTAACGTAATGACTTGTAGCACCAATTAATTTAACTCCGCGCTGATAAGCCGCATGATATGGCTTTGCGCCAATGAAAGCAGGAAGAAATGAATGATGGATATTGATTATGCGGTCGGGGTACCTGTTGATAAAATCTTCCGACAGCACCTGCATATAGCGCGCCAGAACAATGAAATCTATGTTATATCGAGTCAAAAGGTCAAATTCGACCTGCTCCATCTCAACTTTATTGCTATTATTGAGCGGAACCACCTCAAAAGGAATGCCAAACTGCTCGGCGACAATCTTCAAATCGGGGTGATTGCTGATTATCAACGGAATTTCGACATCCCATTCACCAGCTATGTATCTGGCAAGTATGTCATACAGACAATGCGACATTTTCGAGACGAAAATCGCCATTCTTTGAGGCTTCGACGTGAACGAAAGTTTATAGGTCAGTTCATAACGCTGGGCATACAGTGTCTGAAAATAATCGTTGATTTTTTCGGTCGGAATCCCGAATTTATCAAGATCCCATTCAACCCTCATATAGAAAACACCGTTGACTCGGTCTACATATTGGTCCAAATATATGATATTACCACCATTAGCGTTAATAAATTCTGTTATCACAGCGATAATACCTGGTTTATCGGGGCAATGCATCAACAGCACTGCCGTATTCTGTTTTTTCTTTTCCACCATCAGAAATTGAATAATTGTAAAACCGATGGCAAAGATAGCGATAATTTAAGACTTCTGGAAATCATTTAATTACAAAATAGCACCAAAAGAAATCTCCGCCATCGCAAAGAACAGCGGAGATTACTCCTGTTATAATCGTTTATATTATCAGTCGATTTGTATAACAAGATAATTAGACAGGCCCCAGAAGCGTTTCGAGTCGGTAATTTTCAGCACTTTTTGTCCATTTTCGTCAACAATCTCGTAAGAATCTGCCGGTTGGTTGGTAAGCACTTTAGCTTTTTTGGAGTGAAGGTTTATAACCGATATATTGGCCTTGTCGGCAGTGGTGAAGAACCCTTGCTTGAAATCGCTGGGCATAATTTTGGTTTTACGCAGGAAGCCTGTTTCGATTATGTTGTTTTCTTTGAGTTCTTTCTTACTTCCGATAGCGTAGTAGCAGGTGTTTAGCTCTTCGTTGAGCTTCATCGATTGTCGCTGGGCTGCATCACGTTCAGCGGTGACGCCCTCAACCGTCGTATTCAAAGAGTCGACAGTCATGCCAAGTTTCTCAATATGGATATTGGCTGCGGCGAGGTCATTGCGCAGCGTTTCGATAGTCGATTCTTGAGAGGCAATCTGTGCTTTTAGGCTCTCAATTGACTTGCGTAGGGTGGCATTTCTTGAATTGCTCGAAGTCAACTTTTTCTCAAGCTCTGCCAAACGCTGACGACGGTCTTGAAGTGACTTTTGGATGGCTACCATATCCTCACGTACCTGATCACGGCGCGATTTAGACTCCGCTCCAAGATCGGCGGTGTTCGACAATATCTGCTCCAAATCCTTAATTTGGTTCATTCCCTCGGTAATATCGTTCATCAGGTTCAGAAGGCTGTCCTGGTTAGCAAGAGCGACTTCCAATGAATCGCGGGTAGTGGGAACACCTTCTGTCGACTCGTTCTTACTTCCGCCGCATGCCGTCATTAAAAGCGACGCTGCTATTACAAATGTCGATGTTAACTTTTTCATTTTAATAAATTGTAAGTTTATAAATATTTAGTTGAAATTTAGCTTTCGGATTGGCCTGTCTTATACTTATTGCGGTGTATGCGACGCTCCTTTTCTCCGCGTTTACCGCTTACAACGACAACAATCTCTCCACGCGGATTGTTCCGTTCAAAATATGAAATCAATTCGCCCAAAGTGCCTCGATGCGTCGAGTCATGCAGTTTTGATATTTCTCTTGACACCGAAGCCTCTCGCTCTAAGCCACACACCTCGGCCAGTTCATTTAACGTTTTGACCAATCTGAGCGGTGACTCATAGATTACAAATGTGCGCTGCTCATCGCCAAGCTCAGCCAACCGCGACGACCTTCCTTTTTTTTGCGGCAGAAAACCCTCAAAACAAAACCGTTCGCACGGAAGCCCTGAGTTGACTAAAGCAGGAACAAATGCGGTCGGGCCAGGAAGTGTCTCAACGTCAATCCCTTCACGGCGGCATTCGCGGGTCATCATAAATCCAGGGTCGGATATCGCCGGTGTGCCGGCGTCAGAGACTAATCCGATTGTTTCACCGTTTTTCAACCGTTCGATAAACGTTGCAACGGTCTCATGCTCGTTAAATTTATGATGACTGCTCATTGGGACATTTATGCCGAAATGCTTCATGACAACAGCACTCGTGCGTGTATCCTCGGCGAGTATCAGATCACAGTTTTTCAACACCTCGATGGCTCGCGGTGACATATCCGACAGATTTCCCACCGGAGTGGGTACGATATATAGTTTGCCTGCCATCAACGTTTACCGTTAAAGTGTCGTGAAATTATCGATATAAACTCCTTGACCTCCTCGTTTGAAGCGTCCCAGCCAAGGTCATCATAAAAATATTCCTCTGCCTCAGACAATGAGTTCATCGCCGATACGAGATTCAATGCGTCCGCAAACTCATTATCATTGTTACCGAAAAGTTCGCGGCGGAAACGAAAACGGTCGTTTAAAGTGAACGACCGGCGTAGGTCGCATTGGCCTTGGTGCGGTATCACGTCACCCACTCTGACCACATCAAATGCTATGGGCGAGTCCGCATCCACGGTTTCTCTGCCCAACTCATCGGCGTCCTCTTCCTCCTCAAATTCAGCATTCGAGGCGATACGTTCACAATCCTGCCCAGACATGGACTCACTATCGTTCTGTTCATGCTGCGTTTCTACTGCCAATGCGTCAATTTCACCGTTATATTCCTCGCAAGCATCATGCTCACAGGCGACATCCGATTCCGAATCGTCTACAGAGGGGGAAATATCAACTTCACCATCTTCACTTGGCACATTAGCCTCGGAATCAACAACAGACGATTCTACATTCTCCCCCCGAGTTTCGCAATCCACCATAAGTCCACTCTCTAATGAACCGCATAGTACCATCAGACGTTCTTTGAAATGTGATAGCAATTCATCGGGTGCATCATCCCCCCTCTCTTTAATTAAAAGCAAAAGGCCCTCGAGGTCCAGAAGGTTTTTATAAACGGAATCGAAGTCTATCCTATTCATAATTTTGAAATTACAATTTTACAGGGTAAAGTTTCGTCACACATATTTATCTATAATCGAGCGCAATCCGCCATCATGTGTCACATTGCAGAAACGGCATACCCATCCTTTGTCAGGAGTCCGCTCTAAATCATACGTCTCTGTCGAAGTCGCTGAGCAACCCAACTCATCCAAAGCAAAAGACGACAGCACTTCTCCTGTATCAGAATCTATTAGAGAAATGTCAGATCTAAGTCGCACGCCATTTCTTCCACTGTGAAGCCCCGATTGAAAAATCGACACGCAAAACACTATTCTACAAATATTTTCACTGACTCTTTGCAGATTTAGCGACATTGTCTCAACAGAACTGCCGTCAATGATGCCTTCAGCATCGGTAGCTCCGACTAACGACGAGTCAGCCGAGATAGGTACGGTCTTTGAAATCCAATCTTCCTCACTAACATATCGCTCAGAATCAAAATTTTCGCTACGATGGGTAGAGTTATAGAAAACGAAATCCGACTCATCGTCGATATATCCATCCTTGTTTAACATAAATGCCGACAAATCAAGGTCAACTTTCCCATGCCATCGTAGCATTACGCTAAGGTGGGTTCGTTGGTCTATGTCTATTTTTTGACACTCTTTACTCATGCGTGAAGCAGATATTAATTTTCATGCGACAAACTTAATCAAAAAAAATGAATATCCCACTGTTTTAGGCACTTTATGGATACAAAGAGGGCACTTCTCACGGAGTGCCCTCGTTTACGTCAAATTAAAGACTTTTAAACCTAACATAAAACACAATTTTAGCTTTAAGCTATTAGACTAACAATCTATACTAACCCTAAAACATATAATAAGTGAATCGATATCACAGCTTTGTGATTGATTTATGATGCAAATTTAAAACCATATCAAGCCGACTCAAAGCGGCTCTAAACGTTATATAAAAAATATAAGTTCAGTCAACATCTTATATGTTTATTTATCAGTCGTTTAGTTAAAAATGAGACAGTCTAAAATATAACCATACATATTATGATATTGAGCTTATTTTCATGACATCATTCTCAAAATTATCACGATCAAAGGCACTATTTTTTAATTTATTCCGATATGTGTAAATAGTATGCACCGAATAATTTAACACCTGCGCAATACGCGTGCTTTCCTTGATTCCAAGTCTCATGAACGCGAGGATTCTCAAATCGGTGTTCAGCAACTCACCTTCTTTTAACTTTATACGCGACTCCGGGCGCAATAAATTGTTCACCGACTCCACAAATTTCGGATAAATATGAAGAAACGCATTATCAAAAACCTCATAAAACTGCTTGCTTTGTTCCTCAACAAATTTGCCCGATTTTATTATTTTATAAAGGTCATCGACTTTATTTGCTGAGATTTTTCTGTTTACAGTCTCGCTAAACTGGTTTAACTTGTCCATGTATATTGAACTTAAGTTAAGGAACTGGCTCATATACACCTCTTTAACGTCATTCGCACTTTTGAGCTTTCCTTGCAGTACGCTCATCTTGTGCATCTCTCGTCTAAGAAACAATAACACGCAACCGAGTAACAATATCACGAGTGCCAAGCCGCCAAGCACAAGATAAATGCGTTTACGCCATTTCCCAACCTCAACATTGTGTGCTTCTTCGATTACCGGCAAAGCCGATGATGACTGAATCATTCTCATTGATGCGTGACATGCCACCGCACTCGCAAGAGCCGTTGACAGATAACGGTACGCACGATCCACGTCATCAAGGCCGAAAAGCAATTCACCAAGTTCTTGAAGCGACATCACTTCAAGCGTAGCACACTTGATGTCGGAGACAGCCGACAACGCCAGATAATATACATACTCGTTGTGTTCGCCTCTGGCTTTTGCTATATCAGCGAGTATGTGTGATGCGCGAGCATAAAGATTGTCATCTTCCGGCAGATGGTTCAGGAGGTCGACCAGTATGGCTTTCGCTTTTGAATACTCTTGATGGGAAAAATGATATTCCCCCTTATTTAACTTAAATTTCGATGTTGTATGGTCAAGATGAGCCAATAGCGATTTCTGGGAAGCCATGCTTTTTTTGTGCCAAAACTCATAAAACTCCGGATAGCTTGCATAAAAAGATGAAATATAGGAATAGAGCTGACGACCCGAGTCATAATACAACTCTTTCAAATCATCTGACATCGACAAGGTGTCAATTTGGCCGTACTCCCTTGTCGATTCATCGATAAACGCAGCCAAAGGCATATAAGTAGCCCGTTTAAGTCTGAAAACATTAGCCAACGAGTCGAGATTCAATTCAACTGCTTTCCGATAACCTTGATCATAGTAGAATATAGCTGAGTCATTATTGAATGACGTGTATTCATTGGCAAGCTCCATCGTGGTTTTCAGCAACCGATCACGAGTATTAGCTCCAAGCCGGTCATTATTAAGCGAATCTATCCTCGACTGACGAGCCGATATATACATTCCCCTACGCTTGAGTTCCTTGTCAAGTCGTTCAAGAGCCTGCTTGACTTGCAGGTCAGAGACTTTTATAGCGTGAAGATTGAGAAAAGCAAAAAATATCGTTAAAAATACGGCTATTGATTTGGTCATGCTTGATTACAAATGGGATAAAACTATTTCTGACAAAGGTAATAAAAATAGAGACGCGGCATTGTGTCTATTTGCGAAAATTTTGGAGGGGAGATTTTTCCCGTCATTATGGCTGTAATCTTTGACAAAATATATCGCAAACATACATTATTAGCCGGATTGCCTATTAAGCGGATTTTCATTACCTTTGTCAGTGAGATTATGGCGAAAAACAATAAGAACAATACAACGACACGAAACAACCCACTCAAATGGACTTATGCCGGTGGCGCGTTAATGGCATTGCTGATTGTCATGAGCATAGCACTTTGGCAATTTTCATCTGTTGGATACCGTGGCGAGACATCATGGGTACACATCCCGGCGGGAGCTACATCCGAGGCTGTTGGTGACTCTCTCCGCAATGCACTTGGCAACGATTTCGGACCCAGGGTTTACAGATTGTGGCGTTGGATGGACGGGAAGCCCGCTATTGCTCATGGAGCATACCGCATCGACCGTTCGACTGCGGCTTGGAAAGTCGCTCGGACGCTAAAAAATGGAGCGCAGACCCCCGTCAAGTTAACGTTCAACAACATCCGCACGCTTCCCGACCTTGCGTCAAGACTATCATCCAAGATGGAATGGTCTGCCGAAGACTTCATAAACGCATGCGACACGATTCTGCCTAAACACGGATTCACGCCCCCGCAATTCACTGCTGCGTTTCTACCCGACACTTATGAATTTTATTGGAACACCCCGGCCAATAAAGTTGTTACCAAGCTACTTGGCTACCGCAACGATTACTGGGACAGCGACAGACGAGCAATCGCCCGCGACATCGGCCTATCTCCTGTAGAGGTTGCCACAATCGCATCAATCGTTGAGGAAGAAACGCTCAAAGCCGACGAGCGGCCAAAAGTCGCTCGTTTATACATCAACCGCCTTGAACGAGGGATGAAACTTCAAGCCGACCCGACTGTCAAATTTGCGGTTGGCGACTTCTCATTACGTCGCATTAAAGGCACGCACCTTGCCGTTAAATCTCCTTATAACACTTATTTAAACTACGGCTTGCCTCCTGGCCCTATTCGCATTGCGGGTAAAGATGCTATCGAGGCTGTACTTTCAGCTCCTCATCACAATTATATTTATATGTGCGCCAAGGAAGACTTTTCGGGATACCACAACTTTGCCGTGGATTATGCAACGCATCGAGCCAACGCTCGACGCTATCACGAAATGCTAAATCAACGAAAAATCAATTAATATTCTGGATTATGTCAAAAGCAAGCGACCTTATGTTATTTAACACCTACTATGATTTGGCTGATGCCTATATCGATAAAGGTGTGCTTGAAACCAATGGCGTGAAATGCGTCATTACCAACGACCTAATCTCAAATCTCTATCCTGCGGTATTAACCCCGCAATCGAGCATCCGACTATGGATTAGGCCGCAGGACTCCGACTTAGCCAAATCTATCATTCAGTCTCCTGCTCTACCAGGCTGATTGCCATCTCCATTTGTTTTAACTGCCGTCTTGTCTATACCGAGCTTTATGGCCGAGTACATAACGGTCGTAGTATGCTATCAGCAATGTTGTCAGCGGCAAGGCTATTATGAGGCCTATAAAGCCCAACAACGTCCCCCATACCGATAGCGACAGCAGTATTATTGCCGGATTCAGGCCCATAGCTTTTCCCATAATTTTGGGTATTAAAAACAGGTCTTGAATCAGTTGCACGATGCAATACACCGCAATGCACTCCCACCATATAGGCCAAAAGCTCTCTCCATGCCCCATTGCATATATGAGGCACAAAAACGTTGTCGGCACAAACGATATCAATTGAAGGTAAGGCACCATATTTAGCAACCCGATGAACAGCCCGAGTATGACAGCCATAGGCAACCCTACTATCAGGAAACCGATACTAAACAGTATGCCGACAATAAATGCAACTAAAGCCTGGCCGCGGAAATAGTGGTTCATGCTCTGTTTCACATCGTTGCCTATGCGAAACGCCATTCGACGATAACGATGTGGCACAAGCCGCTTAAATCCTGTCATCAATCGGTCATAATCGAGCATTATAAACACAGTGTAAAGCAACACAATGAACCAACTGAATATACCAAACAACACATCTATGCCGCTGCTCAAAAGAGTGGCGCATTTTGTTACCAGCGTGTTCAGGTCTTGTTTGCTCAATATTGTTGCGATGCTATTAAAATCGACCGCCCGTCTCAAAAATTCGTGAACGCTTTCGGGCAATAGCGGCACACTCATTTCGTTTGACGCATAGCGGCTCAGTAGCTCACCCATCTGTCGCGACTCGGCTATAATCGACGGAACAAAGAAGTATCCGAGTATGGCTAAAAGTGTTATGGCCTCGAATATTGTCACGAAAATCGCTACAATTCGCCCTTTTAGGTGCAGAAGCCGGCGATTATACTGCACGAATGGTTCAAAAAGATAGGCAATCAGACACGCCACACAGAACGGCAAAAGAACATTTTTCAACAAATTAATAAGCCATATGACGCCAAGGACTATTATAACTGTGATAACAAGCCTGACCACTCGATCAAGCGTGTAGGGTTGTCGCGTATACATTATTATGAACGGTTTATCGTCACAAATTTACGAAATATATGTAATTTATGGTTAACTTTGTCGCATAATATTGTAACCAATCATCACTGAATTTGCTATGATTAAAAATTCCGCTGCTATTTTGAGCGATTCAAAATCGGCGCGTTGGCTTGCCCTCGGGCTTCTTGCCTTCGCAATGTTCTGTTCCTACATTTTTATGGACATCCTCTCTCCCATCAAGGATCTCCTGCAATCGACCCGCGGCTGGGATTCAACAGCTTTCGGCACAATGCAAGGCTCGGAAACGTTCCTTAACGTATTCATCTTCTTCCTTATCTTTGCCGGTATCATTCTCGACAAGATGGGAGTGCGTTTCACCGCTCTTCTTTCAGGTACCGTTATGCTGGTCGGAGCTACCATCAACTGGTATGCTCTCACCGATGGGTTTATCGGTTCTTCGCTTGAGACCTGGTTTAACAACAATCTCAACTACATCCCCGGTTTCGACGAGCTTGGCATTTCCCCCTTCTACAAAGGCATGCCCGCTTCAGCTAAATTCTCGGCAGTCGGTTTTATGATTTTCGGCTGCGGTGTTGAAATGGCTGGTATTACCGTCAGCCGCGGTATCGTTAAATGGTTTAAGGGCCGTGAAATGGCACTCGCCATGGGTTCTGAAATGGCTCTCGCGCGCCTCGGCGTAGCCACTTGTATGATTTTCTCTCCGATGTTCGCCGAACTCGGTGGCGTGGTTAGCGTGTCTCGTTCGGTCGCTTTTGGCGTTGTACTTCTTATGATTGCGCTAATTATGTTTATCGTCTACTTCTTTATGGACAAGAAGCTCGACGAGCAGACCCATGCCGAGGAGGAAAAAGACGACCCCTTTAAGATTTCTGACCTTGGTCAAATCTTGACCAGCAGCGGTTTCTGGTTGGTTGCACTTCTTTGCGTGCTTTACTACTCTGCAATCTTCCCATTCCAGAAATATGCGGTCAATATGTTGCAGTGCAACCTCACCCTCACTCCTCCTGCCGATGATTCCTTCTGGGCATCAAGCTCGGTCACTCTGATTCAGTATGTGATTATGATTATCGTTGCCGTGGCTGCTTTCGCAAGTAATTTCGCCAAAAACAGCTCGGTCCGCATTCTCACCATCATCACAGCTATCATCGCATTGATAGCCTACTGCGTTATGGGATATATGCGCCAATCGGCTTCTTCTATTTTCGCTGTATTCCCCCTCCTTGCTGTCGGCATTACTCCCATTCTTGGCAAATACGTTGACTATAAGGGCAAAGCGGCATCTATGCTCGTTCTCGGCTCTGTTTTACTCATAGTTTGCCACTTGACTTTCGCTTTTGTCTTGCCCGAGTTTAAAGGCAGCAACCTCGCCGGCGTTTGCGTTGCCTACTTGACTATCCTTGTGCTTGGAGCTTCATTCTCTCTCGTTCCCGCTTCGCTTTGGCCCAGTGTTCCCAAACTCGTCGACGCTAAAATCATTGGTTCGGCATACGCTTTGATTTTCTGGATTCAGAACATCGGTTTGTGGCTTTTCCCGCTATTGATTGGCAAAGTGCTCGACAGCACTAATCCTAAGATTGTCGAGGCCGTCGCCAACGGATCCATGTCGCCCGAAGTTGCAGCCGTTAGCTACGATTACACTTGGCCGTTAGTGATGCTCGCTGCTCTTGGCGTTGCGGCTCTCCTGCTCGGACTCGTGCTCAAGGTTATCGACCGCAAGAAGGGTCTCGGTCTTGAGCTTCCCAACGTTAAATCCCAAGACTGATAACAACAGGTCATTAAGCAATAATAAGAGGGTAGCCTGAAAAAAATCAGGCTACCCTCTTTGCATTATACCCGTATAATAGTTTTGTTTGTTCGTCAATCCATTTTAGCGTAGAATTTCAATATTCTATGGCGCAATACCAACTCATACCGAGCTTGAATGCGTTGCAGCGTAGCCTTGAAATAATCGGTTTTCGACTGTTCAAACTCAGTCGAGTTGGCTCTACCTAATTCATACTTCTCTTTCATCGCTTCAAATGATTGTCTCATAACATCCTCGTTGGTTACGCAAGTGTTTAGCTTGTTTTGCGCTCCCACGGCTTGATAGTAAGCCTGCTGGATAGTCTTGAACAAATTTGACCGTGTCTCGTCTCTTTGCAACTCAGCTGTGAATTTCTGGATTTTCGCGCGTCGCACATTGTTGCGTGTCGTCAATCCGTCAAATATTGGTATGCTGAGCGAGAACCCTATGTAGGTATTGAAATTGTCGCGCATTTGCGATGAAAAAGACGAATTGTTAAATCCGCTGACCGTGTAGTAGCTACTGCCAGTCCCGGCGTTGAGCGACAACGACGGCAAATAACCCGATTGTGCCACTTTGATTTGTTCGTCTGCCGCAGTTATATCTATTTCTGCCGCTTTAACCGAACTATTATTGACCGATGCTGACGCATAGACGCTTTCAGCCGATGGGATGATTGGTGACGACTCTTTAAGCGGTGCCACTGACAGCCTGTCGATGTCGTCAAGTTGCATCAACTGTGCGAGGTCGACTAATGCCAACGTATAATCATTTTTGGCATCTTCAACCGTCAGCTCATCTTGGGCCAATTGAGATGTGGCTTGCAACACCTCAACCTCTGCTATTTTCCCATCTGAAGCCAGCGCTTTTTGACGCTCTAATTGAACCTTTGACAGTTCTGCTTGTTCAATTGCCGTTTTCATGACCTCCTCACAATAAAGCACTTGCAAATATTGTGATATGATATTGAGCGTCACATCGTCTTTTGCTGCGTCGAGCTTGTGCACCAACGACCTCAGTGATGTGCGAGCGGCTTTGAGTTTTCTGACATTGGTCAGTCCTTGAAACAGTGGCAAATTGGCATTTGCCCCCCATTGGAAGTTAGTCGTATTGCGATTGGCATAAACATTCTCAGCGGTCAGTCCGCGGCCGAAGCTGAACGATTCCGATGCATTTGCCGATACTGTCGGCAAGAAACCCGACTTTGCCTCGGTCACCGACAACTCTCCGCTTTGGCGGTCAAGCTCCCGGGCCTTTACTGTTAGATTATGCGATATGGCATACGAGATGCAGCTATCAAGAGTCCACACTTCAGCATAAGCCGGCATCATGGCAGCTGCCATTGCTACGGTTGCTACAATTTTCTTCATATCACGTTATTAAGCGTTTAGTTGATTACAGAGCCTCGCAGCTTTTCGTTTGCCGTGAGCCAATTGTCTTTTATTTCGATGTTTATGCCATCGCTGAGTCCGATAGTTACCGCTTTCTTTTCAAACGTTTGTTGTGGTACGCTGTCGGTCAGCACATAAACGAAAGTGCTATCTTTGGCAAATTCAATAATGCTCTCGGGTATAGATGTGACACCTTCTGCCCTCTGCAAAGTTACCTTAGCGTTCGCGCTATAACCTGCGCGTAAGTTCATCGACGGGTCGGGGGTTACTGCTGCCTTGATTTCAAATGTGTTGGTTCCATTGTCCTCGGTGGCCTGAGGTGCTATTTTTTCAATAACAGCTTCAAGCATCCCATTCTCAATAGCGCCAACAGTAATCTTCATCGGCATGCCTTCTTCAAGCAAACCCACTTCCGTCTCATCGATTTTACCCTTGAATATCAGATCGCTCATATCTGCGATTTTGGCTATAGTCGTTCCGTCATTCATCGTGTTGGCTTGAATCACCGAGCTACCTACCTTTACCGGCACTTCAAGCACGAGGCCGGTTATGGTCGCTCTCACAAGTGTGTTGCTCGATTGTGCATTTGTGCTCGATACTCCGTCGCGGACTATCGACAATGCGTCAATAGCCGATGCAAATTCCTCTTCTGCTTTTTGGTAAGATGCCTCGTCAAGCTCATATTGCTCGCGGCTTTCATACTTCTTTTCGTATAGCGATTTGGTGCGTTCAAAAACTGCTTTCTTTTGTGCCAAGTCTACTTTTGCTACCGATACACGGTTCTCTGCTGCCGATAGTTGCGTCTCATCAGGAATTACTTTGATTTTTGCTATAACATCTCCCTCCTTGACGAGGTCTCCGGCTTCTACGTTGATTTCTGCTATGATGCCCGAAACCTGAGGCTTGATTTCGATTTCATCGCGCGGCTCGATGCTGCCGGTTAGCACTGTTGTTCGCTCAATATCGAGTGTAGTCGGCGACACAAGCTCATAAACCGTTTGTTTTGACTTGGACTTGTTAAACAAATAGATGAAAGTGCCGACAAAAACGCACCCTATTAACGCCCAAATTGCAATTCGAAAAAACTTTTTCATCGTTTTATTCTTGTTAAAATGTTATTGTTTTCTATTTATTTATCGTTCATTGCTTCGATTGGCTTGATTTTCATCGCTTTTATCGAGGGAACAACTCCCGCTAATGTGCCAAGTGCCGAAAATGTCACCAATATCGCTATCGCTTTCGAAAAACTCAACTGAAACGATGTTACATCGCTATTACCTACAAATATCATTTCAACTCCGGCAAGAACGGTTACTGCGAAGCAGATTCCCGCCATTCCTGCAATTGCGGTTAAGGCCACTCCTTCCGACAGTATTTGCGCTATAATATCTCTCGGTTTTGCCCCTATGGCGCGGCGTATGCCGATTTCTTGAGTGCGTTCTTTAACTATAACCCACATAATATTGCCGATGCCTATTACTCCCGCAAGCAGACTGCCCGCTCCGACAAATAGTGCCAATATCGAGACACCAATGAATAGGTTATCGACCATGGCAAACCGCTCCGATATGTCAAAGAATCCAAATGCTTGTTTGTCATCTATATGTATTGAGTGGTTATTGCTGAGTATTCTCACCATGCGCGGCTTCACCATTGTCGGGGTAACTCCGTTTTTGACGGTGAACATCAAACCGCCCACTTTGTTGCCGAGATTTAACGATTTTCTCATTGTCGACGACGGAATGACAATCTGTTCCTCTAATCTACCGTTGATTTGAGCCTCGTTTGACTGTCCTACAACGCCGACAACCTTATAGTATATACCATTTACTTCGACAAATTTATCGATTGGGGATTCTTCCGGGAATAAGTTGTCGGCTACCGTTTTGCCTAAAACGCACACTTTTCTTCCCGACACGTCGTCGGTTGAGTTTATAAATCGTCCTTCATAAATGATTGGAAGGTTTATCAGAGGGTATTCGCTATCTACTCCTTGAAGTCTGGCCGATGTCTGCCGCTTTCCGTTAACCGCTATTGCGTTCCCATCGTCGAGCGTGGTTAATGCCGTTATTTCGGGTATCGCTTTCCTTATTTGTGAAACGTCGTCGGTAGTCAGTTGCCATTGCCGCCCTTTGTTATAGCCTTTGTATGCGATTGTAGTCGAGCTGGGGTACAGAATACCTGTGTTCGCCGCAAAACCGTCGAAGTTCTTCCGCAACATATATTCAAGTCCTTGCGCTCCGCCAAGTAGCATTGCGAGCATAGCTGTGCCCCAAAAAATACCGAAAGCGGTTAGCACGGTTCTTGTTTTATTGCGTGAAAGGGTTGCCCCGATTTCACGCCAATTTTCTATGTCAAATACCGGATTCCTCATACCTACCCTACTCTGCGCTTAGAGCCTCCACTGGTTTGATTTTTAACGCCTTTATTGCCGGGAATATGCCGGCAAGTCCGCCGGCTATTATCAGCACTATGGTTACTTCTATCGCTATCATAATGTCAACTGACGGGTCTTTTATCCACTCTTCTTGGCTGAACAAAATCGAAAGCCCTTCGTCGACTAATATGCCGAGAAAGATGCCGATATAACCGAAAAGTGCAGTTATTGCTATGCTTTCAACTATGATTTGTGTTAGTATGTTACGCGGTTTTGCTCCGATGGCGCGGCGTATCCCTATTTCGTGAGTGCGCTCCTTTACCGACACAAACATAATATTGCTTACGCCCACTATGCCCGACAGCATTGTGAATAGACCTATTAACCACACCGCCAAATTCATATATCCGAGTCCCGATGACGTTTTGAGGTGTTGAACCACTCGGTTCCACACCCACACTGCCGATTTGTCGTCACTGGCAAACTCGTGAGTCTGTGCCAACGTCGTGCGCACTGAACTCTCCGCATCAACACCCTCTTTTTCTGTCTTAATATCTTTTAATGATACAGTTAATTGGTTTATATTGTCATTGTCCGAATCGAGCATCTTTGCCGTCGTGTACGGTATGTAAATATCACTTCTCCATTCACTATCATACACCCCGATTATAGTAAAAGTCAATCCGTTGCATTTCACCAACTCACCTATTGCCGCTTCCGCATCTGAAAATAGCACTTCGGCATTTGTCTTGTCGATTGACATCACTTTCCGACAATTGTTGATGTCGCTTTGGTTTATGAATCGTCCGGCAATCATCTTTACGCCGTCAATGTTTTGCATTTCGGGATACACACCCGAATATGACCCGCTTATATACTCTTCCTTCGTTGATATGTTCAACTGGTTGGCTGACCTCTTCACCGGTGTCGCAAATTCGATGCCTTCGGCTTCAGAATTGTCTATTGCGTCAATATCACTATGTTTTAGCTCGATTTTTCGCCCCTCTTTATATCCTTTGTGGGCTTTTTCGGTGCGTCCGCCCCACACAAGCAGATAGTTCGACGATTGCGACATCACGCTCGAGTCAAAGGCGTTCAATATCCCTTTCGACAGTCCAAGCAACACGATTAGCATAAATATGCCCCATGCCACCGCAAGTCCGGTTAGCGCCGTGCGTAACTTGTTATGTTGCAATGACTGCGCTATTTCTCTTAGTAAATCAACCATTGGCTTATGCTGTTATTACACCGTCTGATATCCTTATTATCCTGTCGGTCTGCTCGCCGACATTGGGGTCGTGGGTCACTATGACTATGGTCATCCCATCGTCATTAAGGTTTCTCATGATTTGCATCACATCTTTCGATGTCTTGCTGTCAAGCGCGCCCGTCGGCTCGTCGGCAAGTATTAGCGACGGCTTTGTTATCAGCGCCCGCGCTATTGCCACACGCTGCTTTTGCCCGCCCGACAATTCGCTCGGCAAGTGGTGCGCACGGTCTGCGAGACCCATTCGGTCGAGCTGTTCCATTGCCAATGCATTGCGCTTTCTCCGCGAAATGCCTTGATAAAACAACGGCAAAGCGACATTTTCAAGGGCGTTTTTATAGCTTATCAAGTTGAACGATTGAAAAACGAAACCTATCATGCGATTACGCAACTCCGCCGCTTTGTTTTCACTCAGGTTCTTTATGGCCTGTCCGTCGAGTACATATTCCCCGCTGTCATAATTGTCAAGAATGCCGAGAATGTTTAACAAAGTCGATTTCCCCGAGCCTGACGCACCCATAATAGAGACCAATTCCCCCTTGTCTATTTCAAGATTTATACCCTTCAAAACGTGAAGCGGAACTACTCCGGGATAAGTCTTGTTGACATCTTTTAGCTTGATGATTTTAGACATAATGTGATTAATCTTTGATATATAAGCCAATAGTTGAAACTTGGGCAAAGATACGCATAATCATACCGCCATTGGTTAAAGTTTATTTTCTATTAGCATTTTTGTCTTTTTTTATTCCTTAGACGCGTATTGGCCACATAAAGTTACAGCAAATGTCAAAACAAATGCCGAAATTTATTGACACCAAAATTTGGATTTCACAACAATCGTTGTTACCTTTGTGTTATCAAAGCAAGAGAGCTTTGCTTAACGCTAATTGTCGAAGATTCGCCACATCAAAGTAGATTGGGAAACTCATCAAATTTTCGTGAAATACCGAGACAAGCTTAGCCGACTGATGGCGGGCCCCATCCCTCTCTGAGGGAGGCATTAATGCCCAGGCGGATTACAAAGGCCGGCGAGCGCTCAAATCCTGTCTTTCGGAGTTTCATCGCATCCTTTGGTGTGGTAGTTATATGAGACAGCCCCGGATTACTCAAATCTGAGGCTGTCTTTTTATTAAAAAATCCTATATTTACAATTAATCCATCCCCAAATCACACTGATAACGACTTTTTCATTACCTTTGCTAAACTTATAGTAATTAACCAATTTATCAAATACAACAATCTTTTAATACCACACTTTGCACATGAAAAAATTTCTAACTTTATTGGCCGCATTCTTCATGCTGTCATCTGTTGGTGCAATGGCTCAGATTTTCACTTCGAGCCCTGCTATCCTTCAGGAAAGCTCCAAGAATGTCGTTATCACATTTCACGCCGACAAGGCCGGAGTTGCGGCTTTGAGCAACAAAGACGTCCTCTATGCCCACATCGGTGTCTACACGACAAAATCGCCAAACACATGGGCGCATGTTAAATATGACTGGAACGTCGACAAAGACGACAACAAATTCGTCAAGAAATCAGCGACCACCTATGAGCTGACGATTGGCGACCTGCGTACATATTTCGGAGTGACCGATCCCGCTGAGAAAATCACCAAAGTATGCGTCATCGCACGCACTCCAAAAGGCGTAAGCCCTGCCGGACAGACTTCCGACCAATTCCTCAATGTATATGAAGAGGGCTATCAGATGCAGTTCACCAATAATGCGACAAGCACCGTTTTCACTCAAGCAACTACAATAAACTTCAATATCGACGTAACCGAGACATCTGACATCACGCTCAAAGTCAACGGAGAAGTCAAGGCCTCGACCAACGGCACCAACCTCAACAAAGACCTGTCGTTCACGGCGAAAGGTTCTTACACCGTCGAGGCGACAGCCACGGCCGGTAACAAGACAAAGTCTCAGAGTGTCAGCATCGTTTACATCTCCAACTCTCCGCAAGCCAATTACCCCGGTGGGACTCCCAAAATGGGACCGGTTGACAACAACGACGGTTCGGTGACATTCTGTATCGCAGCCCCCGGCAAAAACACCGTCATGATTGTAGGGTCATGGGACGATTACGCCACACTCGACAAAAACGTGATGTCTTATCAAGATTACAACGGTTTCCGCTATTTCTGGACAACGATAAAAGGTCTTGACACCGACAAAGCCTATAGCTACTACTTTAATGTTGACGGTAAATACAACGTTGGTGACCCCTACGCAAAACTGACGCTCGACCCCTATAGCGACAAATGGCTCGACGACGACGTGTTTACCGACAGACCGTCTTATCCCTATAGCCGCTTTGACGACCGCATTCTAAGCGTTTATCAGAAAAATTTCTACCCCTACAAATGGCAATGCAAAAACTTCGAGATTCCCAATCACGGGCAATTGGTGATTTACGAGCTGCTTCTCCGCGACTTCACCGGGACCGAAGGCGCCAAGGAAGGCAACGGAACGCTTGCAAAAGCGATTGAGAAGATTGACTATCTCAATCAATTAGGCGTCAACGCCGTCGAGCTTATGCCAGTCATGGAGTTCAACGGCAACAATTCTTGGGGCTACAACACCAACTTCTATTTCTCTCTTGACAAAGCATACGGTTCGCCCCTCGAACTGAAAAAATTTGTTGACGAGTGCCACAAACGCGGCATCGCCGTAATTCTCGACATCGTATTGAACCACTCCGACGGACTTCACCCCTGGTACCAGATGTACGACCCCGCTGCCAACCCCTTCTATAACGCCACGGCACCCCACGACTGGAGCGTGCTTAACGACTGGAAACAGGAGAACGCACTCGTTCAGCAGCAATGGGAAGATGTAATAAAGTTCTGGATGACCGAATACAATGTCGACGGATACCGTTTTGACCTCGTCAAAGGCCTTGGCACAAGCTATGGCTCTACCGACGGATACAACGCATCTCGCATCCCCGTGATGAAGCGGCTCCACAACCACATTAAAGCCGTTAAGCCCAACGGCATTCATATCAACGAATTCCTCGGACCCGAACAGGAAGAAATCGAATACGGCAACGATGGCCAACTCAATTGGAACAATCAAAACGGCACGGCGTCAAACTATGCTAAAGGTCAATCCGCTGCCACCAACGTATTCAACGCTATGGGTAGCCGTCCGTGGGGAACTGTTGTCAGCTATATGGAAAGCCATGACGAACAGCGCATCGCATACAATGCAAAAGTATCAGGCACACCAGCATTGAAAAACAATCTGACCACCCGCACCCAACGTCTCGGCTCCATCGCAGCCATGATGCTGTTTACCCCCGGGCCTCAGATGGTATGGCAATTTGGTGAACTCGGCGCCGATGAAAACACGAAGAACGGCAACGACAACAACACCGACCCCAAAACTGTTATCTGGAGCCGTCTCGACAATAGCGACTACAAGGGTCTTCATGACACATACAGCGACCTTATGTGGCTTCGTCGTTCCAATCCCGAACTTTTCTCTCAGAATGCTCAACTCACTATGACATTTACTGGCTCTGTTCAGCGTTCTGGCAAACTTGTTTCAGGTAACAAAGAGGCCGTCATCCTCATCAACCCGGGAACAAGCGCGCGTGAGATTTCATTCTCGTCAAGCAACATCACCCCGACAGCCTACACTCTCATTTCCAAGTCACACGGAACGGATGAGCCGGTACTCACTCAGTCGGGCACCATGCTTAAAGCCAAAATAGCCCCCCACTGCTACGCTGTATTCGCATCAAAGGCAGTCAGCGGTGTCGAGGATATTGTTGACAACAAAACCAACGCCGCCACTGTAGCCGGCGGTTATGGAGAAATAATCATAAACGGCGAATACGACAACGTTGAAGTCTACGGCGTTTCCGGTCAGCGACATAATTCACTGACTGTTCCGGCCGGACTTTACATCGTCAAGGTTGACGGCAACGTATCCAAAGTCGTTGTGAAATAAAATTATTGTTGTAAAGTTAATTTGTATGTCTAAAGGCGGTGTCCGCGAGGATGCCGCCTTTTTTATTCTCCGATAAATTTAGTAATTTTGTGAGCTGAACCATTTAGAAATAAGTTTTTACAACAACTGGCAAGTGAAGAATATTAGAAATTTCTGTATAATCGCCCACATCGACCACGGCAAAAGCACTTTAGCCGACCGACTTTTGGAATACACTGACACTGTGTCGGGTAAAGATCTTCAGGCGCAAGTGCTCGACGATATGGACCTTGAGCGCGAACGCGGCATCACTATCAAGAGTCATGCTATTCAGATGAATTATATCCTTGATGGTGAAAATTATACACTAAACCTCATTGACACTCCGGGACACGTTGACTTCTCTTATGAGGTGTCGCGCTCTATTGCAGCGTGCGAAGGCGCACTGCTCATCGTTGACGCTTCGCAAGGTATTCAAGCGCAGACGATTTCCAACCTTTATATGGCAATCGACAACGATCTCGAAATTATTCCCGTTGTCAACAAGATTGACCTTGACAGTGCAAAACCAGAGGAGGTTGAAGACCAAATCATCGAATTACTCGGTTGCTCTCGCGATGAAATAATCAGAGCCAGCGGTAAAACCGGTGCGGGTATTCCGGAAATCCTGAAAGCCATCATCGAGCGTGTACCCGCACCTCAAGGAGACCCTGACGCTCCGCTGCAAGCACTGATATTCGACTCTGTTTTCAACCCGTTCCGAGGCATTATAGCATACTTCAAAATTGAAAACGGCACTATCTCCAAAAACGATTTCGTGAAGTTTGTCGCAACAGGCAAGGAATACAATGCTGACGAAATCGGTGTACTCAAACTCGATATGTCGCCCCGCGATAGCCTCTCGGCTGGTAACGTCGGTTACATTATTTCAGGAATTAAAACATCGCGAGAGGTAAAAGTTGGCGACACCATCACCCATGTCGACCGCCCATGTGACAAAGCCATCGAAGGATTTGAAGAAGTCAAACCGATGGTATTTGCCGGAGTTTATCCTATCGAAACCGAAGATTTTGAAAATCTTCGGTCATCGCTCGAAAAGTTGCAACTCAACGACGCATCTCTGACATTCCAGCCGGAATCGTCAGCTGCGCTTGGATTCGGATTCCGATGCGGATTCCTCGGCCTGCTCCACATGGAAATTATACAGGAACGGCTCGGTCGCGAATTTGATATGGACGTCATAACAACAGTGCCCAACGTTTCCTACCGCGTGTACGACAAAAAAGGCGTTATGACTGAAGTCCATAACCCATCAGGACTCCCGGAGCCAACGCTGATTGACCACATTGAGGAACCCTACATCAGAGCTTCTGTTATCACCGCCGCCGACTATATCGGGCCCATTATGACGCTTTGCCTCGGCAAGCGAGGTGAGCTTGTGAAACAAGAATACATCTCCGGCAACCGCATGGAAATGATATTCGATATGCCTCTTGGTGAAATTGTGATTGACTTCTACGATAAGTTGAAAAGCATATCAAAAGGCTATGCCTCTTTCGACTATCACCTGCACGACTTCAGGGAGTCTAAACTCGTCAAACTCGACATTCTGCTCAACGGCGAGAGCGTCGATGCCCTGTCAACTTTAACCCATGTCGACAACTCGGTGGCATTCGGCCGCAAAATGTGTGAAAAGCTCAAAGAGCTCATACCGCGACAGCAATTCGACATTGCGATTCAAGCTGCTATCGGTGCTAAAATCATAGCCCGTGAGACCATCAAGGCTGTGAGAAAAGACGTTACAGCTAAGTGTTATGGCGGCGACATCTCACGAAAGCGCAAACTGCTTGAGAAACAGAAAAAAGGTAAAAAGAGAATGAAACAGATAGGCTCGGTCGAAGTCCCGCAGAAAGCATTCCTTGCAGTTCTAAAACTTGACTAAGTCAGCATATATTGAATGACCTCCGCATAATTAAAAAGCAACCGCGAAGGTCATTCATACGTTATAGGGCTGTCAAGCACCTATATTGAATTACAATTAAACTCAAATTTGTAAATGAACAACTCTTCACCCGTCGACACTAACAATGCGTCAATTCCCCATCAAGTCTTTTTTGCCGCGAAACAAGCGTTGCGGAGACATGCATCCGGGGGTAATATTTTGATTTTTTCAACAGTGCTCGCTCTTGTGGTTGCCAACATTCCCGCGATTAACGGCTACTACTTCGACTTTTGGAACCAGGAAATGAGATTGCAGATTGGCGACTTCAACCTGTTGAGTCACGGAGGCCATCCAATGTCGGCTTTAGATTTCATCAACGACGCTTTAATGGCTGTCTTTTTCTTCACTATCGGTCTTGAAATTAAGCGCGAAATTTTGGTTGGCGAGCTGGCATCGTTCAAAAAGGCCTTACTCCCCATCTTGGCTGCTGTTGGCGGCATGGTAGTTCCCGTTATAATATTCATCTCGATGAGTAACGGAACCGATTTCCAAGGAGGTGCGGCTATCCCCATGGCTACCGACATCGCTTTTTCGCTCGGAGTCCTCACTATGCTCGGAAGCCGAGTGCCCATATCGCTCAAAATCTTTTTGACTACACTCGCTGTGGTTGACGACATCGGTGGCATTATCGTCATTGCGCTGTTTTACTCGTCTCACATTGAAGTCAATCTGCTTCTCTATGCAACGGTGTTGCTCGGCGTTTTGATGTGTGGCTCTAAATTACATATCAAGAGCAAAATATTCTATCTCGGAATTGGTGGCGTAGTTTGGTATCTTTTCCTAAACTCCGGTGTCCATTCCACTATCGCCGGCGTACTCGTCGCTTTCTGCATTCCTTCGACACCCGTCTTCGCACCCAAAAACTATATCAAAACGATACGCCGCTCTATCGCACACTTCAACGACGAAGACGACGAGCGGCTAAATCGCCAAACAATTTTGACTCACGAGCAGATGAACTGGTTAAAGCAGATTGAGTCGGCATCTGATAAAGTGATTTCACCGCTCCAAGAGCTTGAAGACTCTCTACACCCGATTGTCAACTACTTGATTGTTCCCCTGTTTGCATTTGCCAACGCCGGTATATTCTTGCTTGATCTCGAACCCGCTACAATATTTGAGGGAGTTAGTTTAGCTGTAATAATAGGTTTGCTCATTGGTAAATTTGTCGGCATTTTCACTTTTACTTGGCTGACGATCAAATTGCGTCTTGCCACGATGCCTCAATATTCCAACTGGTCAATGCTCGCCGCCGTCTCCCTGCTTGGTGGCATCGGCTTCACGGTTTCTCTCTTCATTGCAAATCTCTCGTTCGGTGCTATGGGTACTGAGGATGTCTATTTGCTCAACCACGCCAAACTCGGCATTGTTGTGGGGTCGATACTCGCCGGCGTGCTTGGCTATATAGCTCTTCACTTTACACTCCCTACTGTGGCAAAGCTCCCGGCTAAGAATTGACTCAAAAATCTCTTTTATTGTGATAATTAGAAAATTTGCGGCAAAAATTTTGCCGCAAATTTTGCATTTTCACACTTTTATGTTAATTTTGACGCTCAATGTTAAACGTGATGTTGTAATTGACAAATCATCACAAACAATTATCTCTTTTAATTGTTAACATAACAAAACTTAATTAACTGATGCTCGGCGGAGACCCTTCAATGCCATACTCGATTTGTGATAAGTTATGAAAAAATCGACTATCTGGTTACTCACTATATTGATGGCCCTCACTTTTATGGGACTGCTGTTCGTCCAAATCATGTACATGAAAAACATGATTAAGATGCGCGATGACCAGTTCACCGAAGGTGTACGCCGCAGCCTGTACACTGTGGCTACAATGCTGCAGCAAGACGAGACAAAACACTTTCTCGAAGAAGATGTAGCTCAGATTGAGGCGTCATCAATCTACGCTCAATATGCCGACGGCGGCACCCCGCATCTCAGCGGCGTGAATTACTCGTTCACCTCCTCAAGCGGCGTGAAAGCCGACTTGACGATCAAAGGGGATGTCGATAAAATCACAGCGATTCAGAGCGACCAAAGCAACGTGCTCGGACAATCGCGCTCTATGCAAGAAGTCATTAAAGGACAATACCTCTACCAAAAAGGCCTTATCGATGAGGTTATACTCAATATTTTGAGCCAGGCCAGCAACAGGCCGGTCGAAGAGAGAGCCGATTCAACGACACTCCGCACCTACCTGAAGCAGGAACTGGCGAACAACGGACTCGACCTTCCATTTGAATTTGCCGTCGTCAACCGCAGCAACCTCGCCCTCTATCGCACCACGGGATTCATCCCCGCCGCAAACGACGAAAACAATATGTTCATACAGACGCTTTTCCATAATGACCCGTCTAATAAAAAGATTTTCCTCAAAGTATATTTTCCGAATAAGAAAGACTACATTTTCTCATCAATCAAATTCATGATTCCGTCATTCGCATTCACATTCATTTTGTTGATTATCTTTCTGTTCTCTATAATCATAGCGTTTAGGCAGAAAAAATTGACTGAAATGAAAAATGACTTCATCAACAATATGACTCATGAATTTAAGACCCCAATCTCATCTATATCTCTCGCCGCCCAGATGTTGAACGACGACTCGGTTAGAAAATCACCTGCCATGATGCAACACATCTCAACAGTGATTAACGACGAGACAAAACGGCTGAGATTCCAAGTCGAGAAAGTGCTACAGATGTCAATGTTCGACCGGCAAAAAGCCACATTGAGGCTCACGGAAGTGGATGCAAACACCGCCATCGCCAACATAATACACACGTTTAAACTGAAAGTCGAGCGATACGGCGGAAGCATCGCTGCCAACCTCGATGCCGAGGACTCTATTGTCAACGTCGACGAGATGCACTTCACCAACGTAATCTTCAACCTCCTTGACAACGCCGTGAAATATCGCAAAGAAGACACCCCCCTGTCTCTCGTGGTAACGACACGCAACATTCCCGGCGAAAAGCTCGAAATAACCGTTGCCGACAATGGCATCGGCATAAAAAAAGAGAATTTGAAAAAAATATTTGATAAATTCTACCGCGTCTCCACCGGCAACCGCCACGATGTCAAAGGATTCGGTCTCGGTCTCGCTTATGTCCACAAAATGGTCAAGGAACTAAACGGCGAAATCCGAGTGGAAAGCGAACTAAATACAGGAACAAAATTTATAATAATATTACCCCTAATTAAAAACTAAACAATTATGGAAGAACGTATGCGTATTCTGTTGTGCGAAGATGATGAGAATCTTGGCATGTTGCTGCGGGAATATCTCCAGGCCAAAGGATTTAACGCCGATCTTTTCTCTGACGGAGAAGCTGGATACAAGGCATTCCTCAAAGGGAAATACGACATCTGCGTCCTTGACGTGATGATGCCCAAAAAAGACGGATTCGCGCTCGCCCAAGAAATCCGCACGGTAAACTCTGAGGTGCCTATCATATTTCTGACTGCGAAATCCATGAAAGAAGACATCCTCGAAGGGTTCAAGCTCGGTGCCGACGACTATATCACCAAGCCATTCTCGATGGAAGAACTCGTGTTTCGCATTGAAGCCATTTTGCGCCGCGTCAAAGGCAAGAAAGGCAAAGAAATCACCATGTACAAAATCGGCAAATTCACATTCGACACTCAGAAACAAGTGCTTATGGTCGATGATAAAGTCACCAAACTCACTACGAAAGAGTCAGAATTGCTTAGTCTTCTTTGCGCCCACGTCAACGAAATCCTTGAACGCAACTTCGCCCTCAAGACCATTTGGATTGACGACAACTACTTCAATGCGCGCTCTATGGATGTCTACATCACAAAGCTCCGTAAGCACCTCAAGGACGACCCGTCAATAGAGATTATCAACATCCACGGAAAAGGCTACAAACTCATCGCACCCGAGGTTGACAATCAGGGAAAATAACGGTTGAGTAAGTCGACTTTTAAACATTTCATTGCGGAATTGACAATTAATTTGGTCGATTCCGCTTTTTTTTAGATATTTGCTTATAAATCGCTATATTTGCGTTGAGTATTCATTAATGTTTTGTGATTATGGATTCAAATAACTCTGAAAAGGAATGCATCTGCCACGAGCAGCCCTACGGCGGCTTTGTGTTGAATGGCTTTGTGGCAGTCGCTATAGCCATATTGTTTATTGCAATTGCGCTTTTGTCCTTTGTCGGCGAAAACAATGTTGTTGGCTGTGTTTTTCTCGTCCTTACAGTGCTTTCCGTTTCCGGTTTTATTATGCTTGAACCTAATCAAGCAGTCGTGCTGACATTTTTCGGTAAATATCGCGGCACGTTTGCCGATGCGGGTTTTTACTGGGTGAACCCTTTTATGAGCAAAAAGAAGCTTTCGCTCCGTATCGATAACCTTGATATTGACCCGATTAAAGTAAACGATAAAGACGGAAATCCGGTGCTGATTGGCATGGTTCTCGTTTGGAAACTGAAAGATACCTACAAAGCGGTGTTCGACCTTGACAACTCATCGCTCGGTATCGGCAAGAGCGTGTTCCATAACTTCGTCAATATCCAAGGCAACGCCGCACTCCGCGAAGTCGCCGGATTTTACGCCTACGACAACGACGGCGGCGACGGCGCATTGACGCTCCGCTCGGGTGGCGCGGAAATTAACGAACTGCTCGAAAAGGAAATCAACGACAGACTCTCAATTGCCGGTATACAAGTAGTTGAAGCCCGCATCAACTATCTTGCTTACGCTCCCGAAATCGCCGCAGTGATGCTCCGCCGCCAGCAAGCCGCGGCTATTATCCAAGCGCGTGAAAAAATAGTCGAAGGAGCAGTTTCAACGGTGAAAATGGCACTTGAACATCTTGAAAAAGATGGCGTTGTCACTCTTGATAACGACCGCAAAGCACAGATGGTAGGCAACCTCCTCGTGGTGCTCTGTGCCGACGAGTCGGCGCAGCCCGTCATCCCTACTGTGTAATTATCCCTTCACTATCGGATTTTAGAATTAATTATATCCTTTTATTTGCCGCGGTATCTGAATATGCCGCGGCAAATTGTTATCTTTGTAGACTACAAAGAGCGATAAATGGATTTCAAACTATCATCTCAATATAAACCCACAGGAAGCCAACCCGAAGCGATAGCCCAATTAGTTAAGGGTATTAACGACGGACTGCCGGCCCAGACGCTTTTGGGCGTTACCGGTTCAGGTAAGACCTTTACAATGGCCAACGTCATAGCCGAGGTACAGAAACCAACGTTGATACTTAGCCACAACAAGACGCTCGCCGCTCAGCTTTATAGCGAGTTCAAAAGTTTCTTCCCCGATAACTCAGTCCAATATTTCGTCTCATACTACGACTATTACCAGCCCGAAGCCTACATCCCGTCAGTTGACAAATACATCGAAAAAGACCTCATGATTAACGACGAGATCGACAAGTTGAGACTTGCCACAACATCCGCCTTGCTTTCCGGGCGCAAAGATGTGATTGTCGTGTCATCCGTCTCCTGCCTTTACGGCATCGGGAATCCCGAGGATTTCCACAGCAATGTGATTGACATTCACATCGGTCAGAAGATAGCGCGCAACGTTTTCCTTCGCCGCCTTGTCGACTCTCTTTACAGCCGCAACGAGATTGACCTCGCGCGAGGCAACTTCAGGGTGAAAGGCGACACCGTCGACATCAGATTGGCTTACGAAGAGATTACTCTCAGAGTGATTTTCTGGGGCGACGAGATAGAGTCCATATCAACCATACACCCCATCGACGGCACATCGCTCGGAAATCACGACTGCTTCAAGATTTACCCCGCCAACATTTTTGTCACATCCAAGGAACGCGTCAACTCCGCACTCGCACAGATTGGATACGACCTTAACGAACAAGTCGATTTTTTCAACAAAGAGGCCAGACCGCTTGAAGCGAAACGCCTGTATGAACGCGTCACCTACGACATGGAGATGATTCGCGAAGTGGGCCATTGTTCAGGGATTGAGAACTACAGCCGATACTTCGATGGTCGTCAGCCGGGGATGAGGCCATTCTGTCTGCTCGACTATTTCCCTAAAGATTTCATGACAATAATCGACGAAAGCCATGTCACAGTCCCGCAGATTAGAGCCATGTATGGAGGCGACCTGTCGCGAAAGATGAACCTCGTGGAATACGGATTCCGGCTTCCGGCGGCTCTTGACAACCGCCCCTTGAAATTTGAGGAATTTGAAAGTCTTCAGAATCAAGTCATTTACGTCTCAGCTACACCGGCCGACTACGAACTGGAACAAAGCGAAGGCGTTGTGGTCGAGCAGATAATCCGACCAACCGGACTGCTTGACCCTGTGATTGAGGTGCGTCCTTCCCTAAACCAGATTGACAACCTCATCGAGGAAATACAGACACGCATCGAGCGCGACGAACGCGTTCTTGTCACCACACTCACCAAGCGCATGGCAGAGGAACTTAACGACTATATGAAAAAACTGCGTTTGCGCACCGCCTACATTCACAGCGATGTCGACACCCTTGACCGCATACAGATTCTCGACGACCTACGCGCCGGTGTCTACGATGTGCTAATCGGCGTCAACCTCCTCCGCGAGGGGCTTGACCTCCCCGAGGTATCTCTTGTCGCCATCCTCGATGCCGACAAGGAGGGCTTTCTACGGTCTCACCGCTCTCTAACTCAGACAGTCGGGCGTGCCGCCAGAAACCTCAACGGATTAGTCATAATGTATGCCGACAAAATCACCGACTCCATGCAACAGACCATCGACGAAACCAACCGCCGGCGGTCGCTGCAGCTCGCTTATAACGAAGAACACGGCATCACCCCACAAGCTATCGTCAAGGCCCGCAACAAAATCATCGGCATCGACAAAGAGTCTGATACCGCCGCAACACCCGGGCGCCGCAACAAAAAAGCCGAACCGATTCCATACGAAAACGAATATCGCCCCACCTTCGACATCGCCGCCGACCCGGTTATCCCATACATGGATGCCAACGCGTTGCAGAAAGCGATTACACGCATGCGCACCGACATGATAGAAGCGGCAAAACAGATGGAATTCATGGAGGCGGCTCGTTTGCGTGATGAGATAATCAAGATGGAAGAACTCCTTAAATCTCTTGAAAACGATGAATAAGGAGACTGACCCCAATCGTTTGTCCACCGAACGATGGTTGCCCACATCTGTAAAAGAGATGAAAGCCCTTGGTTGGGATCATGTCGATGTTGTGCTGTTTTCCGGCGATGCCTACGTTGACCATCCATCGTTTGGCGCAGCCGTCATCGGGCGCACACTCCAGGCCAATGGCTACAATGTCGCTATCGTTCCGCAGCCCAATTGGCAAGACGACCTGCGTGATTTCCGCAAATTCGGGAAACCACGGCTGTTTTTCGGTATCTCGGCAGGGGCTATGGACTCCATGGTCAACCACTACACCGCCAACAGACGAAAACGCAGCGACGATGCCTACACCCCCGATGGACGCCACGGCGCAAGGCCCGATTACCCAACCATCGTATATTCCCGCATTCTCCGAAATCTCTTCCCCGACACGCCCATCATCGCAGGCGGCATAGAAGCATCGATGCGACGGCTATCTCACTACGACTATTGGCAAGACCGCCTCAGACCATCGATACTCCTTGACGCACCGGTTGATATGCTCATCTATGGAATGGGGGAAATCCCTGTGGTTGAAATAGCCGGCAAACTCTCATCCGGGCTTCCTGTCAGTTCACTTACCGACATCCCGCAGACAGCATTGCTACTTCCCGCCGATGTCGCGCCACAGGCCGATGATGCCGATAACATCCTGCTCTCATCCTTTGAACGATGCCTTGCCGATAAAAAATCACAAGCCGCTAATTTCAAGCACATCGAACAGCAGTCTAACCGCGTCAACGGAAGCGTCATTTGGCAACGTCATGGCGACAAAGTCGTGAAAATAAACCCCATGCTGCCACCCATGACCACGGCTCAAATTGATGCGTCGTTTGATTTGCCCTACACGCGACTACCCCACCCCCGTTATCGCGGTAAGCGCATACCGGCATTTGATATGATTAAATTTTCGGTCAATATGCACCGCGGTTGTTTCGGTGGTTGCGCCTTCTGCACCATTTCGGCCCACCAAGGCAAATTTATCGCATCGAGAAGTAAAGAGTCAATTTTGAAAGAAGTGAAACAGGTGGTCGAGATGCCTGACTTCAAGGGTTACATCAGCGACCTTGGCGGCCCCTCGGCCAATATGTACCGAATGGGCGGGAAAGACACTACTATTTGCGAAAAATGCCTTCGCCCATCTTGTCTTCACCCCAAGCCGTGCCCCAATCTCAACACCGACCACTCCCCCCTGTTAGAAATCTATCATGCGGTTGACGCTTTGCCCCAAGTGAAAAAATCATTTATAGGTAGCGGAGTGCGCTATGACCTTTCGATGCACGTCACCGGCGACACCTCGGTCGATGCCGCCAACCGTCGTTACAACGAGGAATTGATTACCCGACACGTCTCAGGCCGCTTGAAAGTCGCCCCCGAACACACCGAGCCGTCGGTCCTGCAACTGATGCGCAAGCCGTCATTCGACAAGTTCTACGATTTCAAAAAAATCTTTGACTCGGTGAATAGCCGCGAAGGGCTAAACCAACAGTTGATACCCTATTTCATCTCAAGCCATCCCGGTTGCCAAGAAATTGACATGGCACAGCTCGCCATCAAGACCCGCCATCTTGATATGCGCCTTGAGCAGGTTCAGGACTTCACGCCCACGCCTATGACGCTCTCGACCGAGATATTCTATACCGGTTACCACCCATATACCGGCGAACGCGTTTACACGCCACTCAGTCCCGAGGAAAAGCTTGCTCAGCGAAAATATTTCTTTTGGTATGACCGCGCTTACCGACAGGAGATTGCCGACTCGTTGCTCAGACTCCATCGCCCCGACTTGCTCGCCAAGTTATTCCCCGGGCAACGTTTCTCACAGTCGCAGCAACGGCCCACAACTGAGCGTCGCGGCAATTTCGACCGCTCAAACAACAATACATTTAAAAACAAACCCAAGAAAAGATATTAACCCCTCTCGCTCATGGAACCATTTGTACATCTCCACGTACACTCGCAATACTCCGTCCTCGACGGTCAGGCATCAATCAAAGCGCTCGTCGACAAAGCGATAGCCGACGGTATGCCGGGATTGGCTCTCACCGACCACGGTAACATGTTCGGCGTAAAAGAGTTTTTCAACTACGTCAACAAGAAAAACAAAGATTTGCCCGCCGACAAAAAATTCAAGCCCATTTTTGGCTGCGAAATGTATGTGGCCAATAAATCTCGATTTGAACATACCGACAAGCGCGACACGGGTCGACATCTCGTTGTCTTGGCCAAAAACGAAAAAGGCTATCACAACCTTATCAAAATTGTGTCGCAGGCTTGGACTGAAGGATTTTACTCTCACCCCCGCACCGACAAAGACGCACTTTCCTCCCACAGCGAAGGGCTGATTGTTTGTTCCGCCTGTCTTGGCGGTGAGATTCCTCGCCTCATTCAGGACGGAGAGTTTGAAGAAGCCGAGCGACAAGTGCTTTGGTTCAAAAAAGTATTCGGCGATGACTACTACATCGAGTTGCAGCGTCACAAAGCCACTGTTCCGCGCGCCAACCACGAGGTCTACCCCATCCAGGAGAAAGTCAATGAAGTGCTCATATCGCTCGCTCGCAAACACGACATTAAGCTTATTTGCACCAACGACGTGCACTTTGTCAACGAGGAAGATGCCGAGGCTCACGACCGACTCATCTGTATATCCACAGCTAAATACCTCGCCGATGAAAAGCGTATGCTTTACACCAAGCAGGAATGGATGAAGACTACACAGGAGATGAATCATCTGTTTGCCGACATCCCGGAGGCTCTTAGCAATACCCTCGAAATCCTCGATAAGGTTGAGACATACTCCATCGACCACGGCCCTATCATGCCAACCTATGAGATACCAGCCGAATTTGGTTCTGAGGAGGAATACCGCCAACGGCTCACCGATAAAGATCTTTTTGACGAGTTCACCCGTGACGAAAACGGCAATGTGGTCTTGTCACAGGAAGATGCCGAAGCAAAGATTAAAAAGCTTGGCGGATATGAAAAACTATACCGCATCAAATTTGAAGCCGACTACTTGAAAAAACTCGCTTACGAGGGCGCGGCGAGACGTTACGGTTCTCCGCTCACGCCCGAACTCAACGAACGCATCAAGTTTGAGCTGCACATAATGAAAACGATGGGTTTCCCCGGCTACTTCCTCATCGTGCAGGACTTCATCAACACTGCTCGCCACCAGCTTGGAGTGAGTGTCGGCCCGGGCCGCGGTTCCGCCGCCGGCTCATGCGTGGCCTACTGCCTCGGCATCACTCAGATTGACCCTGTGAAATATGACCTGCTGTTTGAACGTTTCCTCAACCCCGACCGCATCTCACTCCCCGATATCGACATCGACTTCGACGATGACGGACGAGCCGACGTGCTCAACTATGTGACGCAGAAATACGGCGAAGAGAAAGTCGCTCATATCATCACCTACGGAACCATGGCTGCTAAATCAGCCATCAAGGATGTCGCGCGTGTCGAACAGCTTCCCCTGTCCGAGAGCGACCGTCTAACCAAGCTTATTCCGCCACATATGCCCGTGGTCAACGGAAAAGAGCTTAAACCCAATCTAAAGAACTGCTACGAGCATCTCCCTGAGTTCAAGGCCGAGTTGTCGGGCGGTAACCCCCTGATTGTCGAGACGCTGCAATACGCCCGACAGCTCGAGGGGAACGTACGCAATACCGGCGTTCACGCTTGCGGAGTCATCATATGCCGCGACGATGTGACCGATTGGGTCCCCGTCAGCACCGCAACCGACAAAAAAGACGGCCGCTTGCTCGTCACTCAGTATGAAGGCTCGGTTATCGAAGAGACCGGCCTCATAAAGATGGACTTCCTCGGGCTGAAAACACTGTCTATCATAAAAGAAGCGTTGGCCAACATAAAGCTGACGCGTGGAATAGATGTCGACATCGACAACATCCCAATCGACGACCCAAAGACCTATCAGCTATATTGCGAGGGACGCACTACGGGAACCTTCCAGTTCGAGTCAAAGGGTATGCAGAAATATCTCCGTGAACTTCAGCCGTCGACTTTCGAGGATTTGATTGCCATGAACGCGCTATATCGTCCGGGGCCAATGGAATACATCCCCGACTTTATTGCCCGCAAACATGGCAAATCACCGATTGTCTACGATATTCCCGTAATGGAGAAATACCTCAAGGACACCTACGGAATCACGGTCTATCAAGAACAGGTCATGCTGCTTTCGCGCTTGCTCGCCGACTTCACCCGCGGCCAGAGCGACACTCTGCGTAAAGCGATGGGGAAAAAACTCATCGACAAGATGAACGCGCTCAAATCACTGTTTTTGGCCGGCGGACAGAAAAACGGGCACGACCCCAAAGTCCTCGAAAAAATATGGGCCGACTGGGAGAAATTCGCCTCCTACGCCTTCAACAAAAGCCACGCCACCTGCTATAGCTGGGTCGCTTTCCAGACCGCCTATCTCAAAGCCAACTTCCCCGCCGAATACATGGCGGCGGTGCTTAGCCGCAACTTCTCCGACATCAACAAGCTCACCGGTTTTATGGACGAATGTAAATCAATGCACATTCCCGTCAAAGGGCCCGATGTCAACGAAAGTTTCAGTAAGTTCGGTGTCGACTCTCATGGAAACATCCGTTTCGGACTTTCGGCTATCAAGGGGGTTGGCGAAAATATCGTTGAGGAGATTATCAAGGTTCGCAAAGAGGGGGGAGCGTTTGAATCAATCTACGACTTCGTCGAGAGGGTACCCATGACGTTCATGAACCGTCGCATACTCGAATCGCTTGCGCTGGCAGGGGCGTTTGACTGTTTCACTGATATTAAGCGCGAGGACTTCTTTGAGAAAGACCACCGCGACGAAAGCCTGTCGGAACAATTGATGCGCTACGGACAACTGTACCAAAACGCAACCCAACGTCAAGAAGCGTCGTTGTTTGGAGACGAGGACATGACTTTCAACACGGCAGGAAGACCGCCAATAAAACCCGCTGTCAGTTGGGTGGATGCCGTTAAACTTGAAAAAGAGCGCGAACTCGTTGGAATGTACCTCTCAGCACATCCGCTCGACCCATACTACATGGAACTCACCTACGGATGCTCCGCAAGCATCAAAAGCAAAAACGAGATTGTCCCCGCCGAAAACGAAGGCCGAGAGATTGCCTTTGGCGGAATGGTAGTGGAATTTATATCTCGCCCGGCGCGCAATGGCGGCAACTTCGGAATCATGAAAATCGAGGACTATACCGGCTCTACCGAGATACGCCTGTTCGGCCAAAACTACATTGACTTCGCAAACTATGGCAAACCGGGTACACCGATACTCGTTACCGGAAAATTCGCCCGTCGTTTTCGCACATCAGACATCGAATTTTCTTTGACAAGCATACGACTTCTTGAAGATGTCCGCGGGCACCTAATCAAGGGTGTGACCATTAATCTGCTAAAGAATCAAGCTAACGAACAACTACGAGCACTCATCGACGAGCAAATAAAGTCATCCACCAACGACAGGGGACAGCTCAATTTTCGCATTTACGACCCCGACATTAACCGCTCGATACTGTTGTCATCAGGACTGAAAATCCCGGTTAACCGCCGTCTGGTCAATATGCTCGACGACATGGAACTTGAATACACAATCGAAAGAAACTAAACGTTAACTTTTAAATACAAACAAAAAACTATGGCATTTCAATTTACCGACGCTAACGTTGAGGAAATAATAGCCTCAGGAAAACCAGTAATCATTGACTTCTGGGCTACTTGGTGTGGCCCATGCATGGCAATGAGTCCCATTGTCGACGAATTGGCAGCGGAATACGATGGGAAAGTCGTCATCGGGAAATATAATGTTGACGAGGAGAGCGACCTCAGCAGCAAGTATCGCATCATGTCAATCCCGACATTCCTGTTCTTCAAGGACGGCAAAAAAGTTGACATCCGTCTTGCAGGGTCTCAATCCAAGGCCACACTCGAAGCCAAAATCCAAGAGCTTCTATCTCTCTAAAATCAACAAGAAACTCATCTCAACAAAAAAACCGGGCGATGCCCGGTTTTTTTGTCACTCTACCTCGTGGAGGTCATGACCCATGCGGTCTTTTTTAGTGTGCATATAAAAACGGTTGTAATCATTTGGCGTGACCTCGATTGGCACATTCTCAACAATCTCAAGGCCATATCCTTCAAGCCCTTTGCGCTTCACAGGATTGTTGGTCATGAGCCTCATCTTTGTGATACCGAGTGCGTTGAGTATTTGTGCGCCCACTCCATAGTCGCGTTCGTCCGCCTTATGTCCGAGGTGGATGTTGGCTTCTACCGTATCAAGCCCCTCCTCTTGTAGCTTATAAGCCTTTATTTTATCCATCAGACCGATTCCGCGGCCCTCTTGATTGAGATAGACGAGCGCGCCTCGCCCCTCTTTTTCAATCATCTCCAATGCCTTGTGGAGCTGCTCGCCGCAGTCACACCGTTTCGAACCGAAAATATCACCGGTAGCGCACGACGAGTGCACCCTCACCAACACAGGTTCGTCAGGTTGCCATTCGCCCTTTATGACTGCTATATGCTCAAGTCCGTTGCTCTTTTGTCTGAAAGGTATCAGACGGAAGTGTCCATAGCCTGTGGGCATATCCACCTCAACGCCTTTCTCCACGAGGCTTTCACGCTTCAGGCGATATGCTATGAGGTCTCTGATAGAAACCAGCTTCAGCCCCCATTCGTCAGCACGGCGGCGCAACTCAGGCAACCTGGCCATCGAGCCGTCGTCGCTCATTATCTCCATCAAAGCCGCTGCCGGCTGAAGACCCGACAAACGGGCTAAGTCAACGGCAGCTTCCGTGTGACCCGCACGCCGCAACACCCCTTGATCCTGGGCATAGAGCGGATTTATATGACCGGGGCGACCGAACGTCGCCGGGGTCGATCCGGGGTCGGCAAGAGCGCGGATAGTGGCGCAGCGGTCATGGATTGACACCCCGGTTGAACACCCCTCAAGTTTATCGACCGTGACCGTGAACGGCGTACCTAAAACCGATGTGTTGTCAGCCACCTGAACAGGCAGATCAAGTTCCTGTGAACGCGAAATGGTAATTGGAACGCAAAGCACACCGCGGGCGTTTTTCAACATGAAATTGACCTGTTCCGGGGTGATTTTTTCCGCAGCGACAATCAAGTCGCCCTCATTCTCGCGGTCCTCATCATCAACCACGATTACCATTTTGCCCTCACGGAAATCATCAAGGGACTCTTCTATTGTGTCAAGATGGATGTCACTCATATATTTTATATCATTTTTCAGTTTAAAACTATAAAACAAGTTCTCTTTATAAATCGTTTGGCTTAACCAGCAACGATTCAAGTTCTTTATCCACCGCCAACGTGCGTTTAAGCTTTGACACGAGCGATTTTCTGAAATGCTCGCCAATGATATAAAGCGGCAGACCTACCGGGAAAACAACTGCCGCACAGATACCTACCCAACGGTTATTAAACGGGTGCAACACCCCGAAATCGCCTACCACAGGGTAATCCGACAGTTTGTTGACCACTATCTTCTCTCGCGTGTTGGCGATATAATCTATGACACGGCTCATCTGCGCGTCGACTGCCTTGATTTGTTCTGAATCAAGACCGATGGTGAGATACGACAAGTAGCTTGGCCTTTTAGACGCCGCATTTAGAAGCTCAACCGCCATACTGTCAAGTTTCGTTAGTTCATTGACAGCCACTTCCGGCACGACATCCTCCATAGCCACCTCTTTAAGCTCATAATGTCTGGTGATATGCAGGCCTAACAACCGGGTGAAGAAATTGACATATGCGTCTTTATTGAACACAGCCGAGTCATTCATGGCCTTATATGTGAAAAACACACCTAACGGCAACAGCACGGCAGAGCTTAACCACATACCTTCCCAAACCTCCATACGCCCCTCACGAGCCATCTTGTATCCCGTGTTGTCTATGATATAGTAGACTATGAACAGCAGCACGGAAATGACGAGCGGCGTACCGAGACCGCCTTTGCGTATGATAGCCCCTAACGGTGCGCCTATGAAGAAAAATATGATGCAGGCAAATGACAACGTGAACTTCTTTTGAAGTTCAATTCCATGGCGTCTTATTGTCTTGCGGTCATCGCTCATTGAGAAACTTTTGTACTCATAGTCCTGCTTCGCGCGCTTCGCCTTAATGAGAGCTTGCGCATAATAGCTGCGGGCAAATGTTCCATCTTTCGCATTAATTATCGAGTCGAGATTTAACGGCGACTCAAGTACGACAGGTTTCTGCGGCACCTTCACAATCTCCCCGTTTCGGTACTCGCGCTTATAGCGGTCTATTCCTAAGTAAGGTACCTCCTTTATTGATTTGGCATACGAGTCTCCGATGCTGTCAACGCGTGCGCTCACCGAGTCTATCGTGGCCTGCAGCTCTGCCATGTTCTTGCCGACATACTGGTTTCGCATACCGCTCTCATCCATACGGTTGAAATTAGCGTCGAATGCCACCATTATACGCTTCTCGTCAAACGACTCGCGGCGATATGGCATATCACCCGCCCCGGCTCCGCCCTGCTGCTCGCGCAGATTTTCGAATTGCGCCCCGTGATGCAGAGTTAGAAACAGGTGCGTCTGGTCCTCGGTCATCGACATTCGTCCCGAATCCGCTAAAAGCACACGGGCGTTGTCAAAGCCCCTCGACGTGTCATAAATCATCACGTCATAGAGTGAACCGCTCTCAGAATTTTTAGCTTTCACATATATGTTAAAACCGGGCAGTTGGTCGTAGAACACGCCCTCAGGAATTTCAACCTCAGGCGATTTCTGACGCATGGAATAAAGCAGAGTCCACATTTTAGTCTGCGCCACAGGCAAGACGTTGTTCTGGAAGAAAAACGCGCCGATGGCTACGAACGCCATCAGCACTATCAGCGGCTTCATCGCTTTCAGCAACGAGATTCCCGCCGCTTTCAAAGCCGTGAGTTCAAACCGTTCACCGAGATTTCCGAAAGTCATCAACGACGCAAGCAGAATGGCCAACGGCAACGCCATCGGGACCATCGTCAACGCCGCATAAAAAAACAGCTCCGCTATCACACTGATTTCCAATCCTTTCCCGACGAGATCATCAATATATCGCCACAGAAATTGCATCAGCACGATGAATAGGCATATAAAAAACGTCATAAGAAACAGAGGCAAAAAGCTCTGAAGCATGAACGTGTATAATCGCTTCATCTTAAACATCAGCTACCAATCTGATTCACCACGCGAATTTAGTGAAAAAACCCCGATTCCGCAATTCCCTTCCCCAGCCGCCTTTAAACCGCCACCACTCCCTCTCAACCCGATAGATTAAATCCATATCCACAAAAAAGCCGCGGCCCAAATCAGACCGCGGCTTCACTAAACTATTCTATTGAAAATTACTTCACAAGCACCTTCGTTACGGTATTCCCCTGACAGCGGATGTAAACGCCGTTGGCGGGATTGTCGACACGGATACCTTGGAGGTTGTAGTATTCAACCGGTGCGTTAACGTCGCTAACAACAGCGTCAGCCACGCCCGATGCGAGTTTTGTGCCGTTGAAATCAACTTTGATTTCGATGCCGTCCCACATGACGGGGATGTTCATCACCAAGTGCCCATTATTGTCCTCGGTACCATTGAGGGTAACATCAGCGGTAATCCCGCCATCGAGCAGCGAGAGACCATTCTTGCTTCCGGCGTAGGTTATAGAGCCATCGTCATTTGAAGTCATAGTGCAGTTTTCAACTGTGATGTCGCCGAAATTAACGGGACCTTCGCCAATGTCAAGAGTGAAATCAGGCAACAAGAAGTTGCATTTGCCGTTGCCGAGAGGAGTGATATAAACCGAGTAAATAGTAGTATCGTCAGGGTTGAGAATACTGCCCAGCATTTCGATTACGAGCGAACCGTTATAGATAGCCGCCGAAGGGGTATCGGGAGGCGTGACACCTCCTGAGTTCTTAGCGAAGTTGATGGTATAAACGTGTGAAGTTTTGCCGTCGATATCGGCACCAACGTTTGACACAGTTACGGTAGCTTTATTGTTGGCGGCATCGAGAGCCACATTGACGGTAGCGCTCTTAGCGTTACCGGCGAGAGTGTAAGCGATAGCGTCGACGGTCGAGGGGATTTCGCTGTCAACGGTGTACTCGTATGTATCATTAGCGAAAGCGGGAACCGAAGTGCCGTTTACCGACAGAGCACTCAAGCGAGAGTAATAAACCAACTTCACGTCGTCAACACAGAGCGTGTTACCGTCACCGAGATCAGATGTCCAATAGTCCCCGGCTGCAAAAATGATATTGAACTTCTCGGGAGTGTCGTTCGTAAGGTAGTTAAACTCAATAACCTTATTGGTCCATTCACCGGCATCACCAGTGATTGAAGTGTCAATTTTAGCGATGCAAGCCGCACCGGTAGTTGAAGTGACGTCACCACCTTGGGATGTTGACATTCCGAGAATATTTCGTTCGCGGTCGGTCATTGATACCTTAGTTGGACTAGTCAAAGAGATGTTTGCGGGGACATTGGCTTGAGTGTATGTGCCTTTCCAAAGATATGCCACAACGGTCGCCTGCTCACTTGGCTTTGCCGTGCCATGGCTGCGAGTGTACATAAAAGAAACAGCGTCGGGACGATAAGCGAACGCTATGCCGCCAAATGTGCCGCCATCAGGGTTACTACCATTTGCTCCTTTAGCCGTAGACCAAGTGGTTCCGGTTGTAACGTAACCCGGTACAATTTGATCTTCCTTTACTGAGTTGGGCGAATTATAGATTTTGACTGCCGACGCAGAGTTGTAACCGGTTGTTTTCTCACCGACAACTGTTGCGCCCATACCAAGGGTTCCCATTCCGCCAACTTGAGAGATAGTCCAAGGCGAAGGGGTGGTGCCTGTAATTTTGGCGTTATTGGCGGGGACCCATGGCTTGCAATCTCCCCAACCTTCCTCGAAGCCGGCATTAGGGAGCTGCTGAGCGTTCGCGGTCAAAGCAGAGGCCGCAACGAGCAATGCGCTTCCAAAAATAGCGTAGTTTTTTTTCATAATTTTCTATCAATTATTCTGTTTATTAATAATCATCATCATTTTGGCATATCTCTATGCGCATTTGAGTTGCAAAGGTAGCAATTTTTTGGCAGGTAATCGCTAAATTTGCCTAATAATTTGTCGACTAATGCAAAACATCCCAATAATACTACTTGTTCAGACAATATTATGTTGAGACGGTTTTTAATATTCTCATTTTCCGCAATTACGGCTATAAATGCCTTAGGTTGCACGTCAGCCATAATCGGAGCAGAAGCATCGCTATCGGGCCGCCCACTGCTCTGGAAACACCGCGACACCGGCACCGAACACAATTTCGTAGCCCGCGTTGACCGACAAGGCCAAATACCCTATGTCGCCCTGTTCAATGGCGGTGACTCATTGCTCGCTGAGGCTTGGATGGGGCTAAACGCCGAGGGTTTCGCCATCATGAACACCGCATCATATAATTTGGCACCCGACACAGCCTCATATAAGGATCGCGAAGGCTATTTGATGTCAGAGGCTCTCGCTAAGTGCTCCACGTTACGCGATTTCGAGAATTTGCTCGATTCGCTCCCCAAACCGATGGGAGTGCAGGCTAACTTCGGTGTCATCGACGCATCGGGCGCAGGCGCCTACTACGAAACCGACGATTACCGATACACCAAATATTCCATTGACGACACCCCCGACAAATTACTGCTGCGCACAAACTACTCCTGCTCCGGCGACTCAACCTGCGGTATGGGTTACATACGATACCAAAACGCCGTAACCCTCCTCGCGCCCCATATAAAGGCTCGCGACATAACCCCCGCCACATTCACCGAAAAGCTATCGCGTTCATTCTACCATTCCTTGCTCGGGCGCGACCCGATGGCCGACGGAGACAGCTGGGCTATTGACCAAGATTTCATACCACGGCGCAGCTCAAGCGCGTCAATCGTCATCGAAGGAATCCGTCCGGGAGAATCCCCCACCCTCTCGGTAATGTGGACCGCCATCGGCTATCCCCCCTGTGCGACGGTTATCCCTGTAACTGTCGACAGCGTACCTGACCGATTACAGCCACGCGCCCCACGATGGCGTTGCCCCGAATGTGATTACACACTGACACTAAAACGATTGGCATTCCCGATAACACGCGGCTCGGGCCTGCACTACATAAACCTCGACGCTCTGCGTCCCATCATAGGCGAAAGGCATCAAAAAAGTGAGGCCACCTACCGCAGATTCCTGGAAAAAACAACCGATTTTAAGTAGAGGTCGAACAATTAGTTTATGAATTAGGTTATGGGAAAAATAGTCATCCTCGCATTAATTTTCATAGCAGCGGTATCATGCAAAGATAACACGCATGGCACCGACGATTGCGCAACCGCTTTACAAATAGAGCGTCTTGACCGATTAGTCTACCATTACACTGAATTTGACACAGTCACTCGTGACAACCTTAAAGATTCAATGTCACCGGGACTTGACATATACTTGCGGGTGGCAGGCATCAATAGCGACAGCGCCGATGTGGATTCGGCACTGGCTATGTTGTCGGCGAGCCGACCGGTAACTGTATTTACGCCTGATGTTGAAAACAGGCTCAACTCTATTGAAGACATAGAGATAAGTCTTGGGACAGCAATGCGACGCATTCAATCCGCATTACCGGGTATTGACGCGCCACACATCTACGGCATAGTTTCCCCCTACCGTCAGAGCGTCATTACAGCCGACTCGGTTGTTCTCATCGCCCTTAATCTATATCTTGGCCGAGACTATCCGGGATATGCCGGATTTGATGATTATTTCAGGCTGACAAGAGAGCCTGTGCGTATTCCGTATGATGTGGTGGAGGCAATAGTAGCCTCGCACTACCCGATTAATAATGACCGAGCGAAAACAATACTATCTAAAATGCTTTATAATGGGGCGTTGGTCTATGCTGTTATGTCGTCGATTCCTGACGCCGACCTATCATTAGCCATTGGTGTCGGCAGTGAGGATTTGGAATGGTTGGTTGACAATGAATCAAGGATATGGGACAAGATTATCCGACAAGAACTCCTATATTCAAGCTCAGAGACAGACGCCTCAAAATTACTTATGCCCTCACCAGCGACACCGGCCATTCACCCTGAAGCACCCGGCAGAGTGGGCCGCTACATCGGCTACGCAATAGTTAAATCATATGTTGACAAGCATAAGAGTGTCACATTGGAGCAGCTGCTATCGCCCGATTTTTATGGAGAAACAAAGACTTTGGTAGATGCCGGCTATGCTCCGGCAAAATGATTGCGGCATCGCGGTTGTACTTTTTTAACAACCCGCCGGAACTCGCATCGGGAGCGGGATTCAGCGACGCAAGAAACGCTAAAGCGGTGATAATTAGAGCCTACCATTTTGCGGTTAGAGTAAAAAAGCGTAACTTTGCACCGGTTTTGTTAACCGCGTCATCACAGAGGTGAGACATGCGCCGAAAATCGGCACGGATAATGAGGATGTAAAATTCGGTCATAACCAAATTGCACTCCGATACTTATCCGAGTATTAACAAAAAATATGCGTAATGAAGAAACCTTTAATTTTTCTTGCGCTTTTGGTCATTTTAGCAATCTCTTTATCAGCCTATACTCCACGCGTGATAGCGCCAGAGAAAGGCTACACTGTCCCGGCTCTCTCGATTGAAAGCAACGACAGTGTCATCTCGCTAAGCGACTTCAGAGGGAAGTATCTATTATTGACTTTTTGGGCTTCAACCGACGCTGCGTCACGCATAAGATGCAACGAATATGAGAGCCTTGTTGACCAAAGCGCAAACGTTCGCCAACTGTCAATCAATCTTGACAGAAATGAGAGATTATTTAAGGAAATTGTCAGCAATGACAATCTTAATCCGGCTCATCAGCACAATTTGCCTCCGTCGAAAGCAGATGGTGTATTGGCGGAATTTAATTTAAGCTCTACTCTTAGAACTTTTTTAATTGACCCCGAGGGACGTATTATATCGGTGAATCCCTCATTGGATGAAATTGCAGCGTTGTAAAAAGATTTTACAATTGATTTCCAAACAGACTAACCTAAACGTTTACCGATATCAAGCATCAGGTGTAAGAGAATCTTGCACCTGATTAATTTTTATACTCGTAATTTTCCCGTCATCAGACTACTGATATCAATTCTATATCAAAAATGAGAGTTGAGCCGCCAGGGATTCCGGGCTGTGACAGTCGCCCATAGCCCATCTCAGCCGGAAGATATATTTCCCACCTGTCGCCCGGACACATCTGTTGCAGGGAAATAATCCAGCCCTGTATCAGTTCGCGCAATCGAAACGCTTGAGCCACGCCGCCACGACTTGAATCGAAACTTTTGCCATTGATGGTTTTACCCGTGTAGTGTACAGTGACAACACTGTTGCGATTGGGCGACACTCCGCCTCGGTTGCCCGATTTAATGACTTTATACAAAATACCTTTGTCAAGCGATTTCACACCGGCCTCGGTTGCTTTAGCTTTCAACCACGCCCGGTTTTTCTCTATATATTCCGGTTTTGCCATATTTATTCACGCATTCGTTTCAATAAGTTGTAAGAGGGCATCACTCCAAGTTCTCCGGCTTTTGAAAGGTCGCGCGTACCCGCTTCCTTATTACCGAGTTTCAGGTAGACATACCCGCGGTTGTAATAAGCCTCACCAAAGTCAGGTTTAGCCTCAATGGCCTGTGTATATGCGGCGAGTGCTGAAGTATAATCCTGCATTTCAACGAGCAGATTACCCTTATCATAATATGGGAATGGCATTGACGGCGACAGCTCAATCGTCCGGTCAAAATCAGAAATGGCTTCCGATAGTTCATGTTTCACCATTTGTGAGGCCACATCAGCAGGAATATTGCCATCGGCGCGGTTTGATTCTGTCCGCTGGTGGCGGTATCGCGCTATCCCTCGCTGGAACCAAGCCAAAGCGAAATCGGGGGTGAGTTGCAACGCTTTGTCAAAATCGGCAATCGCGCCCTGATAATTTCTAACCGTCATCTGAGCCATTCCGCGGCCGAAATAGTCAACGGCTCGGGGAGCATGGGTTGCGATATAGGAGTTATAGTACTCAATATCCGAAAAATGGCGGTTAATCTCAGCCTGGTCAGTCAACGACACATCAGAATTTGTAATCAACAGCAGTTTTCGCAGTATGCGGGTGGCATTCAAATCGTCGACCTCCTTGATGTAGTAGGTCGACGGACGCAATTCCGACGGAGAGTAATAATAAGACAAAGCAAATATCGGCTCAATCTCCACATTGATGTTGCGATCCTGCACCTTTCCGCGTATTCCCGGATTGTTATATTGCTGTTCAAGCGCATCAGACGAGTTGTCCACCGTCAGCAGAGCCGAAAACCGAGCGGCGACAACTTCCTGCGGTTCAGAAGTCGGCTCGTGGCCTGCCCTATTTCCGTTTCCGCTCTCGGCCACATCGGAAGCGTCAGACTGTCCCGGCTCGTTCAGGATTACAGGATGTTTGGCGAGAGCCATTGATTTATTATAATCTTTCTCTGACTGGCGCATATTACCAAGAGCGCGGTTTATGTCAAATCGCAGATAATACGCCCCGGCTAAATCAGGATATGACTCTATAACTTTGTCGATGTCTGCCATGGCCTTCTTATACTGATGCGTGTCACGATAGAGCATAGCGCGATTGTAAAGCGCACGCGCGTCGCCCGGTTTCAAGCTCAACACCTGCGTGAAATCCTGTATCGCTCGGTCATTATCCTTCAACTCGGCCCGCATAAGACCCCTGTTGAACAATGCCACAGCATTCAAGGGGTCCAACTGTATGGCATAATCATAGTCTGCCATAGCCCCGAAATAGTCATCAAGCTTGTATCGGAGGAAAGCGCGGTTTATGAACAGACCGGAATGACGAGGTTGCAACTTTATGGCGCGGTCCATATCGTCCAACGCCGATTTGAAATCGCCCTCACCCGAATTGATGGCAATGTCGGCACGCATCACATAGGCGTTGGTGGCATTGGGATTAATAGAAATAGCCTTGTCAAGATCGGCCAACGCACCCACGGTATCACCCTCAATCATCAACAGGCGCGCACGTCCGAGATAACCGTTATCATACGACGGATGCGCCTTTACAAGCGCGGCATAGCTTTCACGAGCCGCTGCCGTGTCGCCAAGTTCGACCTGCGCCATGGCTCTGTTGAAAAGAATGTTACGGTTCTCCGGCAATAATGTCAGCGCATGAGTATAGTCATCGACTGCCTCTCGGAGTTTGCCCTGATTCTGACGCGCGACACCCCTAACCTCGTAAGCATCCACTATAAAAGGATTGTGCTCAATAGCCATATCCGCATCAGCCTCGGCACCTTGATAGTCGTCAAGATTGAGCTTTGCGATAGCCCTGAAAAAATATGGTTGCGCAAGGTAAGGCTTGGCGGCTATCACCTGATTGAAATACTGTATCGAGACCATATAGTCCTCGAAATATAGAGCATTCTGGCCTATCCGCATTACCTGGTCGGTGTTAACCTGCGCAACAACCGAAAGCATTGACATCATCAACCAGAAAGATGCGATGATTTTTCTTGCATGGTTCATATACGCGAATTTAGCAAGAGTCAGGCTAAAATACGCGCTAAGGGCCGCTTACACATCGACTTTTAATTATTTTTGAGATAAAAAACCGGCAAAAGAGAAGTTTAAATAGTAGAAACAATATTGTTAATATTAGCTATTGCAGCCCCCAAATAATTGGATAGAAACTTACGACAAATAACAGTCTGAACAAAATGAAAGGATGCCCAAGACTCTTCGCGAGCGGGGGCATCCTATATTTGATAAAAGTTAGTCTATTGAAAAAGTTGTTTTGCTATCAGTGTTTATTTATTTGACACTTGTGACGATTATTGGTTTAACCCCAATCGGTCATTTAACATTGATTAACCCAAAAATGTGTCTATACGCCGATAGTAATACATGACTAATAAAGCAAAAAGCGACCGGGATGAACTCTCGCGAGTTCATCCCGGCCATGAGTAGGCAATTTATTAATAATTTATAAAGTGCATCCAGGCACACAAAACATGTGCCGGTTAACCTTATTTTCAGAGTACACCTTGAGCCATCATGGCACGAGCAACTTTCATGAAGCCTGCGACATTGGCACCCTTGACATAGTTGACATAGCCGTCGGCTTCCTTTCCGAAGATAGTGCACTGATGGTGAATCTCGGCCATGATGTCTTTGAGTTTGGCATCGACCTCCGCTGCACTCCAAGAGAGCTTCTGAGAGTTCTGAGCCATCTCAAGACCCGACACCGAGACACCTCCAGCATTGGCAGCCTTGCCGGGGGCATAGAGGATGCGGGCGTTGATGAACTCTTTGATAGCTTCGGGGGTTGAAGGCATATTAGCTCCTTCGGAAACAGCGATACAACCCTGGGCGAGAAGCGCACGAGCGTCATCGCCATCAAGCTCGTTCTGAGTGGCTGAAGGCATGGCGATGTCACACTTAGCAATCTGCCAAGGACGCTGTCCCTCAAAGTATTGACAGCCGTATTCCTCCGCAAACTCTCTGATGCGACCGCGATATTCGTTTTTCAACTTGAAGATGTAGTCGAGCTGTTCCTGAGTGATTCCATCGGGAACGTAGATGGTGCCGTCGCTATCGCTCATAGAGACGACTTTCGCTCCAAGTTGCAGAAGCTTCTTGGCGGTGTAGGTTGCCACATTGCCTGAGCCGGATATGGCGACTTTTTTATCTTTGATGTCGAGGCCTTTAGTGGCAAGCATATTGAGGAGGAAGTAGACGTTGCCGTATCCGGTCGCCTCGGGACGTATGAGCGAGCCACCGAACTCGCGGCCCTTGCCTGTGAACGTTCCGGTAAATTCGCGAGCCATCTTTTTGTACATACCGTACATATATCCGACTTCACGTCCACCCACGCCTATGTCACCGGCGGGTACGTCGGTATCGGCACCGATGTGACGCCACAACTCAGTCATAAACGCTTGACAGAATCTCATAACCTCCATGTCGCTTTTTCCGCGGGGAGAGAAGTCGCTACCACCCTTTGCGCCGCCCATGGCGAGTGTGGTCAACGAGTTTTTAAATGTCTGCTCGAAAGCAAGGAATTTCAGAATCGATTGGTTAACCGATGAGTGGAAACGGATACCACCTTTGTAGGGGCCGATGGCGTTGTTGTGCTGGATGCGGTAGCCCATATTGTTCTGGACTTTACCTTTATCGTCAACCCAAGACACTCGGAAAGAGAAGATGCGGTCGGGAATACAAAGACGTTCGATGAGGTTATATCGTTCAAACTCCGGGTGTTGGTTGTAGGTTTCCTCGATAGTCGACAACACCTCCTCTACAGCCTGGAGGTACTCGGGTTCATTTGGGAAACGACGTTTCAAGTCGTCCATCACTTCGGTTGCTTTCATTGTCTTTAATTAATTAGAATTTGTACCAGTATGATAAATAAGTGACTTAACTGAGCGCAAAGTTATAGCTAAAAATTGGATTTACCTAACATTCGTCAATAAATTTGGCAATTTTGATAGATTTTTTCCATCATATCGGGCGATTTTGTGAAATATTGAGATTAGACGAAGAGAAAGGTATCAACTTTATCGCTGTCATGAATCAAGAATAGGTGGGGATGGAAAAGCAGACACCCCGGGGACATCAGCCTCGGGGTGTCTGCTTTATATCAAGAGATTGGAATTATATACCGGTGAGCTTGAAGTTGATGGGAAGCGTGTACCACACGTTCACCGACTGGCCATTCATTTTGCCGGGGATGAATTTGGGGAGGCTCTTAACCACACGCTTAGCTTCCTTGTCAAGGTCGGGGTCTTTTCCGCGGAGCACTTTCACTTCACCGATGGAACCGGTCTTGGTGACAACAAACTGAACGACTACGCGTCCCTGAATGTTGTTCTCAGCAGCCATAGGAGGATAACGGAGGTTCTTGCTGATGAACTCGTAGAGAGCTACATCGCCACCGGGGAACTGGGGCATCTGCTCAACAGCATGGAACACGACATTCTCTTCGACTTTCTTTTCCTCAACCACAACTTCATCCTTGTGTTCGCGGACTACGTTGAGGTCGTCGGTACCTTGGTCAAAGTTAGTTGTTCCGACAGCAGTCTGAGTTTCCTTGATTTCATCCTGGCTTTTGATTTCCTCCTGAACTTCTTCGTCAGCGGCAATCGCTAGCTCGGTTACTTTCACGGTGTTAAGGACTTCTTCGGGAAGGACTTCCGGCTTCTGCTCCTCGACGCGTTCCTGAACTTCTTCCTCCTCTTGTTCTTCAACTTCTTCAGATGCAAGAGAAGCAAGCGACTGTTCAATCTGGTCTTCGGGTTTAGCCTCAGGCTTAGGAAGTTTGTCAATAAGGAAAACTACCGCCAAAATCGCTGCGATAACGATTATTACCGCAATCATTGCTTTATTGTGACGCTTGTCGGAGTTTTTGCGCAGTTCATACGCACCGAACTCCTTGTTTTTCCCTTCGAAAATGAGGTCGCGCCATTCTTTTGATGAAAGATCTACATCTTTTGCCATTTTCTTGTCGATTGATAAGTTAATAAATATAGTCAATCATCACGTTTACTTACGATGCTTAGCAAGATAGTCGAGAATGAGGATAGAGTCAACCTGATTAATGTTATCAATCTGATAACGAGAAATCTGATTAATCTGCATCTCGTCGAGAGCTGTTATCACGCTTTCCCAAGAAGCCTCGGGTGTAGCTTTGATAATGACAACCGGTCGGCTAAGGGTAGAGTCGTTACGGATTTTCTTGGCGAGAGCCTGATATTCCTCCTCACTGATTTCCTTATTGCGCCAACGGGCTTTCTGCTCGTCGATTCTTTCGAGAACTTTCTTGTTCTTATTGTGGAGTATGCGACGTATACCTTGAACCTCATTACCTTCGTTACCTACGAAGTGCTCAACCTTGAGGTTGGAGTTGTCGATGAGTCCGTCTTTGTCGGCATCTTCAACAACGGGTTTACCCTCGAAGTAGTAAATGGTATTCATCGGTTTACCATCGGGACCGTTTTTCACGTTACCCTGGCCATCGCGTTCGGTAGCGAGGATGAGCGTGATTGCTTCAGATTCTTTGGCTTTGTTTTGCTCGGCCTGCTCAACTTTCTCGTTAGAAGGCAGCGATATGTTGAGGGTCTGCGACTTAATCATCGTGGTACAAAGCATGAAGAAAGTGATCAGAAGCATGTTCATATCCACCATTGGAGTGAAGTCCACGTGGATTGTCATTTTTTTCTGGGCGCCTTTTTTCTTTTTACCGCCGCCGCCACCTTGTTCTATTTGTGCCATAATGAATTAGTCTTTTTCTGTTTTAAGAGCAGTCATGACGCTGAAACGGTTCATCTTCATAGTCTGGAGGTTGTCGAGCACTTGATGCACCGTAGTGTAAGGGGTGCCTCGGTCGGCTTTAACAGCGATACCCTCACCTGACTTCATGGCAGACTGGAGGTTATCGTTACCAGAGTTGTAGATTGCGCGCATCCAGATCTGGAATTCATTTGTGGAGACTTTGACGCCGTCCTGGTCGGTGTAGGTAATCTCTTTCAACGGGATACCTACCTGAGGATTGCTCATGTCGCCGATGAATTCATCTTGTTTTGTCTGCGACAGTTCGAGGAATGAGTGCATGACGTCCAAGGGGACTCCAAACATATTAATTTTGGAGAACTTGACGATGTCACCTTCTGTAATACCTGTTTTCTTTCCGGTGTATTTCTCGTAGTTCTGTGCAGCCGTGCGCAAAACCTGCATGCGGACAGGCTCTGATGCCCATTCGCCGCCGGCGACGTTGGGGTCGGCCTCACCGGCTACTGAGAGGAACACTTTGCCTTCAGGACTCACAAGGATCGACGCCACGTTGGCTGTGGGAACCTTGATTTCAGAGACCGAAGACGGTGTGATAACCGTAGTGGGCTCTTTCTGAAGGAAAGTAGAAGTCAACATGAAGAAAGTAAGCAAAAGAACGGTGACGTCACTCATCGCAGTCATGTCGATGAGCGTACTCTTTCTTTTAATTTTTACTTTTCCCATATTTACCTTTTAATTTTATTGATTAGAAAATCTATTTGGAAAATAGGGGATTAGTGGGTAGCTGCGAACGATTGAACGATAGAGAAACCGATTTCGTCGATAGCGTAAGTGAGGTTATCGATCTTGTTGGTGTAGAAGTTGTAAGAGATAACAGCGAACGCACCAGTGGCGATACCGAAGGCAGTGTTGATAAGTGCCTCAGAGATACCGGTTGAGAGTTCGGTAGAGTCGGGAGCACCTGAGGCAGACAGAGCCTGGAATGACTTGATCATACCGATTACAGTACCGAGAAGACCGACGAGAGTACCGAGAGTGGTCAATGTTGCAACGATGGGGAGGTTCTGCTGAAGAGCAGGCATCTCGATAGCGGTAGCTTCCTCAACCTCTTTTTGAAGAGTAGCGATTTTCTGCTCTTTGGTGAGAGTAGTGTTAGCATCCATCTCTTTATAGCGAATGAGGGCTGCGGCCACTACAGCAGCTACGCTACCTTTCTGGTCTTTGCAAAGTTTCTGAGCACCGTCGATGTCGTTTTTAGCAAGGCATGATTTCACGCCGGCGACGAATTTGGTGATGCTGCCTTTACCTTTCGCGCTTGAAAGGGCTATCCAACGCTCTACAGAGAGAACAATAACGGTCAAAAGGAGAGTTTGGAGGACAGGCACGATGACACCGCCTTTGAAGATAGTACCCACGAGGTCGTTGGGATGAGCGTTGATGTCGCTAAAGAACATCGAAGCGGGAACCGCTGCGGGATCAATGCCTTCAAGGTTGAAGTGAGAGGGGTGACCAAACACAAACAAAAACAGACATACTGCAACGACAAAGCATGCGACAATGACCAAGAATGCGTTCTTGATACCGCGTACATTGCTGCCAGAATTGGGCTTTTGAGCTTTCTTTGTAGCTTCCATTTTGAATGAATTACTTTTTAATGTTATTAATATGATTAGTTTAAATTAATTATTTAACTCGGTTACACTTTGCCTATGAGTCGACTCCGTTTTTCGTGGAGGAGGGATGGTATGCTGCATCAGAACAGTGGATTATTCCTCATAGCATAACAACCGCGCCGCCAACGGTCCGGAAATCCGACATCATGGCATAATCGCCTGCGAGAACGCCCGGGCACAGCGGCCATCGGCCCCACGACATAAAAAATGCTCATGCAAATTTATAGTCATATTTTCAATTATCAAAATTTAGTCATCAAATTTAACAAACGTCATTTGGATAATGAACGGAAAGAAATGAAAAATCGTATTTTTGCCGACAGCTATTGCAGAGAGTTGGTGAACTTTGACACATTTTCTTACATTTATATAATAGCTTTTGTGGATTATTTCTTAAATATTGGGTAACTTTGCAGTCGTTAAAAATCAATAATTCTTTCATGAGCATAAAAATATCCCTCAAAAAAGGACTTGACCTCGATATTCTGGGAGGAGTCAGTGACATGACTCCGACTGCCGTCGACACATCGACGGTGGCTATCGTCCCTGACGATTACCCGGGATTCACTCCGAGACAGGCGGTGAAAGAGGGCGACCGCGTGGAAGCGGGTCAACCGTTACTCCACGACAAATTCAACCAACAAATCAAGTTAGTGTCGCCCGCCGCCGGGATCGTCAAGGCGGTGGTACGCGGCGAGCGTCGCAAAATCGAGTGCGTAGTTGTGGAGATTGACAACCGGGTCAAAGAGCTGTCAGCCACAAAGCCGTCAGTTGATAACGCCGATGACGCACGGGCATTGCTGATGCAATCGGGGTTGTGGGCAATGATGCGGCAACGCCCTTATGACATAGTTCCAGACCCCGAGGCCAAGCCTCGCGACATATTCGTGACAGGTTTTGACTCGGCTCCATTGGCGGTCCCGTCGACGGTGTATCTCTCGGGTAAAGACGCGGAGCTTGCAGCAGGAGTGGAATTGCTGTCGAAACTCACGGACGGGAAAGTCTACGTGTCACGCCATAATGGAGAGGCGCTGAAAGATATTCCCGGAGCCGAGATGGTGGACGTGAGCGGCCCGCACCCTGCAGGAAACGCCGGTGTGCTTATTGCCAACGTCGCCCCTGTGAACAAGGGGGAGACCGTCTGGTGTCTTGACATCGTGACTCTCGCCCGCATAGGCGCAACCGCACTGACAGGCAAAACGCCAAACGACACGATAGTAGCCGTGACGGGGTCGGAGGTAGAACATCCGCGACTGATTTCGACCGTGATTGGGGCGGAACTGTCGGCACTTTTGGCAGGCAATCTGAAGGAAGAGACGCATCACGCGCGCATAATATCAGGCAACCCGCTGACCGGCCACCGCGCCGACATGGACGGGTATCTCCGCTACCCCTACACTCAAATAACCGTCATACCCGAAGGAGATGACGTGGCCGAGTTCATGGGATGGGCGGCTCTATCGCCCAAGAAGTCGAGCGTCAGCCGGTCGTTTCCGGGTCACTTCCTACACAAAAAGCTCAATCCTGACGCACGCTTGATGGGTAGCCGCAGAGCGATGATTATGTCGGGGGAATATGACAAAGTTATACCGATGGACATCTTGGCTGAATATCTGATAAAAGCCATCATCTCACGCAACATAGACCGCATGGAAGCCTTAGGAATCTATGAGGTCGCGCCGGAGGATTTCGCGCTGGCCGAGTATGTCGACACGTCGAAACTCCCGTTGCAACAAATAGTGCGCGACGGCCTCGACTATCTGAGAAAGGAACTTAAATAGTACAATCCACTTCAACCGTTATATTTTGAAATCATTAAGAAATTTTCTCGACCGTGTGAAACCAAATTTCGAGCCCGGGGGAAAGCTACACGCATTCCGCTCGGTGTTCGACGGGTTTGAGACGTTCCTCTTCACTCCCCAGACCACATCAACCTCGGGGGTGCACATACATGACCGAATGGACTCGAAGCGCACTATGATTATCGTGGTGTCGGCATTGATACCTTGTCTGCTTTTCGGGATGTACAACACCGGCTACCAACATTGGCTTGCCTGCGGAGAAAGCCATTTCCCGTTTTGGGAGCTGATGCTATACGGTTTTCTTGCGGTTCTGCCCCGCATCGTAGTCGCATATGTGGTGGGGCTTGGTATAGAGTTTGCCGTAGCGCAGTGGCGCAAAGAGGAAATCCAGGAGGGATTTCTGGTCACAGGTATACTTATACCACTTATTTGTCCCGTAGAGACACCGTTATGGATGCTGGCCGTGGCGACAGCGTTTGCCGTGATATTCGCCAAAGAGGTATTCGGCGGGACCGGCTACAACATCTTCAACGTTGCGATAGTCACGCGCGTGTTCCTGTTTTTCGCCTATCCGGCTCAAATGAGCGGTGACAAGGTTTTTGTAGCCACAGAACCGATACTCGGCATTGGGGGTACAGCTCCTGACAGTTTCACCGGGGCCACGCCGCTGGGAGAAGTTGCAACATCAGATGCGGCATCCGGCCTGCATATCACCGGTCTTACGGGTGACCCCATCAGCCTATGGGACGCGTTCTTAGGTCTGATTCCCGGCTCATTCGGAGAGACATCGACCCTTTGCATCCTCATCGGCGCGATAATATTGCTGGCAACGGGGATAGCAAGCTGGCGTATAATGCTGTCGGTATTCGCGGGTGGCACCGTTATGTCGCTCATAGCCAACTGGTGCGCAAGTCCGCTCTATCCGGCATCATACCTGACGGTAGGCCAACAGCTGTGTTTGGGTGGATTTGCCTTTGCGGCTGTGTTTATGGCCACCGACCCCGTCACCGCTGCCCGCACCAATACAGGCAAATACATTTACGGGTTCCTAATCGGCGTGATTGCCATCATAATCAGGGTGTATAACAACGGCTATCCCGAAGGAGCGATGCTGGCCGTGTTGCTGATGAACGCTTTCGCACCGCTCATCGACTACTGTGTGGTGCAAGCAAACATCAACCGTCGTATGCGCCGTCTAAAAGCCAAAGAATCATGAACAAGCAGAGCAATATCTACACAATAGTCTACACCATAATAATGGTGGTTGCAGTCGGAGCGGCATTGGCATTCACGGCCATGTTGCTGCGTCCCAAGCAGGAGGATAACGCCAACGCCGACAAGATGAAGCAGATACTCGCCTCGGTGAGAATCACCCCAAACCCGGAAGAAATCGCCACAGACTTCGAGAAGTATATCACGGCCCAGTTCACAGTCAACGCAGCCGGAGAAAAGGTCGGTGACAACGCTTTTGGGATTAATGTCGCCGCCGAGAGTAAAATCAAGGATGCATCGAAAAGGCAGCTTCCTGTGTATGAGTGCCGTATAGCGGATGATGTAAAATACATTATTCCTGTCTACGGAGCGGGGCTTTGGGGGCCAATCTGGGGGTATGTTTCGTTTGATAGCGACGGCTCGACAATCTATGGCGCATATTTCGCCCATCAAGGGGAGACCCCGGGACTTGGTGCGGAGATAGATAAAGCGGCGTTCTCTAACCAGTTTGCCGGCAAACAGGTGTTCAAAAATGGAGTGTTCTACCCTATCGAGGTTGTCAAGGCAGGTCAGAAACCGGCAGACGAGTCAGACTATGTAGACGGCATCTCAGGCGGAACCATCACCAGCAAGGGTGTCGGGTCTATGTTGGACAACTGTCTCTCTCCCTATAAAGCATTCCTACAAACTCTTAGCGAAAAATAACCATGTCAGACAAGATAAACTACAAGAGCGTATTATTCAATCCTTTCTCCAAAGATAACCCCGTGGTGGTGCAGATACTTGGTATCTGCTCATGCTTGGCCGTCACCGCAAAACTAGAGCCCGCATTGGTGATGGGTATGTCGGTAATTGCAGTGCTCGCATTCTCCAACGTTATTATCTCACTGATACGCAACACCATCCCGACCAATATCCGTATTATAGTGCAACTCGTGGTTGTAGCGGGTTTGGTCGTTATAGTGGATCAATTGCTGAAGGCTTACGCCTATGAAGTGTCGAAACAATTGTCGGTGTTCATCGGACTCATCATCACAAACTGCATATTGATGGGGCGCCTTGAAGCGTTTGCGATGGGCAACAAGCCATGGCCGGCGTTTCTCGACGGAGTGGGCAACGGCATCGGCTATGCCATCATCTTGGTAATCGTCAGTTTTTTCCGCGAGTTATTTGGCAGTGGCACGCTGATGGGCTATCAATTGATTCCACAATCATTCTACGACGCCGGTTATGAGAACAACGGTCTGATGATACTCCCCCCGATGGCTCTGATTATCGTGGCCTGTGTCATCTGGGTTCACCGCAGCCGTAACAAAGAGTTACAGGAGGAGTAACCCGCCCTACCCCATTAATTCATGACCATTAGAAAAGGTAACATATGGAAAATCTAAATCTATTCATACGGTCGATATTTATCGACAACATGATATTCGCATACTTTCTGGGTATGTGCTCGTTCCTGGCGGTCTCAAAGAACGTGAAAACAGCACTCGGTCTTGGAGTTGCGGTCACTTTCATGCTCGTCATTACGCTTCCGATTAACTACCTGCTGCAGACGTATGTGCTAAGTGCGGGAGCGTTGAGCTGGATGGGAGCGGAATATTCAGATGTAGACCTGAGCTTTCTATCGCTAATCATGTTCATAGCGGTCATCGCATCGATTACGCAGCTCGTTGAGATGGCAGTCGAGAAGTTCAGCCCTGCACTTTACTCATCATTGGGAATCTTCCTTCCGCTCATTGCGGTGAACTGCGCCATACTCGGCGGATCTCTGTTCATGCAGCAGCGCGACTTCGAGAGCGTGTGGACGGCAATGTGCGCCGGCGGAGGCTGGGGTTTGGGCTGGCTTCTGGCAATCGTGGCCATCGCAGCGATACGAGAGCGAGTGGCAAGCTACTCAAATGTTCCCAAGCCGCTGCGAGGCATCGGTATAACGTTTATCATCACAGCGCTTATGGGACTGGCGTTCATGAGCTTCCTCGGCATTAAAATATAAGACAATCCCCTCTAATCAATTAGTAGAGCATGACAACAACAATATTACTACAATCGTCGGCGATGAGTCCGACAATACTGGCAGGAGTGGGATTTTTCCTTGCGATAACCCTCCTGTTGGTGGCCGTGCTGCTGATAGCCAAGCGTTTTTTGGTTCACTCAGGCAAGGTTAAGATAACGCTCAACGACAGCAAAGAGATATTTGCCAACTCAGGCAAAAGCCTTTTGTCGACATTCGCAGACCAAAACATATTCCTTCCGTCGGCTTGTGGCGGCAAGGGTAGCTGCGCACAATGCCGCTGCCAAGTGTTTGAGGGCGGAGGCGACATCCTCCCCACCGAAACCGTGCACTTCTCACGCAAGGAAATCAAAGACCACTGGCGATTAGGCTGTCAGGTTAAAGTGAAGGAGGATATGAAAGTCGGCGTTCCGGAATCAATCCTCGACATCAAGGAGTGGGAGTGTGAGGTCATATCAAACAAGAATGTGGCCACGTTCATCAAGGAGTTTATCGTGGCACTGCCGCCTGGTGAACATATGAATTTCATACCCGGCTCCTATGCTCAAATCAAAATCCCGCCCTACGAGATGGACTATGACAAGGATATAGACAAGTCACTGATAGGTGCGGAGTATCTTCCGGCATGGGAGAAATTCGGACTGTTCACGCTAAAATGCAAGAATACGGAGACAACCGTACGCGCCTACTCGATGGCTAATTACCCTGCCGAGGGCGACCGCATAATGCTCACCGTGCGCATTGCGACACCGCCATTCAAGCCGAAACCACAGACCGGTTTTATGGACGTGATGCCGGGAATTGCATCAAGCTATATCTTCACGCTCAAGCCGGGCGACAAGGTGATGATGAGCGGTCCTTATGGGGATTTCCACCCCATCTTCGACTCGAAAAACGAGATGATGTGGATAGGCGGCGGCGCAGGTATGGCTCCGCTGCGCGCCCAAATCATGCACATGACAAAGACGCTCCACACTACCGACCGTGTTATGAACTACTTCTACGGTGCCCGCGCACTCAACGAAGTGTTCTATCTCGACGACTTCTTGCAGCTTGAAAAGGAGTTCCCCAACTTCAAGTTCCACCTTGCACTCGACCGCCCCGACCCCGCAGCCGATGCTGCCGGCGTAAAATACGCCCCTGGATTCGTTCACCAAGTCATCTACGACACCTACCTCAAAGACCATCCCGCACCCGAGGATATTGAATACTATATGTGCGGTCCCGGCCCGATGAGCAATGCCGTAAATAAGATGCTTGACTCGCTCGGCGTTGACAAGGAGAATATCCACTATGACAATTTCGGCGGCTGACGCTGAACGCTCAAAGCGACAAATCGTAAAGACAATTATGAAGAAACTATTTCAATATCTGATTTTGACAATAATGGCTGCCGTGGCGTTGCCATCGTGCAATAAAGACAGCAACGATGAGCCTGATGACGTCATCAGCAAGGAGCAATTGGCAGGGACATGGGAGGCAAAGCAGGTTTTGGTCGACGGACAATGGATTGACACATCGTCTGACAGCTCGTTGGCCTTCACGGCTACGTTCTATGCCGACGGACGTTACCATGGCTCGGGGTCAGTGGCTGAGGGTTGGGGCACTTATGTCATCAATGGTGATCAAGTGAACATACTGTATGAGGGGGCGGTTTCGCTCACCTATAAGATACAGTCGTTCAATGACAACAACGCTCAGGTGACCATAACCAAGGGTGCGTCAGTGACCACAGTCATTATCACCAAGACGAGCGGTTCGACGATAGTCCCCGGCGAGGCTGAGGCATAGGCAACGACAGTAACTAAACATAGCAATCCCGGAGGTTCAGGCGGTTTTACACGCTTCACGTCCGGGATTGTCTTGTTTTTTCAAAAGATGGGTCAGATGCGGTCGAGCACTGTTGCAATAAGGTCGTGCATCGCCGTCTTATAGTTAGGCGTAGCGTCGTGGCTCATTCGGTTGGCAATAATTGAGCAAACGGTCATCGCACGATGTCCAAGCAGACGGCCCAAACCTTGCAACGGAGCCGACTCCATCTCGTAGTTGGTCACCTTGCGACCACGATGTTCAAACGTCTCAATTCGGCTGTTAAGGTCGGGGTTGGCCAGCGGAAGGCGCAACTCGCGTCCTTGTGGGCCATAGAAACCAACGGCCGATATGGTGTTGCCGCGAACCATATCGCTGCCACCAATCTGTTTGACAAGGTTCTCATCGGCATTCACGACGTAGGGTTTGGCCCAAAGCGGATTCCAGCCGGTGTGTTCACACAGAGCGTTTTCAAAATCGATGTCGGCCACTGAATCACGCCCGGCATAGTAGTTTAACACGCCGTCGAAACCGATGGCTTTCTCTGCTATGACGGGCGTACCGACAATCAGCTCGGGCTGCAGTGCGCCGGACGTGCCGATGCGCACCATCGATAGAGTGCGGTGGGTGTCTTTTACCTCACGGGTTGAGAAATCAATATTGGCGAGAGCGTCAAGTTCATTGATGACGATGTCGATGTTGTCAGGGCCTATTCCGTGACTGAGACACATTATCGGTTTCCCTTTATAGGTGCCGCCGATGGTATGGAACTCGCGCGACTGCACCTCAAAATCGCGTGTATCGAAAAATGAAGCGACCATATCCACTCGTCCCGGGTCACCGACGAGAATAATGCGGTCAGTCAATTGTTCGGGGAGCAGATGCAGGTGAAATATCGAGCCGTCGGAGTTGATTATCATCTCTGAGGGGGCTATCACTTTTTTAGTTTTAGTCATAGTGAGATAGTTTTAATGGTATTAATGGAATGTTTCTAATTATTCAACAAAAAGAGTTTACGGATTGTTGCGGTCGCGGGGTGGTCAGGCCAAACGATACCGACCGCCCGGAAGGTTGATAACGAGTCCGCTAAATTCCATGTCGACGAGCAATGTCATCAACTTAGCGATGGGGCGGTCAAGATCGACCGACATCCGATTGATAACCGCATCATCATGGAGCGTGAGGTAATCAACGACGGCTTTTTGCTCGGGAGAGAGGTCGAGAGGCAAACCAAGCTGAGTTCCCTCAGATTCACAACGCGGCCACCCCATGGCATCAACCAAATCGGCAGCGGAAGTAATCATTGCCGCAGTGTTGCTGATGATGAGCCGGTTGCACCCCTCACTATATGTATCTCCGATGCGTCCTGGGACGGCGAAAACGTCGCGGTCATAGCCGGAAGCTATGCGAGCCGTGACGAGCGCCCCACCCTTCCGCGCCGACTCGACCACGACAAGCGCGTCGCAAAGCCCGGCGACAATACGGTTGCGAGCAAGGAAATTCCCTTTGTGAAGAGGTGCGTCAGAGCGGTACTCTGTAATCAGCATACCGCCGTTGCGTGTCATGTCGACAGCAACGTTGCGATGAACGGCGGGATAAATCGTAGTAAGCCCATGCGCCAAAACTCCGACAGTCGGGACACTGCAGGCGAGGGCTTCTCTATGCGCCGCCACATCAATCCCGTAGGCCAGCCCACTGACGATAATGAGGTTGCCTACCTGCGCTTTAAGCTCACTGACGAAATCACGGATAAACGACAACCCATAGGGAGTGGCATGGCGAGTGCCGACGATACTTACAACGCGGCTGTCGTTTAGGTCGGTGTCACCCATGGCATAGAGCATCACCGGAGCGTCATCGCAACCGTCGAGCCGTGCGGGATAGTCGCTGTCGGTGAAATAGAGCGGTCTGACATTACCTGTGGCAAGGAAATCAGACTCACGCTCACCCAATGCCAAGGCATCGCTGCGAAGCGCATGGTCAAACAGACGGCTCTTGCAGCCCATAACGGCCGACAACTGCCGCTCGCTCATGTCGAAGAAACGCCGCTCATCACCTACCCGTGCGAAAATTTCACGCGCGAGCGCAACGGTCATACCCTTCAGAGAGGAGAAGGCTATGCGGAATTTCAGGGATTCGCTGTCGGCCATCGATAGGGGATTTTATCTATGGTTCAATCAAGATATTCACGGAAAGTCTCGGCGAGGACTTCACCCCGACTTGGACGCCCGTTGACAACGGAAACGACCGTCACATTTGCGGTGACAATGTGAAGCCCTTCAGTAGTGAAAATGTCTTGATGGAATATGAAACGTGGGCCTTTACGCTCAAGCCACAGTTTGCTGACCATAGCCTCGCCCATATGTAACGAGTTGATGTACTCTATCTCAACCTTTCTCACTACGGGCATCAGCCCCATTTCGTTCATACGCCGCCATGTCAGCCCGACGTATTCGCAGAACTCATGGCGTGTGTGTTCGAGGTAGTGCAGATAGTTTGCATTGTTGACAATTCCCTGTCCGTCAACCTCGTAGTCACGGACTTTTATAGGAAATTCAAAGATGTAAGGATGTTGGCTCATAATGTTGTCAATTCTTGAATTGTAAAATTAACAAATTTCTTAGAGCTAACCAATAAATAGAGCTAAAAAGCGGGACACCACTCCACAACAGCACCGGGAAGCGACTTAGAGACATCGACAAGACGCTGGTTGGCCGAACCGCGAAAGAGGAGGTCGGGGTCGCGCAACGACTCGACATAGGGGCCATCGACGAGGACATCAACACAGCACAACAGAGGGGACAGCCTTTGATTGCCGGCAATCTGCTCGTAGGTGAACCCGGTGTAACACCAAACGGTTTTGCCAGCCGACCTAACCTTATGCGCAAGCTCAATCACGGCATCAATTTGATATAGCGGGTCGCCGCCCGACAAGGTGACATCAAAATCGTTTTCGATTATCCGCGCCATCAGGTCGCCTACCGATATTGATTCCCCACCGTCAAAATTCCAAGATGACGGATTGTGACAACCGGGGCATCGATGAGCGCACCCCGCAAGGTAGATGGATGTGCGCAATCCGGGGCCGTCAACACTGGTACCGTCGATAATTTTCAATACTTTTAACGCAGCCTCTGACATCATTTATGAACCACGCGGTCGTTAAGCTCGGCCAGTTTAGCACTGTTCCAACGGTCGGTCGTTCCAACAAGATAGCCGGTGATGCGCTGCAGCTTGTCGATGACATGGCTACCGCATTTGGGACAGACCTCCAACACATCATCGGCGTTCTCATAGCCACAGTCCATGCAACGATTGCGGTTGTGGTTGACCGAGCAGTAGCCGATATTGTATTTGTCCATCAAATCGACGATGTCGGCGATGGCTTGCGGATTGTGGGTCGCATCACCATCAATCTCAACATAGAATATGTGGCCTCCGCCGGTCAATTCATGGTAAGGAGCCTCGATTTTAGCTTTGTGGCGCGGCGAGCAATGATAGTAGACGGGAACATGGTTAGAGTTTGTGTAGTAGGCCTTATCTGTAACTCCCGGAATTATGCCGAACGTTTTACGGTCTTTTGCCGTAAACTTCCCTGACAGTCCTTCGGCGGGTGTAGCGAGGACTGAGAAATTATGGTTGTAACGGCCGGAAAACTCGTTCACACGGCTGCGCATATGGGAGACTATACGGAGTCCAAGTTTCTGAGCCTCTTCGCTTTCGCCATGATGCTTCCCTGTCAAAGCAATCAGGCACTCTGCAAGGCCGATGAACCCTATGCCGAGAGTCCCTTGATTAATAACCGATTCGATGGTATCGTCGGGTTTAAGGGCCTCAGAGCCATTCCAAAGGCGTGACATCAGCAGCGGGAATTGTTTTGCTTTTGCTGTTTTTTGAAAATCGAACCTGTCGCAGAGCTGACGGGCGGTTATCTCAAGGATTTCATCGAGTTTGGTGAAGAAGCGGACTATGCGTTCGTCGCTGTCCTTTATAGACATACATTCGATAGCGATGCGCACGATGTTGATGGTCGAAAAGCTGAGATTGCCGCGGCCGATTGACGTTTTATCGCCAAAACGGTTTTCAAACACTCGGGTGCGGCAACCCATTGTGGCGACCTCGTAGTTATAGCGCAATGGATCGTCGGCTTTCCACTTCTCATGATAATTGTAAGTGGCGTCGAGATTGACAAAATTCGGGAAAAAGCGGCGGGCGGTAACCTTGCAGGCGAGTTGGTACAAGTCGTAATTACGGTCGCCGGGGAGGTAGCTGACACCTCGTTTCTTTTTCCATATCTGTATAGGGAAAATCGCCGTTGCCCCATTGCCGACACCCTCATAGGTTGATGTGAGCAGTTCCCGGATGATGCAACGTCCCTCGGCTGATGTGTCGGTGCCATAGTTGATGGAGCTGAACACCACTTGGTTTCCGCCACGCGAGTGTATGGTGTTCATGTTGTGGATAAACGCCTCCATTGCCTGATGGACACGTCCGACAGTCTTGTTGACTGCGTGCTGCAAAGCCCGTTCACGACCGTTCAAGCCGTCAAGAGGGCGCTTGATGAAATCGTCTATCTCAATCTCGTAAAGGTCTGAATAGTCCTCGCCGAAAAGAGCCTCAACATTCTTGACCTCCTCGACAAATGAAGAGCGCACAAATGGAGCGAGATAGAAGTCAAAGGCCGGAATAGCTTGGCCACCATGCATCTCGTTTTGCGCGGTCTCAAGCGATATGCAGCCTATGATACTGGCTGTCTCGATGCGCTTGGCCGGACGCGACTCACCATGACCGGCGTTGAAACCATATTTTAATATGCGGTCAAGGGGATGTTGCACACAAGTAAGACTTTTTGTTGGATAGTAGTCTTTATCGTGAATGTGCAGGTAGCCGTTGCGCACAGCCTCGCGAGCTTCGGGCGAGAGAAGATAGTCATCAACAAATGGCTTAGTCGTCTCACTGGCGAATTTCATCATCATCCCTGCGGGAGAGTCTGTGTTCATGTTGGCGTTCTCGCGGGTGACATCGTTGTTCTTCGCTTCGATTATCTCAAGGAACATATCACGAGTTTTGGCACGGCGAGCTATGTTGCGTTGGTCACGGTAGGCGATGTAGCGTTTCGCGACCTCCTTGCGAGGGCTTTTCATCAGTTCAAGCTCAACCCTGTCCTGAATCTCCTCGACAGTCATCTTCTCTTTGCCAGTCATGCCGATGCGGTCGGTAATTTTATGAATCAGAGCCTCGTCTTCACCCATTTCGGTCTGAATCATCGCCTTGCGGATAGCCGCCTTGATTTTCTCCTCATTATACCCGACGACACGACCGTCGCGCTTGACCACCACTTGTATCATGTTTTGTGATTTTGTTATTCCGGTTAGATAAATTTAAGTTAGCTGAAAGCCCATAGTTTGGGTTTCGCAAAGCTAATAAGATTTACCGAAACGGCAAACTAATCACATCGAAAATTTATATAAATTATTATTTTGGGAAACTTTAGGCGAGCACCATCACACTTATCCGTGTAATATTCAAGCAGATAAAGATGCGTTTCGGACAACTTCGCCGCACACTCCAATCGTCACAATTCACAGAATGTGTTTCTTTTTCAAAACTTCAATATCCAAGGGTTTCAACCCGGAATGCTCCAGCGCCACCTTTTCGTTACGATCGGTGAGATAGCATTTAGCCGGAGCGGAATAAGAGCCGGATGCCAACGAGAGAGTAGTATCACGTCGGCTGAAATCAATGCCGGCAAGGTCAACAATGGTATGGAAAAGGCTCACAGAGGGCGACATATAACACTCGCGGTTACCGATAAGATTTTCGAGCTTGCCCGGATGACGGTCAGTATAGGCCGAGGACAACCACACGAGTGCGGGGACATGGAGTTGCGGTGCTGTCGGAACGGGCGAAGAATGGAGGAACCGATTGCGCTCATCATCGAAAATATCCTCTCCATGGTCAGAGGCATAGACCACCGCCCCACTCCATTGACCGGTTTCGACCTCAGTCATCAAATCGGCGAGATAGCTGTCGATATACCGAATCGTGTTGTCAAACGCATTAACAAGCTCGGCACGGTGGGAGGCGTTGGCATCAACCGTGCGGTCGGGGACAAAGTGGCTGAATTGGTCGTCATAGCGATCTCTGTAGTTGAAATGGGAGCCATAGGTGTGCAACACTATAAACTGTTTGCGCTTTGAGGTGTCGGCAAGGCATTTGCCGACAAGCTCGACAAGCTCGCCATCGATATGCTCGCGGCCATCATCTTTCAGGAACACAACCGAATCAGCCTCAAATCCGAAATAATCGATATATGAGCCATTGCGACGCTGGTTTGAAAGGAAGACTGTGTGAAATCCGGCTTCTTTAAACGCCGTAATCACACTTTTACGACAGTTGATGGAGTCGAAGTCGGATGCGGTGAGGTCTGACAGCATCATCGGCACACTTTTGTGAGTGGTGTTGGACTGAGTGAGAGCCTTGGGAAACGACACGAGCCGCTCCATGACTGAAAGCCGCGGGTTGGTCTCACGACCATAACCCAGCAACTGCCAGTTGTCGGCCCGCGAGGTCTCCCCCACTACAAACAGATAGGCTTCACGCTCTGCGTCTGAGTGGGTTGGACGGGAACCGAATGTGAAATTGGCACTGGTTATGGGGTAGTCAGCCGCATCAACCGCGCGGCTAATCGCCGTAGCGAGATTATGAATCACGTTAATAGGAAATATATCTCTATTGACAGAAAAGCCGCCGACAAAAGCGACAGATAGCAACAAGAGCGCCACTCCGACAACGAAAAGCACTGCCGAGACCTTGCAATAACCCCTTTGAAACATCTCTGAGAGGTTGCGACGACGGCATAAGTCGACTATAGCCCACACTATCATGGGGATATATAACACTATAACCGTTCCGATGGCCACAAGCAGGTTGCCAAGCAACTCTGACACCTCACGGGTATTGGTCGTGGCGACATTCAGGAACATATCGACAGCTATAATCGATTCGCCATAGAGATAGAGCAACACTATCTGAAAAGCTGAAAAAATCATGAACGGCAGACAGCAAAGCACCGACACTCCTATACGTCTTGTCAACGACAGAATCAAGCTGTAGAAGCCGAGCGGCAAAAACAAATTGGTCACAGCCGACAAAAGGGGAAGATTTTCCGTATGATTAAGAACCGCATTGGGGATAAGCAACAACAACGGAAATATGACAGCAAGCCATTCGGCCTGCGTAAAAGATTTAAAAAGCTTCATTTATACTGAATAAAAAACCCGATTCTCGTTTACCAAAACCATAATCGAGCCGAACATTAACACGTTTTTTAAATTCCCAGCGATAACCGATGCCAAAGTTTGGAAGAGCCATGCGCCAACGCAATGCATCAAACTGCGGAAACACCGCGCCAAGACCAGCCCACACCACGATGCCGTTGCGCCGCCAGACGTGTTGCCGCAGCTCGACAATGGCATCGGCTTCGTTTTTATCGCGGTATCTGCCTTCATAATAGCCGCGGAGGTTGTTGCTTCCGCCAACGGTGGCCATCATGCCCCATGGAACATTGCCATAGTTGAACAGAGCATGAATCCGGGTCGCTATGACACCGCCGCTCCACACGCTATGATAAGAGTTTGCCGATAGTTCAGTACTGCTGAAAGCGTAATCGTTTCCCATGAAACGGGCGAAGAAACGCTGACCAATTTCGAGGAATAGGCCGCTATAGGCGTTGGTAAGGTGATCGCGGGTGTCGTACTGGATTTTAAATCCGGGGCCGATGTTGAAGGTGTGCATACGCTGCCCCAACCACAATGCGGGATTCTCGGCATTGCGGCCTATGACATAATTGAATTGAGCAAGAGGACCGATGTAGAGGTTCGGGATGACACGAGCAAGAAATTCGACCGAAATTTTAGACTGATAGCGGTCATAGTCGGTCTCATTGCTGTCGTCAGCTCCCATGTCGTAGCCCATCCCCCAGAATTTGCTCGGAAACGAGAAGAAATAGAGATTGTAGTTGAGACGGTAACAATCGCGGGGGAAGATATGATTGCCTCGGATGCCAAGCAGATAGAACCCCGACGTTGACAGGTCGCCATAGAGCGAGACATTGGATTTCGGAGTCAATGAGTCGCTGCGGGCTGATGAGTAGATTCCAGCCGCGACAAGACCGAGACCGAGCTTTGTATCGGAGGCGTAATGAGGGCCTCCGATGAAACTGACATCAAACCGTTTGTCGGAATGTTCGCTATTTGAATCATCGAAATAATCGAGCACTTTCTGAATCAAGCCGCGTTTTTCTGCCGTACAAGAGGCCGTGTCATCAACAATCACTTCGTTTGTCGACACGCTGTCGGATATAGATACCGGTCGTTCGGCCGCCATTACAAGCGACAGCGCAGCCGACATAATCAGTGTCATGATTTTCAAACGACCCATTTTTCAAGCACTCTATATTTCAGAATACAAAGATACAACAATACCATCAATCTTGCATACTTTGACGGCAAGCGTAATTGTCAAAACTGACCGATATGTTGTGAAAAAACGTTTACCCTGAAAAACATACGCCGCGGCAAGAGCGCCGCGGCGTAGTTATATTAACGTAAAACGTGGAGAATTAGTCAGCTTGGAGAAGCTCGAGCATCTTGATTGCTGAGACGGGGATGCGGGTTCCGGGACCGAAGATGGCTGCTACTCCTGCTTTGTAGAGGAAGTCATAGTCCTGTGCGGGGATAACGCCACCGGCTGTCACCATGATGTCCTCGCGGCCAAGCTTTTTAAGTTCGGCTATAACCTGCGGAATCAGGGTCTTGTGTCCGGCAGCGAGAGACGACACGCCAAGGATGTGGACATCGTTCTCCACAGCCTGGCGAGCAGCCTCGGCAGGCGTCTGGAACAACGGGCCCATATCGACGTCAAAACCGCAGTCAGCATAACCTGTCGCTACAACTTTAGCACCGCGGTCGTGACCGTCTTGACCCATTTTGGCTATCATAATACGGGGTTGACGACCCTCTTTCTTAGCAAACTCCTCACACATTTTCTGTGCTTTAACGAAGTCGGGATCTTGTTTTGTTTCGCTTGAATACACGCCTGAAATAGTTCTGATTACAGCTTTATAACGTCCGACTACTTCTTCACAAGCGTCGGAGATTTCGCCGAGCGTCGCACGCAGACCGGCAGCCTTGACAGCGAGGTCGAGAAGATTTCCTTTTTTGGTGCGGACACATTCGGTGATTGCGGCAAGAGCCTCTTTGACAGCAGCTTCGTCGCGGTTTGCCTTAACGTCGTTAAGACGCTCGATTTGCTCGCGGCGTACCTCTGTGTTGTCGATTTCAAGAATATCAATCGGGTCTTCGTGGTCGAGACGGTATTTGTTGATACCGACAATCGTCTGACGACCTGAGTCGATGCGGGCCTGGGTGCGAGCCGAAGCCTCCTCGATGCGCGATTTGGGCAGACCGGTCTCGATAGCCTTGGCCATACCGCCGAGCTTCTCGATTTCCTGGATGTGTTCCCATGCGCGGTGGGCGATTTCGTTTGTCAGCGACTCTACATAGTAAGAACCGGCCCAGGGGTCAATCTCCTTGGTGATGTAGGTTTCTTCCTGAATATAGATCTGAGTATTGCGGGCAATACGTGCGGAGAAGTCGGTAGGAAGAGCGATGGCCTCGTCGAGAGCGTTGGTGTGGAGTGACTGGGTATGACCCAACGCGGCACCCATAGCTTCGATACAGGTACGACCAACATTGTTGAAGGGGTCTTGTTCGGTGAGCGACCAACCAGATGTCTGGGAGTGTGTGCGGAGGGCGAGCGATTTGGGGTTCTTGGGGTTGAACTGCTTGACAATCTTTGCCCACAGCATACGAGCGGCACGCATCTTTGCAATCTCCATGAAGAAGTTCATGCCGATAGCCCAGAAGAACGACAAGCGGGGTGCGAAAGCGTCAATATCCATACCTGCGTTAACTCCGGCGCGGAGGTATTCAAGACCGTCGGCGAGTGTGTAGGCCAGCTCAATGTCGCAAGTGGCACCGGCTTCCTGCATATGGTAGCCCGAAATTGAAATCGAGTTGAACTTAGGCATATTCTGCGATGTGTACTCAAAAATATCGGCAATGATACGCATCGAAAATTCGGGCGGGTAGATATAGGTGTTGCGCACCATGAATTCCTTGAGGATGTCGTTTTGGATAGTTCCTGCCATCTCCTCAAGTTTGGCTCCCTGCTCGAGACCGGCGTTGATGTAGAAAGCGAGCACGGGCAACACCGCGCCGTTCATAGTCATTGACACCGACATCTTGTTCAAGGGGATACCATCGAAAAGCACCTTCATGTCTTCAAGAGAGCAGATGGACACACCGGCTTTGCCGACATCGCCGACCACGCGCTCGTGGTCGGCATCGTATCCGCGGTGGGTTGCAAGGTCGAAAGCGACTGACAGACCTTTCTGCCCCGATGCGAGGTTGCGACGGTAAAAAGCGTTAGACTCAGCTGCAGTGGAGAATCCGGCATACTGGCGTATAGTCCATGGACGCATCGCATACATACCGCTGTAAGGGCCGCGGAGATATGGGGGAATACCTGCTACATAGTTAAGATGCTCCATACCTTGAAGATCATCTTTGGTGTAAATCGGTTTCACGGGAATCAGCTCGGGAGTGAGCCATTCTTCGCCGGCAGCCACGGGGTTGTGAGTGGCATTGAATGCGTCGGCTGCGATATTTATATTTTTAAAATCGGGTTTCATATTTAGATTTTATTTTAAAAGCCGGGCGTTGAACGCCTGAAGAGTTTCAAGAACATTGCTGCGCACATGGATGAAGTTGTTGATCCCCTTGGCTTGCAGCTCCTCAGTGCAAGCGGGGGCTCCGGCAACCACAAACTCCGCGCGGCCTTTAAGAAGCTCAAACGCTTCAGGAGCAAGGGCGGCATACTCATCGTCGGAGGAACAAAGGACTACGATGTCGGCAGCTTTTTCCATAGCTGCGTTTACTCCGGCCTCAACCGTATCGAAACCGATATTGTCGATTATCTCATAACCGGCGCAACCGAAGAAGTTGGCTGAGAACTGAGCGCGCGCAAGTCTCATGGCGAGGTTGCCTATAGTGAGCATGAATACTTTAGGACGGTTGGCGGCACGCTCTGTAGCGAGACGCAGTTTCTCGAAGTCGCTTGCCTGACGCGATGCGTTGAGTGCCTTCTCAGGATTGTTGGCATCGTTGCACCCACAGCCACACCCACAGCCGTCGTTCTCGATTTTCTCAGCGGCCATCTCATTGAAATTGGGGAACTGGTTTGTGCCAAGCAAAACCTCCTTGCGCCGCGCCATGTCGGTGTGGCGTTTTTTGTTTGACTCGTTAACGGCAGCCTGAATAGAGCCTGCGTTGACAGCAGCAAAGAAGCCGCCATCGTCTTCCACGCCGAGGAAAAGTTTCCACGCTTCGTTGGCGAGCGAAACTGTCAAAGTCTCCACATAGTAAGAGCCGCCGGCAGGGTCAACAACCTTGTCGAGATGGCTTTCCTCCTTTAGCAAGAACTGCTGGTTGCGAGCTATGCGTTCAGAGAATGCGTCGGGTGTTTTATAGGGAGTGTCAAACGGCACTACGGTGATAGAGTCTACACCGGCAAGAGCTGCCGACATAGTCTCGGTCTGGCTGCGGAGCAAGTTGACGTGAGCGTCAAAAATCGACTGGTTAAAGCGCGAAGTCGACGCATGAACGTGCATTTTGCAAGCACACTTGCAAGCGGGCTTGTATTGCTCCACGATTTGCGCCCACAACATGCGGGCAGCGCGGAACTTGGCCAATTCCATAAAATAGTTTGACGAGATGCCCATATTAAACTTGATGCGACGACCCACTTCAGTTGCGTCGACACCTGCATCGGTGAGCAACGTCATCCAAGCCGCACCCCAAGCGAGAGCATAGCCCATCTCCTGGTAAATATATGCGCCCGAGTTGGTCAGCATATCAGAGTCAACGGCGAGCACACGCAGATGTTTAACATCCTTAACGGCATCTATAAGTTCGCAAGCCTGAGCGGCGATAGCGGCAGTGTCGATGTCGCGGCCATGTTTCAAAGCACCGCGCAGGGGGTTGTATCCAATCGAGCCGCGGAACGTTTCAGCAGCACCCGCTTCAACCACTACGGCAGCGAGATTGCGCGCAAGTTCCACACTGTGATTGTGACAAGTCGTGAGGTTTACCTCAACGGCAGTTAAATCAATGCCTTTTAAAAGCGCTTTGAGGTCAGCAACGCTGACGCTGTTTTTAGCAATGCGGTAACCAATTGAGTTGACACCTTTAGAAATTGCATCAAGAGCTTTTTCATTAGCCTGTTCGATAGAGTCGGCTATAATTTCTTGACGAGTGAGCCACTCATTGTCGGTGCGTGTTCCACGGATGTAAGGGAACTCACCCGGAAGCGAGTCGGTAGTTTTAAGGTCGGCTATATCCTCAGCCCGATACATCGGCTGGACATTAAAGCCTTCGTTTGTTCTCCACACCAGTTTTTTCTCAAAAGGCACCCCTTTGAGATCAGCGTCCACCTTAGCTCTCCACTCCTCTGTGGTGACAGGCGGGAACTGGTCGAACAATTTTTCTTTCTTTTCTGCCATGATTAGGTTTTATGAATTTAGGTTTATTTCTACAATCTTTTGTTCTTAACACTCACGCTATTGCTTATCGGCAAGAGTATGCGTTTCGCAAAGGTAATAAACTTTTACAAATGTCAAAAATTTCGCCCCAATAATTCCGACAATAGCCAGTGAAAAACGACGAGGCTGCGCCGTCTTAGTTCGAGACGGCACAGCCTCGCGGCTATGTGATTGTGTGGATTAGGCTTACTTGACCACAATCTTGGCGACGGTGCTGCCTGCACGGACAATGTAGATGCCAGGAACCACGCTGACCGCGGTGCGCTGCGATGTCGCACGGCCCTGGTAGAGGGTCATTCCGCTCGCGACAGCCACGGTTATGTCAAGTCCTTCGGCATTGCAGATGATGAGGTCGCCGCCCTGTTGAGCGATGGTCACGTGGCGGTCGGCTGCAATGTCCTCGACTCCTGTGGCGATGAACTCATAATTAACACCTGCCGATTCCCCGTATCTCTCGTAGACCGCGGTAACGGTGTAGAGGCACGACGTTGTCGATTCAGCGGGTTCGTCGTCAAACGTGCACACTGGGATGGGAAGCGGATTGAGTTTTTCACCGTTGCGATAGATGTTATAACCGACAAGCGCGAGGTTGTGGGGGAAGTTGGCGGGCGTGAAAGTCACGTCGTCGATAAACAGACCTGTTCCATCGGTCGCCACAGAGCGCAAAGCAAAGTAAATGGCGCCGGCAGGAAGTTTTACACTGTATTGAGTCCAAGCCGAGGGGACTTGGACAGGCCAACCCGCAAGAGTCGAGAAATCGGCAATTGCGATGGTGTCAGCCGTAGAATAAAGGACTTCCAAGCTGTCGGCATATTCAGCTTCAATTGATGCGGCATAGAATTTGAGTGTCTGCTCCTCACCACCGAGTTGTGGTGAAACGGCCCAATCGTCAACCTTTCCATAGTCTTTTCGGTACATTGAGAATATAAACTTCTTGCTCGTGTGATTATTCGCTAAGTCGACATATACACCCATATTATCTGCGTCCCAAATCCAAAACGAACCTTTATTATCATATTTATCAAACCAGCCAGTATTAGAGGGCACCTCAGCTTGGTCAACATCGATAAATGTCCAGTCGCCATAGGTGTTATCCAACGCGTTTCCGTTTTCAAATCCTTCGGTGATTTCTGTAAGCGTTCCCTGATCGGTGTACTCAGGCTCTGTCCATGAAAGGGTTACGGTGCCAGCCGTTTGAGTTGCTGTGAGGTTCTCGACTTTAGGTAACAAAGCTATCACATCAACTACTATATCGGCGACGTTATTGTCAAGGTATTCATCAGCGGAATAAATCGCTTTCACCGTGTACACTACCGAGTCGGTCGCAAACAGCGACATAGTCACATCAAACGCATGGGTAGCTTTTTGCGACATTGCAAGGGTATCGCCGGGCAACTCTTCAACAAGTTTTCCGTCGGCATAGAGCTGCAAAGCATACTCGTTAATCGTGTTCAACCCGGCATTAACCACTTGGGCCTCGATGGTAAAACTATCACCGATTCTGAGGCTTGACGGAGCCTTCACGTTGGCAATTGCCAAGTCGTTGGCGGCATAGTCGCCTACCGTTATATGGTCAACGAATGACATATTCATATCGCTCGACCTCGGCTCAAAGCCAATCTTAACCTGCACCACCGAATCCTTATAGGCCGACATATCAACCAGAACCTTAGTCCAACCTTCACTGTCGCCGCAAACCTCAGCGACGGTTTTAGAATAGATTTGTTTCCATTCATAGTCGTTGAGCGTACGAGCCGACACCACAACAAGGTTGGAGTCTACTGCCGTACTCGGCATTTCTACAGCAGGGAAGATATTGAATAGGTCAAATGTCACAATCGGAGACTGAGTTTCTTCAAGCGACACCAATGCCGATTGAATGCTCGCAGTAGACTGAGCCGAGCTACTACCTGCAAAAACAAGGAACCCACTGCCGTTATCGCTTGATTGCACCGTATTTTCAGTATCAATTGCCGTGAAAATATAAATATCAGAGTATTTATCAGTATAAGGCAACCAAACCCCATCATAGGATTTATTAGCAAATGTCTCAACAATGTTAGTCAACGGCTTTCCAACAGGAACGGGGTCAATCACAAACGGTTCGGCACTCCCCTTGCCGTCAAAGTATGCAGACACCCTAAACAGCGGTATGGTAGGAGTCGAAGGCGCAAACTGAATGGTTCTGACGGTATCGGTAGACATATCGCCAAACTGCGACCAAGTATAACGCTCAACATTGTAAGTCTCGAGTACATACCCACACGGCGCATCAAACTTCAATCCGTTGACATCGTACTCTACCGGCGACCAGCTCAATTGCAATTCGCCAAGACTATCGGTGCGATATGCAACCGCATTGGTCACATTTTGCGGTTGTCCATATCCGACGTAAACATCTGTCGAAACCTTCTCTCCGCGTCCGTCGGCATTGTAGGGCACAAATGTATAAGTATAATCGCCGGTTACGGTTACCGTGTCAGAGAAAACGATGGTGTCCCCAAGCGCCGGGTTCACAATTGTCTTTACCAACGTGTCTTGTGAGCGATAAACCTCCAGCTTGGTCAAGCTATCCAAATCTTGATTTTGGTAATTCTTAGTGGGAGTTACTATCTCGAAATCTGCAACATACGGGTTTTGGGGATTTACCTTTGCCGAAAGCACAACCGGAGCTACAGGCGCGGTTGGATTGACTCCGCTCTCCACCGACACTTCATCTATATATAGAAAATACTTATCAGAACTAGAGATGCCATGGATACCGATATAGAACCGGCCATCAACATCGGGGGTAAGCAAACCGGAGTAAGTGGTCGCCGATTTTTTATCAACTGTAACCACATCAATGACCATATCAGTCATAGACTCCACTTTGGGTTGATTGCCATATTTTACCTCAAACCGCTCAGGATAACTTGTGTTATAGCAGCGTGCGGCGACATTGACCTTGTAGACTAAACCGGCTTTCAGTTCCATCGGCGGCGTAATCAACCAATCGTCCATTGCTCGAGTTGGGTTGTATTCAATAACCATACTAGTCATTCCGAGCTGCCAAGTTTTGCCGTCGTTGTTGGCATCGATAATAGTCCACGATTTGAGTGCACCCGGTATAAATATCGATTTAAACGGGGGCGTTTCGGGAGTAGCCCCGATGACAAACGAATTTGATTTACCGGCCTCCGACGATACGCCATCGGTAGTGGCTACGACCTCGTAGTAAGCCTGTTGGGGGCCAATTGGCTGAGTAATCACCTCACTAAATGTGGTGTCGGTTGTGCTTGCGACTGCCACAGTGCCGTCATATCGGGTCACCTTGTAAGTGAGGGCACCCGTATTGATATAACCGCCATCGTCAGCCGTTTTCACCGAGGGCCAAGAAAGAGACATTGTGCCGTCAAGATAATTGAAATCGAGCACGGGAGCGGGAGTTGATGGTTTTTTGGGACCATACCACCTTTTGTCAATATAAGTTTTCTGACCATCACCATTGTCGTTTGAAGCATACACGCTAAGCATATAGTCTCCGGCTGCAGGTAGCATGACGTTGATTTCGACGCTGTCGCCGTAGGCTACATTTCGTTTCAAGCCTATAATGGTTTCACCGCCGAACACGGAGATGTCGACCGTGCCTACTCCGGGCTTGCCGTCGTAGGTAGTAGCCGGTGCGGCAAGAGTGATTTTACCGGCCAAAGACGTACCGGCGAAATCGGCTGACACATTTTGGCAAGCCGCAGGAACGTCATCATCTAAAAGGCGGGGAGTCTTACTCAAGCCGACAACGCTCAAGCAATCGGTAAGCTCGATAAGAGGAGTGGCTTCAGCGGTCGCGAGGTCAACCTTGTATATTAACGATGAGCCATCTGATTGGACAACATTCCAATACATCACATCGGTATCCGGATCGATATATGCACCGCCGGTATAGGCCGATTCAGCGTCGACATCACCAATGAGAGTCATCGCAGCAGTGGTTTTGTCGACTTTGTAAAGTTTGGTTTCCCGGAAAATAAATGTTGGCTCCTGGGATTCGAAAGTGACGTCATAACCGATGCCAATGCAATACAATTGTCCTTTGCTATCGGCAGTCAAAGCGACGAACTCGTTTAGCCTACCCGAAAGCGTTGCATTAATTGGCCCTATCGGCTCGCAAGTCACGCCATTGGGCGAGTAGGTCATCTTAACGAGATTCATTTCGGCATAATCATCCGAATAGTTAAGGCTATATGCGCAACTGTCAGCAGGGTTAAAAGTCGGCACTAAGGGATAAGAGCTTAGCTTGTCGACATGAATTGTGTTGACCTTTTGCTGCGCCGACATATCATAGACATCAATCACGCCATCGAATGTCCCTGATTGGCTAATATAATCGCTCGAAAAATAGAGATATTCACCTATGGAAACAGCACCCAATCCGTCGGTTATATGGTCACCGGCAAAGACTAAAGATCCTTTGCCGCTGGTAGTCGGCAAATTGTAATATCCACACTCTGCGCTACCGCTCTGAATATCATTACTATTAAGTGACCAACCGCTCAATTGAATGGGCAGAGTGTCGGTGAGTTGTAGCGACGAGGCGCGTTTTTGACGCAACGATTTTCTAACACTAACATCGGTATTGCCGTTTCGATAAAACAGCGATAATGATTGCGTTTTGGATTCTTTCGGTTTCTCGGACGATTTTGGAGTTTCGGTCTTCGCCAGCAAACTCGACATCCAGCCAGTCCCGCCCCCGTTGTCTCTGAGTTGCGTCATCGTCAGACTCAACCCCGCGACAGCTGTCAACGCAACCGAAGCGATTAGGGTTGACATTCTTTTCATATTTCTTAAATAACGGTTTCTGCTTGTTTAGTCGACTGCGGGCAGAAACCTTTTACCCGTCGCCGCTTTGTGTGTTAGTTTACTCTCAAAATATAATAGAGCAGGCAGATTTCAAATAAATCACGCCTTACTCTTCTATCTCCCGCCAAAGATAAAAAAAATCACAAAAACCGCACTGATTTTTACGAAAAAAATCACAGAATCAGTCCATAATAAAAGATTTTGAAACACGCATAAGGTGGGGGGGGAAGTATTATTTGCGGGGAGCGATGATGCGCTCGCCGAGATATTTAGCAAACTGCGAGCGAAGCTGAGTCAGTTCTATGCTTCGGGCCATCAGCCTCGGCACTTCAGCAGGGTCGGGAGTCGGCGACTGGCACGCCCGGCGTATTTCGTCGCGGAGGTCGCGCGTCTGGCACTCGAGTATCGCGTCTTTCAGCTCATAGACAGCTCGCTCGACGAGTATATCGAGACGGTCGACCTCAGTCTCTATTTTGGTAAATTTAGTGTGCACCTTGCTCAGATGGTATTTTTCACTGACCAGGTCGGTGGTGAGCCGCCTTAACTCGTCATCGGGTGATGACGCTAAAATCTTCTCTATATAGCAGATGGTGAACTGTTTTAGGTCTTCGTTATAACGTTCATCGCAGTCACTCTGAAGAGCCTGCTCGCGGGCTGTTATCTCACTAAGGTCGACAGCGGATGAACGTATCGCCGCCACCCCCTCATCCCACTGCTGCTTACGCTGCTCCTCAAGCCGCTCCACACAGCGACGGAAATCGTCGTCCCACGACTTTTCACGCAGCGTCATAGCCTCAGCGAATGCTTTGGCATAAAGCGGATTTGTAAAAGAGATGTCGTCGCTTTCCATCTCATCGCGAATATAGTCAATGATTCTGACTGACATCCGATTGCCTTCATCGTCCCAAGCGTCACCGACCTCCATCATGCCATATTTCAGCGCATAGCGGAGCACCCCTTTCTCGTATTTTGACAGGTAAGCAAGATGGTCGCCGGATATTGCCGATTCGTCAGATGAAGGTTGTTGGGAGTTCTCGGCAACCGCATTTTTCTCGGTTTCAAGCCCTTCGAGCGAACGACGCGCCTGTTCTTTGGCTTGTTTCAGAGCCTCGCTGTCGCGCCTGGCATGGTAGAACTTATCGACTTGTAAAGTCAAAACCCTCTCTTCTATGCCCAAAGAGTGGCTGCACTCCTTTATGTACACCGAACGCGTGATAGGATCGGGAATCACAGATATTGACTGCACAATATCGGTTATGACCTTTGAGCGGGCAATGGGATCGGTTTCTACGCCTTGCAACAAGATTTTGGTCTTAAACGAAATGAAATCCTGCTCATTAGCGACAAGATAATCTTCGACTTCGGTGGATGAATGATTCTGGGCAAATGAATCGGGGTCGTCGCCGTCAGGGAGCAACAACACTTTAATGTTCATCCCCTCCGCAAGCAGCATATCGATACCTCTCAACGATGCCTTTATCCCAGCGGGGTCACTGTCGTATATCACGGTCACATTTTCAGTGAAACGGTGAATCAAGCGTATCTGCCCCTCGGTCAAAGAAGTACCTGACGAAGCGACCACATTCTCGATGCCGCTCTGATGCATGGAGATAACGTCCATGTAACCCTCGACGAGGATACACTTGTCTTTTTTCACTATAGCCTGTTTAGCCTGGTATAGACCATAAAGTTCGTAGCTTTTGCGATAAATAGGCGATTCGGGAGAGTTGACATATTTAGCGACATCTTTGTCTTTGCGCAATGTGCGCCCACCAAATCCGACCACTTTACCCGAAAGGGTGAAAATCGGGTACATTACCCTTCCGCGGAAACGGTCGCGAAATTCGCCGTGCTCGTTTTCAATGCACAAACCTGACTGCACAAGGAACTTATCGCCGAATCCTTTGGCTTTCGCGGCTTGGTAAAGCTCGGCTCGTCCCTGTAGGGAATACCCGAGTCTGAAACGCTTTATAGCCCAATCGTTGATGCCTCGCTCCCGGAAATATGTCAATCCGATTTCCCGGCCGTCGGGAGTGTCTGTCAGATTATGCTCAAAATGCTCAATAGCCATCTCATTGACGGCGAAAAGGCTTTCGCGTTCGGATGCGATGCGACGTTCCTCGTCGGTCATCTCATGCTCCTTAATCTCGATGTTGTATTTTTTCGCAAGATAACGCAAAGCCTCCTGATAGGAAATCTGCTCCAGTTCCATCAGAAAATTCACGGCACTACCACCCTTGCCACAGCTGAAACATTTGCAGATTCCTTTAGATTTAGACACGGAAAAAGAGGGAGTGCGCTCGTTGTGGAACGGGCACAAACCTATATAGTTGGCGCCCCTGCGTTTAAGGCTCACGAAGTCGCTCACCACATCGACAATATCTGCCGTGTCGAGGATACGCTGGGCTGTTTCCCTGTCGATTTTTTTCATCTCAACGCGAATTTAGCTAACTGTTCTCACCCGCGCAAGCACAACTTGCGCAAGGCGACAATCATAATCGCAGTTAGCCCGACGCTGACAATCGTCATAATCACCGATTCAACCGATGATGCCGTCCCGATAGCGTCGATGTCGGGAGCCGCTTCAAACCACGCTTTGACCCAACGGCCTGCGACAACCACCATGTTGTTGAAAGCGTGAGCGATGACGGCCAACCAAAGCGAACCGCTCCACCACATCAAATAGCCAAAAAACGCGCCCAAAAGCACTCTCGGCACAAATCCAAGAACCTGCATATGGAACAGGCTGAAAATCACGGCAGTGAGCCATATGGCCAAATGGGGGTTCATGCGGGTGCATAACAATAATTTCTGCACCCCGCCACGGAAAAACAATTCCTCGGCAAAACCCGTGAGACAACCGACAATCAGGAGTGACACAATCAAGTTGCCCGCCGTTGGCAATCCCATGAGTTTCTCAAGTGTTGCTTGAGCGTTTTCTTCGGCGACCTTCATCCATTCAAGACTTGCGGGGAGACTAATCGAGGCGTTCCAAGATATTATGAGGTTCATGACGGGAACGGCAAGCAGCATGGTCAAAACAGCGGCAAGAACCAGAGTCAATTTCGGCGGTTTCATGACCTCAAGGAACTCAGCCGGCAGCCTCGTCATCATCAGAGCTGTTACCGTTGGCGGCAAAATAAACACCAACAAGTCCTGAACAATGGTAACTATCCTCAAAGCGGCTGTCGAATCGCCCCATTTGCTCATGACGAGTTGCAGCAGCATTGATGCCACAACGAGCATGAGCAGGAACAAACAGAAAAAAAGGCCAAGCCCAAGCCCGGGTTTCAAGGCTGTCGCATAACGACGCTGATTTGTATCAAACTGGTTGTTATCAATCATATTTAATCTAAATATTTAAGTAAAAATCAGATGTCAGCTCGCGGTATCGCTCGCTGAGCTTAGATGACTCGTCGTAGATATAGAGAGTGTCGATTGCCGCCGCCCGATTGTATCGCGACAACTCTACGAGTACCCTTTTCGGCGGTTTGCCCATTTTAGAGACCACTCTCGTTAGCCGGTTGATGTATAGCCCGGCGCCAGCCGCAAGCAATGCGATATCGCTCTCGCGTGAAGCGGGAGCTACCAGGGCCAAACGGCCTTGGTCATTGAGAACAGAAACCGATGCCGACAACAGAGAAGCGATACCAAGAGAGCCTTCATGGCGGGCCACAGCACGGCGGTCGTCGCCGGAGCGCAAAGTTTCGGTAAAAAACGGTGGGTTACATACTATCAAATCGACTGATGCCGGTGTGGAATCTACCCAATCGACAAAATCGGCGCAATACAGCTTGACCGCATCGGGCCAAGGAGAGGCGGCGACATTAAGCGAGGCCTCCCCTACTGCCACGGGGTCAATGTCAACGGCGGCGACCCTGCCGACCCCGCGCTGGGCGAGCATCAAAGCTATCAGCCCCGTGCCACATCCGGCATCGACAGCGTCGGTTACGCCATCGACAGAAGCCCACGCACCGAGCAACACGCCGTCGGTGCCAACCTTCATGGCACTGTCGCGGTTGACGATGTCGAACCGTTTGAAGTGGAACGTAGATTCACGGAGGGGATTGCGGGGCATATTCAGATTATTTTCCCGCAAAGTTACTACATTAGTTGCCAACAATCACGAAAAGCAGTTGTTAATTCAATGGTTAAATCTTAAATTTGCACAGTTAATCGGGTTTGCCCGAGCAATCTGTGAATAATTTAAAGACCAGACCGTAAAAAACCGGTTCTATAACGATAAACATATGATTATCAATTCCGCCAAATTTGTCATGAGCAACACCGATGTCAACAAGTGTCCAAATGAACAACGCCATGAGTATGCGTTCATAGGCCGCTCCAACGTCGGGAAGTCGTCGCTCATCAATATGCTGACCAACAACAAGAACCTTGCCATGACATCGCAAACACCCGGTAAGACTTTGCTAATAAACCATTTCCTTGTCAATAACAGTTGGTATATAGTCGATTTGCCGGGATATGGCTATGCGCAACGCGGTAAAGACACGCGCACCACACTCCAGAAAATCATCAGGGGGTATATCCTCGGCCGCCGTCAGATGACAAACCTGTTCTTGCTCATCGATTCACGCCACAAGCCTCAGAAAATAGACATGGAGTTCATGGAATGGCTCGGAGAAAACCAAGTGCCGTTTAGCATAGTGTTCACCAAACTCGACAAGATGTCTGCCTCTGAGGGGAAGAAGAATGTAGAGGCCTATTGCGCCGAACTGCTGAACACATGGGAGGAGCTGCCGCCGGTATTTGCGACATCGAGCATCGACCGCAGAGGGCGTGAGGCACTCCTCGACTACATCGAGCAACTCAACAAACTTCCGCTGGAATAACCTGCGATTTCAAGAAAACTCTGAGTAAACGTCATCACAATATAGAGCTTACAACACCAAAACGCAGTTATGACCGAAAGATATTTTACCGACAACGAGAAAGCGAGACTGCCACGAATGTGCCTGAATCTATGGCACTCGGTAAAGGATTTGGCCATCGGCGGGGAAGCCGCCAAAATCAGGCGCGTGATAGCGCAATGCGCCAATGAAGGCAACTACCGTCGCGACCATTACGGAATCAACCCGGTTATACGCCATATTGAAACAGCGACAGCGTTGTGCCAAAGCGTGAGTCCCGACCGTAACATGGTCATCGCCATACTTCTCTATGGACTATGCCAAACAGAGTTTCTCAGCATAGAACAGATAGCCGAGGAATGGGATGAGGATATAGCCAAACTCGTCAGGGGTCTGCTTAAGGTCTCTGCGCTCTATCAGAAACGCCCATCGGTCAAAAGCGACAATTTCAGAAATCTGTTGCTGACTTTCGCTGAAGATATAAGGGTTATCATAATTATGATTGTTGACAGGCTCGCCTTGATGCGCGCCATTAACCACAATCCCCACGAAAAATTCGTGAGGGATGTCGCCTATGAATCGAACTATCTGTACGCGCCTCTGGCTCACCGGCTCGGGCTATATGCCATCAAGTCGGAGCTTGAGGATATGTCGCTCAAATACACGATGCGCGACACATACACCTCGATAGCCCTCAAACTCAACGAAACCAAGATGCACCGCGACACCTACATCGCGGACTTCATAAAACCGATAAAGGAGAAGCTACAGTCGCTCGGGCTGAAATTTGACATCAAGGGCCGCACCAAATCCATCTATTCCATCTGGAACAAGATGAAGAAGCAGCACAATGACATCGACCAAATTTATGATTTATTCGCCATCCGCGTCATACTTGACTCGCCTTTCGAGCGAGAGAAAAGCGATTGCTGGCTTGTCTATTCGGTGATTACCGATATGTACCAACCCAATCCGTCGCGAATGAAGGATTGGCTCAGTATTCCCAAGAGCAACGGCTATGAGTCGCTTCACATCACGGTCAACGGGCCGGAATCGAAGTGGGTTGAGGTGCAGATACGCACCAGACGCATGGATGAGATAGCCGAGAAGGGGCTTGCTGCCCATTGGAAATACAAGGGGATAAAAAGCGAAAACAACCTTGATGCATGGATGAACAATGTGCGCGACATTCTGGAAGCCGCTGAGTCCGGCCCTATGGAGCTGATGAAGAACTTCAGAATGGATGTCTATGACAAAGAGGTATTCGTGTTCACCCCCAAGGGCGACCTATACAAACTGCCATTAGGCGCGAGCGTGCTTGATTTCGCCTTCAACATCCACTCCCGCATAGGCAGCCAATGCACCGGGGCGAGAGTCAACGGCAAGAACCAGAAAATAAACTATAAGCTGCATAGCGGCGACACGGTAGAGATAATAACCAACTCATCGCAGACGCCCAAACAAGACTGGCTCAACTTTGTAGTCACCTCAAAAGCCCGCAACAAAATCAAGCAAACCATCAAGGAGCAGGGAAACAAGTTGGCCGAACTCGGGAAAGAACTGTTGACCCGGCGGTTTAAAAACCGCAAAATCGACATCGAGGAGGCGAAACTGATGAAACTCATCAAAAAAATGGGGTTCAAAACCGTCACAGATTTTTTCAGTCAAATCGCCTCGGAACAGCTCGACATAAACGACATAATAGATAGCTATGCCGCTTTAGACCAAAAGGCCGCTGAAAGTCAAACCGAGCAACGGTCGGCAGAAGAATTTGTCGCACAAACCCAGGAGGATTCGCAGCCACAGACCGATATTCTCGTCATAGGCAACAACGTCAAGGGGCTTAACTACCGCATGGCGCGTTGTTGCAACCCCATCTATGGAGACCCCGTGTTTGGGTTCGTGTCGGCCGAAGGCGTCATCAAGATACACCGCACCGACTGTCCCAACGCCTCAAACATCCGCGACAAATACCCCTACCGCATAATCACGACCAAATGGTCAGGGCGTATCGGAGAACAATTCGGAGCTACGCTACGAGTTGTGGGACATGACGACATAGGCATAGTCACCAATATCACATCAATCATCAACAAAGAGAAGTCGACCTCTCTACGCAGCATATCAATCGATTCACATGACGGCCTTTTTCAAGGGTTCCTTGTAGTCGGCGTGGCCGACACAGTTTCACTCAACAACCTCATTAAAAAAATTAAAACCGTAAAAGGAGTTAAAGATGTACAGCGCAGCAAGTAGAAACCTGATAGCCATAGTAGCCGCGACAGCGATATTGTCATCGTGCGGAGAAAAAGAATCGACCAAAAATGCGAAAACGTTGCTAACCGAGGCTCAGGCCGCCATCACAGCCAAGAATTATGACCGAGCCATAACACTGATTGACTCGGTATCAAAGGCATATCCTGAGGAAATAGACATCCGCAAAGAAGCTATGAGATTGCGCCCCGACGCAACCGAAGGGTTCACAATAGCGAAATTGAGCCATGCCGATAGTCTGACCGCCACGCTGCAAAGCCGGTATGACTCTATCGCCAGGCTGATGGTCAAAGTCGACAACCCGGAACTGGTAGAGGGATATTGGGTAGCCTCGCAAGGTCGCAACCCCAATCCCATGTCGACCAATGTCATAGAGGGGAGGGTAACGAGTAACGGAGAATTTTATATGGTTTCATCGCTCAATCCCTCGTCACTTCACCACCACTCTTTCTCTCTGACGGATAAAGGGGGTGAAATAGCCTCGACTGACGTAGTGCCATATGACGGAGAGATGAACTACCGCATAAACGGCGGCGAAGTTGTCACATATATGTCGGATGACTGCAAAGAGATAGGCCCGTTCGCAGCGGCTCACCGCGCCGAACCGCTTACAGTTACGTTCCACGGAGAAGGAGACAAACGTATCAGGCTGTCTGCCGCACAAACGTCAGGACTCGCCACCGCATGGGAATTTGCCCAAGCTCTTGTGGATTTCCGCCACTGGAGCATCGAACGCGAGCGTCTCAACCGCCAGCTCGCCATAGCGCGTGACCAGAAAGCGCGACTCGCTACCGACGCTCCGGCCGATAATCAATGAATTAGCTGACTGACGAACTGCATCATACGTCGACACACCGCCTCGCCCAACGGCGGCTCTGAAAGCACAAGGTCATGCATTCCACCTTTGACCACCACCTCTGTCACCGACGGGCCGAGGGTGCGTCCATAGCGGGATATGTCATCCACGTCAAGAACCGCATCGCCGTGGTTGAACGCCTCACTCCACTCATCGCCACTCACCGAGTTGTCTGAGCGCATCAACAAGACAGGAACCTTAATAGTGCGGCCCTGTCTGAGTTTACGCTGGGCTTCGTCAATAGCCCTCACCCACCCCGCTTCTACCGGTGGCGAAACTCTGAGTTTCTTTGTAGTGTCGTAGCTCCAATGCCCATGCTCGCCGATGAGCAGACTCTCACCGTAGCCTGTGCCGCCGCTTTGCGGTATGGCGACAGAGGGAAACACCCTCGCCACCACACTCACCATCGGCAATAGAACGCTCTCGGTCAACCGCCCGAGATTCCAATCAAGAAACGGACTGTTGAGTATCAATCCCCTCACCTCGGCCGGCCTACGCTCCGAAAGATAATACGACGCCACCAGTCCTCCGGTTGAATGGCCCAACAATATAATGCTCTTTATACCATCAGCCCTCATTGCGACCAAAGCCGAATCTATATCTGGGAAATATTCCTTGAGGTCACGCACTTGAAACCGTTTCTGCCCCGGCATCAGCGAGCGGCCATACTTGCGCAAATCCACCGCATAGAAATCAATGCCATTTTTGACAAAGAAGTCGCCCATTTCGGTCTGGAAAAAATAGTCGTTAAAACCGTGGATATACAACACGGCGCATCCCACACTATTATGAGCTGATTTGCGCACCACGGTCGACCTCACCGGGCCAGAGTAATCGCGTCCCTGGTCAACATAGCTGAACGTATACCCGTGGCCTATACTGTCGGGTTTCCAATCGTAGGCAGACAATGCCAAAGGCAACAACGTCAAAAAAAGTAGAATAAATTTCATTATAATCGCATATTACTTTGTTTTAAACAACGAACGGAAGGGCATAGATGTTGTATGACAAGATGCATTATCGACCATTAATGGTTCAAGCCGTAATTACGGCGCGGCCTTGATGATTTTCCTTGGACGCGTGTCTGCCTACAACCGTCTAAACCACTCCCTTGAATATTTTTGATGTTGTAAAAGGGGGATTTGTCATAAAAAGTCGTAAATTTGTCAATCAGTTTAATATTAATAACAAATGACAATTCCCCAAATAATAGCGGCCCGACAATCAGCGGGTTTCTCTCTTGAGGTGCTACCTCCGCTTAAAGGCCGCGGCATATCGCAACTGTTCAAAAACATCGACGCTCTGACTGAGTTCAACCCTCTATACATAAACATCACGACCCACCGCAGCGAAATGGTTTTCAAAACCACTCCGGAAGGGCTTTATCGCAAAATGAGCGAACGTTCGCGTCCCGGCACCGTCGCAGTGGCTGCCGCCATACAACAACGATACGAGCTGCCCGCGGTGCCACACATCATCTGCAGCGGGTATTCAAAAGCTGAGACGGAGTACGCCTTGATTGACCTGAGTTTCCTCGGAATCACCAATCTTTTGGTGCTACGCGGAGACCCCGCCAAACATGAAAACCGGTTCATACCCAACACCGACGGACACGCCCATGCCTGTGAATTGCAAGGACAAATCAATGATTTCAACCGCGGCGTATTTCTTGACGGAACCCAAATGGACATCATGCCCCCCACGCCGTTCAGCTACGGAGTGGCAGGCTATCCTGAAAAGCATGAAGAAGCTCCGAATCTTGAAATGGACATAGCGTGGCTTAAAAACAAAGTAGACCTCGGGGCGGAATACATAGTCACGCAGATGTTTTTTGACAACCGCCACTTTTTTAGTTTTGTGGAGCGATGTCGCGAAGCCGGAATCAACGTGCCGATAATCCCGGGAATCAAACCAATCGTAAATCTCAATCAAATAACGGTGTTGCCTAAGGTTTTCGGAGTAGACTTTCCGACCGATTTGGCAAAGGAGCTGATGGCGTGCAAGACTGACGATGACATCAAACAAGTGGGCGTTGAATGGTGCCTGAGCCAAAGCCGCGAGCTGATAGCCAACGGCGCGCCATCGATACACTACTATACACTTAACGCCACCGCAAGCGTTAAAAAGGTAGTCAAAGAAATTTTTTAACACAGAACCAATCCATGAAATTCAGCGATATACTCGGCCATGAGAATGTGAAGGAGCGTCTGAGGGCAATGGTCGATGACGACCGGCTGCCCCATGCCTTGTTGCTGCAAGGACCTGCCGGAGTGGGCAAATTCTCAATGGCCAGGGCGTTGATTCAGTATATCCATTGTGAAAATCGCCATGATGGCGACAGTTGCGGCTGCTGCCCCGCCTGCATACAACAGCAATCGTTCAACCACATCGACACGATTTTCTCGTTTCCTGTGATAAAAGGTAAAAACCGCGAAGCGACATCAGACGATTATATTTCTGATTGGAAAGATTTTCTTAAAGAGAATCCATATATGGATTTTTCACGCTGGCTCGCAGCTCTCGGTAACGCCAACGCAAAACCGGTGATGTATGTAGAGGAAAGCGCGTCTCTCATCCACAAATTGAATTTCACCGCCCATAAGTCACGTTACAAGACGGTTGTGATGTGGTTGCCGGAGCGAATGAACAGCGAATGTGCCAACAAGCTACTGAAACTCGTTGAGGAACCATTCGCCGACACAGTATTTATCATGGTGTCGAACACGCCACAAGATATTTTGCCCACCATATATTCGCGTACTCAGCGCATAGAGATGAAACGATTGTCGGATGACACGGTGGCATCTTATCTGAGCGACAACATGGGAGTTGACCCGACAGACGCTATGGCAGTGGCTCATCTCTCGGAAGGGAATATGATTGAAGCGATGCGTCAAGTATCACTCGGAAACCAACAGAGAGAATCGCTTGAATTGTTCATGCGCCTAATGCGCGAAGCATATAAGCGCGACATACACGCATTGAGGCAATGGAGCGTCGATGTGTCGGCATTAGGCCGCGAGGGTGAGATAGCATTCCTGACATACTGCGAACGCATGGTGCGCGAGAATTTCATCTATAATCTGCAGACCCGGGAGCTAAATTATCTGAATCGTGATGAGGCCGGATTCAGCTCCAAGTTCGCCCGATTCATCACCGAACGTAACGTTGTCAAACTGATTGACGAATTAGATTCGGCAATCACCGACATCGCCGGGAACGCAAACGCCAAGATGGTGCTTTTTGACCTCGCGATAAAGGTAATCATGCTAATAAAAGCTTGATATGGAACCGTTTCTCAGTCAAGTAGCAAGAATCTACATCGAGCGTGAGGGAGAAAATATGCTCGACTATTGCTTTGTGTTTCCGAACAAACGAAGCGGGATGTTTTTTTCAAAATATCTTACCGAGAACAACAAAGAAATAGCATTCCAACCGGCAATCACCACCATATCAGACCTTGTGCTCGACTTCACCGATGGCGTTGAGGCATCGAGAATGGAACAATTGTTCTTGCTCTACACGCTCTACCAACGCATCGTCAAACAGCGCGACATGGGAAACGACGTTGTTGACTTTGACCGGTTCCAGTATTGGGGCGATGTGATACTCAGCGACTTTAGCGATGTTGACCGTTATATGGCAGACCCGTCGCAATTGTTCAAAAACATAAAAGATCTGAGAGAAATAAGCTCTAATTTCTTGACTGAAGAACAAGTCGAGGTCATAAAAGAGTATTGGGAGGAAGGCGGCTCAATAAATGCCATAGAGGAATTTTGGAACCACACCCCAACCAACGGCAACGATGACGACAGAGTATCTACAAGTTTCATCAGGCTTTGGCAAGTGCTAAATGAGCTATACTCCGATTTCAGAAAGCAACTGCGCCAACTCGGACTTACATACAGCGGAATGGCCTACCGGGACGCTGCTGACGCACTGAAGGAGGCCGAACGCTCTGACCTCCCCTATTCACGCTATGTGTTTATAGGGTTCAATCTGCTATCGACATCTGAAATAAAAATATTCGAGAGACTGCAACGTCTCGGATGCGCTGACTTTTACTGGGACTCAGCCTCACCATCATTCAAAGACAAGGGGCACCGGGCCACACGGTTTCTTCTCAAGAATCTTACCCGCTTCAAGCCATTGTATGATTTGCCGGAACCGACGGTCAACGGGTATCCAAGCACCGACATCATAGGTGTGCCGTCAAACATCGGCCAGGTGAAAATGGCAGGAGAAATCATCAAAAAGCTAAAAGACGAGGGAGGCCTTGATTCAGAAGAACAGGCACTGAAAACAGCGATAGTGCTACCAGACGAGGAATTATTTATCCCCCTGCTGCACTCTATTCCACCCGACGTGGACAACGTCAACATCACAATGGGCTACCCGCTCAGACATACCCCCGTGGCCGCATTGATTTCCAACATCATCTCGATGCAAATGAGGGCTCGCAGGCTTCACGGAGAGATTCATTTTTATTTCGAGGATATTTTCACGGTACTGTCTCATCCGCTCATCAGAAGCATAGCTCCCGATGATGCCCTTGCGATAGTTGATGACATCAACAAAAACCGGCGTTATAATATCCCGGCCAAAGAGATAGCCCAATCCCACCCTGAACTCGCATCGATATTCACGCCAGTGCGCGACGCCAAAAATGCCAACGAGGTATTTGGCTACACCATCAACCTGCTAAACAAGCTCAAAAGCGGGCTTGAATCAATAGGCAATGACGCTGTCGAAACCGGTTTCACGGCACGTTACATCGAGGCGGTGCAAACACTGCAAGATTTGAGCGAAAGATACGACGTGACAATGAGCGACGCCACATTTTTCCATCTAATGGAGAAACTGGTAGGGACTGAATCGGTAAATTTTATCGGGGAGCCGCTTAAAGGTGTGCAGATAATGGGAGTGCTTGAAACACGCGCGCTCGACTTCGACAATGTCATAATGCTGTCGATGAACGAACGGATTTTTCCCCGCAAGCATTATTCCAAGACTTTCATCCCCAACGCCTTGCGACACGGATACGGAATGTCGACAATCGACTATCAAGAGAGCATCTATTCTTATTATTTTTACCGACTGATAACAAGAGCCAAAAACGTCTATCTGATTTATGACACCCGCACCGGTGGCTTAAAGGGGGGCGAGATGTCGCGCTATCTCTATCAACTGTTGCACTTGTTCCCCCATGACAATCTGAGCCAACATCTTCTCAGCTATGAGATGAAATCGGTGGAACCAAGAGTAGTCGAAGCCACCAAAACGCCGGAAATCATGGAGATTCTGAACCGCTACAAAGACCCGCGGTTTATAGATGAAAAATATTTCTCACCGACATCAATCGACCACTACATACAATGCCCCTTGCAATTCTATCTCGCATATATCAGACAGTATAACATCGACGATGAATTGAAGATGTATATGGACGAGGGGACATACGGCACCATCATCCATGAGGTGGCACAGAACATCTATGAAACCATACGCCGAGAGAAGAACGGCCCAGAGAGTAGCGATAAAGTGAGAGTGACGGCTACCGACCTTAACCGTTTCATCGATGAAGAGCATCTGTTGCAACGGATGCTCACACAATCAATCAACAAGAACTATTCCAAGGGAAAAGACCTCGACACACCGCTAACGGGCGAGAACAAAATCATCGGCATCATGATGATGACGTTTATAAAACGGCTGATTGAGCATGACAAGAAGTTCACACCGTTTAATTTCATCGCCGCCGAAAAGCGGGTTAAAGCAGTGTTGCCCATCTCCGAAAGTCTGTCAATCAATATCAAAGGATCTATTGACCGCATCGATGAAATCAACATTGACGACGCAAGCCCTAACGTGACACGCCTTATCGATTACAAAACGGGGTCTGACAAGCCAGTCATTTCAAAATGGGAGCAAATTTTTGACACTGGCAACAATAACCACCAGAAATCGGTGCTACAGCTCATGCTATATGCCAACGTATATCAATCAGACCCTGATATCCCAGACGACAACAATCCAATAATGCCGGTGGTTTACAAGCTGAAAGATATAGGGAAAGGCGACAAACCGTGCGGTCCCTTGACCATAGCGAAATGCAGTGTCAATGATTACCGCGACTTCAACGAGGAGTTTATCGAAGGACTCGGTAAGAGAATTGAGGAATTGTTTGACCCCAATATCCCATTCAAAGCTACCCCCGATAAGAACGCCTGCCGCTATTGTAAATTCACCCAAATTTGCGCACGCTGACATCTCGATTATGGCCGGGTTATACATACACATCCCATTCTGTCATTCCAAATGCGCTTATTGCGATTTTTTTTCTACTCCAAAAACAGATTCTCTCACCGATTACATAGGCGGATTGAAACGCGAGTGGGATTTGCGCAAAAATGAGATTGATGAGCCAATAACAACGATTTATATAGGCGGAGGCACCCCGTCGATAATCAAACCCGATATACTCGCAAAACTCATAGAGCATATTAATCCCACATCTTTGGAGGAGATGACCATAGAGGCCAACCCTGAAGATGTGACACCTGAATGGGTGGATGCCGTGACCGATATAGGGTTTGACCGCATCAGCATGGGTGTGCAAAGTTTCGATGATGAACAACTCGCATTAATAGGACGCCGCCACACCGGACAACAAGCATTGGCAGCGGCAAAATTAATCATCTCAGCCGGAATGAAGTTCAATCTCGACCTGATTTATGGATTGCCGGGGCAAGACATTGATAGCTGGAAACGAAGTCTTGACATCGCATTGGAAATAATGCCCGGACACTTATCTGCCTATCTCCTATCGTATGAGGAAGGCACACGGCTCTGGGCGATGCGTGAAAGTGGGAAATTGACAGAGGCCGACGACGAAACAGTGTTCAAGATGTATGAGATTCTCGCATCGTCGAGTCGCTCTTGCGGTTACAGACATTACGAAATCTCTAACTTCGCACAACCGGGCTGCGAGGCAATCCACAACACAAACTATTGGCTCGGAATACCCTACATCGGCCTCGGAGTTTCGGCCCACAGCTTCGACGGTAGACGGCGGCGCGTAAACCCTATCTCTATAAATAGATATATCGACTCGCTATCACAAGGCATGACAGTATTCACTATTGATGAAGAAGATGACATCGACCGCCTAAACGACATGATAATAACCCGACTGCGCACCGACACCGGCTTATCAATAGCTGAAATCAAAGACCAATTCGGGGGATACTACGCCAAATCGCTGCTCAACGCCGCTAAACCACTGCTCGAAAACGGAAAATTAGTGCGACCAGCACTCGACACAATCGCTATCCCAGAAAGTGAATACTTACGTTCCGATGCCATTATGCGGGAACTGATTATTGTCCATTAACCGATTTTTGGGTAATTTCGCATCAATTATGAACACTGATATAAACGCAACCGACACAAAAAACATAAGGATAGAGGATTTTGACTACTCCCTGCCTGACAATCGCATCGCAAAGCATCCGCTCGCACAACGCGACAAATGCCGTCTTCTTGTCCGCACTCACGACGGGACAATTACCGACCACCGGTTTGATGAGCTGCCAGCCTTGTTACCTGCGGACACAATGCTCGTCTACAACAACACCCGCGTAATAAACGCACGACTGCGCTTCCGCAAAAGCCAGGGTGCGTTAATTGAAGTATTCTGCCTTGAGCCGACAGAGCCGCGCGACTACGCCGTCAACTTCGCCTCGACCGGGGCGGTGACATGGCAGTGTTTCGTGGGCAACTCCAAGCGATGGAAAGATGGCACGACATTGAGCCAAAATGTCAACATAAAAGGCATAGATGTCACATTGGAAGCTGACAGGACGGGGCGCGCCGGTAACGCATCAATTGTCAGATTCTCGTGGGATAATCCGGGAGTGACATGGTCAGACATCATTTCATGCGCAGGAGAAATTCCAATCCCCCCCTATCTCAACCGCAACACCGAGCAGAGCGACAGCGACGACTATCAAACGGTCTACAGCGACACTGACGGTTCGGTGGCCGCACCAACCGCCGGTCTACACTTCACCGACTCGCTGCTCGACAAGATTTCATCGCTCGGCATACCACGCCGTCACTTGACGCTCCATGTCGGTGCCGGCACGTTCCAGCCGGTCAAAAGCGAATCAATCGGTGAGCATGAGATGCACAGCGAGTTTATAGCCGTAGAGCGCGGACTGATTGACGAACTCTCGAAAACCGAAAAAAAGGTTATCGCAGTGGGTACCACTTCGGTGCGCACTCTTGAAAGCCTATATCACGCAGGTGTACTGATGCTCCGAGGCCAGTGGGAAGGCGAAGTGCCGCAATGGGCACCCTATGATAACACCGCCGACCAGCCCGACACAGCGGAGGCGCTAAAAGCCATTGTCGATTACATGGATGCAAACGGGATGTCAACTTTTGTCGCCTCTACCCGAATAATAATCGCCCCTGGCTATCGGTTCAAAGTCGTAAAAGGTATGGTTACCAATTTTCATCAGCCACAGTCGACCCTACTTCTTCTGGTGTCGGCCTTTACTGGCGGAGACTGGCGACACATGTATGAACACGCACTTGCCGGCGACTACCGTTTTTTAAGCTATGGCGACGCAATGCTACTACTTTAGGCCTAACAAGAAACTCATCTACGCATCAGATTGTTATAGAAACGAGTACGACAACCACGTAATCGCATATGGCACATATGTTTAGATTAATCGAAGCAATAGCTGCGGCACTGACCTCAATTGACGATTAACGCGATTGCGACATATACATCCATTAATGGCTGGAAGATGATTACAACGAATCTTTCCCGCCATTTTTGCTTTTTATGGCAAATAATCCAGAATCTATGCCGCACAAGGCTTTATAGCGGTTTTAGGTGTAAATAATTCGAAAATTCATTATATTTGTAAACTTTTTAAGATTCTACAAAAGGCATGAAATACATCGGAGCACACGTTGCGGCAAAAAACGGCGTCAGCGACACCCCACTGCGCGCAAAAGAGATAGGGGCGAAAGCGTTTGCGCTATTTACGCGCAACCCGTCGAGATGGGCATCAAAGCCTCTCACCGGCAAGGATATTGACAGTTTTAAGACAAACTGCCAAATGTCTGGCTACACACCCGACGTGATATTGCCCCACGACAGCTATCTGATTAATCTCGGCAGCGCTGACAGCGAAAAGTTGCGCATGTCACGCGAGGCGTTCCTCGACGAACTGCACCGGTGCGAGCAACTGGGGCTAACCATGCTCAATTTTCACCCCGGCAGTCACGTCAATTTGATAGCAGCCGATGAGTGCCTCGATCTCATCGCCGACTCAATCAACTATGCCCTCGAGCGCACCACGGGAGTTAAGGCTGTCATAGAAAACACGGCAGGCCAAGGGAGCAATCTCGGCTACAACTTCGAACAGATAGCACGCATTATCGACCGTGTCGACGACAAAAGCCGAGTCGGTGTGTGCATCGACACTTGCCACGCCTTTGCAGCCGGATATGACATAGCCTCTCCTGAAGGCTATGAGTCTACATGGAAAGCTTTTGACGACACCATAGGGTTTAAGTTCCTGAGCGGTATGCACATCAATGATTCCCGCAAAGGTCTTGGCAGCAAGATTGACCGACATGAATCACTCGGAAAGGGGACATTGGGCGAGGTGTTTTTCACCATGCTGATGAATGACCCGCGTATGGACAACATACCTTTGATACTCGAAACTCCCGACGAGACAATCTGGGCAGAAGAAATAGCGTGGCTCTACTCCTTGACCAACGCATAATCAGAGAGCCTCACGATTGACCGAACGATAACTATAACAAAGTAAAACATCAATAAAATATCACAAACAAAGGACATGAAAACCAAACCTGATCTAAGCTTTTGGAAACTTTGGAATTTAAGTTTCGGCTTCTTTGGGGTTCAAATCGCTTATGCGCTGCAAAGTGCCAACGTGTCACGCATATTCGCCACCCTCGGCGCCGATCCCCATGATTTAAGCTATTTCTGGATTTTACCACCTCTTATGGGTTTGATTGTGCAACCCATAGTCGGGACCATGAGCGACAAGACATGGACCCGTTTCGGCCGCCGTCTACCTTATCTGATTCTTGGGGCTATAGTTGCCGTAGTCGTGATGTGCCTGCTTCCCAACGCCGGAAGTTTCGGGCTGACAGTGTCATCAGCTATTCTTGTAGGGCTGTTTGCTCTTATGCTCCTCGACACATCAATCAACATGGCCATGCAGCCATTCAAGATGCTTGTCGGCGATATGGTCAACGAAAAGCAAAAAGGGCTCGCCTACTCTATCCAAAGTTTCCTGTGCAACGCAGGGTCAATAGTGGGGTATGTATTCCCGTTTATACTGACATGGATCGGGTTTCAAAACACTGCCGCCGAGGGTGTCATCCCTGAGACTGTGATTTATTCGTTCTATATCGGCGCAGCGATATTGCTGCTGTGTGTGGTCTACTCGCTGGCTAAAATCAAGGAGTGGCCTCCGCACGTCTACGCGGAATATAACGGCGGTGTTGACGTCTCAAAAGCTGACGCTAAAAAGGAGAAAACAAACGTAATCAAACTGCTCGTTAACGCACCCAAGACTTTCTGGACGGTGGGTCTCGTACAATTCTTCTGCTGGTTTGCATTCCTGTTCATGTGGACTTACACCAACGGGACTATTGCCAAGAATGCGTTTGACACTCCCGAAACAGTGTCAAATTATGGCATAACCGACGCAAACGGCAAGGTGTTCCAGGCAAAATATATCCTCATCAATGACACGACCGTCATTCTTGAACACGGGAAAGCGACTGTCGCCGGTTTCATCGCACCCGACGGGACTCTGACCAAGGTCAACAAGCTCTCAATCGAGCGCGACAACGCACCTTCCGTAGCAGTGGTAGAGAACGGGCTTATAGCATCGAAAGAGGGTGTTGCCGCTTTTGATTTCAACGAAAGCATAGACACCCGCAATGCCAAACTGTCAATTGACGGCGGCCTTCCGGTTGATGCGCCGGAATCAATCAAATTGGTCGATTACCTCACACTCATACAGCAAGAAAGCGAACCGGTTGAGCTTACCCTTGCCGGAATCGTCACTCACGATCCCCACAGCGGTGAGCTGTTTATCGACGAATCTGAGGTGCGCACGCTCAATGCTCCCGACAAGGCTCAATTTGCCACTCATGTAGTGCTCAATACTGAATCGAAACAATATAACGACGCCGGTAACTGGGTGGGCATTCTTTTCGCCATCCAGGCAATCGGTTCAGTGCTTTGGGCTATAGTTCTGCCGATGTTCCGCAACCGTAAGTTCTCATACGCGCTGAGCCTGCTCCTCGGTGCCGCCGGATTTATCTCAGCCGGCTACATCACCAATCCCTACCTGCTGTTTGTGTCGTTCGCATTAATCGGTTGCGCATGGGCTGCAATGCTCGCATGGCCGTTCACCATTCTGACAAATTCGCTAAAGGGTGGCAATATCGGCGCATATCTCGGCCTGTTCAACTGCTCTATCTGCATTCCTCAAATTATCGGCGCACTTGCCGGCGGATGGATTCTCGCAGCTATCGGCTCGCCCGATGCCCTTGCGCCTCAATGGATGATGATGGTTATCGCAGGTGTGTCTCTCGCAGTCGGCGCACTTTGCGTAGGATTCATCAAAGAGCATCAGCCCGAGACAGTGAAAGAATGATTACAAGCCTTCCGGCTCAAACCTAAGAAACAAGACTCCCGCCGATTTTGTCAGCGGGAGTCTTTATTTATAGAATAATAAATCTAAAATTCCGGATTATCAAATCCAGCGGACGTACGCGAAGTCTTGGCGGTGAGGCAATGCGGGATTATAAGGATAGAGACGGTAAGCGAAGCGGAACACGCCAGCGTCGGTGAAATGATCTTTCAGATGGTAGGTAACAATACCGCCATCTTCAGCCGTCACCTTGAACGGAGTCGTTTTCCACAATTTCTCGACACCGTTGCTCTGCTTGTATATGACAAGCTCGAGACCGAGGTCTTTACCGAGACCATTAGTGTCAACTTTGACAGTTGTCTCGTACGGTTCGCCGGTAATGCCGTTGGCTGCTCCGCTACGAGCCACATCAAGAACCTTGATACCATCCCATGCCGCAGTTACTTTCTCTTTCCATGCGACGATTTCTTTTGCAAGAGTGCAGTCATTGGCAACGAGTTTTTTGGTTCGGGCGGCTTCTTTGTCATAGAAGCGACTGATATAATCGTCAATCATACGCTTCATGGTGAAATTGGGCGCGATGTCGCCGATTGAACGCTTAATGTACTGAATCCACTCGGGAGAATAGCCCTTAGAATTTTTGGCAAAATAAAGGGGAACAATCTCGTTTTCAAGCATTGAGTAGATTGTAGCCGCATCGAGTTTGTCTTGTTGAGCCTGATCGGTAAATGTGCGTTGGTCGGTCAACGCCCAACCGGCTTGCTCGTTGAAACGGTAGCCCTCATACCACCAACCGTCGAGGACTGAGAAATTGAGAACGCCGTTCATCTCGGCCTTTTCGCCTGAGGTACCTGAAGCCTCAAGGGGACGTGTAGGGGTGTTCAACCAAATATCCACCCCAGAAACGAGGCGCTTCGCAACTATCATGTTGTAGTCCTCAAGGAAGATAATCTTGCCGAGGAACTGGGGCATCCGTGAGATTTCCATGATGCGCTTAATCAAGCCCTGACCTGCGCCATCCGCGGGGTGAGCCTTACCCGAGAATACGAACTGCACGGGGAACTGCTCGTTGTTGACAATCTTGGCAAGACGGTCGAGGTCGGTAAACAGAAGATGAGCGCGTTTGTAAGTGGCGAAACGGCGGGCAAAACCGATGATGAGCGCATTGGGGTTGATTTTGTCAACAATTTTCATCACAGCCGACGGATCGCCCTGATTAGCGAGCCATTTTTCTTTGAAATCGCGCTTAACGAAGTTGATGAATTTGGTCTTCATCTTCATTCGCATCTCCCAAATCTCTTCGTCCTTAGCCTTGAAAATGCCTTTCCATGCCTCGGGATTGCTTTGGTCGTCAAATAGCTGCTTACCGAGTTTCTCAGTGTAAAATTCTTTCCATTCGCTTGAGGCCCAAGTGGGCATATGCACGCCATTGGTCACATAGCCGACATGAGACTCTTCCCAACTATAACCCTTCCAAATTCCGGCGAACATCTTTTTAGAGACCTCACCGTGGAGCCAGCTCACACCGTTGGCCTCCTGACAGGTGTTAAGAGCGAATACACTCATAGAGAAGCGCTCGTTTGTGTCGGGATTCTCGCGACCCATATTCATGAGGTCGTTCCAGCTGATTCCGAGTTTTGCGGGATATTCACCCATGTATTTGCCAAACAAGCCCTCATCGAAGTAATCGTGTCCGGCGGGAACCGGCGTATGTACCGTGTACAGGCTTGAAGCACGCACAAGCTCGAGAGCCACGTTAAAGTCGAGGTGCTGATTCTGCACATAATCGACAAGACGCTGGAGATTGAGCAAAGCCGCATGGCCTTCATTGCAGTGGTAGAGAGTAGACTTAATACCGAGTTTTTCGAGCATCAACACACCACCGATACCGAGGAGATACTCCTGTTTAATACGGTTCTCCCAGTCACCGCCATACAACCGATGGGTAATAACGCGGTCAAACTCACTGTTCATGTCAAAGTCGGTATCCATCAGATAGAGGTTCATTCGCCCGACATTAACACGCCAAATGTGGCTGTAGATAATGCGACCGGGGAATGGAACTTCAAGAATCATCGGCTGGCCATTAGCGTCAAGGACTTGCTCAATGGGGAGCTGATTGAAATTCTGCGGTTCATAGTTGGCAATCTGCTGACCATCAACCGACAGCGACTGAGTGAAGTAGCCATAGCGATATAAGAAGCCCACAGCCGTCATATTGATACAACTGTCTGACGCTTCCTTGATGTAATCACCTGCCAACACGCCGAGACCACCTGAATAGATTTTCAAAGCGTTACAAAGCCCATATTCCATCGAAAAGTAAGCCACGGAAGGGACATCCTTGCGCATCGGCTTCTTCATGTACTCCTTGAACGAAGCATGGACGCTCTCAATACGAGCCATCATCTCGGTATCATCGAGAATTTCCTGCAGGCGAACCGAAGATAGCTGCTGGAGCAGCATCACAGGATTTTCGCCTGTGCTACGCCACAAATTGGGGTCAAGGTCACGGAAAAGCGATTTACCCTCACTGTTCCATACCCACCATAGGTTGCGTGCGAGATCTTCCAATGGTTTCAGCTTGCCGGGCAAATCTGATTTAACAGTAATCTCCCGCCATGCGGGAGTATTAGTGTTACTTACTTGAAATTTCATATTAAATTATTGGTAATTAATAAATTATTTACTTTATATCGTTTTTCTCACGCTGTGTGCGGTTGGCGAGAGCGGTCTCAAATGCTCGTTCATAGTAGGTGATGAAACTGCTCCAAGCTGCGTGTCGCGCGGTGCGCATAGCGGCTTTTGAAATGCGTTCAAGGACGTTGCTTGAACATCCCGCAAGATAATGCAGATCCCGAGCCACGGATGAAGCTACGGTATCATAGTTGAAATCGCCGCGCGCTATCACGCTGACACCGCAACTCTCAAAATTATTTTCAAATGATGACAGTATCCACTGGCCGAAACCTGAAAGCGATGTGGTCACCGTCGGAACTCCAAACGCAACGCTTTCAAGCGGTGTGTAACCCCAGGGTTCATAATATGAGGGGAACACAGTCGCATCCATGCCAATCAGCAAATCATAATATGAGCGGTTAAAAATGCCGTCATTGCCATCGAGATAGCACGGCACATATATCACCGTCACGTTATCGGGCTGACGGAACCCGCTGAGATAACGTTCGATGGGGTCTTGGCCGGGATTGTTAATCCAATGAGTTATAAATGGCGCACAGAGAGGCTGGCTTGCATTGCGCTCCATCGCATCAGCGAGATCGCGGCGAGGGCCGTTAACCCATGCCGGGACCATGACATAGGCAAGCACAGGGCGGTCTACATTTTCGTCGGCAAGACGGCTCATGGAGTCAAGGAATAAATCAAGCCCTTTGTTACGGTACTCACAGCGGCCTGAAGTACCGACTATAAACGTGTCATCCGGGAAGTTGCGACCGGTCAACGCACGACCGACTTTAAGCAACAATTCTCGCGCATCGGCCCGTGTAGAGTCAAATTTCACACCGGTAGGGACAAAATTGCGTTCAAACCCATTGGGTGTGACCACATCGGGATTCTTTTCCAGCAACTGCTCGCACTCTATGGCTGTTATGTCGCTAACAGTAGTGAAGCAATCGGCCTGATGAGCGGCGGCTTTCTCCAAAGAATGTTTCGACTGCATATTAAGCTCACCCGCCATCTGGTCACCATTGTAGCCTTTAAGATAGTCATACAATGGTTTGTTGTTACCGCATATGCTACGACCTATACTCGTGGCGTGTGTGGTGAACACCGTCGCTATCGAAGGCATCTTCCACTTGAGGTAGAGAAGCCCCATTCCTGTGGTCCATTCATCGAAATGAGCGATTACGCGGCCTCCAATCTTACCCATGTAGCGAGTAAGACTCTCGATAACCATAGCGGCAGCGACAGAAAAGGCGCAAGCCTCGTCATAGTCGCCATAGGCGTGAAGCGAATCCACGCCGTACAGCTCCCACATTTTCCCATAAATCTCATCTTTACCGGCATACATGGAATCGAACTTCACCAAAACGGTCAATGGGCGGCCGGGAATATCCCAACGCCCTACCCTGACAGTCACCCCGTCGGGCAACTGTGGATTTTGACGCCAAGCTTTGAGCAGTGTTGTCGATTCGACGAAATAAGGTGACGGATTTTCATCTGACCACACGTCGGGTCCGATAAATATAAGATTGTTTTTATAATAAGACTGTAATGTCTTTGCCTTGGTCGACAGGACGGTATAAATACCTCCGATTTTGTTACAGACTTCCCAACTGGTTTCAAATAACAAATCGAGCTTTACGGATGTCTTTTCCATTCTTTAGAGTCACTTTTGAAACTACAAAGATAAGGAATTATTCTTAAAAACAACAATTACAACCGTTAAGAGTGCTCCCGAGCCCCTCCTGATAACACCCATAAAACTCACAACAATCATAAGAATTATAAGAATTATAACACTCAAAAGGAATTATAATAATCTATCAATACCCTCTATTTTTGCGCCGGGCTCGTTTGTTTTACATTGCCGATATTGCGGCTGAACAATCAGTGACTCACAGGCACGTTAGCCGACAAGGGTTCGTCCAAAAGGGTTACCCCCTGGACTTGACCGATTAAGTGAACGCAGAGCGGAGCTTGCTCCGGCTATGCTGAGCGTGAGGGAAAGCCAAAGCGGAGCGTGGGAATACACTTTTTTAAGCAGTAAAAAAGGAAGATTTTTTGAGCGAATTTACCTGCCCTTTTCGAGCGTAGATAAAGACGCTAACTTCGCGATGTAAATACAATGTGCCTCCGAGCGTCATGGTGACACCTCGCCAAAACGAGCTGCGATGTCGAATGTAATATTCAGTAGTATTGTAGCGGTACGCTGATAATGCCCCAGATAATCCAATGCCGTGAGGTTAGAACCAAGACACGAAACGAATATCTCTGTCCGTGTAGAAGCATCAGCCAAGACAAGCCCCAACAATCGCAGCCGTATCGTAAACCTCGACGTAACACCCATGCCTCACGGCAGTCGGTGCCGATAGCCCAACTCAACAACGAGCCTCCTTTGAACGGTCACCTCCTCTCCTGCGGACCAACTTCACCGCCTATCCGCCTCACCCAAAACGCCACGCCCCTCGGAGGTGTCCGAAGGGTGCGTTGGAGAGTAATTTTAATGATGTATAATTGTAAGGACAATTACAACATTAAATTTAAAATGATATACGGTTACATTAGAGTGAGTTCCGACAAGCAAACGGTCGAGAACCAGCGCTTTGAAATAAATAATTTCTGTGGGCGCGAAAATCTAACCATCGATGGTTGGATTGAAGAAACGATTTCAGGAACGAAGTCATACAATAAACGACAACTTGGTGTTCTTCTAAAACGAATCAAAAAAGATGATTTAATTATCTGTGCCGAGTTATCGCGGCTTGGCAGAAATCTTTTTATGATTATGGAGATATTAAATATCTGTATGACTAAAGAAGCAAAGGTGTGGACGATAAAAGATAACTATCGACTTGGCGATGACATCCAATCAAAAGTGCTTGCTTTTGCGTTTGGTTTGTCTGCAGAAATTGAACGCAACTTAATATCACAACGTACCAAGGAGGCTTTAGCTCGTAAAAAAGCAGAAGGCGTTGTGTTAGGTCGTCCGAAAGGTCGTCGTAGCGACCCTAATAAATACAAATTAAGCGGTAAAGAGAATCTAATACGAGAACTTATTAGAGCCGGAGTTTCAAAGCGCAAAATTGCCAAGATTTGTAAGGTCGATAGGAATACACTAGCACGATACCTTGTAATAATGGAAGATAAATGAGCGATTTTGTTCAGCAAAACGCTAC